>JAJYDX010000064.1 GCA_021777135.1 bacterium | reverse complement strand
ATAGACGAAAACGAAATTCAACTTTTTCTTGACTGTTTTGAGGGCATAGAATATAATCTTAGCTTAGATATAGAGGAAGAATTAAAGTCGGTTGAAAACCTTATAGTTTTATGCAAAAGAGGTATGTCGGAGACTAAAAAAATGATAAATCTGGCTCTTAAAGACCCGTTTAATACTGAAAAAATAGAGGAATATACCGGCAATATAAAATCTATAGATTTTGAATTAAAATATATCTCTTCGGTTTACGACGACTTATCTCTGTTCAACCAGATTCACGTCATAAATCAAAACAGTTCCGTCAGTTACGATTTGTTCGGTCTTGCTTTAGATTCTCTTAAAAATTATTCGAGGTATAAGCTTCAATTAAATATATTTAAAAAGGTTTCGTTAATATTTTTAGATAAAATTAAAAATTTATAAACATCATATAACCACATAGCGGAGGAATTAGCATGAAACTATATATCGACGGGAATTTAACTGATTCCGTTTTAAGCGCCGGCAGTATGTACGACATTTTATACGGCGGCAGCATAAAAAGTTTTATTCCGGAAGGCAAAGTAATAAAAAGCATAGCAATAAACGGGACTCAATACGACGATTTAATGCTGGATGCCGACAAATCAAAGGCATTTAAACTTGGAGACGCCGACGAAATTAAAATAACTACGATGAATCAACTTGAACTTTTAAACGGTTCGTTAAATGCCGCTATAACGTTTTTAAACGAATTTAAAGCAGGAATCGTAAAAACTACTGATGAAATAAGGTGGGGAAACAGCACCGGAGGTTTTAAGAATTTCTCCGAATATCTTAAAGGGCTAACAACGTTTATTCAGATTATGGAAAAAATTTCGGAATTCTTAAAAATAGATTACGACAGCCTTGTTTACGACGGTAAAAGCGTTCAGTCTTATTTTAACGACCTCGAAAAAATTCTTGCTTCCGTTCTTTCAACGCAGGTGGAACAGGATTACGTTCTTCTTGCCGACGTAGTCGAGTTTGAACTTAAGCTTAATATAGATATTTGGGAAAATATTCTGAAAGATATGAAAACTAAAATAAACGGCGCCTCCAATTCAGAAGGCAAATGACATTAAAAAAGAAAAGGATTATCGCGGTAATAGGGGTTCAGCGGAGCGGCACGAGCGCAATTACAAGGGGGCTTCAAGTTTTAGGAGCCGATCTTGGAAATTTTTATGGACCTAACACCGTCGGTCCGGACAACGAGAAAGGATATTTTGAAGATTTTGAAATAAGTCATTTAGACGTAAACATGCTGAACTCTATCGGCTACACCTGGGATAATCCGGTTTTGCCCGTATTTGACGATAATACGAAGCAGATTTTATCGGCTTTTTATCCTATCGGCGCTAATATCCTGCAAAGGAGATTTGAATCGACGGATTTATTCGGTTTTAAAGACCCTTTAATAGCCAGGCTGTTGCCTTTATGGAACGATATATTTAAAAACGAAGGGGTAGAAGTATCGTATATAATAGCATGCCGCAATCCTTTAAGCACTGCAAAATCTATGCAGAAAAGGGATGGATTCGACATAGTTAAGGGTTGCTATATATGGCTCGGCTATATCACTGCTTCTTTGATTCATTCGGCAGGTTATAAACGCATAGTCGTCGATTACGACGAGTTGATGAAAGACCCCGAAAAACAGCTCGGAAGAACGGCAGAGCGCTTAAATTTAAAGTTTGACGCTGGGAGTCCGGAATTTATAGAGTATAAAGAATCATTTTTGAGCGAATCACTAAGGCATACAAGTTTCGGGATATCCGACCTTGCCGCAAATGCGGAAGTTCCGCCTAAAATTGCCGAACTTTATGTTTTGCTTAAACGCATCGCAATGGATGAAATTTCCATAGATGATATAGAAGCGGCGGCAAAGATTAATAAAATTTATTCATGGATGACGGAACTCCGCTCTACGCTTTTATATATGCAGGCGCAATTCGACGCACTGGTTTATTTAAAAAAAGAGTCCGATAAAAAAGACGCAAAAATTGCCGAATTAACGGAATCTTTAATATCTTGTCATTCCCGCTAAAGCGGGAACCCGGAAACATGAACGCAGAAAATAATTCAAGCCCGTGCATAGTCTGGCACCCACATAAAATAAAAAGGAACGACAGGGAAAAACTTAAAAACCAGAAAGGGTGCGTTTTGTGGCTTACCGGGCTCAGCGGATGCGGAAAAAGCACCATTGCCAATTTACTCGAAGAGAGGTTAAACGAAAAAGGCTTCCATACATATCTGCTCGACGGCGACAATATAAGGCACGGGCTCAGCAGGGGATTGGGATTTTCCGAAGAAGACAGGTTAGAAAACATAAAAAGAGTCGCCGAAGCCGCTAAACTTTTTGTAGATGCCGGGATTATCGTTATAGCCTCGTTTATTTCGCCTTTAAGAAAGCACAGGCATGCCGCAAAGGAAATAATAGGCTCCGGCGATTTCATAGAAATATTTATAGACACTCCTTTTTACAAATGCGTTAAGAGAGATGCCAAGGGCTGGTACAAAAGGGCGTTGAACGGAGAAATAGAAAGCTATACGGGCGTCGATTCTCCTTACGAAAAGCCGGAAAAGCCGGATGTGTATATAAAGACGGAAGGTATAAACGCCGAAGAGGGTGTTAGCAGAATTATAGAAATATTATCCGCGACGAACAAACTTTAATTTTAATATGGAAAATATAAAACCTAAAATATTTAATATTTTCGGCGAAAAAGCAATAAACGAATCCTTGCCTTTAATTATGAAAAAGCTGGAATCGTCGGATTTTTTTAAATTTGCCATTCCTAAGGATTATATATTTTTGCCTTTATTTGAAGAAAAAATAAATCAAACCGGTTTGTTAATTTGCGCGCTAGAAGAAAGTTCGGATTATATAGAAATCTGTGTAAAAAAATCTGATGATTTTAATCTTGACACCGTTATAAATCTTAAGGATAAAAAAAATTTTAACGAGTCGATAGGTGTTTTAAAAAATATACCGGATTCTTCCGTTAGGACATTATTGCTGAAAGATATAACCGACGATTATACTTATGAAGAATTGGAGAAATTTTTTTCAGAGGCTTTTAGGATTTTATCGTACGGTTCATCGTTTTACATAGAGTATATAGGAACTGCGGTTTCTGAATACTTGCTAAAAGGATATATAGAATATGCCGGTTTTATAAACGTTTTTCCGATAGCTTCCGCAGGCGAATACGAACAGGGCAAAATCAAGATTTATTCTAAAAAAACAGGATTAATCGACATATCTAAACAGCCTAAAAAGGTTTTAATAAATATCGACTTAAAACAGCCTGAGAAATTGCTTGAAAGCACCATTCTAATCAGAGACCTTCATAATAAATACAATAATTGGGATTTATATCTCGTTTCGGACGATTGGAAATTTTTCGACGAAAATATTTATTTAAAATACTGCTCCGCCGACCCTCTTTCGGAAAACTTCGACTATGTTATCTATATCGACGATTTTAACCCTTTCCCGGTTATAGATTATGAATTTAAAAGCCTTAACGGCCGCAAACCAGATTTATTTTATTCGCAGGAAAATTTGGCCAGTGTTCGTGCTTTTTTAGATAAGCACGGCATAGCTGGAGACGATTTTTTTCTTATTATAGATGCCGCTTTCATAGATATAAAAAGCAGGGAAAATATTTTAGAAAAATTTAAAACCGACTTTCCTTATATCGTTAAAATCGGCTTTAAAACGCTTGTTGCCGGAGAAGATTTTAACGATTTGACGCTAAAAGACAAAGCTTTGCTTTTACAGC
>JAJYDX010000063.1 GCA_021777135.1 bacterium | reverse complement strand
AATAGAAGAAGAAAGGTGCCGTTTCGACTACGTATCGGCGGGCGAAGGCGACCGTTTCGTTTCCGTAATAAACGAAACGGTGAAAGCGGTTAAAAAATTAGGTCCGTTAAAGATTTAAATACCCTTCGTCGGCATTAACGTCAACTTTGTTGGCAAAATGCCAACCAATATTTATTTAGATATAGCGTTTAATTATTTTATATCCGCGCTAATCCCTTTATATCCGCTAAATAGAACAATGCAACGGAGCAACGCTTTCCTTTAAAATATTATGGCACGGTAATTGCTTTATCCGTATTCAAATAATTTTAATCTAATTTTAATACGGAGACATTAATGAAAAAACTTTTTATTTATTTAACGGCGGCGTTAACCGTTTTGGGGTTCGGTTTTGCATCTATCGCAAACGCAGGAACCGTAAGTATCGCGGGCAATACCAATTTAACTATAGGCGGTTTTATACTCGGCTATTACGGCGAATCAAGCAACCAAAACTTAGTTTCTTCACAGGCAAATAACCCGGGGATAGTTAAGCAAACCGATAATTCCACAAAATTTAGCGGTACGTTAGCTTTTACCCGTTTATGGTTAAATTTGGACAATAAGCCGGAAGGTATTACGGGCTATATATCGGCAGATTTTAACGGCGGCGGAGTTCAGGGCTTAACTCAGGGCATAAGGTTAAGGAGGGCGTATTTAATAAAATCTTTTAAGGCAAACGGTCTTAACCCTTGGATTGAGATAGGACAGGATTATAATTTAGGACAGCCCGTAGGTTTTTCGTTTTCGGCATACCAGAATGCGGGTTTGGCGGGGGACGAAGCCAGCGTTCCGATATGGGTGCCTCAGATTATGTTCGGAGCAAAAATTAATGCCGGAAATTTTACTTTAAATCCGCAAATAGGCCTGATAGATTTACAAGGCGAATCAGGAAGCGGCAATTATACCGAACTTATGAGCAACGCCGGGGATCCCGACATTTACGATATCAGCGCAAATGTTCCGGGTTTCGGAGTGAAACTGCCGGTGGATTTTAAGACCGGTTTCGGCGCGCCGGCTTCTTTTTATGGGGCATTTCAGGGTCAATCGGTAAACGTTTCTTACGGTCCTTCCAACGTCAATTTCGTTAAGAAGAGCGAGTTTGGCTGGGCTGCAAGCGGCGGAATAACGGTTCCCGTTTCATACGTTACTTTTATGGGAGATATCCAGTACACGAGCGGCATGACAGGCTTAAATACGGTATTGGGACAGGAAAATTTAGGCGCTTATACGCCTGAGGCTTACTGGTCGGAAAACGGCAATAACGTTAATACTACAAAAGCCGTGCAGTGGGACGCTCAGGCTAAAATCGACTTAAAGCGGTTCGGCGCTCCGATTGCGATAGCAGGCGGTTATTCCAAAGTATCTTTTTCAAATTACAACGACGCTCTCGGTTTAGACTTAGATAATACTTACAGCGCATGGAATACTTATAATAATTCTCCGGTAAGGGAATCAGGCTCTATTTTCGCAAATATAGGCTGGAATGCTACTAAATCGTTTATGCTTGGATTGGAATGGGATAATAATTTAACTTCATATGCGGTTGACCCCGGCGCTTCCTTTCATTCCAATTCTTTTTATATGATAGGCATGTACAGTTTTTAATCGGATTTTAAAGCTATTCGAATTATGTATTATTTAGTATAAATTTAAAAGAGATTGTGTCCTTTAAAAAAATAGAAAACCTTTAAACAAGAGGTATGTATTATGGTAAGTTCTTCCGATTCCCTGTTTAATATTTTAAGCCGTTCCGCATATTTCGGATATTTTATATACGGCGAAGGAGGCAGGATAATTTACGTAAATCCGCATTTTGCGGAAATTTTGGGATATGAATCGGAAGAACTTATCGGTAAAAATTTTATACATTCATTATTCAATCCCGAAGAAAACATTCAAGATATTATATGCAAACGGCTAAACGGCGAAAAATTTGCGAGAGAAGACATTCATTATATTTTTAAAACAGCCAAAAATTCTTTAATACCTATTTCAGTATCGACCTATACGGTTTTTTACGAAAATAAACCGGCGGGACTCGTTATAGGGATAGACAAAACGAGAGAAAAATCTTACGAGAAACTCTTTCTTTCTACGAGCCAGATAAATCAGATGATAGTCAGGGTGACCGACGAAGAGGCGCTTCTGCGCAAGATATGCGATATATTTGTCGATACCGTAGGGTACGATGCCGCAATAGTCGGATATGTGGATAATTCTAATTTTTTTAAACAAAAATACGTTAAAGCCAAAACTAAAGAGCATGAAGAAAATATAATTTCGCTTACGATAGGAGTGGATTCCGATACGCCTTTCGGCAAAGGTTCCGTGGCCAAGGCATACGCAAGCGAAAGAATAAGCCTCATCTCCGACGTATTAAAAGATTCAGACTTAAGCGCGTGGCATGATTATTACAGCCGCTTCAATATAAACTCGGTTTGTTCAATGCCGATTTTGAAAAACAATAAAGTAGAATATATATTTCTGCTTATGGATTCAATGCAGAATGCGTTCAGCGAAAATAAAATAGACAAGATAATAGAACTTGCAAATTTATGTGCGAAAGAAACGGCGGATATAATAAAAGATTCCATAAACTCCGGAGAAATATCTTATTCCGATATATGGGACAGGAACTATATTCCCGTCCCCGGCACTAGTCCGCAAAAATATAAAACCCGTTTTAGTTTCTTTATAAAAAGAAGGATTCAGCCTATAGAAGATAAATATTTAAGAATGAATCCTAATTTCAGATTTTTTGTCTTAACGGATAACAACGGCTATGTCGCGGCGCACAACGGGATTAACGACCAGCCTTTAACCGGAGATTACAAAAAAGACCTTTACGGCAACCGTTCTATGAGGATTTTCGACGACCCCGTGGGCTTGGCAGTGGCGAGAAATACCGATGAGTTTATCGTCCAAACTTATGCGAGGGATACCGGCGAGGTTATGAGCGATATAGGTATTCCGATTTTTATAGACGGAAAACACTGGGGGGGAATACGGGTCGGTGCAGGCGAAGACAGGATGAATCTTCTTGAAGAGATTCAACTGGATGTTTCTTATGCCTTGGAAAAAATAGAGGCGCAGCGAAATATGTTTATTCTGCAGGAAAAATTGAGGATTGCGGCATTTTACGATGCTCTTACGGGACTGCCTAACAGGCGCGCCCTTACCGAAGAACTTGAAAAGGCTATGGCGAGGGCTATGCGGCAAAATTGGCAGATTGCCGTAGCAATGATAGACCTAGACGGCTTCAAGCCCGTGAATGATACCTACGGACATGAAGCCGGAGATATCGTTCTTCAGGTTATAGGAAAGCGGTTAAGAGAGTCTTTGCGTAAAACCGATTTTGTAGCAAGAATCGGAGGAGATGAATTTGTTATTATAATGGAAGACAGCAAAAATATTAACGCCTTAGAGCCGATATTCAATAAAATCGAAGACAGAGTTAAAGTTCCGGTTGCTCTTTTCGATAACAAAACAGTAACCGTAGGTTTAAGCATGGGGGTGTATCTATGTCACATAGATAAGGATTTTACTCCGGATACCCTGTTACGGTATGCAGACAACGCCCTTTATCAAAGTAAGGAATATAAGCAGGATAGAAAGTGTTTTTGGACGGTAACCGATAAATGTAGTTAAAAATAGAAATGGATTTATTTATAGAATAGGCTTTGATTTTGCGATAGAAAAATTTAGAACGTATTATAATTAATTATTTGAATTATGTATTATTATGGTTTATAATTAATCATAAATGAATTAATCGTAGAAAACGGAGGATTCAAAAAAT
>JAJYDX010000062.1 GCA_021777135.1 bacterium | reverse complement strand
CTTTTTAAGGAGACAACACAAATGAACATTAACAGATTAAAGGGAAAGAAGGGTTTTACCCTTATCGAGCTTTTAATCGTCATCGCCATTATCGGTATTCTGGCGGCGATAGCGATTCCGACGTATATGAGCTAAGTCAATAGGGCAGCCTAATTTCCTACCGTTTTACCTAATAAAACCAATAACTTATAAATCTTCAACTTTTCTATTTTCATCAAACTGTGACGAAAATGTGACATTTTCAAAAATCTCGACCGCTTTTCTTAAATGTGCCGGCGATAAATGGGTATATCTTTGCGTCATTTTTATACTCGTATGTCCTAATAGCTCCGAAACCGAGCTTATATCTACTCCAGCCATAACTAAAGTAGAAGCAAATGTATGTCTTAAGTCATGAAATCTGAAATTCTTTATTCCAGATTTTTTGAGAGCAGTTTGAAAACTTTCCGAAACGTTTTTGTAAGGCTTTAGCTTATCGTTGTAAAAAACATACGGAACCCGAAGATGTCTCGGCAAAGAAGAAAATAGTTTAATCATTACGTTATTCATAGGTATTTCTCGCCTTTCGCCGTTTTTAGTCTTATCTAATAAAATGAGCCTGTTTTTTAAATCAATCCTATCCCACGTTAGATGTAATATTTCTGATTTGCGCATGCCGGTATTTAAAGCGGTTAAAACTATCGGCTTTAAATGCGGCGGACAGCTGGAAACGAGAGCTTCTATTTCTTCTTTTGCAAGATACCTTAGGATTTTATTTGCGCCGTTTAGGTTCTTGACCCTTCTAATTCTTTGCAGAACGGTTTCGTCTATCATTTCCCAGTCGAGAGCTTTCGTAAACATATGCTTAAACGTCGTAAAGCATTTGTTGATATACGACCTTGCGAGTTCCTTTGCAATCATTTCGCTTTGGATTTTTTCCAAGTCGTATGTTTTAATCTCGTCTAAATACTTAATCCTGCCGAGAAAATAGTTTTCTATATTGGATTTTTTGTTGCCGTAAGATGCTTGTTTACCATAAACCCAAGACAAATACTTTTCCGCAAGTTCGTCAAAAGTAAATCTATTTTTTTCTGCGACAGGTTCGGAATTTTGGACTATTCCGTTTGCAATTTCGTAATATCTTTTGGCGTAAATAGCTTCGGCTTCTTTTTTATTTTTAGTCTTAGCCGATTCTCTTATCCTTGTACCGCCCGCAATTATGTCGAGCCAGTAAAAATCTGACCCCTTACGTTTGAAGATGCCCATATTTTAATTACACCTCCTTTTATAAATGGGCACTCCACCTTTAATGTTATTATATCTAATAATAGGATTTTTTTCATTAGAATTAACCCATTCCATAACTTTTTCTTCGTCAAACCGTAAAGCGCCGTTTAATTTGAAGCAGGGGATAGAACCGTACTCTGCCCATTGATACAAAGTTTTTGGGCTTACGCTGAGCATTTCCGCAATATCTTTTATGGTTAAGAGTTTTTTCATATTGTTATATTTAACTTTGATTAAAAATACCTGTGAATTTGTGAATTATTCGCCTCAAAGCATTATGGATATTCAGTCTTGCGGCAATTAAACTCAGCGAAATATTTGCGAATTATTTATTTATGTTCCCCAAAATACCGCTATTTTAAAGCCTTATCGGAAAAACCATCCTGTGAAGAATTTAAAAATTTAACACCTCAAGAAAAAGACTTTTTTCTTTTGGTCGCCGGCCTTTTAAATCCGGTGTTAATCTTCTATTATTTTATAATTAGTGCCCGGTTTAGTTTTTGTATTTTCCTTGTTTAAAACGACTGATTTTCTTTCTATAAGCGTATCCATAAAATTATCGAAATCTTTTTTAAGCATATGCGTATATCGCAAAAGCCTGCTTCTTTCGATAACCCCGCCGTTATCTATGATTATGTTTAATATTTTGTTAAGCGTTTCTTGATTTTTATCCTTAATTAATTTATCGTAAACGGAATAAAGGTATCTTTCTAATATTAATTTTAACTGTATGGCGTATTCAATATCTTCTTTTCTGATAATTGTATCTTTCCGCATAACGCAGTAAATAATAGAGGTTTTTATTATAAGCGTAAAAAGCCTCGTTTGGAAACTTCCGTATATTTCAGACTGCCTTTTTTTGGATTCGTCTGCGCTATAATAAAATTCTTCGTAAATTTCTCTTGCCTCTTCGGATAACTTGATTTCGCCTTTGGTGTTAGACATATTTTTTAATTCGTTGAATAGATTCTCCGGCGGGGCAGGGTTAATAGGCAGGGCTATTTCTTTTTTGTCTTGCTGGGCGTAGAAAAAGGTAAATCTCTGCATAAACCCGCTTTGGCGATCCGACTCTTTTATGTTTTCGGAAATCCATGAAATAGTCGAGGCAGTTAAAATATTAATAGCGGGTTCGTTTACGCAATAAACTTGTCCGCCTCCGTTAGGCCCTTTTATTAGCTTTTTCTGGGAAAATCCGTCGTAAACGTCCGTCAGAAATTCTTTAAAGCCTTTGTTATAGCTTCTGTCTAATCCTTTGAGCCAGCCTCCGAACTCGCCGTGGAAAAAACTACCGTAAGGTCTATTTTGAGCAATCATGTAAAATGCCTCGGGTGTTATGTCCGATGGGAATATGAGCGAACCGTCAGTAGTATCGAACTTTTCGAGTATCTGCTTTACTACCCTTAAAACGGTGCTTTTTCTTCCGCCGCTTTTCATGATTAGCAATATATACATATTAGGATATAACTTGCCGCCCGCCCATTTCATAAAAACATTTTTTTGCAAAATAGCGGCAATTGCTGTTAGCCCTGCGCCGAATGCAAAAATATCGGGCGCGTCCGTTATTCCGTTGCAGTATTCCATGAAATTGTATAAAAATGAATTATGTGGGATTAGATTATAAATACTCGGAGTATCGAGAACCTTTGCGCATTCTATCTTTTCTGAAAGGTTTTTATCGCAAAAAATTCCGGATGTTAGTTCGCATTCAGATTCTTTCATAAGAACGGGACAGAATACCTTTTGCTTTTCGGCAGGTTTAATGGTTATGGGGGCTATTATCGGCATACGGCGACTCCTATTTTTTCTTTTGAGACAAAGGCTTCATTCAAGTCTTTGGCTTTAAAGGTTAATTTATGTATATTTACGTTTTTAACCTGCCGCCTGATTTCATTTTGCGCCTCTTTTCCACTCACATCGTTATCAAGAACAAGGATTATATTTTTATAGCTGGATAAAATTTTTATAACTTCGGAATTAAGATTATTTGTTGAGTTTAGAATTATCAAGTCGTATAATTTATTATTTTTCATTTTTTCGGCAATCGATAATCCGTCAAACATTCCTTCGGCTACGAAAACAAGCTCCTTTTTACTATCCTTAGCAAATAACGAATAAGCACTTTTCCCGATATTCATTTTTATTTTTTGGTTTCTAATAGCATATCCGCCTGCAGAGTTTTTAATGCCTACTGCGGAATTTAGATAAGTCTTATTATCCTTAATTACTGTATAATCTACCTGCTTAAGCCAGTCCGGCATAAACGATATCGATATTGCCCTTGAGTGCAAATAATCGATTAATCCGCCGTCCGTTATTTCCGTGATAGCGGTTATCTCAATACAATTAGGCTTTTCTTTCCGCCGGTCCGTTTTAAAAGGTCTTTTCTCTCGTCCGTTGTTGCTTATTTCAGCGTTTTCAATATCATTTAAAAACTTTATAGCGTCTAAATAATCTAAATCCTTAACCGTCATTACTAAATCAATCCAACTGCCGCCGTTTCCGCTGCTTCCGAAATCTTTCCAAAGCCATTTCCCGTATCTTTCTTGAATCGAGATACTCGCTGTATTCTCGTCCCGATATGATGCGGTTGCCATAATTCTATCGCCGGTTCTTATA
>JAJYDX010000061.1:2516-3900 GCA_021777135.1 bacterium | reverse complement strand
TGGAACAACAATCGCATGAGCCGGTATTTCCGGCAAACAGAGGATACCTTAAGAGGAAAAAAATTTACAATAACATTGCCGTATTTTTTGCGGTAACGGCTTTTGTCATAGGCTCTTTCCCTGTTTTTCACATCATTTATAAGGCTGTTTCGATAGGATATAAATATCTTAACTGGCATTTTATTTCGACGCTTCCTACCGGATTTCCCATAGGCGCCGAAGGCGGAATATTAAATGCCGTTATTGGAGACGTTTATCTTATAGTAATTGCCTCCATTCTTGCCGTTCCTATCGGAATAGGAACCGGATTATATCTGTCGCTTTTCGGCAAAAAAAGGACAAACGGTTTTCTAAGGCTGTTAAATGAACTTATGATAGGTATTCCATCCATCGTTTGGGGTATCGTCGGTTTTTATGTTTTTTCTACCAATGCCGGCCCCGGTTTCCATTTCGGGTTTTCGGCTCTTGCCGGCGGTCTTACGCTCGGTTTTATTATGACCCCGATTATTACGCTCCTAACGGAACAGGCTGTTAACCAGATTCCGGCAAGTTATATAGAAGGCGCCCTCGCGCTTGGGGCTACCAAATGGCAGGCTACTCGGGCGGTAATATTAAAAGCCGCGCTCGGAGGCATATTTACAGGAATATTGCTGGGAGTAATGAATATAATCGGACAGACGGCGCCGCTCTTATTTACAAACTATTATAATACCGGCATGCCCACGGGCGTTACCGGTCCCGGCGGGGCGGTGGGAGATTTGGCGATGCTTATATTTATATATATTCATGAGCCGTCTAAAATACTCCATTACAAGGCGGAAGCGGCATCCGTGGTTTTATTGCTTTTTATATTTGCATTGGATTTAGGGTTAAGACTGATAAATTATTTAGCCAAAAGATTTATTTTATAGGAGGAATTAAAATTTTATGCCCGAAAATATAAAAAAAGACAATGCCGATAATATAATAGTCGATGTTAAGGACCTGAATTTTTATTACGGGAAATACCATCTTTTAAAATCGGTAAATCTTTATTTCAAGAAAAATTCGGTGTGTACGCTCTTGGGCCCTTCCGGATGCGGAAAATCCACATTTTTAAGGACGCTTAACAGGATGAACGATTACACCGAAGGCGCAAAACTGACCGGCGAAGTTTTGATTAACGGGAAAAATATATACGATAAGTCAGTAGACGTAGTGGAATTAAGAAGGGACATAGGTATGGTATTTCAAAATCCTAATCCGTTCCCCAAATCTATTTTCGATAATATAGCCTTCGGATTAAAAATACACGGCATAAAAAATAAGGATTTTATAGTGGAACGCGTAGAAAAATGTTTGAAATATTCGGGACTTTACGACGAAGTCAAAGATAAGTTGAATA
>JAJYDX010000061.1:0-2506 GCA_021777135.1 bacterium | reverse complement strand
TCTTTCCGGCGGACAACAGCAGAGACTTTGCATAGCAAGGGCGATAGCGACCAATCCGTCGATACTCTTAATGGACGAACCGACCGCTTATCTCGACCCTGTTTCGACAAGCATTATACTGGATTTGATAAATTCGTTTAAGAAATATTATACTATAATAGTCGTAAGCCATAACGTTCAGCAGTCCGGCAGAATTTCCGATTACAGCGGATTTTTTCTGGACGGAGAACTTATAGAATTCGATGAAGCAGGGAATTTCTTTACGAGACCTAAAGACAAAAGAACGGAAAATTTTATAACGAGCAGATATTAAAAATAAAACGGTAAGGGACAGACTAAAGCCTACCCATTACCTAAAACATATAAAAGTGAGGGATTTCCGGTGAATATATTAGATAGCGAGCTTATGAAATTAAAGAAAAACGTCGTAGAAATGAGCGAGATCGTCAACAGCCAACTCAACAGCGCAACCAGATTTTTATTCGAGAGGGATAAGAATCTTGCCGAAGAGACCGTTAAGAACGACCTTAAAGTTAATTCGCTGGAAGTAAGCATTAATGAAAGCTGTATAAAACTTCTGGCGCTATATCAGCCCGAAGCGGCGGATTTAATGTTTATAACGACCACGATGAAAATAATAACCGACCTTGAAAGAATGGGAGATTTATGCGCTTCCATGTGTCAGATAGGGCTTAAGCTTACGGACGGCACATCGTCTTCGGAAGAGTTTAAGTGCGTATATTCATATCTGGAAGATGTCGCCGCAAGGGACGGCGAGATGCTTAAAATGGCGATGAAAATGTATGCGGACGGCGCAAAAGAAAATATCGGGTTGAAAGATGTCATAATAAAAGACGAAAACGTTATAGATATGCTGTCCCATAAAATTGTCGTAGATATTATAAACGCTTCCATAAAAAACTTAACTACTCTTGAAAACAATATAACTTATATATTTATTGCCCGAAAATACGAAAGGTTTGCCGACCATGCCCAGAAAATCATGGAACTGCTTCTCTATATGGAATTAGGCAAGGATTTAAGAAATCTGCCCGAATATTAATTATTTTAGTCCCATACCTAGGGCATTATAAACGCCTATTACGTCCTCCCGTAAAAGCAGGTTTTGGTTTATCAGGTTATATTCCGAATTAAGCATATCTAATTTGTAAGTCAGATATGTTATCCGGCTTGAAATCCCCGTTTTATATTGAATTTTATAAATATGGAACAGTTTTTTAGAATAGTTAAAATTGTTTTCATAGCTTCGTAAAACTTTATAATCTCTTTTATAAGAAGCAAGTGCGCTGTCGGTTTCGCTGAAAGCGTTTATTATGGCGTTTCTGTAGCTTAGTACTGCCTGCTGATACTGCAGTTCCGACCTCTTGTATATGCTTATGTTCGTTTTATAATTAAATATAGGCGCCAAAATATTCAATCCGAAGTTCCATACGCTGTTTGCGTCGGTAATAAAATTGCCTAAGCTCGGACTTGCGTAACCGTAATTTCCCGTAAGGCTGAGTACCGGAAAAAAATTGGCAAGGCTTTCTTTTTTGGCGTAAGCATATGAAAGTACGTTATATTCGGCTTCTTTGACATCCGGTCTTCGAGTTAAAATTTCCGAAGGAATATTAGGCGGTATCAGTTTGGAATAATTTATATAGTTATAGCCGTTAATATTTTTTGTTTTTGTATTAGTTTTGAATTTAAATTTTTCGGGGAATTTTCCTAGATAATAAGCTAACGTGTTTTTAGTTATATCCTGAAGTTTTATTGAATCGTTTAATTCGGTTTTTAAAATTTCCAAGTTTGTTTTTGCGGTCTCTACCGGTTCCGCATCTATAAGCCCATCTTTATATTGGATTATATTAAGATTTAAAATTTCTTTTTCGGCGGTATATTGTTTTTTTAGATTATCCGAAGACTTTTCTAAAGCTAATATTTGAAAATAAGCCTGAGCGACATTGCTTATAAGAGTCAATTTTACCACGCCGGCATCCTCCTTGGAAACGGCGGCGTTTGCCCTAGCCTGTTTTACGGCGTTATTTACCTGATTCCAGACGTCCAATTCGTAAGACGCATTCAGCCCCGCCTGATTCAAATTATAAATGACGGTGGAAGGAGCGCCGGAAGACCCGTTGCCAGAGAATATCGAAGTTTCGTAGCCCGGAAGTTTATTTCTCGTAGAGCTGAAATTAAAATTAACGACGGGAAATAAATTAGATTCACTCTGGGAAACGTAAGTTTTAGCGACCTGAATATTTTTTACGGCAATAAGATAGTTTAGATTGTTTTTAACCGCCTCATCGACTAAAATATCGAGCTGTTTATCCTTAAAGTTTTTCCACCAGTCGTTTTTTACTGGAATGTTTCCCGCTTTAACGGCATATTTGAACTGTTTTGGGATTTTTACCGCAATTTTTTTTGGACGACTGAATAAACTGCAGCCGCTTAAAATATATATCGAGCTTAAACCTATGCAAAATATTAGAATTATTTTTTTTGT
>JAJYDX010000060.1 GCA_021777135.1 bacterium | reverse complement strand
TAACGTTCGGCGGAAGAAAAATTTGCGGTAATTCTCAGAGAAGAAACGATTTTGCGTTTCTGCAGCACGGTTCTATTTACATAGATTACAAACCGGAGGAGCATATTGAAATATTCGATAACGAAGGCGGCGGAAATCATAACGAATATTTTAATAACATTACGGGTATCCGGCAGGAAATCGAAAGAAGTGCAGAATTAAATGAACCAAATAAACAAATTGCCGGAGAATTAACCTTTAATTATCTTTCCGAAATTTTAGCGGCGTCATTTTCCGAAGCCTATAATTTAAAGCCTCTTATTATTCAAGAAAATATTTGAAAAAATATTTTTTGCCTAAATTTTAACCAATAATTTATATATATTAAAAACTGCCTAATTTTTAATCATATAAATCCTGCTTTTATTTAATCTTTAAACTTATAATAGTTTTCATTTTTTTTGTTTAATCAAGGCATTCCGCTGTTTTAAGCATTACAAATTTAATAAATTACATAATTGAAACGTTTGGCATAAAACTTGCTAATTAAAAAGTAAGCCGATTTAAAATGTATTCGAGCTAAGGCAGTTAAATTTATCAAGTATACATAAAAAAAAGAAAAAATAAAAATTTAAGGGGAGAAATCATGAGATTGAAATTCAGAGGATTAATTTTAAGCGCTGTTTTTTTTATTGCGGCATTATTTTTATTAATGTTTGCGGTACATAAAAAGGCCTATGCGGCAAATGCCGTTTCTAACGTTGGAAGCGGAAGCGGAAGCGGAAGTTTAAAAATAGGAACAAACGCAAAAATAAAAAAAATAGAAAGAAAATTAGACAAGGCTTTAATGGAAATTCAATCTATTAAAAAAGAAAACAAAGCGCAAAATTCCGGAAACTATTTTTCAAACATTCAACTTCTGGGTACGCTGATAGCTTCTTATACCTATAACCTTGCAAAACCTGAAGCGGTTAATACCCCTTCTTCTTTCGAGGGAAACGGCAACTACGGAGATAACTGGCAGCCTGACGGATTTGCGGTAAATAACGCAGACATAACTATAAGGCGTTCTCCGGGAACTTCTTCCGATCCTTACGGCGTCGGTTTTCATATTTCATTAGATTTTGGGCAGAATATTCAGTTTTATAAATCTTATTACGGCGATACGTCATATTTTACAACGCCTTTTGAAGGCAGAACTCCTTACGATATAAGAAAGGCATATATAAATATAAACCTTCCCGTAGGAAGCGGTCTTGATATTCATATCGGAAAGGAAAACGAACTTCTGGGATTCGAGGCGTTTAATCCGATAAGAAACTGGAACGATACGTATTCGCTGCTGGATGCCGCGGAACCGGCAACTTTGACCGGCGTGTTTTTAACGTACAACTTTATACCGGCTCTTACTTCTACACTTGGAATAGCAAATACTTATAACTCCGCAGTTCCTATAGACAACCTGCCGGTTATAGAACTTAACGAAAGTTACGCCGCAACGGGTATGCTGACATTTAACGGGGGATTTATTTACGGAGAAAACAGCTATCTTGTAGGAAACGGCACCGGCGGAAGCACAAGCGGACAACTTTACGAAGACAACCTCAATAAAAGCTTTTACGGCTATATCGACGGCGTATTAAGTCCTAATCCCGACTGGTCTTTCGTTTTAGACTACGAACTAGGTTTGGGCGGCGGAATAAACGACTCGGTGCTTAACGATAACGGAATTACCGCAAGTAATTTTAACGGCTATCCGGCTTTAGTCCAAACCTCAAGCAATACATACGATAAATCCCGTTTTTACGGCATAGCGGGCTATATTCACCACCAGCATAATTACGGCTTTGGACAGGTGGCGGAAACATTAAGGGAAACGGCCGCATACGACCAGAACGGCTTGTGGGAGATGACGAGCACTCCGGGAACAGGCGATGTATATATAGATTCAACCCTGACATTTGCTTATCAACCGTCTTTTAAAAATTTTAAAGATGTGCAGCTCAGGCTTGAACTTGAACATCAGGGTTCAAACCATAACGTATATTTAGATTCAAACGGATCAGCGACGCACTCTCAGCAGAACACCGTAAACCTGATGATTCTATACAGTTTTTAAAGGTGTCAGATTTATTTATTTGTTTACTCTTGGCAAGGTTTGCGAGATTGAACAGACTCAAAAAATAATAAAAAAAGGAGGTGAAATTAAAAATGAAAAAAATAGAGGCTATTATTAAGCCGTTTAAAATTGACGACGTTAAAGAAGCTTTAAACGGGATAGGAATTCACGGAATAACAGTTACGGAAGTTAAAGGTTTTGGAAGGCAGAAAGGACATACGGAACTTTACAGAGGAGCGGAATACCGCGTAGATTTCGTTCCAAAAGCCAAAATGGAAATAGTCGCTTCCGACGACCAGATTTCGAGCATCGTAGAAACGATAGAAAAAAGCGCAAAAACGGGCAATATCGGCGACGGAAAGATATTTATATCGCCCGTAGAAGAAGTCGTGCGTATTAGAACCGGAGAAAAAGGAGAATCCGCAATCTAATCAATGTCGCCGTAAAATGTAAAATGATTAAATTTTTAGCATATCTATATCAATATAGATAATGAATATAGATAATGCGCAGTATTTTAAAAACAGTATATTAAAAATAAATATTAAGGAGGAATGGGAAATTATGAATCTCATTAAAAAATTAAAAAATTTTAAAATACCTTTGATATACGGCTGGTCTTTATTAGGCGGACTAATGCTGGTAATGTTTTCCTGGGTAAGCCCCGTATTTGCGGCTGCCTCGAAGATTCCTGCGTTTAACAGCGGAGATATAGCCTGGGTGCTTGCCTCGTCCGCATTGGTTTTAATAATGACGCCGGGACTTGGTTTTTATTACGGCGGCATGGTAAGAAGAAAAAACGTTTTAAATACGATTTCGCTTAGTTTTATCGCTATTTGCACGGTAAGCATTATATGGATTCTATGGGGATATTCATTGGCATTCGGCCCCGATTCTTTTGGGGGAATAATAGGCAGTCTTAAATATATAGGCTTATTTGCGATGAAGGAAACGCAGCATTCAAGATACGACGGCAAGATTCCTTCTTATATTTACGTTATGTTTCAGTTGATGTTTGCAATTATAACCGTCGCTCTTGTCAGCGGTTCATTAGTTGAAAGAATTAAATTTTCTTCTTGGGTAATATTTACCATAGTATGGCTTACGGTTGTTTATGCTCCGGTTGCTCAAGCTGTATGGGGTATCGGAGGGTTGTTTAATAAAATGGGAGCGCTCGATTTTGCCGGCGGAACGGTAGTCCATATTAATTCCGGCGTCGCGGGTCTTGCAGGGGCATTAGTCCTTGGAAAAAGAAAAGGCTATATGAAAGAAAATATAGTTCAGCCCAATCAGTTAGGTTATACAATACTGGGAGGCGCTCTTTTATGGTTCGGATGGTTCGGATTTAACGCGGGAAGCGCCTTAGAGGCAAATCCTTTAGCAACGTCGGCATTTTTGGTGACAAATACCGCTACGGCAGCCGCCGCTATAGGCTGGATGATAGCCGAATGGATCAGAAGCGGAAAACCGACGACTCTCGGTATGGTTTCCGGCGCCGTTGCCGGACTTGTAGCTATAACTCCCGCATCGGGTTTCGTAAATCCGATAGATTCTATTATTATAGGTTTCGTAGCAGGGGTAATTTGTTATTCTATGGTAGTTTTCGTTAAACCGAAATTAGGCTACGACGATGCACTCGATGCCTTTAACGTTCATGCGATAGGCGGTGCATGGGGAGCACTTGCAACCGGTTTGTTTGCCGACCCGCTGATTAATTCGGCAGGAAGAGGTTTGTTTTACGGCAATCCAGGTCAAATGTGGATTCAGCTGTTGACCGTAGTTTGCGTTGCGGCGTATTCGTTTACGATGAGTTATATAATC
>JAJYDX010000059.1 GCA_021777135.1 bacterium | reverse complement strand
CGGATTGGAAATAACTTCCGCAAAAAATCTTTCAGCCGCCAAAAAAATTCTGGATTCAATGGTAGCGGACGGTGATTTAATATATACGAAAGGGGAAAAGTACGTCTTTTCGCAAAAATTAAATCTGTTACACGGAACTGTAATCTTGAAAAAGCGCAATTATGCATTTGTCAGCGACGATACCGGCGGGGGAAAAGATATTTTCGTGAAAGGCTCCGACATTGCCGGAGCTATTCCCATGGATAACGTTATACTTCAGCTCATACCGGACAGTTCCTATTATCTAAAGAAAAAACAGCGGTCGGTCTCGTCAAAAGACAGAAGGGGAAGGGTAATAAGGATAATAAAAAGAAATTTAAATAATTTTAAAGCCGTAATACGGATTGAAAAAAATATTGCAATTCTGACTCCTATATCCCCGGAGTTCGACGATTCATTTTATTTTGATATGCATAAGTTTAAAGATAAGGGGAAATTAAAAAACGGAGTTATAGTAAGCGCCGTTTTACCGGAAACGCAAGATCTATCTTCCCGGATAGTTAATATCGACAAGATATTAGGAGATATAGAATCGAAAGACGCCGAAGAAGAAATCGTTCTCAATAAATATAATATCTATAAATCTTTTGCCGAAGAAGCCTTAAGGGAACTCGATGAATTTTCTCCCGATTTAGAAGAAAAAAATATAGAAAAAGACAGGCGCGATTTAACGGCTCTGCCTTTCGTCACCATAGACGGAGAGGATGCAAAAGACTTTGACGACGCCGTTTATTTAAAAACATCCAAGAAAACAAATATCTCTAAGCTTTACGTCGCGATAGCCGACGTCTCTTATTTCGTCCGCTCCGGAAGCCGCATCGATGCTGAAGCTTTCAAAAGGGGCAATTCCACATATTTTCCGGGCAGCGTTTATCCGATGCTTCCGGAAAAATTGTCAAACGGGTTATGCAGTCTTCTTCCGGGTAAAAAGCGTTTTGTAATGGTTTGCGAAATGGATATAGACGTCCTGTCGGGCAAAACGGAAAATAAAAAAATATACAGGGGGTTAATAAAGACCTTCGGAAGGCTGACGTATAACGAGGTATATAATTATCTTACGGGGTTAGAGGCGGAAGGCGCTTCCGGCGGGCATAAAATAAACGGCGTCAAAAACGCAGAGCTTTTTGATTCGTTAGATAAAAAGCTTTCCCCGGTAAAAGATATGCTCGTAAGCATGAAAAGCCTTGCAAAAACTTTAAGGGATAAGAGGGCTAAAAACGGAAGTTTGGATTTCGACCCGATTAAAAGCAAAGTGGAACTCGACGAAAACAATGAACCCGTCAGCGTTATTCCGGAGCCTAGAAATTTTGCACATAATTTAATCGAAGATTTTATGATAACGGCAAACTGCGCCGTAGCCGAATTTATCGAATCCAAAAGAGTTCCTTCCGTTTACAGAGTCCATGAAAGACCCGATGAAGAGAAAGTCAAAGAATTTTTTAAAATATTAAAATATTTTAAAATACCCGCTCCAAAAGGCTCTTTGGAGAATCCGTCGGATTACCGCAATATGCTGAATAAACTAAAGGAAACCCCGCTTGCATCTTTTTTAGAGCAGGCTTTTTTGAGGTCTATGAGGATTGCCGTCTATTCTCCGGTTAATATTCATCACTTTGGGCTTGCGCTTAAGTCTTACACTCATTTTACTTCTCCTATCAGGAGATATGCGGATCTATTGGTGCACAGAATACTTGCTTTTATTATATACGGGGATGACGGCGGAAGTGTAAAGGCGGAATGGAGAGATATTGCGGGCGATATTAAAAAAATGCCGGAATGGCTTAATGCGGAATATCTAAAATTTGCGTCGAATGCCGTTTCGAGAAGGGAAAAGCTCTCTGCCGACGCCGAAAGAGAATATGTAGATTTTAAGAAAATGCAATTTTTGAAAAAAAATTCGCAGGCCGTTTATGAAGGGTTTATTACAAATGTTGTAAACTTCGGGTTTTTTGTAGATATCAAAGGATTTTTTATTCAGGGCTTCGTCCACGTTTCCACGATTGCGGACGATTATTACGAATACAGCGATGCTTCTAAGATACTTAAAGGAAGGCATACGAGAAAGATATTTAAAATGGGAGATGCAATAGACGTCAGCGTATATTCTATAGACCTTCTTAAGCGCGAGATAGACCTTAGATTTATTAAATTTTTGAAGGATAGATAAATTATGAAAATAGGCGACATAATAAGATTAGTAAGGGCAGTAAGGCGCATCAGAAAGGTGGCTTCCATATTTGCAAAACACGGCTTTTACCAGATTATCACCAATGTGGGGCTTTCCAAATTTTTTATATTCAAAAAATATCTTAAAATTACCTACCCGGTTGACAATTATCAAAATGTTCCGCCGGAAATCAGGCTGAGGTATGCTTTGGAAGAACTCGGCCCTACCTTTATTAAGCTTGGACAGGTATTTTCTCAGGAAATCAGGACTCTTCCCTTAAAATATATCGTCGAATTAAGGAAGCTTCAGGACAATGCGCATATAGATTTTAACAAAATAGATGAAATCAGGGAAATATTCAGAACGGAAACGGGCAATAATTTGGAAGACGTTTTCGAGTCGTTCGACGAAACCCCGGTTGCTTCAGCTTCTATAGCGCAGGTTCATAAGGCGGTTTTAAAAGACGGGACCGTCGTCGCGGTAAAAATTAAAAAGAGAAATGTAGATAAAATAATAAGAAATGATATAGACGTCTTATATTTTATAGTACGCTTCGTAAAAGAGGCCGTTAAAGAACTTCTTTATATAGAAAATGCCGAAGATTTATTTAAAGAATTCAGCAAAAGCATTATATCCGAGCTTGATTTTATGTCGGAAGCCGGATATACAGAAAAAATAAGAAGATCCAACTTGGACAAAGATACCGTCGAAATTCCGAAAATTTACTGGCAGTATTCCTCTAAAGGATTTTTAGTCGAGGATTTTATAGAAGGCATTAAAGTAAGCGATTTAGGCGAACTGTCTAAAAGAGGATACGATAATAAGATTATTCTCAAGATATTTCTAAACCATTTTTTTAAGCAGATATTTATAATAGGATATTTTAACGCAGACCCGCATCCCGGCAATGTTTTCGTCGTAGGTCAGGAAAAAATAGGCATAATAGATTTCGGTTCGGTAGGGATACTTACGAAAGATTTAAGAAAAAAAATCCTGAAATATTTTATAGAATTTTTCAATGCGAATTATGAAGAAGCGGCATCGATGTTTATAGAAATATGCATGGGCGATTTAACGGACAAGGAAGAGCAGTTCTTTAAATTCGAACTTATGGAGTTTATAGAAAGCTTTTACAATAAGCCTTTCAGGGATATTTACAGCTCGGAAATCCTTCTCGAAACGCTGAAAATAGGGCAAAAAAATAAATTAATCATACCGCCGGAACTATCTTTATTATTTAAAGCCTTGCTCCCGATAGAGTCTATCGCAAAAATGCTCGACCCGGAATTCTCTTTTGTCGGTTCCGGGCTAGAGTTTTTTGATTTTGACGCCTTAGCAGATAAGAAAGAAAAGGTAAAAGAAATTAAAGAATCGTTAGTGGATAAGTTGAAAGGCTATAAAGATTTAATAGGGGGATTTCCTAAAAGAGCCGAAAAAATACTTAAAAAGATGTCGGAAGACAATTTTTCGATTGATTTTATCCATAAAGGGCTAGAGGGATTTATAGAAGAAATGGAAAGGTCCAGCAAAAGGCTTACCAACGGACTTTTGATTGCGTCAATAGTAGTTTCTTCGGGGATTCTTATACTTATCGGAAGCGAGTTCGCCCATTTTTATATTTTAATTATGGGGATAACAGGCTGGGTTTTAGGATTGATATATATATTTATTTTATTGTTTAGGTAAAAATATTATAAAAATAGAGGAGGTGCTGAAAAAATTGGAAGTGCTGGAAATAAATCAAACCGGCGTTAATTT
>JAJYDX010000058.1:811-4062 GCA_021777135.1 bacterium | reverse complement strand
ATTGATGCCGTCCTTTTTAAGCATCTCGCATCCTTTCAGCGCATGCGCAAGCATATTGCCGGTAGATATCACCGCAACGTCGCCCCCGTTCCTTATTGCGTCCATTTTGCCGTATTTGAACTCATAACCTTCTCCGAAGAACGGATTTCCGTTTTCGTGAAGTATAACCGGGATAATAGATCTGCCCATTATAAGTCCGAAATTTCCTTTATGGGTTGCTATATAACGCGTTGCCCTGTCGGTCTGGTTAGGGTCGGCAGGCAGTATAACTTTAAATCCGAAAGTAGAGTTAAGAAGCCCAAAGTAATCTATGCACTGGTGGGTTTTGCCGTCTTCTCCTACGTCTATACCGCAATGTGTGCATACTACTTTAAGATTAGAATCGTTTATGTCGTTTAATCTTTGCTGGTTATAAACTTCATCTACTCCGAAAACTCCGAAATCGGCGAAAAAGGTTAGTATATTTTCGGTAGATAATGCACCGGATATAACCGCAGTGTTATGTT
This sequence comes from bacterium, assembly GCA_021777135.1. Classification (GTDB taxonomy): domain Bacteria; phylum SZUA-79; class SZUA-79; order Acidulodesulfobacterales; family Acidulodesulfobacteraceae; genus Acidulodesulfobacterium_A. The sequence continues at coordinate 3,556 of JAJYDX010000058.1, read as the reverse complement.
CCTGAATGCCGGATTCAAAAAAGTTATCGGGAAAATTTTTTCTGAAAGCGCCCGTTTTAACCGAGCCTTCAAGGTCGCAGTCGAACACCGCGAAAGGAATATTTTTTTGTCCGCCGTTTTTTTTCTTAAAGGTATTTGCGATATTTACAAGCGCATTTCCAAAAGCCGAACGGTTGTCCGTATTTTTTTCGCGGGTGTAAATTATTTCCTCCCCGCCGTCTTTTAATATTAAAAAGTTGTTGTTTCTTTTCTGAAGCGGCTTTATGTTAAAACCGGCTTTCTTTTTATTTATAATTTCGTCCAAATCGTCTTTTTCTCCTATCTCTGCAAGAGCTTTTCTGCAATCTCCGACATTGAGCGTTGCGCCGTGAAATTTTTCCTGATTTTCCATAAAAGAAACGCCCTTTCCCATAACAGTATGCGCTATTATAGCTACAGGAGAAGAAATTGAATGAGCCTGTTTTATAGCTTCATAAATTTCGTCAAAATCATGCCCGTTTATCGTTATAACATGAAATCCGTCTGCTTTAAAATTGTCTTCAATATTATCAGGCATAACGTCAATTGTTTTACCTCCTATTTGAAGACCGTTCTTATCGACGATGACGGTAAGATTATTTAATTTATATTTAACGGCAAATCTTCTTGCTTCGCCTATTTGACCCTTCGCCTGCTCACCGTCTCCCATAACGCAATATATCTGGTTGTTGTAACCATGCAGCCTTGAACTTAAGGCAAAACCGCAGGCCGCCGAAAGGCCTTGTCCAAGGTTGCCCGTATCCCATTCTACCCCAGGAACTGTTTTTTCAATATGCCCTTCAAATGGGTAGCCCGCAGTTCTAAAAGATATAATTGCATCGTTAACGTCGAAGAATCCATAATTTCCAAGAGCCGAATAAACGCCCGGCGAAGTATGCCCATGGCTTACTACGATACGGTCTCTTTCTGGTTTAAATGGATTTTTAGGGTCTAAATTGCAAAAGCCATACAATACGGCATAAATATCGATAGACGACATTGAGCCGCCCGGGTGTCCCGAAGCCGCAACAGTCGTCATTTTTAAAATATCTGCACGGCATTTTTTAGCAATGTCTTTTAAAAATTTTAATTCATTTTCGCCGAGTTCATCTGCCTCGAAATTTCTTTTTAATTCCATTTGCGTATTCCTCTTGTGAATTAAATTTTGAATTATTAGCCTTTTATTAGTATTAGTATTAAATTTATAGTTTAAAACAGCCTAACAAGTTAAATGCCAGCCGTATTTTTTATAGATTTTAAAAGTTTTTCGTAAGCGTCTTCAAAAGATTTAACTCCGTCAATCTGGAGTTTTTCTCCGACGCCGTTTAAATCTATTCCGAATCCAGACAGTTCTTTTATTATTCTAAGAGATTCTTCAAATTCTTCAGCCGCGGTGTCTGGGAGTATTTTTCCGTGGTCGGCTATATGCTCGATAGTTTCGTCCGGGAGGGTGTTTATAGTGTTTTTTCCTATAAACGGCTCTACGTATTTTAAATCGTAATATGCAGGATTTTTTGTGCTGGTGCTGGCGAATAAAAGACGCTGTATATTTGCTCCTTTAGATTTTAAGGCGTTAAATTCCGCGCCGCCGAAAATTTCGTTAAATTTATTGAAAATTATTTTGGAATTAGCTACGCCTGCCTTGCCCAGTAGATTCGTCAGCCTTTCTTTTTTTGCAGGATGGTCTGCCGAGGCGGCTATTAAATCGTTTAATAATTTATCGACGAGGGTATCGACGCGGCTTATAAAAATACTTGCGACCGAATGTATCCCCGATAAATTGAATCCGTTTGCAAGGGCCGATTTTATTCCTTTAATATAGGCATCGGCAACCGCAATGTAATGATTCAAAGAAAACATTAACGTGATATTAAGGTTTATGCCTTTCGAGATAAGTATAGGAATGACTTCCAAGCCTTCTTTAGTGGCGGGTATTTTAATCAGCACGTTTTTCTCGTTTATAAGGGAAAAAATTCTGAGAGCTTCATTAGTAGATGTTTCGGCATCCGTAGCTATATCCGGGGAGACCTCGATACTTACAAAACCGTCGTTGCCTGCCGATTTTTCGTAAACGGGCTTAAGAATCTGAGCGGCAGATTTTATATCCTCTATTGTAATAGCGTCGTATATTTCAAAAGGAGTTAATTTTTTCGCGGAAAGTTTTTTAATTTTTTCCGGATATCCGCATTTTCCGGAATTAATAGCTTTTTCAAATATGGAAGGATTCGAAGTTATTCCGGTTATAATTCCGTTTTGAACTAACTTTGAAAGGTCGCCGGAATCGAGCATGCACCTCGATATATTATCTAACCATGGACTTTGGCCGTAGGACTGCATTTTTTTAAATTCGGCGCTTTTAGATACGACAAAATCGATATTCATAACGTTAATCCCCCTGTTTATTTCAGCTATTCCTTATTATTTTAATTATTTTTAAAAAACAGCCAGTCGTTTTCTCCGGCTTTGGAAAATTTTAACAGGGTGTATTCCCCGGTCAATTTTTTACCCTTGAAATCCAGTATATATTTTGATTTATCTTTTTTTATAAGGCTGTATTTTCCGCTGTCCCAAATTTTTACTTCTCCGGCTCCGTAATGTCCTTCCGGTATAGTTCCTTCAAAGCCCGCATAAGAAAGAGGATGGTCTTCGACTTTTATCGCAAGATTCTTTTTCCCGTGCTCCAACGGAGGCTCCTTGGGCAGGGCAAAAGAACTTAAGATACCGTTT
>JAJYDX010000058.1:0-801 GCA_021777135.1 bacterium | reverse complement strand
ATCCCAGTGAAGATGGCTTGCGTGATGTTCGTGAACCACAAATATTTTATCCACTTAAAAATTATATCATAAAATAATTTATAATTTATTAAGATAACAGGCTTAATAAATTTTAGTAATGTTATTTTTATTATTTTATAATATAATGGCATTAATTGATAATAAAAAAATAAAAATATCTAAAACAGACGAAAAGTCGAAGATTAAAAATGGCGGCTAAAAATTCTAATATCTGGAACGCTTTTCTAAGGATATACATAGGATTGTTTTTTCTTTATGCGGCGTATTTTAAGTTAAATCCCGCCTTTTTTGCAGGACTTCATAATAAACTTGCATATTACGCCAGCCATGACCCTTTGTGGTTTTACGGTATATTCCTAAGCCGCGTCGGAGTTCCGAACGCATTTTTGTTTGCTATTTTAATAGTTATGGGAGAATTGTTTGCCGGCGTTTTTTTAACGGCAGGCTTTATTACTAGAATAGCCGCATTTGTTGCTATATTTTTAAACTTAAACTATCTGCTTGCCATGTATTGGATTGGTCCATCTGAATTAGGCATTAACCTTACGTTTATAGTATGCGAATTAGTCGTGGTATTTACCGATTCCGGAAAAACGTTGGGCATAGATGCTTTATTTTAGCCGAAATTTAAAAATAATATTTTAATTTAATCCAAAATCTGATAAAATAATAACCAATATATTTCTTTACGGTGGATGTAGCTCAGCTGGTAGAGCCCCGGATTGTGACTCCGGTGGTCGCAGGTTCAAAACCTGTCATCCACCCCACTTAAAACCGCAT
>JAJYDX010000008.1 GCA_021777135.1 bacterium | reverse complement strand
ATGAATAAAATCAATAGAAAAATTATCCTCCGACATTTTTTTAAGTATTTTTTCTGCTCTTTTTGGAAATCCGCCTATTAAATCTTTATAGCCCTTCAATTTTTCAACTAATGATTCTTTAATGTCCTTAATCTTTTCCTTCTTATCTATCAAAGCGTCGAAATCAAAAAACTCAAGTCCTGAATTGACAAAAGAAAATTCAGGGTCTAGCATTTTTGCGATAGATTCTATAGGCAGCAGGGCTTTAAACAATAAAGAAAGCTCTGGCGGTATCACTAACTTATTTTTCTGACCTATTTTTAAAGTTTCCAGGAGTATTTCCGTGCTGTAGATATCCCTAAAAGGCTTATTGTAAAAAGTTTCTATAAATTCCATAAGTTCAAATTTAAAAGACTGCTCTTCTTTGTCAGTTAAATCGCCCATGCATATTTCTATAAACAGCGAAGCCGCTTCTTCATAATTTGCGTTAAAAAATTCTACAAAATATCTCAAAATTTTTTTTCTCAAATCTTTCGTGAGTATTCCTACGGAACCAAAATCTATTATTCCTATTTTTTCTCGGTCTACGACAAAAACATTACCCGGATGCGGGTCTGCATTAAAGTATCCTATTATAAATATCTGTTTAAAAAAATGATTTAAAAATATTTTAAGAATAATTTTGTTATCGTAACCTCTTTTGAATAATTCATCCAGATCGCTAACTTTGACGCCTTCTATAAAATCTTCTACCAAAAATCCCTTAGCAGAATACTGCCAGTAAATTTTTGGTATTTCTACTGTATCTTTGTCCAGATTAGATTTTCTTATTTTTTCGGTATATCCCGCTTCAGCCAAAAAATCAAGTTCAGATATAATGCTCTTGCTGAATTCCCTAAACAAATCTTCCGCGTTGTCGATATAAATAAGTTCTTTAACGGCATCTTTTATAATACTTACTATAAAATATAAAACGTCAATGTCGTTCCTGACAATTTTATCCACATTTCTTTTTTTGATTTTTACGGCAACCTTGGTTCCGTCTTTTAAAACAGCTTTATGAACCTGCGCTATGGAAGCCGAAGCAACCGGCATTTCATCGAAAGACGCAAACACGTCTTCTAAATTGCGTCCGGTTTCCGTTTTACATATCTCTTTAATTTCGTCAATCTTATTAAAATCTGTGCGGACGCTGTCTTGAAGCTTTCTTAGCTCGACAATATATTTTAAAGGAAGGGTCCTTATTTCCTGAGAAAATACCTGCCCTAGCTTAATAAATGTAGGACCTAATTCTTCTAACGCGTATCTAAGTCTTATTTCAGGGGGAACATTTTGATAATCGTCGATTGGATAACTTGCCTTAAGATATTTTTTAAAAATAAAAAATTTGGAAAGACCGACATTTGTAATAATCTGATAAAAACCGTGCTTTGCAAATATCGAAGCTACTTTTCTTATACGTTTAACCGCCCTTATAAATCTTACTAAGTCGCCTATCTTCATGTTTATTTATCCTTGGTAAATTTAATAAATCTAAGGTCTATCTCGCGCTTCAGCAGATCTATGGAATATACGCTTACGTCGATTTCGTCACCGATTTTAAATATTTTTCTTGTATGTCTTCCTTTAAGTATCTTAGAGGACTCTCCGTATTCGTAATAATCGTCCGCTATTGTTGAAACATGGACAAAACCCTGAATAAAAAAGCCTTTAATATCGACAAAAAAGCCAAAATTTATTACATTTGTAATAAATCCTTCATAAACCGCCTGCGAATTTTTTTTTAAAAATTGCATTTTTTTAAAATCTACATACTCTCTTTCAGCATCTGCTGAAAGCTTTTCTCTTCTGGAAACTGCGCCGGACGCAAGCTTTAAATATTCCATATTAAGCCATTTTGGTATTTTATTTGCGCTGTCCGTATTATGCCCCTCTCCATTATTAATAAAGCAACAGCCGTTATCTGCATAAATAATAAAAACAAGAATTCTGTGCACTAATAAATCCGCATATCTCCTTATAGGAGAAGTAAAATGGGTATAAGACCTAAGCGCAAGTCCAAAATGGTGAATATTAACCGGGGAATAAACCGCAATTCTCATCGACCTCAAAAAAGCCTGTTCCAAAAAAGATGCTAAAGGAGTTTTCTTAAGCTTATCAAGCATCTTTCGATAGTCCAACGGGCTTTCTAAAGAGCCTTGAACCGCCTGTATTTTAAAATATTTTAATATTTTTAAAAATTCCTTTACTTTTTCTTCGTCCGGCTTTTCATGCACCCTGTAAACTGAAGGAATTTTTTTAGACTCTATAAATTCTGCGACGGCACAATTTGCGGTTATCATAAAATCTTCAATTAAATTATGAACAAAATTCCTCGGTTCGGGAATAACATTTACCGGCTCTCCGTTTTCATCCAGTTCTACTTTGCTCTTAATAGGATCAAAGTCTAAACTTCCGTTTTTAATTCTTTTATCCCTTAAAGTTTTTGCGAGTTTTTTCATATCTACCAGCATATCTTTTATAGGGGAAAGTTCTTTTTTGCAACCGTTAATTTTATGCCCGCAGGATGAACCTTTAGCCGAGCCTTCTGCTTCCAATCCGGTCAAATAATCGTAAACCTCGTTGTAAGTAAGTCTTCCAAAAGTCTTTATTAATCCTCTATATATTTTTATATTTTCCGTTTTTCCGGAAGATATGTCTATGTCCATCTCGCAGACTATTACAAATCGTTTTTTTTTGGGAAGCAGGCTGCATAACTCATTAGACAATTTCTCAGGAAGCATAGGATAAACGCTGCCGGGAAAATAGGTAGAATTACCTCTTTTGAATGCTTCTGCGTCTATGCGGCTTTCATATTTTACGAAATAAGAAACATCGGCTATGGCGACGTAAAGCTTTGCCGTATTTGTTTTTTTAGACATCTTTAAATAAACTGCGTCGTCAAAATCTTTTGCATCTTCTCCGTCTATCGTAACAAAAGGTAGGTCGGTCAAATCAAGTCTTCCTTTTTCTATGTTTTTTTCTTCGATATCGGAAGAAAGTCCCTCTATTTCTTTTAAAGCTTCTACCGGAAAAGACTTATATATATTATATTTATTAAGGATAATCTCCTCTTCCGCGTTTTTAGATTCTATATCCCCAAGAATCTTATCTATTACGGCCATCCTTGAAGATAAATCATCGGTTTCCGGCAAAACCGCATTAACTATAATTCCGTTTTTTAATTTTTCCCTGTCTTTGAACTTATGTATATCGAAATAAAATAAATCGTCAAACTCAGGGGAAACGGGGGTAAGAATTGCGATATTTTTTTCGACCCTTATCACCGCTTTTATGCTCTTCAAGTTTCTCTTTATTATCCTTATCACCCTGCCTCTTTTGTCTTTTGATGAGGCAGATTGTCTTTTTTTCTTTAAATAATAAGGATTATCCGGTACGATTTGCAATATAACGCTATCCATAGGAATAGCGCCTGCGATATCGGAGCCCTTTACGAAAATATCTTTTTCCGTTCCGGTATCGTCGCTTACAAAAGCGTAATTACGTCTTTTTAATATTACTGTTCCGTGTATAAGATTTAATTTTTGGGTAAAAACGTACTTTTCTCCTTTTGAAAATATTAAGTCGCCTTCCTTTACCATAGAATCCAGAATTTTTTTTACTGCGGAAAGATTTTTTGCGGAAGTTATATTAAGCTCATGTTTTACGTCTGCAAAAGAAAGCGGGGCGTCGTACTTTTGAGAAAACAGATAAACGATATCTTCTTTCGTTATTATTTTCATTTACTTTTTTATGTCAATTATTTCAAAATATGATAGAATAAAATGTCAATATATCAAAAATATTTAAATTTATTATATAATAATATCACTTAGTAAATATTTTTTCATTATAAAAGAAAAAATATTGCAGCTAAAGCCGGGATGGCGGAACTGGTAGACGCGCACGGTTCAGGGCCGTGTAAGATTACTCTTGTGGGGGTTCGATTCCCCCTTCCGGCACCAATTATATCTGTTTAATCTACGTCAAATTAATTCAAAATATATAAATTTACGGAGTATTTATGTTAAAACCGATAAAAAAAAATATGCTTTTTATTGCGTTTATTTTATCAGTATTATTAAATTTTGTTTTATTAAATTCAAATCAGTCCATATGTTATGCCGTTATAACTCCAAAATTAAATAAAATCCATGCAACTTCAAAAATTTTACTTGATTACACGCATGAAACAATTACTAAAAATTATGAAGATATATCGACGGAACACGAAATAATAAAAATATTAAATAAAAAAGGGGTCAAAAAATATTCATCGCTAACATTTCCTTTTTCTAAAAAAAACCAGAAACTCAAAGTATTTTTTATTAAAATAATCCAGCCTAACGGAAATATTATCCATATTAACCCGAAACTTTTAAAAACGGTAACGGCGCCATTTAATCCTGAAGCGCCTATTTTTTCAAATCAACTATTGAAAACTATTCAGCTTCCCGGAGTGGTTAAGGGTTCCATAGTTGATTATAAATATAGAACCGTTATCATAAAACCATATATGAAAAATAATTTTTTTACCGAAGATTATTTTGGAGGTCTTTCGCCTTTAAAAAAATCGGTTTATAAATTAACCATACCCAATGGTTTGTATTACAGATATGCCGAATATGGTTTAAAAGAAAATCCTGAAATAATTAACGGGCGACTGAATACGACCATTGTATGGTCAGTATGGGACAGAAACAAAATAACTCTAGAAAAAATGGGGCCCGGAGAATCTTTTATTGTTCCACATGTTATGATTTCTTCTGTTAAATCTTGGAACGACGTTGCTTTATGGTATGCCCACCTTACAAAAGACAGAATAAAACCCGGAGCGAAACTTAACGACTATATAAAAAAATTGGTTTATTCAAAAAAACCTATCTTGGAAAAAATAAAAGCAATATATAATTTTACTGCTAAAAAGATTAGATATGTCGGATATGAATTCGGCATAGACGGATATAAGCCGAGTAATGTAAATTCTATTTTTAAAAACAGGTTCGGAGACTGCAAGGACCACGCGACGCTTTTTTCATCGATGTTAAGGCAGATTGGCGTAAAAGCATATCCTGTCCTAATACCCACTACTGAAATTCCTAATATGAACCCGGATATCCCTACGCCTTTCGTTTTTGACCATGAAATTACGGCTATAAAATTAAAAACCGGTAAATTTATGTTTGCCGATACTACATCTAACGTTACCACTTTCGGCGACCTACCGCCTATGGACCAGGGCAGAAATGTATTAATAATGGTTAACGGCAAAGGAATAACGGCAAGAACCCCTGTGCTGCCTCCTGCAAAAAACAACATATCCGTAAAAGAATATGCATCTGTTTCAAACGCGGGAACCTTAAACTTGAAATCATCTTTAATATATTCAGGAGCATACGATATGTATAAAAGATATCTTTACTCCTCGACGTCTAAAAGAAAGAAACAGGACGGTATTTTAAAGAACATAATGTCGATAGCTCCAAATGCAAAGCTTTCGGGGTATTCTTTTAAAAACGGAAACAGTCTCACGAAACCGTATATTGAAAACTTTTCATTCAACGCAAAAAATTATTCCGGAAAAAACGGAAATGTAATAATAATAAGGCTTCCTTTAAGAATAAGAACGGAATTAACTAAAATAACGGCTATGAATAAAAGAAAGTATTCTTTGAAATTCGGATATAATTTTTCCGAAAAAACTGCCGTCCATCTTAATTTTCCTAAAAATTATACAATAGTATTTATCCCGGGTAGCCTAAATATTAAAAACGCGGCTGGTTCTTTCGCAGCTAGCTACTCTGTAAAAAACAATACATTGATTTTCAGATCGTATTTTTCGGTAAACGGTTACAAAATAAAGCCGGAGAACTATTCCGCGGCAAAAAAATTGTTTCATTTAGCAATAAAAACGCTAAGCAGCCAAGCCGTCTTATTTCATGAATAATAAAAGTCTTTCCGTCCATAATAAATGGTTTAAAGAAATTTCCTGCGGAAAATCTTTAGAAACAGGTATGGTTCAGGTTTACACAGGCAATGGAAAAGGAAAAACCACGGCAGCCTTAGGACAAGCACTGAGAGCTAGCGGACACAACATAAAATCATTAATAATTCAGTTTTTAAAGGGCGGTTCGTACTCCGGAGAAGTCAAAGCTATAGAAAACTGCATTCCGCTTATTAAAATATATCAGGCAGGAAGCCCATTTTTTATAAACAAGAATAAAATACCTGAAAAAGATATCGATTCTAATAGAAAAGGATTGGCGCTTGCGGAAGACACCGCCTGCAGAGAAAACGATACCGGCATATTGGTGCTTGATGAAATCAATGTAGCAATAAATTTAGGCATAATCAAAACAGACGAGGTTATAAGGCTGATACGAAACAAACGAACGGATATAGAATTAATATTAACCGGAAGAAATGCTCCGGTAGAGATACTTGATATTGCTGATTTAGTTACAGAAATGAAAGAAATAAAACATTATTATAATAAAAATATCCCTTCCAGAACAGGAATAGAAAAATAATGCCGCAAAAGATAAATATTAATTGATTTTTTATGCAATTTTATAATATAATAATTTTTTATTTTTATAAGCACAGTTTGCAAACAATAAATAGTTGAACACGGAGGTCATTTTAATGAAAGTAAGCATAATCGGCGCAGGCAGGCTTGGGGCAACTCTTGCATACACACTTACCCTGAAGGATATAGTAAGAGAAGTAACTCTTATAGATATTAACCATAATCTATCAAGAGGCGAAATGCTAGATATTTCACACGGCATTTCTCTTGCCGGTTATACAAGGGTAAGAACCGCCGACTACGATTCTGTCAAAGACGCAGATATCATAGTTATAACCGCAGGTATCCCAAGAAAACCAGGGGAATCCAGACTCGACCTTAATAAAAAAAACGTGCATATATTAAAAGATATAGTAAACAACATTACCAAATATAATAAGCATGCAATTCTTTTCGTAGTGTCTAATCCGGTGGATATAATGACATATGTAGCATACAAAGTTTCCGGATTCGAAAGAAAAAAAGTTTTCGGCATGGGAACTATGCTAGACACTACTAGGCTTCGCTCTGCAGTCGGAACTTTCTTCGACTTAAACCCTAAGGACGTCGATATAATGTTTCTCGGCGAACATGGAGACAGCATGACGCCGGTTTTTTCGCTTGCAAGCATAAACAGTATCCCTCTAAGCTCAATACCGGGATACGACAAGAACAAACTTGAAGAAATTGCTGAATATTCCAGAACCTGCGCTGCGGAAGTAATAGCCTTAAAAGGCGGAACCATATTCGCACCTGCGGTTGTTATGGCTGAAATCATAGAATCTATGGTTAAAGACAGAAAACAGATAATGCCATTATCCGTTTATTTAGAAGATTATTACGGCATCAACGGAATTTATACAGGCGTTCCCGCAATCCTTTCCAAAGACGGCATAGAAAACGTAATAAAACTGCCGCTTAATGAAAAAGAAATAGAAGGGCTTAAAGGCTCTGCATCAATAATACAAAATGCAATAAAAGACTTGAAAGACGGCGGATTTATAGATTAACTTAACTTATCTGCTAATAATCGGAATTTACGTTAAATCTTCCGCTTGAAAGACCCCATAAAGTTTGCGCATTTTTAATGGAATTATTTCCGTTGAAAGAGCTTATGGCAAACCTTCCTGTATGAGTATTAAGACCGTAAATATTCAGATAGAGCGCATAATCATTCATTAGGTTTAAGTTTTTAGCAAAACTCTTTTCTAGAGAGAATATCGAAATATTTACGCGTCCTTTGTTTACAGACATGGACTTTATAGCCGTATCGCCGAACCTGCGAACCGATAAAAGATACAGCAGATACGAAACATTAACCTGATTTTTGGCGACATTCCTGAAAAATACGAGATTTGTTTTAATTTTATTAAACCTTGATATATCGCCCTTTAATTGAAAATTTAAATTATTTAAAACTTTATCATATTTATTGAAATAATTAATATAAGACGCATATAAAAAAATTATTATAGACCATGACAAAACTATTAAAAAAAGAAGAAATCCTAATTTTAAAAAATAGTTTGATTTAAAACCATTTTTATTCAAACCGCTTCCGAGAATTTTTTCTAAATCGGCATGAAAATCAGCTTCTTTAATACCCGCCATATAAAATATGCTCCTTAAATTATGCTAATAAAAATATTTTAATTAATTTATATCATATAATTTAATTTTTGTAAAACTAATGAAATTGTTTTCCTTGAATTTTAGTCTATTATGTTGTAAAATTTTAAGCAGTTCCGCAAAATAATCCTGCTATAAGCCGAAGTGGTGGAATTGGTAGACGCACCGGACTCAAAATCCGGCGGGAGCAATCCCATGGGGGTTCGATTCCCCCCTTCGGCACCACGATAAAATAAAGCTTTCGGCTAAATAAACCGACGCTACGGTGTGAATATTGTGCCTGAAAAAATTTATAATTTTGCCCTTAAATACTGCTTAGGCCACTCTATATCGACGCCAAGCTTATGTGCCGCCATAAGGGGCCAGTAGGGGTTCCTTAATAACTCCCTGCCCATTTCAACAATATCGGCAGTTCCGGAACTTAAAATATAATCCGCAAATTCCGGCTTAGTAATAAGACCAACTCCTGAAACCGCAATTCCGGCCTTTTCCCTGATTTCTCTAGCAAAACCAAGCTGATAACCATAATATATATTCATTTTAGCATTAGATACCATTCCCCCGGAAGAACAATCAATCAAAGAAACTCCGGCTTCTTTTAACATTCCAGATAAAACAACCGCGGATTTAATATCGAACCCGCCCTCTACCCAATCTACAGCAGAAATCCTGACGAAAATAGGTTTATTTTTAGGCCATCCGGCTCCTTTTATTGAGTCTATTACTTCCAGCAGTAGTCTTGCCCTGTTTTCTAAAGAACCGCCGTATTTATCGCCTCTTTTGTTAGATAACGGAGATAGAAACTCGTTTAATAAATAGCCGTGGGCAGCATGTATTTCTATGACGTCAAATCCGGCTTTATCGGCATTTTTAGCTCCGTTTGCAAAATCTTTTATAACTTTTTTAATGTCGTTTTCATCCATTTCTTTCGGAATAAGGTAACCTTCGCTAAAAGGGATAGGGCTTGGAGCGAGAACCTGCCAACCCCCCTCTTCCGGCTTTAAAGGATTGTCTCCAAACCATGGGGCATTAGTAGAAGCCTTTCTGCCGGCATGGGCCAGTTGAATACCCATTATGGACCCGCATGATTTGCAAAATTCAACGATGGGCATAAAAGCCTCAACTTGTTTTTCATTCCATATACCTGCGTCATATGGGCTTATTCTGCCTTCAGGACTTACGCCTGTAGCTTCGACTATAATAAGCCCTACTCCTCCGACTGCTCTCGCGCCAAGGTGCGCTGCGTGAAAAGTTCCGACTATGCCGTCAGACGCCGAATACATGCACATAGGCGCCATCATTATTCTGTTTTTTATTTTAATTCCGCCTAATTCCAACGGTTCAAAAAGTAATCTCATAATTAACCGTCCTCCTTCTCATTTTAAAATATAGTTTGTTTAGTTTGATTATATCATATATTTTTTTGCTTGCTAAAAGTGACGTTATGATATAATTATTACAAATGAACAATATAAGGATAGGAAGCGGATACGATATACATAAATTCTTAGAGATTGCGCTTTTTGAAAATGCTGTCAAAGAATTATATCTTGGTGGAGTCTTAATTGACGGACACATTGGGGTTGTCGCCCATTCAGACGGCGACGTCGTCCTTCATTCCCTTACCGATGCGCTTCTTGGCGCATTGTCTCTTCCGGACATAGGAGTCCTTTATCCTGACAACCTTAAATCGACTAAAGGGATTAACAGCATAGAAATACTAAAATATGCTTATAAAATGGTTCAAGACAAGGGATATGCTTTAGTAAACGCAGATATTACCGTAGTAACGCAGACTCCTAAAATTTCCGTTTATAAAGAAAAAATGACAGAATCGGTATCGGCGGCGCTTAATGTAGATAAATCGCGTATAAATATTAAAGGAAAAACAAAAGAAGGACTTGATTCGGTAGGTAAACGAAAAGCAATCGAGTGCTTTAGCGTTTGCCTGCTTTCGTCGGAGTAAAAATGAAAATTTACGCCGTACTCCTTGCCGCCGGAACGGGTTCCAGAACCGGCATTCCAATACCAAAACAGCTTATAAAAATAAAAGACAGGGAAATAATACTGCACAGTCTGGAAATATTTTTAAAATCAAGCATTAAATTTGAAGCAGTTATTATAGCTACTCCGCCGCCGCACGTTTTTGAATTTGACTGGAACGATTTTTTTAAAAAAAACACAGAAAAAGACCAAATAGAAAAACTCCGTATAATAAAAGGCGGGGCAACAAGACAGCAATCAGTCGAAAATGCTATAAGATATATAGAAAGCATTACGCATGAAACAGAAATTGAAAATACCGTCGTTTTTATACATGATTCAGCAAGACCATTCGTTGCTGATTATGAACTGCATTTATTGCTGAATGAAACGGCGAAACACGGCGCCGCCTTCCTCTGCTCCGGCGTAACCGAAACGGTTAAAGAAATTAATCCTGATTACAAAAATAAATTTAAAACTCTTATAAGGGAAAACCTGATATCCGCAAAAACTCCTCAGGTATTTAAATTTAAATTAATAAAGAAAGCTTTGGATAAAGCGGCTGAGGAAAATTTCACATCGACAGACGACGTATCGTTATTGGAAAATTTAGGTTTGACAGCGGTGCCGATAAGGGCTGACGATATTAATATAAAAATAACTTCTGGTCTGGATATAGAAATAGCTGAATTGTTAATGGAAAAGTTTAAAAAATTATAAAGAGCATAAATTAGTTTAACTCCGGTTCCTTTTCATAACTTATTCTTGCAAATATCATCCTTCCGCTAGACGTCTGCAACACGCTTGTTACTGTTACGTTTAGAACGGAGCCTACAAGCTTTATCGCATCTTCGACTACCACCATAGTCCCGTCGTCCATATAAGCGATACCCTGATTTTTTTCCCTGCCTTCTTTAGCTATTAGTACGGTCATTATTTCTCCTGGAAGGAGAATTGGTCTTAAAGCTTTAACCAGATCGTTTATATTTAGTACGCTTATGTTTCTAACCTGTGCGACTTTGTTAAGATTAAAATCGGTAGTAATAATTTTACCATCTTTTTCCTTTGCAAACGCAATTAATTTTGCATCTACTTCTTTTATATTCGGATAATCCGCATCGATAAATTCTATATTTATATTTTTGTCTTCCCTCAGTTCTTTTAATATGTCAAGACCTCTTCTGCCTTTTACTCTTTTTAGAGGGTCTTGCGAATCAGCTATATGCTGAAGTTCATGCAGAACAAAAGTTGGTATCGCAAAAGTACCGTCTATAAATCCAGTTTTAGAAACATCAAGTATTCTTCCGTCTATCAAAGAACTTGTATCTATAACTTTATAATTGCGGCATAATTCTTTGCCGGCGTTTCTATCTCGTAAATCTTTAGTATCCGGCTGTTGTTGTTTTGTCCCGATACCAAAATCGTCTGAAACCCTTAAGCCTATAATAAGACCGAGATAGCCTGCTACAAAATTCACGAAAGCGTATGTTATATAGCCTAAGTCTGAACCTGTAAAAAAAGACTGGAAAAGCTGATAGGTAATATAATTAATTATAAAAAGTCCTATAAATAATCCTATCCCGCCTGTAAGAATTTTTTTGGTAGAAATAGACTCCATGCTTTTTTCTACTGAAACTACAATAAAACCAATCGTAAAGCCGAACAAAAGACCTAAATACGATAAAAAGTCGTTGTGCCAGTATCCCTTGCCTATTAAAAAACCTAAAATAGCCGAAATAAGCACCAGCATTATCCTTATAAAAAGGATGGGTTTCTTATTAAAAATTTTCATTATATTAAGCGTTTAAATTTAAGTTAGGGGATTGAACAGGGGTATGAATAAAAATTTTTTTTATTTTTTCTTCCACGAAATTCTCTGATTTATTCATTACCGTAGAAAGTTCTTTTATGATTAAATGCTTTGCTTTCTCAAACATCTTTTTTTCTGCAAAAGATAACTCTTTCTCGCATTTTAAAATATAAAGGTCCCTCAAAACCTCCGCAACTTCAAAAAGGCATGAAGAACATAATTTAATATTGTATCCGTTGAATCTTTTGTTCCATGATTCCTTTCTTGCAAAAGGTTTTTTCACGCATTTTTCTTCTAGCACGTCAAAAACCTTCTGTATTTCATTTTCTTTAATAAGAAGACGAAGTCCGGCTTCTGCTTCATTTTTAACCGGCACCATAATTTTTGCATTGTTTTCCAAAACCCTAATATTGTAAAAAGACATTTCCGTGGAACCTATTTTTTGTTTAGAAATAGATTCTACGATACAAACACCGTACCCTGGATAAAATACAAACTCGTTTAAGTTCAACATTTTTAAGCCTCCTTAAACATTTTAAATCATTAAAATTAATTAAAATAAAGAATAATTAAAAAACATTATATAAAGTATCTCTTTCAACTGGAAGTTTGCCGGTTTCTTCTATTATCTTTTTTACGTTTTTAACGCTAAGACCGACTGGATGAACCGAACCGGCATTATGCGATATTTTTTCCTCAGTTAACGTGCCGTCAAAATCGTCGGCTCCGAAAGAAAGGGAAACCTGCGCAAGATTAATACCAAGGTTCACATAGAATGTTTTTATATGCTTAAAATTATCTAAAAATAGGCGTGAAATAGCAATTACCTTAAGATCGTCATATCCCGAAGTTGTGGCTGAATTTTTTACCGCGGTGTTTTTTGGCTGGAATGCGAAGGGAATAAATGAATTAAATCCGCCCGATTCATCCTGCGCAAGCCTTATTTCGTTTAAATGGCTTACCCTGTCTTCATAGCGTTCTTTTACTCCATAAAGCATAGAAGCATTGGAAGGAATCCCTATTTTATGGGCTGTTTTGTGAATTTTTAACCACCTTTCCCCGCTAATTTTTTGAGGACATAATCTTTTTCTTACGGCAGGATTAAAAATTTCTGCTCCGCCCCCTGGAATACTGTCCAAACCGTTTTCTTTTAAATCATTCAATACGTCTTTTTCGGACAACCCGGAAATTTTAGATAAATAATCTATTTCTACCGCCGTAAAGGCCTGTATTTTTAGAGACGGAAACTCTTTTTTTATCCTTTGAACCATATTTAAATAAAAGCCGTAAGGGAGGGATGGATGAAGACCTCCGACTATATGAACTTCTTTAAAATTATTAGTTTTGTAATTTGTCTTAATATAATCTATTATATCGTCCACGCTCATTGAATATGCGTCCGTTTCCTTTCCCTTTCTGTAGAAAGCACAGAAGGCGCACCTGTTAACGCATATATTGGTATAATTTATGTGGATATTAACGATATAATATACTTTATCTCCGTTAACTTTAAAGTTTTTGAAGTTTGCCAGTTCGCCCAATGTAATTAAATCATGGGATTTAAACAAAAACAAAGCATCATCTGCAGATAATCGTTTATTATTATAAACCTTTTCTTTTATTAAATCAAAATTTTTATTTTGCGTCATAACCGTTCCATCTTGAATAAATATCGTTATCTATACCTAGACTGTCTAAAATTTTACCCGTTATAAAATCCACAATGTCGTCTATTGTTTGAGGCTTATTATAAAATGCCGGTATCGGAGGAAGTATTGACGCTCCGGATGAGTATAGCGACAGCATATTTTTAAGGTGAATATCGCTAAACGGGGTTTCTCTGGGACAGACGACAAGTTTTTTTCTTTCTTTAAGCATAACGTCAGCAGCCCGTTCTATAAGATTCCCTGAAATTCCGTTTGCTATTCTTGAAAGGCTGCCCATTGAACATGGAATAACCGCCATGCCGTTAACATTTTTGGCTGAACCGCTGGCAATACGCGCTTCTAAAAAATCATCGTCTAAAATAGCAAACCTGTCACCGACTTTTTGCAGTCCGAATTTATTTATTATCTCGTCTTTTATATTTAAAGATTTGTTTGCGGCGTTTATATAAGGCTCTGAAATATTCCCAAACATTCCAAGTTCATCTTTTATGACCCTAAAACCTGGCTTGGAAATTATAAGATGCACAAAAAAAGAACGAAATATCAAAGCCTTAAGGAGGCTGAAGCCGTATATCGGTCCTGACGCTCCTGTAATTGCGACTATGTAAGAACTTTCGTTAGTTTCTTTATTAATATTTTCTTTTATATTCATTTACGGCATAATAAAAAATTTAGAATATAAGACGCTTGCCGATATAAAAACAAAAAAAGTTATGGAAATATATCCGTTCATAGTAAAAAATGCCGCGTCTATATTATTTAAACTCTTATAAACCAAAAAATGTTCATAAGCAAAAAAACAGGCGACTATGACCATTCCTACAATATACAAAAAATTAAGATTGAATATAAAATATAAATAAACCAGACAGGTTAAAGCAAGTAGGTGTAAAATCCTCGAAATAGTTATTGCGTTTTCTATTCCAAATTTTGCGGGGACGGAAAAAAGCCCGTTTGCGGTATCGAAATCATAATCTAATATAGCGTAGAGAATATCAAATCCTGCGCCCCAAAGAACAACGGCCAGACCCATAATTAAAATCTTATAATTTAAGCCGCCGGTAACGGCAAGCCATGCTCCTATCGGACCTAAGGCCATACTGATTCCTAAAACCGTATGGGAAAAAAATGTAAATCTTTTAGTAAAAGAATAAAATGTAATAAAAATTATTACGAAAGGGGAAAGGGCAAAACATATGAAATTAAGTTCATATGCCGCAATTATTAAAATTGCGTAAGAAATTATGCCGAAAATAACCCCGTATAAAGTAGTAAGTTCACCTTTCGGAATTGTTCTTTCCATCGTCCTTTTATTTTTTGCGTCTATTTTTCTGTCTATTATCCTGTTAAATGCCATTGCGCCGCTTCTTCCTGAAGCCATAGCGATAACGACCCATATTATCTTATAATAAAAAAAATAGGTGCCGAAAGATGCCGGATATTTGTCGTAGAATGCAAGAAGAAAAGCGCTAAGGGCGAAGGGTAGGACGAATATTGTATGAGAAAACTTGACTAATTCTAACGTATTTTTTATTTTTTTAAACATTTTATTTAACTCAAGCCATATTCCTGCCATCTCTCGTCAACAAGCTGTTTTATATCGGAAGACATAACGATATCATTAGGCCATTTTCTTTTATAGCCTTCCGAAGCCCATTTCTTTGTGGCATCTATACCCATTTTAGAACCGTAGTTAGGAATATCGGAAGCATGTTCCAAAACGTCAATAGGTCCTTCGACGAAAGAAACGTCTCTTTTTGGATCGATATTATTACATATTCTCCAGATAACCTCGCTTTTATCCTGAACATTAACATCCTCGTCCAATACGACTATTATTTTAGTAAACATCATAAGACCCAAGCCCCATATTCCGTGCATAATTTTTTTGGCATGACCGGGATAACTTTTTTTAATACTTATGAATGCCAAATCATGAAATATTCCTTCAAACGGCAGGTTTATATCGATAATTTCAGGAAATATTTTTTTTATAGCAGGCAGAAAAAACCTTTCCGTAGCCTTCCCTATATAGCAGTCTTCCATAGGAGGTTTTCCAACGATGGTCGCCGGATATACGGCATCTTTTCTGTGAGTTATTAGTACCGCATGAAACACTGGATAAAAATCCTCAAGAGAATAATATCCTGTATGGTCGCCGAAAGGACCTTCTATCCTGAAATCTTCAGAAGGGTCGATATAGCCTTCTATGACAAATTCTGCATTTGCCGGAACATATATATCGTTAGTCTCGCATTTTACGAGTTCTACGGCTTCGCCTCTTAAAAATCCGGCAAACATCATCTCTTCTATATCGGGCGGAAGGGGTGCGGTGGCAGAATAAATAACTGCCGGATCAGAACCTACAACTACCGAGACGGGTATTTTTCTCCCAAGTTCTTTATATTTTCTGAAATGCCTTGCACCGTCTTTATGTATGTGCCAGTGCATACCGCAGGAAACATCGTCGTAAACCTGTATTCTATACATGCCGACGTTGGTTGAACCGCTTTCAGGATCTTTAGTAAAAACAAGGGGAAGCGTAATAAAGGGTCCGCCGTCTTCCGGCCATGTCTTTAAAACCGGCAAAATATCTAATAAAGGAGGCTTGTTTATTACAACCTCTTTGCATTTGGCATTCTTGACGATTTTAGGCATATAATCTGCAAGTTTTTTTAGCTTTGAAAGAGATTTTATTTTTTCGAAAAAATTTGTAGGAATTTCTGGGTCTATTATTTCAGAAATTCTTTTTCCGACGTCATCCAGGCTTTCAACCTCGAAAGCTTGTAATATCCGTTTATTTGAACCGAACATATTTATTAAAACTGGGAAATTATAACCTTTTACATTTTCGAATAAAAGTGCCGGACCCTCTTTTTTTACCATCCTGTCGGCAATTTCAGCTATTTCCAAAATCCTGTCTACGGGAGCTGCTACCCTGAGCAAGTCGTTATTTTTTTCTAATATCCGAATAAATTCATGAAGGTCTTTATAAGGCATGATATATATTTTAAATAAATAATTAATTGATTTTATACCATTATAGCAAAAATTTATAAAAAAATAAATTTCTAAATCTGTATTTGGGATATTAAGCGTTTATTTGCCTTTTTTTATTCTATAGCTGTCTTTTTTATTCGTATATCCTATGTTGTCAAAATATTCAAGGAGAGGAATTGCGTATTTTCTTGAAACGCCGGCAATTTCTTTCATATTTTTAGGTTCTAACTTTTCATCTGTTCCAAAAAAAACGTCTAATTTGGACTTAATATCGTCTATCTGGTCCTTAAGATAATAAATATCTCTGTTAACCCTTACCAGTTTTCCTTGTCTAATCATAAAACCTGTTACATAATTAAATATTTTTTTATTTATTTTTATTTTATTTTCTAATTCAGTCAAATCGGGTACGCTGTTTCCGTTTGAATTTAATAAATTTTCTATTTTTTCGGCAATTTTTATATATTCGGCCGGCATAGCCGCTTCGGAAATCCTGTCTTCCGAACCTTTCGAAATTATATTTCCATCGAGGTATAAGACCTCTTTTTTGGACAGTAAATCTTCCACGGTCATATCGAAAAGTCCGACCGCGTCCGGCTTATTAAAATTCTGTTCGAAAATTGCGTATAATTCGCGTTTGTTTAATTTCTTATTAAAACCCAAGCTCCCGCCTTTTGAATTTTCGTCTATTATTTTTAACAGCAAGGCCCTTCCCTCGTCGAAATATTCTTTTAAGAAAACAAATTTGTATTTATCGTCTGCAATTACCCTGCCGGCTATTTTTAAAGCGTCTATAGCAGCTATAAAATCAGCAAAATTTACGTTTAATCTCTTATAAATCTTTTCTATAGCGCTTCCTCCGTTAACAGATACAAAACCGTAAACAGCTTCTTTAATATCACCTGAAATCATTATCTCGTAAATACCTTTTTTAGATTCTTCATATACGTAATCCGGCAAAGGGTCTATTATGATACCGCCACCGACGGTCTTGCCCGCGCCTATGTCTCTTATAATAAATTTTTCCTTAGACATAGTGGATATTTTATTACTTAATTTAAACATAGCATATGAATATTTCCCTGGACCGAGTCTTTTATCTTCGTTAAGAATTATTATTTTAGAATTGACAGACGTTCCTCCGGTCATAAATGACAATAAAATATGGCTTTTTAAAGCCTTCTTATTCTCAAAATCATAAAAAACTTTTGCAAAAATATAATCCGATGAGGCAAGACTGTTTTTTGCGGATATTACGTCCCCGAATTTAACGCTTTCTTTTTTTACCGACGGAACGTTAACAGATATTCTCATGGATTTATTAGCAGTTTCTATGACCTTGTTGTGGGATTCTATGCTTTTTACTCTTGCCGTCAGGCCGGAAGGCATTATTTGTATTTCATCCCCGGCTGAAAAACTGCCGTATTTCAATGTTCCGGCTAGAATAGTGCCGAACCCTTTCGAGGAAATTATTCTGTCTATGGGAAGAAAAACTTTCGTAGGAACAGGTTTTAGGAAAGATTTTAAACTATATTCTTTTGCAGTTTTTTCTATTTCTTTTTTTAATTCGGCTATGCCTTCGCCGGATTTAACGGAAACTTTAAATATATTTCTGGCGGATTTACCATAGCCGTATAACTCTAAAAAGTCACTTGTTTCAGCCTCCCTCTCTGAAATAATTTCGACTTGGACTTTATCTATTTTTGTAATTACCGGTATGATTAATTCGACGCCTAGCAGTTTTAAGATAAGCAGATGTTCCTTGGTTTGTGCCATAATGCCGTCGTCTGCGGCTATAACCAGCAAAACGCCGTTCATTCCTGCGGAACCTGAAACCATAGTTTTTATGAATTTTGCGTGTCCGGGAACATCAACGATTCCCACGGATACGCCGGAAGGGAAAACCATATTGGCGTAACCAAGCACTATGCTGATGCCGCGCTTTTTTTCTTCTTCGAGCCTGTCTGTTTCTACGCCGGTAAGCGCTTTAATTAGCGAGGATTTTCCATGGTCTATGTGACCCGCCGTTCCTAAAATAAAACCGTCCATTTTATGGAAAACTGCTTAAAAAATTAATTATTATTGAATGGATTTTCTATTTTAAGTTTATCACAGATAGGCATAAAAATAAATAGCCCGGCTCTTTTTAAAAAGCCGGGCCACCTTTAGGAGGAGTGATGGAAAGCTTACAGTTTGTATTGGTTTTAGGAAAACTTTTTATTTATTCGGAGTATGCCAAATACAGTTTCATATTGCCTCTTCTTATATAGAAAAGAAACTGCTTTGATTTCTCCGCACTGTTTATATATTTCAAATACTCGCCTATGCCGTTAACCGACTGATGATTTATAGACTCTATAACATCTCCGGGCATTATGCCCATTCTTTGTCCTGCACCGCCTGGTATAACCTTAGATACTATTACTCCGTGACGGACATTTTGAATTCCGTAGCTTTGCATATTTTGAGGCGTTAGCGGCACCACGATAATGCCTAATTTCTTAGCGGAAACTTTCTGCGTTTTTTCATTAAAAGAATTTTTAGGGCTTTTCCAGTTTCCAACCGTTATAGTTAACATTTCTTTTTTGCCGTGCCTTATAATTTCTATAGGAACTGTTTTCCCAGGTTTTGTATTTCCTACCAGCCAAGGAAGCTGGGACATTTCCCTTACTTCTTTTCCGTTAAATTTTATTATTACGTCGCCGCTTCTCAATCCGGCTTTTGCAGCTGGACCGTTAGGAAGCACCGAAGACACTAACGCTCCGCGGGAAGTTTCAAGATTAAAAGCTTTTTTAAGCGCTGGAGATATTTTTTGTATCTCTATCCCTAGCCATCCCCTAGTAATCTTTCCGGTTTCAAGTTCAGGAAGAACCTGTTTTACAACGTTTATAGGTATTGAAAATCCTATACCCTGCGCGCCTTTTATTATGGCGGTATTTATGCCTACAACCTGTCCTTTCATATTTATTAACGGACCGCCGCTGTTTCCAGGGTTAATCGCCGCGTTCGTCTGTATAAAATCTTCGTATGGACCGCCTATTGCCCTGCCTTTTGCGCTTATTATGCCGTTTGTAACCGTCCAGCCTAAACCGAATGGATTGCCTATAGCAAGAACCCACTCGCCTATTTGCGACTTGCCTGAATCGCCTAGAATAGCCGCTGGAAGATTGTTTCCGTCGTTTATTTTTAAAAGGGCAAGATCTACCTGCGGGTCTTTACCTATGACAGAAGCCTTAAACGTCTTTCCGTTGTAAAGCTTGACATATATTTTAGTCGCGCCGTTTATAACATGGTTATTTGTTATTATATAACCGTTTTTACTAATTATTACCCCTGAACCTAAACTTTCTTCGGTATAGCTGCTTTGAGGAGCGTTATTAAAAAAGTTTTTAAAAAAATTTCCGAAAGGATTGGGCTGGTTGCCGAAAGGACTATGGTACATCTGAAAGGGTCCGCTTTTTACTTTCTGCGTCGTTCTAATATTTACTATAAACGGCTTATCTCGTTTTATCAGTGCGATAAAATTGCTTGGTCCGTTCTGCGCGGGCATCTCGGAATCCGTAGTGGTATAAATTACCGGAGCGCTCCCGTCTGCTAAAGATTTTTTGAATAAATGCAGGTTTGCGGTAATTATGACACCTGCTATTATGCCGATAAGAACCGATACTCCAGCTCCTATAATTTTCGAATCAGATTTTAAACCCATAATCTAAAAAGCTCCTATTTTTAATTATTTAATTGCTTTATAATTTTATATGCAAAAACAATGCCAAAAAATATAATTTATAAAACTCTTGTATTTTAAGGAAAAATTTAATTTATAATTATTATTTTGTCATTATGACAAATTTATACTTGTCATAATGACAAAATAATTGCTTGCGGTAATATTTTAGACGGGCTGCGTATTAACGACTATTGCTTTTTCGATAATAACATTATTTGTCTCTTCTTTATAGTCTAAAATTATAGAATCTCCGGGGATAATCCCGCCCGAAAGTAAATCCATCGCTATTCTGTCCTGTATAAAGGATTTTATAGCCCTTTTAAGCGGTCTTGCGCCGTAAATCGGGTCGTATCCTTCCAATGCTATATATTTTATCAGCGAATCAGTATAATCTGCATCTATCCCTTTTTCCTTAAGGGTATTCTTTAGCTTGTTTAACTGGATATTAACTATTTTAATTATATCGTCCTCGTTAAGCGCATGGAATATAATTATATCGTCAAGTCTGTTAAGGAACTCCGGCCTAAAATGGTTTTTTAAGATATTCATCACGTTGTTCTTCATTTCTTCGTAATGCTGCCCGCTGTAACTCTGTATGATATCCGAACCTATATTTGATGTCATAATGACAATAGTATTTTTAAAATCCACGGTCCTGCCCTGTCCGTCAGTCAGCCTGCCGTCATCCAATAGCTGAAGCAAAACATTGAACACGTCCTGATGTGCTTTTTCGACTTCATCGAATAAAACAACGCTGTAAGGGCGTCTTCTGACTGCTTCCGTGAGCTGTCCGCCTTCTTCGTATCCTACGTAACCGGGAGGAGCGCCTATAAGTCTAGACACCGTGTGTTTTTCCATATATTCCGACATATCTATCCTTACTATGCTGTTTTCGTCGTCAAACAAAAACTCTGCAAGAGCTTTTGCCAATTCAGTTTTACCTACTCCGGTAGGTCCCAGGAACATAAAAGAACCTACAGGCTTATTGAAATCTGATAATCCTGCCCTCGAACGCCTTACCGTGTTTGCAACGCTGCTTATAGCCTCGTCCTGCGAAATAACGCGGTTATGCAGATGTTCTTCTATAAGAAGAAGTTTTTCTTTTTCGCCTTCCATAAGCTTAGCGACGGGAATACCCGTCCATTTTGCCACAACCTTGGCTATATCGTCAGCATCGACTTCTTCTTTTATAAAACCGCCTTTCTCCTGTAGCCCTAAAACAGATTCATTTAAGTCTTCTAATTTTTTTTCCAATTCATTAAGCTTTCCATATCTAATCTCTGCAACTTTGTCGTACTTTCCTTCTCTTTCGTATCTTTGCTCTTCAAATCTTAAAGAATCTATATCTTTTTTAATTTCCCCTATTTTTTGTATATGTTCTTTTTCGTTCTGCCATTTAGCTTTTTTCTGGTTAAAATCTTCCTCGAGATTTGCCAGTTCCTGGTCAAGTTCTTTAAGCCTCTTTTTAGACTGGGCGTCCTTTTCTTTTTTTAAAGCTTCCTGTTCAATCTTGATTTTTATTATATTTCTCTGAACCTCGTCAAGCGCGGTAGGCATAGAATCAATTTCTATTCGTAATTTCGCTGATGCTTCATCCATGAGGTCTATTGCTTTATCAGGTAAAAATCTGTCAGTGATATACCTGTGAGAAAGTGTTGCCGCCGCGATTATGGCGGAATCTTTTATTCTTATTCCGTGGTAAGCTTCATAGCGTTCTTTAAGCCCTCTCAATATGGATATAGTATCCTCAACGGAAGGTTCTTCTACTAATACGGGTTGAAACCTTCTCTCTAAAGCGGCGTCTTTTTCAATATATTTTCGATATTCGTCTAAAGTAGTAGCCCCGATAGCCCTCAATTCTCCTCTTGCCAGAGCTGGTTTTAAAAGATTTGAGGCATCCATGGCTCCCTCTGATTTTCCGGCGCCAACAAGATTATGAAGTTCGTCTATAAATATTATTATTTTTCCCTCTGAAGATTTTATCTCGTTTACGACAGCTTTAAGCCTGTCTTCAAATTCCCCTCTGTATTTTGCTCCAGCTATAAGGGCTCCCAAATCCAATGAAAGTACGGTTTTATTTTTTAATATTTCAGGGACGTCGCCGTCAGCTATTCTTTTTGCAAGACCTTCTACTATCGCAGTCTTACCGACGCCGGGATCCCCTATTAAAACCGGATTATTTTTAGTTCTTCTCGAAAGCACCTCCATGAGCCTTCTAATTTCTCCGTCTCTTCCTATAACGGGATCTATCTTGCCTGACTTCGCCGACTGCGTTAAATTTACGGTATATTTTTCCAGAGCCTGGTATTTATTTTCCGGATTCTGGTCGGTAACCCTTGTGTTGCCCCTTATATCCATAAGCGCTTTTAAAACGGAGTCCTTGCTTAAGCCAAATTTCGTTAATATCTCGTATGACTTCGTATCTTTCACGTCAAAAAACGCAAGGATGAAATGCTCTACGGAAACAAAATCGTCCTTCATATTGTTTTTGTTTTTTTCAGCGGCATCTAATATGCGTCTTAAAGACGAAGAAAAACCCGGCTCCATACCCCCTTCTACCGTAGGAATCTTAGAAAGGGCTGTTTCCGTCTCATTGGAAAAAGATTTTATATCTACTCCTATCTTTTTTAATATTGAAACTGCAATGCTATTTTCGTCATAACTTAGAAGGGCATATAAAAGATGTAAATCTCCAACCTCCGCGTTTTTAGCCTCTTTGGCAATATTTACGGTCTGTTGTATTAATTCCTGCGATTTTATAGTAAGGTTATTTAGATTCATAAAAATATATCACCTCTTGATAAAAATAGTTTTATCGTATCTATTTTTTCTCTGAAATATAAGCCATTCTAAGATCGTATAAAACGTTTTCTATAAGCTTGGCTTCGTTTTCGTCAAGATTGCCTTTGGTCTTTTTTGAGAGCATGTCTATCGTATCTATTAAATATTTAGCGGTTCCTATATCTTTTTCGTATTTTTTGGATATTGGATTTGGTATTTTCCCTAAAAATAGCAATGCCTGAGTATTCAACGAGTAAATAAAAGTTGCAAAATCTGCCTCAAAATTAGGAATTTCAGAATTGGACGCCTGCGACGACTTCTCCGCTTCCGATAAATCTTTTTCTGAATTTTTATCTGAAACAGGTTCTTTTTCTGTTTTCTCAGGCACTTCCTGAACTTCCTCTTTTATAGCGCTTTCGCTTTCCGAATCGGATACTTTCCTTTTATCGACAACTTTAAACGATTTTCCCTTTTCTGCTTCAGACATAATCGGGTTCCTCCTTGTATTTTTCCTTTCCGTTTTTGCTCTTCTTCGAGGCGTCTTTTTCTATGTTTTTGTTTACGGCGACTATAATCTCGCCTTCCGAGAGCTCTACCGTAAACATATCGCCTTCTTTCCATTTCAACGTCAACGGAACCTTAATAATATCGTCTATGGTCCGTTTAAGAAATCTTGCTCCAAATTTTGTGCTGTAACCGCTTTCAACTAATTTGTTTAAAGCATCTCCTGTTACCGTAACTTCTTTGCCGTGTTCCGACATAGTCTTGTTTATGGTTTCTATATGCATCAAGGCTATCTGCTTAACTTCTTCCTTTGTTAAAGGAGAAAATATAACTATATCGTCTATCCTGTTTATAAATTCAGGAGAAAAAAAGTTTTCTATTTCCTTATTTATAGTTCCCTTAAGCGATTTAACTATATCGCTTGATTCTACAAAACCAAGCGGCTTGGTATATTTTGAAAATTCATGGGAGCCGAGATTTGAAGTCATAATAATAACAGAATCAGAGAAATAAACCCTTTTACCTCTGCCGTCGGTTAAAAAACCTTCGTCGAAAACTTGCAGGAAAAGATTAAATACAAGATCGCTTGCCTTTTCTATTTCATCTAAAAGAATAACCGAATACGGATTGTCTTTTACCTGATTGGTTAAAATTCCTCCTCTTGAAGAACCTACTATGCCTCTAGGCATACCTATTAACTTGTCTACGGCAATAGAACCGTCTTTATATTCCGACATATCTATTCTTATAACATTTCTTCCTGAACCAAAAAGATACTCTGCCATAGCTTTTGCTGTTTCGGTCTTACCTACTCCAGTCGGACCAAGAAAAAGCAGCACGGCATCAGGTCTGTTAAAATTTTCCTTAAGAGGACCCTTATTTAGCCTTAAATGTTTAGCAAGCGAATTAACAGCGTCTTTTTGTCCCACTATTCTTTTGGAAAAAAAATCTTCCATATCCTGAAACCTTTCAAGCACATCCCTTTTAATTAAGTCTACGGGCATTCCCGTTTCCTGTGAAATAACCTCATATATATTTTCCTTTTTGACTACTCTGTCTTCATTGTATATTTCGGCTTTTACGCAGCCGGAATCTATCCATCCTATAGCCTTATCCGGCAGCCTGAGCGACTTTGAATAACGGGACGACAGCTTTATGGATTCATCAAGCGCAGAGTTTTCTATCTCGACTCCGTAAGTATCTTCAAATCTTCTTTTTAATCCATATAAAATTCTTTTCGTATCTTCCGACGTAGGTTCTTGAACGTTAACGAGTCTGAACCTGCGGGCTAAAGCTTCGTCTTCCGCGATAAATTCTTTATATTCTGAAAGGGTAGTCGCGCCTATAATCTGCACCTCGCCCCTTGCCAGAGATGATTTTAATATATTGGCGGCATCGCTGGGCACGGCGATAGCCGAACCGGCACCTATAATGGAATGAACTTCGTCAACAAACAATATTATATTTTTTCTGGATTTTAGCTCATTTATTATTTTTTCCATCCGGTCTTCAAACATTCCCCTGAAAACTGTGCCTGCCACTAAGGAATTCATCTGAAGATTTACAATAATTTTGTTTCTAAGCCTTGGAGGGACGTTATACGGCTCAAGCTCTATTTTTCTTGCGAGACCCTCTACGATAGCCGTTTTGCCTACGCCTGGCTCGCCTACTATAATAGCCGAATTAGGTCTGTCTATATGGCACAATATTTCCATAAGCTTTGTAATTTCTTCCTCTCTGCCGAAAACCAAAGGCAGTTTGTCCATAATGGCAAGTTTGCTTAAGTTTATAGCATGCTGTCTTAATGTATAAGGCAAATCGTATTTCCTTCTGTTTTCATCACTTCTGTTTCTTCTTTCCCTCATTTTTTGAAATATTTTATCGGCGATTACTACCGAATCCACTCCGAGACTTTTAAATACCCTGTTTGGAGCAGAGTTTGGCTCCTGAAACATTACCATTAAAAAATCACTCGATTCTATAAGATTTCTGCCGGAACTCTGAGCATAATCATAAGCGCTTTTAAATAAATTCCTAGTCTGAAGGGAAATTTTCATTCCTTCGCCGATATATTGTTCCGAAGACATCATAAAATCATTTAATAGCTTCATAACTTTTCTTTTGTCTATTTTTAATTCCAGGAATATTTCATTCAAAAGGTCTTCGTCCACTAAGGTCAAAGCATAAAATATATGCTCCAGCCCAAGGTAATAATGTTTTCTTCTTTTAGATTCTTCTATGGATATGGTAAGAACCCTGTATCCGCTTTCTGATAATTTATCTTCGTAATAGTCTAAGTTAAACATAATTAATTTACCTTCCTTGTTTTTTCAATCTTTAATTTCGATACTTGTAAGCCTGAATCCGTTTTTTATAGTTTTTTTAGATATAATTACCTCTAAAAGCCCCTCATTGAAAGAAGCGCTTATAGTATCCCTGTCTGCATTTCTGGGCATATCGAAAGTTCTCTTAAAAAAGCCGAAAGGTCTCTCCATCCTTTGGAAATTATATTCTTCAGCCGCCTGCGCGGCCCGACGCTTTATTCCGCTTATTTCTATAGTTCTTTCGTCTATTTCAATATTTATATCTTCTTTTTGTACTCCGGCAAGTTCTATATATATAAAAATAGAATCGACCGTTTCAAACATATCCGATGCAGGCGTAAAATAATACATTTTATTTTTTGGTTTTAATATATTTTATGCTTTATAAATATATGTTTTATAGTTATAATTATATCAAATTAATACTTAAAATCAAAATAGAATATGCTGAAAACATTTTTTAAGCCTTTATATTACAAATATTTAATAATGACGGCTATTAACGTTACTCCGCTTATAGGAGGAAAATACTTATCCACGGCATACGCCGTATATAATAAATTAAACCCTTATGTAAGCATCACCATGATAACGGTTTCCGAAACTTTATTATGTTCGGTTCTATTTTACGCAGGCTTGAAATTAAAATCCATGAAATGGGTAAATAAAATGCTTTCATCTAAAAAAGGCAAAAAAGCCCATAATTACGTGGCTAAATACGGTCCCGTAATCGGACTTTTCGTAGGGCAGATGTTTATAGGCGCTCCGCCTATATCTTTGGCGCTCGGTTTTTTATACGAAAAGGATAAAAATATTTATTTATATTTTTTCATCCCTCTTTTTATAAGTATTTTCTTTTATTCAATATTTAATTTTTATTTAAATACGGCAGCTATCACTTCACTAAAAAATATATTCAGGCTCATTTAAACTAAGTTTAAGGAATGAGCGGGCAACCTAATATTCATTTTACGTCGATTATTATCGTATTATTCCTTACCGGATATACATCGGCGTTTAAATAAGTTTTTATAATGGGCTTCACTTTCTTTAAAAGCCTGATTATACTGCCATAATATAAAATCTTTACCTCGGCAAAATTTTCAGAAAATGATGATATATAGAGATTTTGTAAGTGCCTTGAATATTTTATCATTAATTTCTGAAACTTATTAGAATCTGAATAGCTAAAATTGCCTATAAACTTGACATAATAAACGTTATAATTTATTTGTTTTGTTCTAGTGCCGCGTTTTACGGTTTTAAATCCTAATTTTTTTAATTTACTTGCCAGAAAATTCCTTCTAATATAAACGATAATATTAACATAATAAAGATTAAAATACTTTTTTGCTGTAATGATTTTAAAAGAATATATATATTTCAAACCACGAGAATAAATCTCTTTCTCAAAAATACGTTTATCATTCTTGTTTAAAGATGTTTTCTTGCCGGTTAATTTTTTTACTGCCTTTTTTAAAGACAGCCTTATAGCACGTTTAATGGCTAAAGACTGCAATTCTCCTTTATTATTTTTAGGAATGACTATATACGTTCCGGTCTTAACGCTCATACCGTAAGCTTTCCCTAAAAGCGGGAATAAAAACAAACATAGCAATAATGACGACTTTAATAAAAATTTTCTGTATTTTATTTTTTGCATTTTTAATTAATCCTTATATTGTTTAATTTTCTAAAGACTTAAATATTTTCTCTTTTAATAAATTAATATTTTTTCCTGTCTTAGCCGATACCGCAAGCGCCTGTTTTCCAGTCAATATTTCAAATTTAGAAATTATAAAATCGACTTGTTCATCAGACAACAGGTCTGTCTTATTTAGAACTGTAATTATTTTTTTATTTTCCGCGCCTATTTCATCTAATATTTTTATAACCTCCTCAAATTTTCCTGCCGCATCTTTTTGAACGGCATCTATAACGTGTATCAATAAATCAGAATAAACCGTTTCCTCAAGTGTCGCTTTAAAAGATTCCACCAGAAAAAGCGGCAGGTTTTGAATAAATCCGACGGTATCCGATATTATAACTTTTTTCCTTCCTATAGCATCGTATATTGAAGCCATCTTAGTGCCCAAGGTTGCGAAAAGTTTATCCTCACCTTTTTCGCCT
Organism: bacterium; assembly: GCA_021777135.1. Classification (GTDB taxonomy): domain Bacteria; phylum SZUA-79; class SZUA-79; order Acidulodesulfobacterales; family Acidulodesulfobacteraceae; genus Acidulodesulfobacterium_A. The sequence goes on along the minus strand of JAJYDX010000008.1, from coordinate 46,755 downwards.
TTGCCGGTAAGGCTCTTCATAAGAGTAGTTTTTCCTGAATTAGTATAGCCTACTATCGCGGCGGTATAAAGTCCCTGCCTGCCTCTTTTATATCTGTGCAGGCTCCTTGTTTTTTCGGAAAGTTTAAGTTTTTCCTTTATATATACAATCCGCTGCCTTATTTTTCTTCTGTCCGTTTCCAGTTTTGTTTCGCCGGGACCCCTGGTTCCTATACCTGCTCCGGTTCTGGAAAGCATTACGCCTGCGCCTTTAAGCCGCGGAAGCATATAATTCAACATTGCAAGCTCTACCTGATACTTGCTTTCCGCAGTCCTCGCATGAACAGCGAATATGTCTAATATAAGCCTTGTCCTGTCAATCACGTTTAAATCAAAATACTCGGAAAGATTACTCTCCTGCGCCGGACTTAAAGACGCGTCTATTATAACTATATCGTCATTCTCCAGAACGGCGCGTTCTTTAATATCTTCCAGCATGCCTTTAGAAAGATAATATGCCGCATCTATTTTTTTGATGTTTTTTAAAACTTTAGACGTATTTTTTGCGCCCGCTGTTTCCGACAACATTGCCAGTTCTTCTAACGAATCGGCCCCCTTATCCTTGTCGGTATCGGGTAAATTTATACCTATAAGCAGTGCTCTCTGCATCATTTCAAAAAACCTTCTATAGCTTTTGCCGCAAATCGAAGCTTTCCGTTTAAATCGGTAAAATTAACCTCTAAAGCATTTTCAACCTTTTTAAAAAAAGTTGACTGTCTTTTTGCATACTTTATGGTTGAATGAACAATTTTTAAATACAAATCGTCCTCCGTTTTAATTTCTTTCTGAAGATACATTAATGATTCCTTGTAGCCTATGCTGCCAAATGGTTTTAAGCCTTTATTATACCCTTTGCTTAAAATACTCTCTGTTTCTTTAACCAAACCGTTGTCAATAATCATGCGAGTCCTTTCCATAATAAGTAATTTAAGGTAATCCCGCGGCGGATTTAAATTAAAATAAATATAATCATACAATGGCATGCCGAAAGGATTTTCAGACAGATAATAAGAAAAAGGACGGCCTGTAGCCAAATATACCTCATAAGCCCTTGAAATTCTCTGACTATCGCAATCCGATATTTTTCCTGCATATTCAGGGTCAAACTCTTTAAGTTTTTCGTATGCGGCATTAACGCCTATTTTCTTAATTAATTCAACCGCTTTTTCCCTATAGACGCTTTTATCTATTTCAGGAACAGGAGAAAGCCCGTAAATCAAAGACTTCATATAAAGGCCGGTCCCTCCGGTAAAAAGGGGTATTCTGCCTCTGGAATTTATATCTTCTATTAATCGCGACGCATCTTCCGAAAAAGTCCTTGCATTATATTCTTCATCGGGAAACTTAATATCGATAAGATGATGTTTTACCGACGTTCTTGTTTCGTAATCCGGTTTAGCCGTTCCGATATCGAAATATTTATAGAAACACATCGAATCGAAATTTATTATTTCAACAGGAAAAAGTTTCGCAAGTTCGACGGAAATTTCAGTTTTTCCTGAACAGGTCGCACCGCCTATAACTATGATTTTTTTCAGCATAAATCCATTGGGGCATAAAATTAATACGGCATATCTGGTATTTCATTAAGCCTTTTTAGTTCTTCCGATTCTTTTAAAAGAGACTCGTCTTTTCTACCCATAAGCAGATATGCAAATTTCTTTCCTTTTTCCACCCCCGGCTGGTCAAAAGGGTTTATTTTCAAAAGCATCCCAAGAACCGCCACTGCTTCCATGCACATAAAAGAAAGTTCGCCCATAACGTATTCGTCTATTTTATCTATGGTTATTCTAAAAGAAGGTCTTTTGTTTATCGCAAGAGCCAGTTCTACTCCTTTAAGCTCGTTCATAAGTATATCGGATAACCTTTTCCCGTCTAAATAATCGAATTCTTTAAAACCTCTCGAATTAACGCTAAAATCGCTTCCCATATCTTTAACGCATAAAAAAGCAATTAGTTTGTCCTGCGGACCCTGCATATAAAGCTGAAGCTGTGAATGCTGGTCCGTCGCGCCAACCGCAGGAACAGGCGTAGGCGAAATAAGGTCTTTTCCCAGACTTTCGGCAAAAAGCTGCCTGAACCATCTCGAAAACTCTCTTAGATAATCGCTGTAAACAAAAGGAACTAATATATTGCGATTCTTTTTTGTGTAAAAAAGAAATATAACGGCGGCCATAACATAAACCGGATTATTTTCAAAAACCCCTTTATTAAGAATATTATCCCTGTATGTTAATGCTCCGTGAAGAAATTTTTCTATATCTAATCCGTATATATAGGCAGGAAAAAGCGTGCCTGCCGTAATTATTGAATATCTTCCGCCGACATTTTTTGCTATATCTAAAACGGCTATGCCGTTTTCGTCTGCATAACGCCTCAAAAATCCGCTTTGCTTATCGGTAATAAAAATTAAATTTTCCCTGTAATCTTTTACAGTCTTTTCAAGCAATTCCTTGACAATAAAAAATTGCGCAACTACTTCTATTGTGTCTCCAGATTTAGTAACGAAACAGAATATGGTTTTATTAATATCTATATTGTCTAAATTGTTTTTTATAAAAACGGGGTCTATGTTTTCGGAAAAAATAACATTTATTCCGCTGCCATTTTTAAAGCCAATTCCCTCTTGCATCCCCGACATTGCTTCTTTCAGGAATATCGCGCCTAAGGAAGAACCTCCCATTCCCAAAACATAAAGCGTCTTAATATCTTTTGAAAATAATTTTTCGGCCATAGATTTAATATCGTTAACCATGCCGATATTCGATATCTCGTCGTAGAACCCTACCTCGCCGTCCCGCCTTAGTTTATTAAGGCTTCTTCTTGCCGTTACAATTTCTCTTTCAAAAGATTTAATTTCCGATTCTTCGAGTCCGTTTTCTTCTATCGCAGACTTTAGGGTATATTTAAAATTAAATTCTATCATCTTGGGTGCCTCCGCTAGCTCAATTTTTTATATATTTTTTTTTAATATATATTAGTTCGTCTTTTTTAGATTTCAGTCTGCCTTCGATTTTTAATAACTTAATTTCATTTAATATTTTTCCGCACAACGGACCTTCGCATATCCCCATAGACTTAATGTCGTTTCCATTCAGATAAGGCTTAATAAAGATTATTTTATTTAAATATCTTACTATAATTTTTCTGAAATTCAAATCGGATTCAGTTCTTCCGAAGTCTTGGAAAAAATAAAATAAAACGCTTTTAACGTCTATTTTGTTAAGTTTATCATATATTCCGTCAATATTTAATTTTAAACTGTTTATTTTTTTTATATCGCAATATATAGCCTTTAAAGTTTTTTCGATTTTCTGTCCCATATTTAATCTGTCAACGGTTTCGTGCAACTCAAAATCATCTAGTCCGTAAAACAAATCCGCCATATAAAACAAATTAATATCAATATCTCTGCAAACGCTTCTTATCTTTGACTCTTTATGCATGTTATTAAAATACGCAAAAATTTTTTTAAAGACGGTCTTATTTTCTTTCCTAAAACTCAACCGTTCATAGATAGAACGCATAATACCTAATCCATCAAGTCTTTCGAGGCATGCCCAGGGTTTTTTTTCATTAAACATAAGATATAATTCAGCAACAATTCTTTTACCGGAGATATTATCTAAAATATTTTTATCCAAAGCGGTTTTTATCAACTTCAAGGTCTTGCCGTCTATATGAAAACCGAGCCTTTTTTCAAACCTGACCGCCCTAAACATTCTAGTGGGGTCGTCGATAAAGCTTAATCCATGCATAACGCTTATTTTCTTTTTTAATATATCGCGTATGCCCAAAGAATAATCCTTAATTTCTAAAAAGTCCTTGCGTCCGACCGAAAAAGCGACAGTGTTTATAGTGAAGTCTCTTCTCCTTATATCTTCTTCAAGGCCCGCCTTTCCTGAGCTTACCGCCGGCAGCATGCCTGGTTTTTTATAAACCTCGGTCCTGAGAGAAGCAAGGTCTATTTTTAGAGGAATTCCGCCGATTAAAAACTCAAGGGAAGCAGTACCGAACTTTTTATGCGTTCTCAGATAATTAGGCTTAAATTTTAAGTTTTTATTTTCTTTTATCAAGCGGGCAAGTTCTTCGGCAGACCCCTTTATCGCGATATCTAAATCTAAAAAACGTGGATTTGGTTCAAAAATTTCGGAGGATTTAAATTTATTAGATGTTTCAGGTGTGGATTTTAAAATATATATTATAATATCTCTTGGAAAGCCGCCTATTAAAAAAGCATGGAATCCGGCATTTTCGGAAACAACGCCTATTTTTTCAAGTAATTTTTCAGCCTGCTTTCCATATCCGTATTTGTCAAAAATTTCATTTATAGCCCGTTCGATTGAATTTTTTTCAAATTCCGCCAAAACGGTCATAGTTTTTCTTTTTCGTTATTTGTTTTTAGTTCTTTTCTAATTTTATAAACTGCATAGAAATGATATATCAAACCTATGAATATGCCGGCAATAACCGCTGAAAATACGATAACCGATATGGGAAGATTTATAGACCTTAATTCTAAGAATTTTACGCTTACAAGTTCGTGATTTTGCGTGGTAAATATTAAGACTAAGGCTATAAAAATAATTAACAGAACTAGGTTGATAAATTTAATCATTATACACCTGCTTAAAGTTTAATCTTTGTAAAATCTTGAATTAGCTTATTATAAGTGTCGTCCAATATTTCAGAAACTACTCTCAGCTCCGAACACACCGTGTAAAAACTAACATCGCCTTCCCACCTGGGTATTATATGAAAATGCAAATGCTGCTCTATGCCGGCTCCTGCAGCCTTACCGAGGTTAAGCCCTACGTTTATGGCGTCGCATTTGTATATCTTTTTTAAGATGTCGCAACTTAGAGACAAAAGCCTCATTATTTCGGCTCCGGCTTCAAAAGAAATACCGTTAAGCTCCTTTGAATGGACGTTAGGTATGATTAAAAGATGTCCGCAGTTGTAAGGAAACGTATTAAGTTTGACGTAGGAATATTGCCCTTTAAAAAGAACGTATTTATCTTCATAACATTTGCTGTCTTTGCAGAAAACACATTCTTCCTTAGACTTATCTTTTACCAAATAGTCCATACGCCACGGTGCATAAATGATTTCCATACGGCACCTTTTAAGCTAAATTTTAAAAATCTAATCTTGAATTGCTGTACGAAACGAGCCCCCCTCCTTTAAGCAAAGAAGCTCCCCCGATGTTATCAATAAAAGATTTTACTGCTCTTTTTATGACAGATTGAAATAAATTTGATTGCTTTTTAACAGGGTATATTAAATTAGGCTTACCTTTTATTCCGGCTAATTTTTTAGCGCATTTAACCGCATCCTGAAAATCGCCGAGCTTATCTACTAGACGATATTTCAATGCCTGTTGTCCAGAATATACCATTCCGTTTGCAAGCTTTTTCACATAAGAAACCTTGAGATTCCTGCCTTTGGCTACGGCCGCGACAAACTGCCCGTAAACGTTCATTACAACGCCCTGCATTTTTTCTCTTTGCATGGGCGTCATTTCTTTAAAAGGGGTTCCTATATCTTTATAAGGACCGCTAACTATATAATTATAAGACACGCCGACTTTCTTCATAAGTTTATATACGTTAGGCATTTCCATTATTACGCCTATGGATCCTGTCAGAGTACCCGGTTCTGCAACGATTTTGTCTGCCGCTGAAGATATATAGTATGCTCCTGATGCAGCTACAGAATCCATTGAAACTACTATTTTCTTATGCTTTCTAAATTTCATAAGCTGTTCATAAATCGCTTGTGAAGGAGCAACCTCTCCTCCGGGAGAGTTCACTATTATTACAACCGCCTTTACTGAGTCGTCTCTTTTGTAATGATTTAAAAGTCTAACAAAACCCGATGAACTGGTTATCGCGCCGGTAAGGTCTATTATGCCTATGGAATAACGTGACGACCCGCGTACTACATTATAATTAGATTTTGACTGAAATTTAAACAATATAATGTAGATGAACACGCCGAATATTCCGATAAATACAACTAAAAAAAGCAACCCGCTTAAAAAGGGATGTTTATTTATGCTCATAATTTATTCTGTTCGACGTTAATAAGGGATAAGCCAATTTTTTGTTCATTGCCGTCAAGCATAATTATTTCCGCATTAATTTCGGACCCGATTGATACGTTATTTTCTTTAATGAAATTTTCCGGAATTTTTGAATTGTGAATAAGTCCTTCTATCCCTTCCTCAAGTTGAACGAATATTCCAAACTCCGTAATATTAGATACGGTTCCAGTTATAACAGATCCAACGGAATACTTGTCTTTAATGTGAGACCAGGGGCTTTCGGTAAGCTGTTTTATTCCAAGATAAATTCTCTGTTTTTCTTCGTCTATATTTAAAACAACGGCTTTTATCTTCTCGCCCGCCTTAAATAACTCATTGGGATGCTTCGTTCTTTTAGTCCAAGAAAAATCATTCTGTTTTATATAGCCTTCCAGATTTTCTTCTAACTCTATGGAAACACCGAATTCATATATATTTTTTACCGTACCTTCTACGATTTTGCCGACCTGATATTTGTCTTTTAATAAATTCCAGGGACTTTCGGTAAGTCTTTTTAGGCTTAATGATAATTTTCTGGCTTCCGGTTCAATGCTAAGAATAGAAGCTTTTAATCTCTGTCCCTTGGTTAAAAAAGTTTTAGGGTCTATCTGCTTTTTTTCCCATGCCATTTCCGATAAATGTATGAGCCCCTCTACGTCGTCGTCCAATTCTACAAATGCGCCGTAATCGGTAATATTTATTATAACTCCTTCGACTATGTCGCCTTGTTTATGCCTGTCTTCGATGTTCTGCCACGGATCGTGAAAAAGCTGTTTATAACCAAGCGAAACCCTGCGTTTCTCTTCATCGTATTTAATAACTTTAACGTTTATCTTTTGCCCCAGACTTAATATTTCCGACGGATGAGATATTCTTTTCCATGATATGTCGGTAATATAAATTAGTCCGTCCATCCCTCCTAAATCTACAAAAACGCCATAGTCCGTAATATTTTTAACTATTCCTTCCAATACATCGCCTTCTTTTATATCGGTAAGAACATTCTCCTTAAGCTTTTTTATCTCGTCTTCTATGACTTTTCTTCTCGATACTATTACGTTGCAGCTTTTTTTATCAACGCTTATAACTTTTAAGTCCAAGGTTTTTCCAAGAAAAGCATCGAAATCTCTAGTCAGTTTGACATCTATTTGCGAACCTGGCAAAAATGCGGTAACTCCGTTTAAATCGACTATGAGTCCGCCTTTAGTCTTTGCCGCGACGGTACCCTTTATTAATTCGTTGTCATTGCATGCCTTTTCTATATCGTCAAGGGCGTAAACGTTTTTAGCTTTTTCTCTCGAACAGATAAGATACCCGAGTTTATCATCGTAACTGCCTACAAAAACTTCTATGGAATCGCCTACCGCAATTGAAGTAATATCAATAGCGCCTCCGGAGGATATTTCCGCAATAGTTATTATGCCGTCGGACTTATCGCCTACATCGACGTAAACATAATCCTGGTCGATATCTAAAATTTTTCCCTGCCTAACAAGCCCTTTGCTGTTCATATTTTCATAAGAACCAAGCAATATCTCGAATTCGGTGGGACTTCCTTCATTAACGAATTGATTAAAACTTTTTTTTGCCATAAATATATTACTACCTCCTAAATTTAATAAAACTAATCTACCACATTTAAATAAATTAAGCAAATCTTTTTAATCCGGCTTCGTCTATATCGTGCACTTTTTTTAAAACCTTTTCTATTATCCAGTCCGGGGTCGATGCTCCAGCTGTTATGCCTACGCTTTTAGCGTTTCTAAACCATTCAGGGTTAACTTCGTTTTCTGTTTCTATGTGATATGTGTTATGCTGGATTTCTCTGCATATATTTTTTAATTTATTGGTATTTGCGCTGTTATACCCGCCAACCACTAGCATAACGTCCACGTTGGAAGCTATGATTCTAGATTCTTCCTGCTTTATCATAGTGGCGTCGCAAATAGTATCGAAAACGACTGCCTTGTCTTTTGCTATTTTATTTATTTCGTCTATTACCTGCTTATAAAAATTTACGTCTTGCGTAGTCTGTGAAATTAAAGCCAGTTTTTCGTTAACCGGAACCTTCTCCAAATCAGCAAGATTATTAATAACTAAAAACCTTTCTTTATTAGCAAAGCTTATCACGCTTTGAACCTCCGGATGGTTTTTATCTCCGACCATTATTATAAAATATCCTTTTAAAGCGGCTTCATTTATATAATTCTGGGCTTTTTTCACAAAAGGGCATGTGGCGTCAATTATTCTTACGCCTTTAGATTTCAGCGTTTGCATTACTTCAGCCTTTACGCCGTGGGAACGGATAAGTATGCTGTTATAGCCGCCGGTTTCAATATCGTCTATAGAAAATACGCCCTTGTCTTCCAAAGATTTCACCACCTGTGGATTATGTATTATAGGACCAAGGGTAATTAATTTTTCTGACGGTTTATATTGCTCAGCTGCATCCAAGGCCATATTGACCGCTCTTTTTACGCCGAAACAAAAACCGGCGGAAGGCGCCACTATTATTTTCATATTATCTTTATTGATTTATTAAGCGGGAAACGGTATCGAAAAATTCCGGGAAGGAGGTATTTATGCATCTTATGTCCCTGATTTCTATTTTTCTGTTTTTAAGAATAAATCCGGCGATTATCATAGACATAGCTATTCTGTGGTCGCCAAACGAATTCAATTCAGTTAAATTATCTATTTTCGATTTCGCAGGAGGCTTGTAATTTATCAAATCTGGCCTGCCGTTTATCTCGAAACCGTCTTCCAATTCTGTTATATCGACACCGAGCCTGTTTAAATTAAAAACTATAGTTTTAATTCTATCGCTTTCCTTGACTCTTAATTCCTTTGCGCCGGTAACAATAGTTTTTCCTTCGGCAAAAGATGCTATCACGGAAAAAATAGGAAACTCGTCTATCATATCTGGAACTAGTTCGTGAGGAACCGTTATGCCCCTTAGAGCCGAGTATTTTGCTTTTATGTCGCCCGTTTTTTCTGGAATTTCTCCCTTGACAGTCAAGCTGACGTCTGCACCCATCATTTCAAGAGCTTTTATAAATCCTGTTCTTTTGTCGTTAAGAAGAATATTGTTTAGAGTAATTTCCGAATTTTTATTTAAAATACCGAGAGCGATAAAAAATGCGGCGCTGCTAAAATCTCCTGGAATGTCGATATTAAAAGGTTTTAACTCCCCATTTCCACGTCCTTTAACGCTGATAAGACTGCCTCCGTTAACCGATGTATCGACATTAAGAGGATATCCCTGTAGTTTTAATAAATTCTCGGTATGGTCCCTCGTCTTTTTTTTCTCATATATAACCGTATCTCCTTCAGCAAAAAGAGCTGCAAGCATAACGCAGGATTTAACCTGTGCGCTAGGCACCGGAACTTCATAAAAAATAGATTTTAATCCGCCCCCCGTAACCGCCAACGGAGGATATCCGCTTCCTTTACGTCCGGTTATTTTAGCGCCCATAAGGCTCAAAGGTTCTATTATGCGCTTCATCGGACGGGAGTTAAGATATTTATCCCCCGACAATACGGAAAAAAAATCGTTCCCTGCAAGTATTCCTGCCAAAAGTCTTGTCAGCGTTCCGGAATTAGCAGTATTGATTATAGTTTCAGGTTCTTTTAAACCGTTGAGACCAACGCCGTTTATTATAAAATTTCTGCCGGAATCATTCAGATTGTGTTTTTTAATATTTACGCCCAGCTTCCTGAACGCCGCAACTGTAGCTAAATTGTCCCTCGATAAAGATAAATTTGATACGGTTGATTTTCCGGCTGCTAAACTTCCTAGCATAATAGCTCTATGCGATATCGATTTATCTCCTGGAACCTCAATTTCGCTTTTAATTCCGCTTGAAAGTCCTCTAATTAAAACCTTGTCTTTTTTAAATTCTATCAAATCCCTGCCTCTTTCCTTTCTTCTGAGATTTTTCTTAGATATGAAACCAAACTTTCTTTGTCTCCGGTTTCTATGTATCCTTTTATAATATTTGCCGATGCCGTAAAGTTTTCCAAAGAGGCAACAATGTTTGCGCCGTTCATAAGGAATATATCTGTCCATAATTCGGCTGAAGAAGCTGCTATTCTTGTAGAATCCTTAAAACCGTTGCCTATGAAACCGGTAAGCCTATGCTCATTTTTACTTTTATTTAAAATATAAGAAAGCGAAGTGTCTGACAACAAAAAAGCTATAAGATGTGGGAGATGGCTTGCGTATGCAGCAATATCGTCATGCGTTTCGGCAGTTGTAAAAACAACGTCCATATTTAAGGATTTCCAGAACTCTGCGGTTTGGTCAATTTTTTTCATTCTATACTCATCTTTTAAATCGGCATTTTCTTTTATAACAAAACATTTTTTACCGTCAAAAATCAAAAAATCCGCATTTTCCGGTCCGGATTTATCAGAACCGCACATTGGATGCGAACCTATGAAGTTATTAATATCTTTTGTCTCGGCAGCATAAGTGATACTCTTTTTAACGCTGCCAATATCCGTAGATAAAGGCGCGTTAATAAAAAAAGCCCTGTGTTCTTCAAAAAAAGAAGCGATAGCCGAAGGAGGAATGCACATTATTATCATGCAGCCTGACGGGCAGTCATCTTTTTGAACATCGACGGCGCCGTCAATTATGCCTTTAAAAATACAATAATCAATATTGCTTTTAAAAGCATCGTATCCTATGATTTTTGTTTCGGGAAATTTTCTTTTTATTGCTCCCGCAAGGGACGCACCCATAAAACCAAGTCCTATTATGCATATTTCTTTAAACATAACATAAAATCAATTAGGATTATATATAAATATTTATTATATGTTTCTACCAACCGCTTTTGCTACTGTCCTTGCTTTCTTTATTAAGTCATCGAAAGTGTCGTATTTTAAAGACTGCGCTCCGTCCGAAAATGCTTTTTCCGGCACGGGATGAACTTCTATCATAAGCCCGTCCGCTCCAACCGCCACTGCGGCAAGAGAAAGCGGTTCAACGTAATACCATACTCCCGCTGCATGAGAAGGATCGACTATAACAGGCAGATGGGAAAGTCTTTTTAAAACTGGCACAGCGCTTAAATCTAAAGTATTTCTGGTGGATGTTTCGTAAGTCCTTATTCCTCTTTCACAAAGAATAACATCCTCGTTGCCGTTAGACATAATATATTCCGCGGACATCAAAAATTCCTGAATAGTCGAACATAAACCTCTTTTAAGTATTACAGGCTTATTTACTTTGCCGACCTCCTGAAGAAGTCTAAAGTTCTGCATATTTCTCGCGCCTATCTGAATAATATCAGCATAAGAGCATATTAGGTCTAAATCTCTGGGATCCATTACTTCCGTTGCTACCAAAAGTCCTGTTTTTTTACTGGCTTCGCTTAAATATTTAAGTCCTTCTTCGCCTAATCCTTGAAATGTGTAAGGGCTGGTTCTGGGCTTAAAAGCTCCGCCCCTTAATACTTTAGCTCCCGATTTTTTAATATTTTCTGCAATTTCGGTGAGATTCTCGAGGTTTTCTACGGCGCAGGGTCCGGCTATAACGGCTATATCGTCTCCGCCTATTTCTATATTTCCGATTTTAAATATACTCCTTTCTTTGCCTAGCTCTTTGGAGGCAAGCTTATAAGGCTTAGATATCCTAATAGCCTTATCGACGCCGGCAAGGGCTTCCGCTTCCTCAAAAAAAGCCTTAACCGCGTCTTCATGGCCTATGCAGCCGATAATAGTCACGTCAGCCCCTTCTGAAATATGGGGCTTTAGACCTGCCTGTTCTATTTTATCAAGGATGCGGTTAATTTCATCCTTGGTCGCTCCTTTTTTTAATACTAAAATCATTTATATCCTCCTCTAACTAATTTTTATCTATTATTAATTTTATATTTTACTCCATCGGTAAATAATTGTAAAATTTTAAATTAATTTGTTTAACGCTTTGATTAATTTAACGTTCTCTTTGTGCTGACCTATAGTTATTCTTACCATGTCGACATAACCGAACCTGTCCATAGGTCTTACGATAACGCCGGCGTTAAGAAGTTTTTCAGATATTTCGTTCGCTTTATGTCCAAGCAACTTTACCAGTATAAAATTTGCTCCGGTTTTAATAAATTCCAAGCCTATTTTTTTAAATTCGCCATAAAGGTATTTTTTCTCTGTTTCGTTTGTCGTTATTACCTTTTTGAGATACTCCGTATCTTTTAATGCCGCCGCCGCGGCAACCAAAGAAAGTGAATTGACGTTAAAAGGTTCGCGGACCCTGTCCATTAGGGAGATTAAATCTTTATGACCTATTCCGTAGCCGACCCTGAGTCCCGCAAGTCCGTAAACTTTAGAAAAAGTCCTAAGAATCAGCACGTTAGGAAAAAGAGTTAAATCAATTTCTTCGGCTAAAGACTTTCCTATATATTCTATATAAGCCTCATCTACTATGATAAGCACGTTATTTTTCACTTTTTTAATAAAATTTATAATTTTATCGTTCGGGAAAAACGTGCCGGTCGGATTATTCGGGTTAGAAATAAAAACTACTTTAGTTTTGGGGTCTATTAGTTTATACATATCGTCTAAATCTAGGGCATAATTTTTTAGCCTGCTTATTTTTAACTTTAAGCCAAGCTGTTCTCCGGCAAGATAATACGCCACGAAAGAAGGAAAAGGGGATACGATGTTTTCATCCTTTTCGCAAAACGTTCTAACGGCAATATCTATTAGTTCGTTGGAGCCGTTTCCGAGTATAAAATTTTCTGGGGTTATCACTGAAAGTTCCGATTTTTTCAATCCTCGGTTTCCTCGAAAAAAATTAACTAATTCCTGCTTTAAATAAAAACCGGAACCGTCAGGATATCTATTTAAATTTTTAAGGTAAGATTTAACGGCTTTCAGTGCCAACGGCGACGGACCGAGAGGATTTTCATTAGACGCAAGTTTAACGATATTTTTAATTCCTTTTTCTCTTTCTACCTCTTCTATGGGTTTGCCGGGAATATAAGGATTTATTTTATAAATATACTCGGGGGCTTGGACTTTAAAAGATTTCATCAATAACTCCTTTTTCTTGAGAATTTACTTTTTTTGCCAAAAAAATCACTATTTTCGGGGATTTATTTATGCGAGCCGGTAAACTTGACCGTTGCGGATGGTTTTTTTACCGAATAGTCTTTAGGCTTAGCAGTTTTTTTAATATCACCAAGCGTATTCTGCATTACCGACCTTTCGTAAATTTTAACCCATGCGCAGTCCATATCTTCGTCTATCTCGCATTTGTAATTCTTCATTCCTCCGCAGGGACCATTTAATAATCCCTTAGGGCAAAGCGTCACCGGACAAATTCCACCGGTTTCGTTTAAAACGCAGTTTCCGCATAAAGAACACATCTCTTTAAGCGAAGAAAGGTTTTCTATGTTACCTAAAAACATGGTATCCACGCCTGAAACGACTTTTATGCTGTCTGGGAGCGCTAAAACGGCAGACTGCACGCCGCTGCCGCATGACAATACCAGAATGGTCTGCGCTTTGGACAAACTCTCTTTATTGTCTCTTACCGCTTTCCTGACTTTCTGCAGGTGACACATAGCATCTATCACATATGTTCCTTCAACGGCAATATTTTCTGCGGCAAGAATATTTTTCATGGCTTCTACTTCTTTTGGACCGCCTGTTCTTGAAGTATCCGAACATATTCCGCAACCAAATATAAAAACAGAGCCTTTAATTTTTTTTATTATATCTCTTAATTCTTTTTGTTTAGATACTATCATTTTATTTTTTGTTATTTAATACATTTTTTATGCTTGTATTAATGCCTGATTTAATTATCGCAGATTTAACAGTGTTTTCCATTAGTACTGCCACGGTAAGCGGACCTACTCCGCCAGGAACAGGCGTAATTTTTGAAACTTTATTGACTACCTTTTCAAAATTTACATCACCGCAAATCTTTCCGTCTATATTAGAAATGCCTACGTCAATTACTACGGCTCCGTCTTTAACGTACTCTTCGCCTATAAGATGAGCCTTTCCGGTTGCGGATATCAAAATATCTGCTTTAGACGCAATAGACTTAACATCTTTAGTAAAAATATTTAAAGATGCGACTGTAGCAAGTCTGTTCATAAGCATTATTGCAAGAGGTTTTCCTACAATATTGCTCTGACCTATTATAACGCAGTTTTTTCCCTTAACAGGAATATCGTAATAATCGAGCATTTTAGTTATTCCGTAAGGCGTACAAGGATAAAAAGGAGAATTTTCTGTAAAAATCTTCCCTACGTTTAACGGATGAAATCCGTCAACGTCTTTATCCGGACTTATAGCTTCCATTATTTTTTTTTCGTTAATGTGTTGGGGCAGGGGTAGTTGGACAAGAATACCGTGAATTAACGGGTCGTTATTTAATTCTTCTATTTTATTTAAAAGCGATTTTTCGCTAAAAGACGCCGGATAAATCTCTTTTTTTGATAATATTCCGCATCTTTGCGCCGCCCGTTCTTTATTCCTTACGTATACGACAGAAGCAGGATTTTCGCCCACCAGAATAACGGCTATAGAGGGTACTATTCCTTGTTTTTTTAATTCTACGATTTTTTCCGATATAGATAATTCTATTTCTGAGGCAATCAGTTTTCCGTCAATTATTTTTTTTTTAATATCGGAATTATTCCCATTCATTAAATTAAACCGAAACGCTCTATATTTTCGTCGGCAATTTTCTGGATTTTTTCAATTTCCGCCCTACCGGCTTCATCCTTAAACAGATGTTTAAATCTCCCCTGCAGCTTGAGATATTCTTCTACGGGAACCTTCCTGCTTATCTTTTTAACGGAAATTATTTTGTCATATTCCGCTTCAAATAATGGATAAAGACCCGTCTGTACTGCGAGCTGCGCCAATTTTACAGAATATTTCGGTTCGTATTTCCATCCAGGAACGCACGGCACGTCAACTTGGAGATATTTAGCCCCCATTATGGATTTGGCCTTTTTAACTTTTTTTTGAAGGTCCATAGGATAACCTGCCGATGCAACGGCGGTATATGGAATCCTGTGAGCCATAGCAATTTCAGGCATATATTTTTTAGGTCTTTGGTTTCCGAAAGATTCTTTTCCTGAAGGACTGGTTGTGGTATATGCATCGAAAGGGGTCAAGCCGCTTCTTTGATAACCGGTATTCATATATGCACCGTTATCATAACAAATATATAAAACGTCGTGGTTTCTCTCAAACATTCCGCTAAGCGCCTGAAGTCCTATATCGGCCGTTCCGCCGTCTCCGCCTTGCGCAAGAACAGTAATGCCTTCCTTTTTGCCCATTGCTTTAAGCGCCGCTTCTACACCGGAAGCCACAGCCGCGGAATTTTCGAAAAGAGAATGTATCCACGGAATCTTCCATGAAGACTCCGGCCAACGCGTCGAGAAGACTTCAAGGCATCCTGTGGCGCTAGTGGCGATAGTATTTTTGCCGAGGATTTCCATTATCAGTTTTACGCTCATAGACTGGGCGCAACCTGAACAGCCTGTATGGCCCATAGTAAAAAGTTCGTTATGAGTTTCCTCTTTTGTAAGCATTTTTATTTTCCTTTTAATATTTTTATTTTGTTATTAACAGATTTTAAAGATACTGCTGCGATAGTCCGACGAATTCTCCGTCGACGTTTTCTTCTTTTTCGGCTCTAATGACTAGGTCATAAATATTTTTAGGCGTAATATCCCTTCCGCCAAGTCCAAGCGTATAGCCGTTGACGCTAACCGAATTAATTTTATGCTTAAACAAAGAATCCCTTATCTCCACGGAAAGTATGCCTCCTTTGCCAGGGCATATCGCTTTTTCAAGCACTATAACATTTTTCACGTTTTTAAGGGCTGAGACTATTTCGTCTTCAGGAAACGGCCTGAAAGAACGGACTTTAAGGACGCCAATCTTTTTGCCTGATTCTCTAAGTTCATCTACCGCGTCTTTTATAGTTCCCAAAACCGAACCCATAGCAACTATTACCGTTTGGGCATCGTCCATTTTGTAAGAGTCCGTCAAGCCGCCGTAAAACCTGCCAAACATATCCTTAAACTCTCTTGCCGCATCTATTATAACGTTTCTTGAAAAATTCATAGCGTTATAAAGATTATATCTCGATTCCATATAAACGGAAGGTTCCCCCAATGTTCCGAAAGAATAAGGGTTTTCGACATCCAATTTATATTCCATATTTAAAGGAGGAAGATACTGTCTTACTTTTTCTATATCGTCTATAGTTTCTACAACTTCAAAAGTATGCGTCAGCACAAAGCCGTCCACGTTAACTATAACCGGAAGCATGACGTCCTGATTTTCAGCTATTTTAAATGCTTGAATATGCATATCGTAGGCTTCCTGATTATTTTCTGCAACAAGCATAATGGCTCCTGTATCTCTTATTGCCATAGCATCCTGCATATCATTCCAGATGTTTATAGGCGCCGAAACCGCCCTGTTTGCAACTGTCATAACAACTGGAAGTCTCATTCCCGCAATATTGTAAACAACTTCTTCCATATATAATAGCCCTTGGGAAGCCGTCGCCGTGTATGTCCTGACTCCGCAAGCGCTTGCGCCCAGCACCGTAGAAGCCGCGGAATGTTCGCTTTCAACCATAATGAACTCGGATTTCAAGTCACCGTCGGCTACCATTTGAGAAAGATGTTCGACTATATGAGTCTGGGGCGTGATAGGGTAAGCTGAGATAACATGGGGCTCCGCCATTCTTACCCCGTCTGCTATAGCCATAGAACCTTCTAGAACCTGCTTCATTTTATATCCACCATTTTTTACGTTTGTAAGTTAAAATTATTTTTCTACAAGTACCATTTCTATATCGTCCACCGGACATTCTTCGGCACATATGCCGCATCCTTTGCAGTAATCGGAATCGAAATCGTAAATTTTAGTTTTTTTGTCGCCGTAAACTACTCCTTCCGGACAAAAATAAATGCAAAGATTACATCCGGTGCATGTTTTATGTTTAAATACAGGTACCTCGTTAGCGAAAGAACCTGTTTTATTAGAAAGCGCGGCCCCGGGCATCGCAATTATTCCAACCTTAAAATCCACTCTTATCTCCTTTTATATAGTTATAAGCAGTCTGTGCCGCTTCGGCGTTAAGCTTGCCTAACTTGGAACCGAACCTGTTTTCTATTTCTTTTTTAACCGAATCTATGGTAACGTCTCCGCTTAACGCAGAAAACGCGCCAAGCAAGGTAGTATTTACTATTGGTTTTTTTAAAATTTTTAAAGCAATTTTTAATGCTGGAAACATAATAACGCTTTCTTCTTTTGTGCCGCCGAGTTCGCCTATAACGTCTTTAACAGAGGCTTCGGAATTAATTAAAATTTTACCGTCGCTTTTAATGCCTTTATAAACCGGCACCGATTTAAGAAGCGTTATGTCCTGGACTATTATATAATTAGGTTCGTATATTTGATGCCTTGTCCTAATGGGTTTATCCGAGAACCGCGCGAATGCCTGAACAGGTGCGCCTGTTCTTTCAGAGCCGAAAGATGGAAAAGCCTGACAGTAATTTCCGTCGTCGAAAAAACTGAGAGCCAGAATCGAAGCCATGGTAACCGAACCTTGACCGCCTCTGCCGTGTATTCTTATTTCTTTCATCATAAAAGTTTTTCCTTTTCTTATGAAGCGAAGGTTACATACTTAATATTAAGTAACGAGGACAGACTTAAGCCTGTCCTCGTTAGAATTAAGTGTCCCGTTAGCCGTTCCGTTTATTTGTTTAATAGGTCTTTTATTATTTATGATTTTTATATCGGTGTTTTAAAAATTATACACTTTTTAATGCCCTTGTGTCAAGAGTTTTCCGAACTTTTATATTATTTTTTTTCTAGTTCGTCAAGAAAATCAGGAATTTTATCTTCAATGCCATATGCCATAATATGTATCCCGTTTACCATTGATTTTAATTCTTTAGCGGTTCTTGCGGCAATTTCTATTCCTTTTTTTAAAGGGTCGGGAGCGTTTTCCAATTCGCTTATTATGTTTTCGGTAATGTAAATCCCAGGAATGGCTTTATTCATAAATCGCGCGGTCTTAGCAGATTTTAATATATAAATTCCGGCAATAATCTTAATATCTCTAAAATTTTTATAAAAATCGTAAAATTTAATAAATTTAGAAACATCAAATACCGCCTGCGTTTGAAAGAAATTACAACCGGCAGTAATTTTTTTTTCAAATTTTAAAAGTTGAGGCTCAAGCGGAACGGATTCAGGGTTAACAGCAGCGCCTATATAAAAATCTGTGTTTCCGTTAAGTCTGTTTCCGTTCATATCGGTGCCAATATTTAATCCTTTTACTATTTCGATTAAATTAACCGAATCTATATCATAAACGGCCTTTGCGTGTTTATGGTCGCCAAAAGAAATATAGTCGCCCGTGAGAGTTAATACGTTTCGGACTCCGAATGCGGCAGCGCCCAAAAGGTCCGACTCCAATGCCATTCGATTTCTATCCCTGCAGGTCTGTTGAAAAATAGGCTCGCCACCGTGCTGTTTAAGGTAAATAGAACCTGCGAGCGAAGACATTTTCATATTTGCGCCCTGATTATCCGTAATGTTAAATGCAAGGACGCGGTCTTTTAATAAATCGTATATCGCTTTCATTTTTGAGGTGTCCGCACCTCTTTCCGGCGATAATTCTGACGTGTAAACAAATATATTATTTTCTAAATTTTCTTTTAGTTTATTTGGCATATTTTATATATTTTTAAAAACCGATTCGTACGAACCTAGAACTTTAATAAATATTGTGTACTTTCCTATCGACTTTAATGCTTTTTTCAATTTTTCGTCAGATTCGTGGCAGCCGACGTCTATGAAAAAAAGATAATCCCAATTAAATTTTTTGGACGGCCTCGACTCTATTTTTGTAATATTAATTTCATTTTCATAAAATGGTTTTAATATTTTAAAAAGCGCCCCGACTGAATTTTTTATTGAAAATAAAATTGAAGTCTTGTCCCTGCCGGTTTTATGCGTTTTCTCGCCGTTAGAGATAATTAAAAACCTTGTGAAATTGTTACTGAAATCTTCTATGTGCGGCAAAAGAACGTTTAATCCGTAAATTCTTCCGGCAACCTCCGATGCGATAGCCGCGGCGCCTTTTTCGTTAGAGGCCATAATGCAGGCGTCCGCGGTCGAAAAAGCGTCGATAAGCTCTGCGTCTCTAAAATTTTCCTCTAGAAAATTCCTGCACTGGCCGAACGGCTGAGGATGGGAGTAAATCTTTTTAATTTTTTTTATATCTTCTTCTTTAGAAAAAAGAAAATGGCTTATAGGTATAACTTCTTCTCCGATTATTGTTACGTCCGAATTCACGAACATATCAAACGTAGCGTTTACCATACCTTCTATAGTGTTTTCTACCGGAACCACGCCGTATTCCGACAGCCCTTTTGAAACGGAACTAAAAACCTCCGGTATAGTCTTTACAGGAAGAAGCATTCTGGAAGTGCCGAATTTTTTTATAGCGGCAAGATGCGTAAAAGTTCCTTCCGGACCGAAATAGCTTATTCTTATTCCAGACTCGACACTTATACATGCGGAAATTATCTCTCTGAATATATTCTGAAGATGCTCGTCTTTCAAGGGTCCTTCGTTATAGCTTATTACATTCCTGTAAACCTCGCCTTCACGTGCAGGATTATAATATGCCTTATTGTTAGACGACTTAACGTGCCCTACCTTAAGAGCAACTTTTCCCCTCTCGTTAAGAAGTTCGACTATCTTGCTGTCTATTAAATCTATTTCTTTTCTTAATTTTTTAAGTTCTTCCATTTTTCATGCATTCCCCATAAGAATTTATACTTCTTATAATTTACGCTACAGTATTTTATATAATTTTTTAAAAAAAGGCAAAATCTTTAATTTTATAAAATAAAATATTTAAATGATTTTATTATAAGTAAATACGGTCATAAATAATGCCTTAACGCAAAATATGGACAGGTTTATTTTATAATAAATAAACCTGTCCATATATTTTTGTTCAATATGACTGCTAAAAAAACAATACCTGCACTAAATCATTATTTCTGCGATTTAATATAATCCGCGAGTGCGCTAATATCGGCTTTAGACATAGAAGTTGCCGGCATTATCGCTGGATACGAACCGTCCATGGAACCCGGAGCAAAATGCGACGAAGGATCCGTTATTTGTTTTTTAATCCATGCGAGGTTTCTCTTGCTGCCTTCATGAGAAAGGTCGGGACCTACTGAACCGCCGTTTCCGTTAATTGCATGACATCCGACGCAACTTTCGTCAGCGAATAATGATTTACCAGATTTGGCATAACTCATAGAAGCTGTAAAAATTATTACAGACATAACTGTTAAAGCTATAGTTGATATTTTTTTACAATTCATAATTTATATCCCCGTGTTTAAAATTGTAATTAAATTAAAAGCGGAAGTTAAAACTTCCGCTTTTAATATTAAAACCAAATATATAGTCAAACGTATTTAAGGACATTAGAACGCAAACTCAAGGTTAGTTGTAAATGCGTCTTCTTCTGAAATATTCGAGAAGTTATATCCTAATGACAGGAATGCATTTGCTGCCAGCATTATATCGGCTTTGACGGTAAGGTTGTCTTTCTGTCCTTCATAGCATGTTCCTCCAAGGCTGGCAGGACTGCCATATAGACCGGCATTACAACCGTAAGCTGTTCCGTTGACGGAATTAATAAAGGCATCTTCTGAACTTGCGTGTGTCCAATCATACTGGGCATAGCTAACCTGAAGATAAGTTCCTTCTTCTGTTATAAAATGCGAGAATTTATAATCGCCGTAGAGATATAAATATTGGTATCCGTTTGATGTATCAGTTACTCCTGATATAGCGACCGGACGGCTAGGGTTTGCGTATGGATTAGAGTCAGATATCTGATTTAAACTAGCTCCTACTTCATATATACCGTTGCTGAGGCCGATACCTACGCCATTATCTAAAACTCTGTTAGTCCAAGTACCTTGATTTGAAACCGTTAAGGGCTGCGCAACCGTTCCGCCGTAATAATCCAGTTCCAAAGTACCAACGGATGTAGGATAAAATTCTCCTAATCTCCAGTTGTAATTCATAGAGTTATTGCCGGTAGTGGTTAAAGCAGTTCCTCCAACTCCGCCCGAAATTCCATTAGAAGCTTTTTGCGCGCCTGCAGAATTACCGTTAGTCACGCCAACCATGTACCATAAGTGGTAGCCAGGAGTTCCATAAAGCTGAAATCCTGCTCCTTCGCTCAATACGCTGCTTCCACCGTCATAACCTATTGCCTGTTTTCCAGACCCTCCGCCGAAATATGGACTTGGATTAAATACGTTAATAGAATAACCTAATGCAAGATTAAATAAATGAGAAGGCACCCCGAACCCGGAACCCAACCCGTCTAATACTCCAAACGTATTGTCCATTGAAACGCTGCTGGTGCCGTAATCCACACCGGTGTACCATGAAAGCGTATCGGCAAGGGGGGTGTATAATTTAAAAGCTCCGCCTGTATGCATCTGCGCTGAAGCCGAGAAAGCGTCGGTTGAGTTTTTTACATTCTCGTTAGGCACATGCGTATAACCGATATTAACTTCTATCATTATCGGAATAGGCCATGGGTTAGGAAGGCTTAATCCTTCGGCTACCTGCGTAGCGTCAGCAGGAGTTCCGTTAGTTGACGGAAGCCTGAAGCCGTTTCTTTGAAATGCGCGTCCGAAAGGATTTAAGCTTGCGCCTCCGCCGTATCCGTTAATATGGCATACTGCGCAGGAAAAATGGTACTTCTGTGCGAATGCCGCTATGGCGTTTGCTTTTTTTGGCATAAAAAAAGCCGTAGACGCAAGGGCTAATACTGCGACAAACAATACTGCTAGTTTGCTTCTCATACTGTTCCTCCGTAAATTAAAGTTAAAAAGTTAAATTAGAAAATTAAAAAACACGAATTAAAACACTAAATATTAATTTAATAATTAATTAAAAACTTTTAACGCATCTTTTGATGCATACGTTTTTAAGATTTTAATTTGGTCTTTAAGCCGGGTCCATAAGTTCCGGCTTAAAGACGGAAATTGTATATACCAACAACTTGAGAGAGAGGAAGTATATGGTTTATATATTATTACTTGGGATTTTAAAGATAAAGTCGGATATATTACTATATAATGAAAGAATTAATACCGTATTTAATGTAAGAAATTGTATTAAGGTGTGTAGTATTTTTTTTTACTTAACGTAACCTAATTTAAGACAGATGTCCAGCAGGTTAGTTTTATTAGAAATTTTAAGCTTGGCTAAACCGCGCAGTCTGTATGTAGCTACGGTTTTTTCGCTCAAATCGTATTGAATCCCTATTTCTTTATTAGAAAGTCCTTTAGCGACGCCAATAAGAATTTCCTGTTCGCGCCTGCTTAAAGAAGCCCATAAAATTTCTTCGGGTTCTTTATTTAAAGATAGGCTCCCCATACCGCCTTCGTAAACGGTATGCGCAAGTTTTTCAGCCATAAGAGGATGAATGTATGTGCCGCCGTTTGTTATTGATTTTAAGGCATATAAAAGGTCTTCGTAAATAGAACGTTTTGAAAGGTAACCTGCCGCACCCATGCTCAGTGCTTCGCGCAGAAGGGATAGCTCTTCATGCATTGTTAAGACAAGCACTTTAGTCGAAGGAGATTTTTCTTTAATTGTCCCGATATAATCCAGACCGCTTTTTTCGTTAAAAGATATATCCAACAGAAGAATATCCGGCTTATATTTTTCCATGAACCCGGGCAATAGTTCTATATTGGCAATATCTCCAACAATGTCTATTTCTGGTTGTAAAGACATGAGGGACTTAAGTCCCGATATCACTATGGGATGGTCGTCGGCAATCGCAACCGTAATTTTTTTCATAAAAAATTCCTCCGGTTATTTGGTTTTCGATACCGCCCTCTCTCTCAATGCCGCAACAAATTATTATCATCATATATTTATAACCTTAATCCACCGTTAGAAATATAGTTTTATTTTAACCTATTTTTAAAAAATATTATACATTATATATAAAAAATGTTTATTTCATATATGGCGTTTATGCATCGCCCTTATTCTCATCCTTCATATCTACTGGTATATTAAAATACACTGCGGTTCCGTGTCCCGTTTTTGTTTTTATATTAAGACTGCCGCCAAGTATTTCCGCCCGCTCCCTCATTCCTATTATTCCAAAGTTTTCATTTTTGTCTTTATTAGGTTTATAAGGCTTAAAACCTTTTCCGTTATCTTCTATTACAGCACGTAATACACAGTTTTCAAAGTTTAAAGAGACTTTTACCGCGGTAGCATTAGAATGCCTTATTATATTGGAAAATACCTCTTGAAAAATTCTGTAAATATTTATTTCGGCATATTCGTCGGCTTTAAATTCCTGCATTCCAAAGGCGGACAGTTCGACGTCTATGCCGTAATTAAATTTAACATCTTCCGCATATTGCATTATAGCCTTATACAATCCAAGCTCATAAAGCACGCCTGGCCTGAGCTCTCTGGTTATATTCTTTATGTTGTCGAACTCCTTTGCGATATAGGAACGCATTTCTTCTATATCCTTGTTTTCCTGTCCTATGCCGTATAGTTTTTCGATAATCTGGAATTTCATATTTATATATACTAAAAACTGCTCCATTTCGTCGTGAAGCTCCCGTGAAAGCTTTTTCCGTTCAAACTCCTGAGCTTTAATGATTTCCTCGATAAATTCTTTTCTTTGTAAGTCTTTTGTTTGCCACTTATTCTCAGTTTTCTTAAAAGCAAGCATCATATTATTAAATCCGCTTATTAACCCCGCTAATTTTTCGTCCGCAAACTTAGGGATTTTAATGTTTATATTGTAATTTCCAAGCTTAGCCGATTCCGATGCCTCTTGTAAATCGGACAACGGTTTTAGCACAGTTCTTGACATCCAGGATAAAAAAAATATCATGACGGTTATAAAAGGAATTAATATGAAAATAATCAGAGTAAGGGTAATTTTAAGAAAATAGTGAAAAGTATCAGATGATACGCCCAGACTAAGGGTTCCTATTTTTACGCCTATAGGACCGTATTTGCCGCTTGAATCGTCGTTTAAAATATTGAATTTTAAATTTATTACGTTTTTATTGATATATTCAAGGGTATAACCATGCTGTACTTTTTTTGATGCGGACACGATAATTTTGCCTTTTTGATTTCTAATTATAGCATAATCCAATATCGTACTATTCCTAACGGTATAAGAAATAAGTTTTTTTAACCCTGCGGTATTGCCGCTTTCTAAGTAATCTTCTATTTTATATGAAATTATCTTGCCTGCCGCTTCTCCTGATTTTTTTAGCCTGGCATATTCCGACTTATAAAAAATTAAATATATCGATACAATGGTCGCAAATTCTATGATTACTACAACGAGAAAAATAATCCCTACGATTTTTATATATACCGGAACGCTTAATAATTTATTAATATAATAACGCCGGTCTTTAAATATGCCCATATAATATTATTGTTTTCCTATTTTCAGCTTTACTTGCGCAAATGTATATTATACGAATTTAAAAAATAAGTCGTCAAGCATTAAAATGAACCCAAATCCCGATTTATAAAATATTTTTATGGCATATGCGCCCGGTTTGAATTTAATTCTATATATTTCCCAAAGACAAATGCCGCAAACAGAAAAACGGCGACAATTACAAATACAAACCTTATGGAATAAAGACCGCCTAAATACGAAAGGAAAAAAGGCCCTATAATTCCGCCTATATCGAAATTAGACTGATATATCGTATTTGCGGCTACCATATCTTTCATATCTACAGTTTCAGATATTCTCATAGTCCCAATAGGAAAAATAAGCGCGTGCGGAACTCCAAATATTACCAGACTTAAAGCGTAAAAACCGATATTTCTTGAAAAAACCATCAAGACGAAGGATAATACCGATATCAATATGGAAATATTCAGGATTTTGGTTTTATTCTTAATAATACCCTTTTTCGTAAAATAAAGAAGAATGAGTCTGGTTATTAAAGACGAAATAAAAAAGAGGGAAAATAAGAGTGTTATTTCAAAATATTTTATATGGAAATTATCCCTTGCAAATACCCCGCCTAGAGCTACTACTGATGCAAAAGCTATACTGAAGGTCGTATTATAAAAAATAACTTCTAAGAAACCGCGGTTTTTAAACAATGATGAAACCGACCCGCCGCTTTTAATCCTGACGTTATCCTGTTCCATGCCGGCGGTATTTTCTCTGTCCAAGATATTTTTATTCAAGGAATTTTTATCAGATTCTGGCTTTTCCAAACTATACTTATCGTCATTACGCCCGATGCTTTGCGCAATGTCCTTTGCGCTTCGGCCTGCGTCGCCTAATTTTTCCTTAATAGCTCCCTTACTCTTCATATGAATTTTAGCAGCAAAGAAAAACGCAGCTATTCCAAACAGGCACAACATAATATAAATCCAGCGTATAGAAAAAACCGTCAAAACGGCGGAACTTAAAAGCGGTCCGAAAACAAGCGCGAGGCTTAACATTAGAGAATATATAGTAAGATTTTTTTCTATAACGGCTTTATCGGAAACCAAATGCACAAGGGATAATAGAAACGGCATTATTATCGCCGTAGCAAAACCCGATATTACAACGAATACTAAAAATTCGGCATAATTAGTTGAAAAAAAATACCCGAGTATCGCAGCAGAAAATAATAAAAGACCGGCGACAACGAACTTTGAAATGGCCTGAGGCTTTATTCTTATGCTTATTAGATATCTTACTAAAAGAGTGCTCACAGCATAAACCGCCGTAGTAATCCCGACGTAAAAAATATTTTTGTTTAAAACATATTTTATGAAAAGCGGATTAACGGACTGTATTAGGTTAGTATTTGCCCTCTGAAGAAGTATAACTAAAAAAACGAAAATAATAGCGGGCATAATTAATTTATTCCGCTTTGTTTTTATTAATATTTTCGTCTTTAAGGTAGGATATTATAAGGGAAATAAGCTCGTCTTTCGCTTCGGTGGCGAAGATATTCTGGGCATGGGCAGAGCCTCTAAATAAATGAATGGTTTTCGGCGATTTTGTCATAACGTACATCTTTTTAATACCTTCGGCAAACTGTTCCCCTTCAGTTCCCATATAATGAATAGGCAAGTCTATAAAATCTACGCCTTCGACATAAACGGGCGAAAGAGCAATAACAGACTTTATTTCTGAAGGACGGTAAAGTTTAGACGCGTTCAGAACGGCAGCTCCGCCCATACTGGAACCTAGCAAAGTAATATTTTTTACAAAATCCATGCCCTGGGCAAACTTAACCGCGCCTATAATATCTTCTCCGTAAGCGTTTGGTCCGGCGCTGCCAGGTTTTGAATTTCCGTATCCTCTAAAATCGAAAGTCAGCGAAGATATTTTATTTTTAAGAAGTACATCGCACAAATCATAATAACTTTCTTTATTAAAAACTTTTCCATGGGCAAGTATTACGATATCGGGATATAAACCGAACAATGATCCGTATAAAACGCCGCCGTCCGCAGACCCGAAGTTCACGTCTTTAAAATTCGTATTCATATTTATCCCTTATAATGATATATAAATTATACCACATTATATCAGTACTTAAATACCGGTTGTTTATTTGCCATAACTTCGTTGACGCGTCCGACTTTAGTTTTTTTAGGCGATTTAAGCGCTTCAGATTTTTTAGCCTTAGACTTTATTTCTTTTACGGCTTTTATGAAGTTGTCCAAGGTTTTTATTGACTCTGTTTCCGTAGGCTCTATCATAATCGCACCGTGTATGTTTTTAGGAAAATAAACCGTAGGAGGATGAAAACCGTAATCTATTAAAATTTTTGCCAGTTCGAGAGTAGATATTCCGTTTTCCTCTATGGCTTTGTCGTTAAAGACGCATTCGTGCATACATAAACCTTCTTCGAAAGGGTCGGAACCAGATAATATTTTTCCTAGCTTTTTCTTAACATAGTTTGCATTCAATATTGCAATCTCGCTTACGGATGCTATATTTTCCCTACCCAAAGATAGCAGATAGGCGTAAGCCCTGACAACAATGGCAAAGCTGCATAAAAACGGGGTCATCCTTCCTATTGTATATTTCTTATCCTCTGCCAATTCGTAAAATAATTCGCTTTTGTTATTAACACTTTTTTTTATATGAAATTTAACATAAGGGATCGGCAGGTATTCTTTTAAAATTTCCACTACGCCTATAGCTCCGCTTCCTGGACCTCCGCCGCCGTGCGGAGTAGAAAAAGTTTTATGCAGGTTAAGCTGTATTATGTCTATCCCCATATCCGAAACCATTACGTTGCCAAGAAAAGCGTTAAAATTAGCACCGTCCATATAAACAAAGGAACCGTTCTTATGCATAATATCCGAAATTTTCTTTATGTCTTTTTCAAAAACTCCAAACGTGTTTGGATTGGTTATCATTATAGCCGCTACATCCTTTGAAATGTATTTTTCTAATTCATCGGCGTCTAAAGTTCCGGCTTTTCCGGTTTTAATTTCTACCGGCATAAATCCCGCAAGAACTGAACTAGCCGGATTAGTGCCATGAGAACTATCCGGCACTAATATTGTTTTTCTATTTTCTCCTTTTAAGTCAAAATATTTTTTGATTATTTTTAAACCTGCGAATTCTCCAGCCGCTCCAGCCTGCGGAGCAAAACTGAACTCGGCTAACCCGGTAAGTTCGCATAAAATTTTATTAAAATCGTATGCTATTTTCAAAACCGGCTGAACCAAACCAGCAGGCGTTAAAGGATGTAGATTTTTTATATTTTCTAATGAAGCAATCTTTTCGTTAATTTTTGGATTATATTTCATTGTGCAAGAACCCAAAGGATAAAAAACAGTATCCACGCACATATTCCAGCTTGAAAGCCTCGTAAAATGCCTTACCGTCGTAGGTTCGGAAACTTCAGGTAATCTGATAGGTTTTTTTCTTATATATTTTTCGTTTATATATGCGTTTTCACTCTTTTTTAAGTCTGATTTTTTTAAGCCGCAATCAGGCATGCTTATACCGCTTAATCCTTTTGAACCCTGAATTATTAAAGGTTCTTCATCTAAAAACATGCCTTTTATTCCCGGAAATTTAGGCATACAAGACCTCTTTTACGTTTTTAATATATTCTTCTATTTCGCTTACGCTGTTATTTTCGGTAGCCGATATTATTATAACTTTTTCGGAAGCCGCAACGCCGGCTAATATGCCTTTTTTTGCCATTTCTTCAATAAATCCTGCGGCACTTATGTTGTTTTTATTTTCCTTAATTTTTAAGGAAAATTCGTTGAAAAAATCGCCGGTATATAAAGGTTCGAATAGTCCCGTAGTTAATAATCCATCCCTTAATATATGAGCAAGCTTTAGATTTAGAGACGCAATTTTCTTAAATCCGCTTTTTGAACATAAAGATAAATATATTGCCGCTCTTACGGCATTTAAAGAACTGTTGGTGCATATATTTGAAGTTGCAGCTCCCCTCCTTATATGCTGTTCTCTCGTCGAAAGGATAAAAGCATAAGCATCCTTGTTTTTGCCGTCTTTAGTTTTGCCTACAATTCTTCCAGGCATCTGCCTTACATATTCTTTTTTAGCGGCAAAAAGCCCTAGAAGCGGTCCTCCGAAATTCATATAATTTCCAAAAGAGTTTCCTTCTCCCGCAAAAATATCGGCTCCGTAAAACCCCGGCGGGTTAATGACGCCGAAGCAGTGAGGTTCGGTTGAAGATACTATAAAAACAGGTTCTGAAACCCCCTTAAAATGTATAATTGGCTCAAGCTCTTCTAAATCTTCTATAATTCCGAAATAATTTGGTTGCTGAACGACGGCGGCGGATACCGTCTTTCCAATCGCAATCTTTGATTTTAAATCGGAAATATCTGTTTGACCGGTTTTACCGTTTAATTTTATTTTTTCTATTTTAACGCCGGTACCTCCTGTAAATGTTTCAATAACGGATTGGTAATTCGGATTTACTCCTTCGGAAATAAGGATTATATCTTCTTTACGGTTAACCGGTAAATCCCTGTTTGCCGAAGAGAGTCTTATAGCCGCCAAAACAGCTTCAGCCAAACTTTCAGCTCCGTCGTACATAGAGGCGTTAACTACGTCCATTCCAAGAATTTCCGCAATCATAGACTGAAATTCAAATAAAGCAAAAAGCGTACCCTGACTAACCTCCGGCTGATAAGGGGTATATGGAGTATAAAATTCAGATCTGGATATCAGGGCGTCTATCGCAGAAGGAATAAAATGGTTATATACTCCTCCTCCGACAAATATTGAAAATTTATTTTTTACCGGAATATTTGAATTTATATTCAGAAAAAAATTATAAAGAGAATCTTCGTCTTTCTCTTTAGTTAATGCTTGCAAAATGTTAGTATCTAATAGTGGGATATCGCCTATTATTTTACCGAAAAGTTCTTTTTTATCTTTTATACCCAAAAAACGGTATAATTTTGCTACATCATTTTTTGAACCAGGAAAATAACGAAAATTATTCATGATGGGAAACTATGAAGGCTTTATATGCATCATCGTCCATCAGATTATCTAAATCGGAAGGGTTTAATATCTCTACCTCGGCTATATAACCGGCTCCATTGGGCTCCTGGTTTATAAGTTCTGGCGTATCGTTTAGATTGGAATTTATTGAAATGATTTTAATGTCGATAGGAGCGTAAATTTCTGAAACAGACTTTACCGATTCTATTTCTCCTATCTTTCCATTTTTATTATAAGTTTTACCGGATTCCGGAAGCGAAACGTAAACCACGTCGCCAAGTTCTGACTGCGCAAAATCTGAAATTCCTATACGGTATTTATTGTCCTTTAAATCTTTGCCGACCCATTCATGCGACTTAGAAAAATAAAACGACCCGTTTTTATTCATTTTTAACCCCTTAATATTTATTAAATTAAATATGTAATTTTATTTATTTAGATATATTTAAAACCGGTTTTAATGTTTTTTGTGAAAAGGCGGCAATACGACTTCGGCTTTTTCGAAATTTCCTCTTATGTCTATAAAAAAATTTTTCAAAAAAGAAGGGTTTACGCCCGCATCTGAAATATAGGCGCTGCCTATGGAAAACTTATTTGAAGGACTGTAAGTTCCGCTTGCTATGCAACCTATAGGCTTCAGGTTTTCGTCAAGTATTCTCTGTGAATGCCTGGGTATCTGTTTGCCGGTCATTTTAAAGAATATCAATCTTTTTTCTTTGCTTTTAACATTTTTTAACGATTCTTTCCCTACAAAGTCTTTAGATTCCGAAAGATACTTTTCAAGTCCGGCATCGTAAGGGTTTATTGTTTCGTCGAGTTCGTGCCCGTAAAGAGGCAAAGCCGCCTCGAACCTAAGGGTATCCCTTGCGCCCAGACCGACGGGAAGAAGATTAGACAGATTAGAATTTTTCAAAAGAAAATTCCATAATGCAACCGTTTTTTCTGCCGATACGAATATTTCAAATCCAAACTCTCCTGTATAACCGCTTCTTGATATTAACGCCTCTATTCCAGAATCTTTGAATTCGGCGCAACTAAATTCAAAATGCTTTAAATCTTTTACCTGTTTAGGTTTAAAACTAAAATCGAACAACCCGCATTTTCCTATTTTGACGGCTTCGCTTATAAGCGGATAAACCAAATCCCTTGATTTGGGTCCCTGAACGGAAAGCAGCCCTACTCCATCGCTAATATTTTCTACCAAAACTTCTTTATTATTTTTTTGAAATTCAGACTGCATATAACGAAGCCACGAAAAATCCTTTTGAGTGTTTGCCGCATTGACAACGACCATATATTCGCTATCAGAAAATTTAAAAACGGTAACGTCGTCTATTATGCCGCCTTTTTCATTTAAAATTAGGGAATATACTATTTCTCCGTTGCCTATTTTGGAAACGTCGGCGGTAAAAACATAATCAACGAAACCGGCGGCATCCTTGCCTTTTATAGTTATTTCTCCCATATGGCTTATATCGAAGATTCCGGAATTATTTCTTACGTTTAAATGTTCTTCTATTATACTTTTATAATATAGGGGCATGAAAAAACCGGCAAACGAAACAATCTTTGCCCCCATTTTATTATGTTCGTCGTATAATGGAGTTTTTTTTGTTTCGGCAGTATCCATAGTAATAATTCTGCACCTCCGCGCAAATATAATACGATAAATCAAATTAATATTTCTGTGTTAGTTTATTTTATCATTATGATAAATCGGACGGAAAAAATCAAGGAGATTTTAAGAAATACTAATAAATAAGCTTGCAATATAATTAATTAGAGTATACAATAGTTAAGTTAAATATATGCAAATAATTATCGCGGGGTGGAGCAGTCCGGTAGCTCGTTGGGCTCATAACCCAAAGGTCGCAGGTTCGAATCCTGCCCCCGCAACCAATTAAAAATCCTATATAACCTTAGAAGTAAATAAATACATATAAATATGAAATACTACGGCATTAAAGACCGTCAAACAGGGGAGTTACTGCGTCAATTTTTCAGCAAAAACTCAAAAGGCAACGCGTCTATAATATCTCTTAATAATATTATCGACCCGCTATCCGTCCATATATTCCTAACAAGGAATAAAAACGTCGCCGCATCGCTACTGCTTGAAGGATATTGCGAATATAATAATGAAAAGTATGAATTAGACGGAATAAAAGAAAATTTAGAAATTTACGAATCGGAATTCAACTTATAAAGAATTAATTTTTTTGCGTTTAACGTAAATTTTACGCATAGTATAAATTTTAATGTTGTATTGTATTACAGCCTGTTATAATCGTCTTCAAACCTTACTATATCGTCCTCTTTTAGGTATTCCCCTACCTGTGCTTCTATAATTACCAGCGGAATTAAGCCCGGATTTTCTAGCCTGTGAACAAAACCCATAGGAATATAAGTAGATTCGTTTGCTTTTAAAATCGTTTCTTTATCGCCTACCGTAACTATGGCAGTTCCACTCGTGACTATCCAGTGTTCAGACCTGTGAAAGTGCTTTTGAAGCGAAAGTTTGGCGCCTGGTTTTACCGAAATCTTTTTAAGTTTATAAAGAGCGGATTCAAGCAGTACGGTGTAAGAGCCCCATGGTCTGTGGACGGTTAGGTGATGCGTATGTAATTCAGAATTCCTGTTTTTTAATTCTTCGACTATTTTTTTTACGTTTTGGGAAGAGCCTTTTTTGGATATTAAAACTGCATCGTCGGTATTTATGATAATCAAATCTTCTACGTCTATGGCGGCAATCATTTTACCGCCGGACATTATCAAATTATTTTTAGAATTAATGCCGACGATATCACCTTTAGAATTTACGGCATTATTGTTTTCGTCTTTTTCAAGTTCTTTATAAATAGAATCGAAATTGCCTAGGTCAGACCATTCTAAATTTGACTTCACAGCTCTTACGGACTTGGTTTTTTCCAAAAGTGCAAAATCTATAGAATTTTCTTCTATTTTAAGCATATCCATTTCCTTAACCCTTATCATTTGCCCGTCTATAGATGCGTTATTATAAGCGGCGGCAGAATTTTCGTAAATGGATGGACACAAAGTTTTAAGTTCTTCCAACATTATTTCAGGATTAAATAAAAGCATACCGCTGTTCCAGTAGAAGTTACCTTTTTTTATATATTCCGCAGCAGTTTCAGCATCAGGTTTTTCTTTAAACGACAAGACATCCGATACTGATATATATTTATCGTTATATATCTTAGAGCTTTCCGGTTGATTATCTGTTTCGATATATCCGTAACCGGTTTCCGGATATGACGGTTTTATGCCGAACATAATTATACCCCCTTTCGCAGCCTCCAGTTTTCCGGCATCTATGACATTCCTGTATGCGTCTTCGTTTTTAATAAGATGGTCTGACGGGGTAATAAAAAGGGCATCCGAAGCGTTTTTAAGAGCATCAAAGCACGAAAGCGCGACTGCCGCGGCGGTGTTTCTGGGAACTGGTTCTAGAATAAACCTGCAGTCTTTAATGCCTATTTCCTCAAGCTGGTCAAGGGCTATAAAATACTGGTCTTTGTTGGTAACTATTAAAAAATTATCGCAAAAGGCTTTATTCCGCAGTACCGTAAGCTGAAACAAAGACATGCCGTTAATAAATTTATAAAACTGCTTTGGAAAACAAGTTCTAGATATAGGCCAAAGCCTGGTACCGCTTCCACCGCACAGAATGACGTTAGTCAATGTCAAGATAAATTTACCTCCCTACAGAATAGTAATTAAAACGGTTTTCCGACATTTTTGTTTTATCGTAAATATTTCTTCCGTCAAATATGACCGGCTCGTTTAAAGCATCCTTAATTTTATCTAAATCCGGAGTTCTAAAATCATTCCACTCCGTCGCTATAATCAGT
Source organism: bacterium (assembly GCA_021777135.1). Taxonomy (GTDB): domain Bacteria; phylum SZUA-79; class SZUA-79; order Acidulodesulfobacterales; family Acidulodesulfobacteraceae; genus Acidulodesulfobacterium_A. The sequence goes on along the minus strand of JAJYDX010000008.1, from coordinate 13,170 downwards.
CCGTCCGAACCTTTAAGGGCAGAATACATATCGTTTGCATATTCTATCTCCGAAAATATTTTTTTTACGTTGTCCATAGCTGCCGGATCATATGCCTTTATTTTAGCTCCGTAAGAAAGAAGTTTAGATATTATAACCAACGACGGCGCCTCTCTTATATCGTCTGTTTTAGGCTTAAACGATAAACCCCACAGTGCAAAAGTCTTGCCCTCTATATCTCCTTTAAAATATTTTAATATCAAATCAACGAGAAGCTCTTTTTGCGACACGTTAACTTCGTCGACGGCTTTAAGCAATTTAAACTCATAATTTTTTCCTTTAGCAGTTTGATATAGTGCTTTTACGTCTTTCGGAAAACAGCTGCCGCCGTAACCTATCCCCGGAAACAAAAAAGATTTGCCTATTCTTTTATCCGAACCTATGCCTATTCTGACATTATCGACGTCAGCCCCCGTCAGCGAGCATACATTTGCGATTTCGTTCATAAAGGTTATTCTTAACGCAAGCATGGCATTTGCGGCATACTTGGTTAATTCCGAAGAATTTGTATCCATATAATAGATTGGCGCTCCTGTTCTTACGAACGGTTCGTAAATTTCGTCCATAATAGCTTTTGCAGTTGCGGACTCTTTCTTGTTGTCTTTTTTAAGATTTATTCCTACTACTATCCTGTCCGGTCTTTGAAAATCGTCTATAGCCGCGCCTTCTTTTAAAAATTCCGGATTAGACGCTACGCAAAAGTTTTTTGTCTTTTTAGAGATTATACGTTCAATTTTCCTGCACGTCCCTACAGGAACGGTGCTTTTAACCACAACGGTTTTAAAACAGTCTATGGAATCCGCGATACATTCTGCCGTATTAAAGACGTTGGATAAATCCGCCTCGCCGTTATCAAGCGGCGGGGTACCGACGGCTATAAATACCACATCTGTTTTTTTCAAAGCCTCTCTGATATCCTTAGTAAAATAAAGCCTGTTTAATTTTACGTTTTTGTCTGCCAGTTCTTTAAGTCCAGGTTCGTATATAGGAATTACTCCGGTTTTTAAAGATTTTATCTTGCTTTCATCGTTATCGACACAGTAAACCGTATTACCTGAATCCGCAAGGCATACTCCGGTAACCAAGCCTACGTAACCAGTGCCGATTATAGATATATTCATATAGCAAGGTCTCCTTTTCAAAAAATTAATTCTAATTATACGTTATAACATTGCATATGTAAATAAAGTTAAGCCGGTCAATAAACGTAAAATCCTGAAAGCCTGTAAATAAAAGTTCCTATTATATTAAGCCTGCTTATAGTCCAATAATGAGGAAAGGGATTATATCTCGCGGCATTGTATATAGCTTGAACCGCGGCATTGTCTAAAATTTTTTTTCCAGAAGACCTTAGAATACGGACCTCGTAAATAGAACCGTTTTTATTAATAGAAAACTCGATTACCAGAATGCCTGACATACCTTCTCTTCTGGCTTTATAAGGATATTCCCATACGTTTTCTATTTTATTTTTAACGTGAAGCAAATATGACGCATATTTTATCGTGGTGGTATTTAGATTGACCGTAGCTGATTTTACCCCGAGGGACGGGTTCTTTATTCCGGCCCCTTTTTGATTAGGCGAAGCTTGATTAAAAAATTTACCCATTGGAAAAAGATTGCTCAATCTACGGTTTTGCCTGGGACTGGTATTTACATCATTAGACACTATATGGGAACTGCTCATAATCCTGCGATATTTCGGAGCCGGCATCCTGCGCCTGTAATTATTGGCAAAATTTCGTTGAAAAGGCGCCGGCGGAGTATATGGAACCGGGGCTGACGATGGATTACTGAAAGAATGGGGTGCGTTCAACCTGGTATTTTTTCGGGCATAATGCGGTTTTAAACTGGCGTATTTTGGATTTTTAATTTTTAATTTTTCTAGATTTTTAATGAATTTATAAGGCTCAACCAGAATAGGCTTTGTATATTTGTGAGTTTTTTTAGATTTCTTATGTCCATTATCGTATTTCAGCAACAGCAAAATCAGCGCCGAGTGAATTGCTATAGATATGATAACCGCATATATAAGTACTTTATTTTTTTTCATATTAATAAAAATTTATGCTACTTTAACATATTTTACATTATTTTAAATTGATTTAAAATCATTTTAGTTTTAAAATTATATATATTAAATTAACTAAATTTTATAAACATGGGAGGTGTTTATGAAAAACATTTCGGAAGAAAAAGGCTTTAAAAAAATTTACGAAGGTAAAGCTAAAATCCTTTACTTTTACGGAAACGACGAGAGCAGGCTTGTAACCTACTTTAAAGACGACGCAACGGCTTTTAACGGGCAAAAAAAGGGAACAATAATGAAAAAAGGTGAATTCAACAACGCCATTTCCTCTTCTTTATTTAAACTTTTAAAAAGCAAAGGAATCGATAGCCATTTTATCGAAAATTTGTCTGAAAGAGAAATGCTGGTGCATCACCTAAAAATGTTTCCGGTAGAATTCGTGGTAAGAAACTTTACCGCGGGAAGCCTTGCTAAAAAAATGGGCGTTGAAGAAGGGGTAAAACTACTTTCCCCCGTTGTGGAGCTTTATTTTAAAAGCGATGAGCTAGGGGACCCGATGATTAACGAAACCTACGTAAAAGCATTCGACCTAGGAGAAACAAAAGACGTGGAAGAAGCTAAAAAAATAGCCTTAAATATAAATGAAATTTTAAAAGATTTTTTCGACAAAAACGGCCTATTACTTGTGGATTACAAACTTGAATTCGGAATCTTAAACGGAAAAGTCCTTTTAGCCGATGAAATTACTCCTGATACCATGAGGCTATGGGATAAGATAACTCTTGAAAAGGTCGACAAAGACAGATTCAGACGCGACCTGGGGGGCGTGGAAGAAGCATATAAGCGCGTTTACGACATTACGTCCAATATATAAGATAAGTCTTTAATTTTGCATTAGAAAATATTTGAATTCTCTTGGCGTATTATAAAACTGGACTCCCGTCATCTTTTGCCTGCATCAAAGATATGCTTTGATAAAAGCAGGCAAAAGGATATACAGGAATAACAAATTTTTTAAAAAGTTAAATCACTGCACCGTCATTCCAGCGCAGGCGGGAATTCAGTTTTTATATTGTCCTTGCATTGATGTCGGCTAAAAATGCCAGAACCGCGCTTTATTTCAACGATTCGTAAACCTTGCCTACGACATCTGGTCCTGGCTTAATGGTCTTTCCGCCTTTATGCCATTTTGCCGGACAGACTTCTTCCGGATGTTTAGATACATATATGTTTGCTTCTACTTTCCTGACAAGCTCGTCAGCGTTTCTTCCTACATTAAAGAAATTTACTTCCGAAGCTACTAATACGCCGTCGGGATTAATAATAAAAGTGCCTCTTAAAGCTAGACCGCTTTCTTCGTCGTAAACGTCAAAAAGCCTGGAAACCCTTCCGGTAGGATCTGCGCCCATCACAAACCTTACTTTTTCCAAAAGTTTTTCGTCCCTCTGCCATGCCATATGAACAAAATGCGTATCTGTGCTTACCGAAACAATTTGCGCCCCCATTTTTTCAAGTTCCTCTTGTTTCTCGGCATAATCAGCCAGCTCTGTCGGACACACGAAAGTATAGTCGGCAGGATAAAATACGAGAATAGTCCACTTTTTATTTTTCTTGGCTTCTTCTAAGCTAAATTTACCAAATCCTTTTGTATTTGGGTCATAGGTGTTAATTTCACCAAAAGACGGAACCGGCTTACCGATAGCCGCAATTTCAAACTCTTCATAACTTTCTTCGCACATAAAAATACCTCCGTTAAATTTAGGATTTTAATATTTTAAAAAAAATAAATAGTAATGATTACTATTTAATATATATTATTTATTAAATTATGTCAATAAATTTTAAAATATACTAAATATGCATTAGAAAGTATTTATATATTAATTATAATACTAAAAGTATAAATTTGGATATGAAGATATTAAGAGGTATGTGTGTTTTTGAAAAATTACAGATTTATTATACGGATGCCATTTATACGCGGCAGAAATAGCATATGGTCTTTCCGGCCTTTAATCGACCTTTATTACGTATGGCTTTACATTAAATTTTTTAGATATTATGTTTTCAACAGATTTAGCTCCTTTAACGGTTGAAAACTTACCTACTCTAACCTGCTGATAAACGGCTTTACCATTCTTGCCTTCTACGCTTATAGGAACTATATAGGCGAAAAACCCCATAGCATTAAGTTTATCGGCAAGAGTTTTAGCCTGAGCGTAATTTGAAAGGGCGGCAACCTGAATGGTAAAATAATTTTTTGAATTAAAAGGCGAGGCGGAACTGTTCTTTACAGGGGCTTTTTTTGTAATATATTTGTACACGTAAACTGGCTTTTTAACATAAACTATTTTAGTTTTAGCAACGGGTTTAGCCGATATGGAATTTTGAGGTTTTTTTGTTGTTTCGGTTTTTTTTGCTTTGACTTTACCTTTTTTTAAGGCAGCTAATTTTGAAATAGGCGCAAATTTTATATTATCCTCAGAAACTGAGTTTTGTATTTGGGAATTCTGTCCTATATTCGTCTTATTTTTATTTTTTAAGGCAGATTCTTTTATTACTCCTTCTTTTGAGCCTTTAGGGGATAATTTTTTTCCCACAAAAAGTCCAAATACGAAAACGATAAATATTATTACCAGAAATACTATAACTGCGGTAATCTTATCTTTTTTCAAATTAATTTATCCTGTCGCTTTTAAAGTTATTAATAAAGTGCATCAATTCTTCGATGCCGGATATTGCAATCGAAACATCTCTAGAAAAATCAGGGCAGTTAAAAATCTCTATTCCGGAAATACTATATTTTTTTTTACAGACGCCCCTCCAACTGCATACAGCGCACAAAACCACATTCTCATCCATATGATTATATATCCTCATTTATCTATGTTAAAAAAATTATTTATAATTTTAAATTTTATTATACCATATATGACAAAAATAAATCCAAATAAAAAATTTAAAACTGAATTTATTTATTTTATATTGTTTAGTATGGTAAAATAATATCGGCTTAAAACAATGATATATTTAATATTATGTATATATATACAATACGGAGAAAGTAATTGACCAAAGAACTTATCATAAACAAAGATGATTTTGAAACGCGTATCGCATTAATGGAAGATGGCAAGTTAGCCGAAATTTTTATCGAACGCGATGAAAATATTCCAAAACATGGCAATATATATAAAGGAAAAGTAATGCAGATTCTCCCCGGCATTCAGGCTTCATTTATCGACATAGGGTGGGAAAAATCCGCATTTTTATACGCTGGAGATTTTTTTGAAATAGAAGGTTCCGATTACGATTTTTTCGAGTCTGGAGCAGACGATTCCGAAAACACTGAAAACCCGGAAAAAGAAAAGCATTCCCCAAAACGCAAAAAACTTAAAAAAAATAAAAAAGGACTGCCAAGCATCGATCAACTCGTAAAAAAAAATCAGGAAATACTGGTGCAAATTGCTAAAGAGCCTGTAAAAACTAAAGGCGCCCGCGTTACAAGCCATATATCTCTCCCCGGCAGGTTTCTCGTATATATGCCAACCTCTTCGTCCATAGGAATTTCAAGAAAGATAAAAAGCGATGCCGAGAAAAAAAGATTGAAAAATATAGTCCTAAAATATAGAAGCGAAGGCACTGGTTTTATAATAAGAACCGCGGCGGAAAATGCGGCGGAAATAGATATTGAAAGAGATATAAAATTTCTCACCAGCCTTTGGAATAATATTTATAACGAACAGATTAAAGCAAAAGCCCCAAGGCTTATATTTACGGACATAGGATTATCTTTGAGGGTTTTAAGGGATTTCCTAAATAAAGGAATAGACAAAATTATAATCGACGAAAAAGACGAATATAAAAAAATTATAGAATTTCTTTCTATCCAGTCCCCCGAATATATAAACATTGTCGAGCTCTATAAGGACAAAAGCGGAGTTTCCTTATTCGACCGTTTTAGTTTAGAAAAAGAAATTTCTAAGTCCCTTAATAAAAAAGTATGGCTCAAATCAGGAGGATATATTGTAATAGACCACGCCGAAGCTTTAACGGCTATAGACGTCAATACGGGCAAGTTCGTAGGAAAGAGAAATTTTGAAGATACTATACTAAAAACAAACCTCGAGGCGGCTAAAGAAATAGCATTCCAATTAAGGCTTAAAAACATAGGCGGAATAATAGTAATAGATTTTATAGATATGAATAAGGAAGAGCATAAAGAAAAAGTTTACAGGATGCTTGAAGAATCGCTTAAAAACGACAGGGTTAAAACTACTATTAACAGGATAACGGAATTAGGACTTGTCGAAATGACCAGAAAAAGGACCGGAAATAGTCTTGCCGCATTGTTTTTAGAGCAATGTCATGTTTGCGAAGGTTCCGGTATGATAAAATCGGCTCAGACTATCTGTTTTGAAGTGTTAAGGGCAGTTTCTCTCCATGGAAAAAAGACAAGGGCTAAAAAAATTACTGCTACGGTTCATCCAAGTGTTATGAACAAGCTTTATGAAAACGAAAAAATGATTAAAATTCTGGAAGAAAAAATAAATAAAACAATAAACATTAAAATGCAGGATGGTTTTTACCCCGAATATTTCGAAATTTCCTGAACTATTTCTTATCTTTATCCGTATTTTTATCTTTATTTTTACCTATGAATTTAAATACTATTTCGCCTGGCTTTATCATATTTAGCTTCTCTCTTGCCAAATTAGAGATATACTGTTTGTTATTTGCAAGCTCATAAATCTGGTCGTTTATTTTTTTGTTGCTTTTTTTAATAGCGGCAATCTCCTTATTGACTAATTGCTGCTTGGACCTTAACCTATAAACCTTAACTACGCCCTTAAGGCTAAAAAATAAAATTAAGGCTAACAAAAAAACGAAAGCGGATGTCAAGCTAAACTTGATATTAAGCTTTTTTCCCTTGTTTGATTTCATATTTGAAGTATTTTTTAACTCTTAACGGAGCGCAGAACTCTCCGCACATACTGCATCCCGCGGTTTCATCGTTATTTTTGGATTTAAATACCTTTTTGGAATAATCCGGATCAATAGAATATTTGAACTGACTCTCCCAGTCTATGTCCCTTCTGGCCTTCGATATATTTAAGTCGTCTCCTGTTTTCTTTAATTTTATCATATCTCCTATATGCGCGGCAATTTTTGCCGATTTAACACCGGTTTCTACGTCCTCTTCGGAAGGAAGTCCAAGATGTTCGGCCGGGGTTACGTAACATAAAAAATCGGCGCCGAAGGAGGATGAAAGCGCTCCGCCTATTGCGGAAGATATATGGTCGTAGCCTGCGGCAACATCTGTTACTAAAGGTCCAAGCACGTAAAAAGGGGCGTCGTTAGACATTTTCTTCTGAATTTTAACGTTTGCTTCGATTTCGTCTATAGGAATATGCCCAGGACCTTCTACTATTGTCTGGACGCCGTAATCCCTTGCGATATCGCAAAGTTCGCAGTTTATAATAAGCTCCTGCATATAAGCCCTGTCAAAAGAATCTGCGGTAGCGCCGGCTCTCAAGCCGTTTCCGAGACTCAATACGGTATCGTATTTTTTTAATATTTTAAGTACGTCTTCAAATCTTTCATATAATGGATTTTCCTTATTGTTTTCTATCATCCACGCTATCATGTACGCGCCGCCTTTAGAAACAAGTCCGGCATATCTGTAAGACTGTTTCTTTAGCCTTTCCAAAGACATAAGGTTTAAACCGGAATGAATCGCCATAAAGGAAACTCCGTCGGCGCACTGTTTTTCTATTACGTCTAAAACTAGCTGCTCAGGCATTTTTACAGGATTTTTATATATATCTATAGCTTCCCTGAACGCCTGATATAAAGGCACTGTTCCTAAAGGCAGGGAAGTATTACTTAAAACTTCTCTTCTTATGAGGTCTAAATTGCCTCCTACGCTGAGTTCCATTAAAGTATCGGCTCCAGACTTCTCAGCAATAACCGCCTTTCGTATTTCTTCGCCTAAATCTATATGATTTGTGGAAGTTCCAATGCTTGCGTTTATCTTTGTTGTTAATCCTTTTCCTATGCCGACAAATCTATCCTTATTTTTATTATGCAGAATAACAGCTTTACCTTCTATTATATTTTTCTTCAGTTTTTCTGCTGCGATTTTTTCTTTAGCCGAAACATATCTTACTCCTTCTGTTTCTATACTTTTTAAGGCATTTTCTTTTTCTGTCATATATTTATTTCTCCCTTTATTATACATATTCTAATTGAAGCTTTAAGTTTAATTTCAAAAATTTACCGAGCCGGCTACAATATTTTTAGCAGGCAATTTATTTGAGTAGAACGACAGGTGAATATAGCTGCCTATCGCGTTTAAAACATTATAACCTTCCGGTTTAAATATGCCCGGAGCGCTTGCGCTTTCATATTCAAATATATTTTTAACATTTTCGGGATATTTATTGTTTTTAACAACTAAACCGTCGTCATTTAGAAGCGTAGAATAATGAAACTCATGCCCGTTAACGGTCAAACCTGCTTCGCCTAAAAACGTTTTTTCTTTAAACCTTACGGTTCTGTACCCAAGCGAGAGCCTTCCTATATCCATGGAAGCGTCAAACGGAAAGATGCCGGTTGCGGCAAAGCTTTGCTTCTTATAAATAATTTTTCTGCACAGATACATCAATCCGCCGCATTCGGCATATATTATACCATTATTTTTAAAGAACTCATAAATTTCTTTCCTGACGGATACATTTTCGGCAAGCGCACCGGCATATATTTCGGGATAACCTCCGCCTATATAAATTGCCCGAGTACCATTAGGCAGGGATTTGTCTCTTAGCGGGCTGAAAAAAACAATCTCCGCCCCGAAACTTTTTAGAATTTCCAGATTAAAATTATAATAAAAGAAGAAAGCTTTATCCAGCGCAACCGCAATTTTAGATTTAATTTTGTTTTTAATACGATTGTTGGTTTTTTTAGGTTCGTCAAGAACTGATACGTCTAGGTTCTTCTTACTTTCAGTGTTTTTTTGAAACAATTTATTAAATTGAGTGGAATTTTCTTTTAAAGTCTTTACCAGTATATTAAAATCTACATTTTTAAATACGCCTTCAGTAATGCCTGAAACAATTTTTTTAAAAGATTTCTTACCGTTTCCGCTTTCGTCGCCGTGAACCGTTAAGCCAAGATGTCTTTCCTTTATCGAGAAAACGTCTTCATCTTTTAAAATCCACCCGAAAACCTTAATATCAGGAATGTTGACTCTAATTTCCTCTGAAATTATTTCATAATGCCTCTTCGAAGAGATATTATTTAAAATAACCCCGCAGACGTTTACGCCTTTTTTATAGTTTTTCAAACCGTACACCAAAGAAGCCATAGTTGACGAAATTCTTTTGCAATCCATAACCAAAACTACCGGCAGTTTAAATTCCTTTGCTATTATGTATGAATTACCGTCGTAAAGCCCCATAGCGCTTTCTACGATAAACGCCTTTTTTTTGCAATTATTTTCGTACTCTTTTGATTTTAGAACATCTCTGTCCCTTCCGCCAGCGGTTTCGTTGCCTGAAAAAAACCATTTTTTTAAATGTTTATGCGGTATAAGGAACGGGTCTAAATTTTTTACCGGTATTTCCGATTTTAAAGCTTTGGATAATATTGCGGTATCTATAAAATCAGGTCCTGCCTTATATGCGCTTAACGAGTAGCCCATATCTTTAAGAGCCATTGAAAAAGCTAGGGTTACGGTAGATTTTCCCGACGAAGACCTGTCCGATGCAAAATAAACGGCAAACATATAAAGACCTGATTTATCTTATATTATATTATAATAAAGTATTTAATTAACGGTTAAGTTTTGAAGCTATAACTCCGGCTTCGTCGAACGTCAGCATATTATTATACATATCGAGGGCAGTTTCAATTATCTTCATTGCTATAACTGCACCTGTTCCTTCGCCTAGCCTCATGGATAAATCTAATATCGGAGTTTTGCCGATGAGTTTTACGGCGGCTTTATGACCTTTTTCCTTGGAAAGATGCCCTATAAACATATAATCTAAAACATAAGGATTAATATTTAAAGCTATTAGCGCACCCGCGGTAGAAATAAAACCGTCTACGACTACCGGAATTCTGTGAATGGCGCAACCAAGTATAAACCCTGCAATCGCGCCTATTTCCAAACCGCCCACTCCCGCAAGAACGTCTATTGCGTCTCCGCCGTCGCTAATATTGCATTTAATCGCCTTTTTAATAATTTCAGCTTTCTTTTTAATTACGTCCCTATTTACCCCTGTTCCTTTCCCGCAGACAAGTTCCGGCGGCTTTTTCGAATAAAAGCAGGTAATCGCGGATGCCGGAGTAGTATTGCCTATTCCCATTTCTCCTGTAGCGCATATCTTTGCGCCTTTATCTTTTACTATGCCGGCTATTTCTATGCCTTTAAGTATCGATTTAACTGCTTCGGCAGTTGTCATAGCCGGACCTTTGTAGATATTCGACGTCCCGCTTCTTATCCTGCCTTTTATAAAACCTGAAAACGATGGCGATTCAATATCGGCAAAGTCTGCGTTTATACCCACGTCAACAACTATAACATCTGCCCCCGAAGATTCGGAAATCGTATTTATTGCCGCTCCCCCGCTTAAAAAATTTCTAACCATCTGCGCGGTAACATCCTGCTTAAACAGGCTGACGCCTTCTTCTACTACGCCGTGGTCACCGGCAAAAACGCATACGAATTTATTATTTAAACACGGTCTTTCTTCTTCCGTAATTGCGACTACGTCTTTTACAAAGTCTTCAAGCCTGCCGAGGCTTCCTTTAGGCTTTATAAGCCTGTCAAGCCTGTGTTCCGCAATCTTATTGAACTTTCGCTTATCCGCCGGCTTTATTCCTCCGGTAATAGAAAAAAGATATTTTTTGTCGTGCATATAGGCATCCTTAAAAAATAATTTAATTTTTATCGATTTAATTAATTATAAATTAGATTTAAATAAAAATAAATACCGGCGGGAATAGGGAGTTTTTACTTTAACGATATAGTTTGCCCTGCTATTACGCAATATGCCTTGTCGGAAAATGCGGAAAGCTCCTGTTCCATTAAACCGTTTAATTCGATAAATTTCCTGACATAAGCGTCGGTTGGAACCATATTAAAACCTAAAGAGTCTGCAACGGTAATAACAGAACATTTGATTTTTGAAAGATATTTGGAAAATTTCTTGATAGATTTTAAGGCGTAGTCATAACAGGATATATCTATAAAAATGGAAGAAAGCCATAAAGTCATAGAGTCTATAAGTATTATCCCATTTTCAACAGCCGACGATAAAGCCGGAGATTTAAGTATAAGGGCAATTTCTTCATTTAAATCCTTAAAATTTTCATGAACTATAAAATCCGCGTCTCTTTTATCTTTATGTCTACTAATTTTTAAAAGCATTTCTTCGTCTTCATAACTTCTGCCGCCGGTTCCGTTTATTTGATAATTATCGGTAATCAATGTTTTCGCCGTAGCAATGAAATGAAGCATGCCGTCGTTTTTTCCCATTGAATACAATGACGTGTCTGCGGCAACTAAAGATTTATGCAACGAAAGCGCTGTTTTTTCCGCAAAACTTGATTTTCCGGAAGATATTCCGCCGGTTATAAAAATTTTTGACATATTTTATTTTTTGATTTTATTAAATAAGAAACTCCTCGAATTTTGTTTCTTCCAATGGTTTTGATAATAAAAATCCCTGTATATAATCGCATCCTAGTTCTTTTAATAATTGCAACTGTTCCTCGGTTTCCACGCCCTCTGCAATAGACTTCATATTAAGCTTTTTAGAAAGATAAATTATAGTTTCTACTATATATCTTGAATGTTTATCTGTAAGCATTTTTTTAACGAAAGAAATATCTATTTTAAGGTTATCAAAAGGAAGTTCGGTTAAATAAGAAAGCGAAGAATAACCGGTTCCAAAATCGTCTATAGAAAATCCGAATCCTTTGTCCTTTAAGTCATTCAACAGCCTGCCCGAATATTCTAAATTGTCCATAAATGTTCTTTCTACAATTTCGAAATTAAAAAAGCCTGGCTCGACCTCGTTTTTGCGAAGCGTTTCTTCTATGATATCTTTTATATGAGGATTGGCGAAACTTGCGGGGGAAATATTTACTGAAACCGGCACTACTTTAAGACCCTTGTTTGACCATGTTTTTATTTTAGACGCCACCTCGCCTAATATCCAATTTTCAACTTTAGTAATCATTCCGCTCTGCTCTAAAAACGGTATGAATTCCATAGGCGGAGTAAGCCTTCCGTTTTTTTGCCACCTTAAAAGAGCTTCCGCGCCTCTTATCGAGCCCGTTTTTATATCAAAATAAGGCTGGTAATGAAGCACGAACTGTTTTTCCGCAAGAGCTTCGTTAAGACCGCTCCTCAGTTCAACTTTTTTTCTTGCTGATTCTTCAAACTCTTTTTTAAAAAATCCAACCGTATTTTCGCCTTTAGATCTTGAATTAAGCAGCGCCGATTCAGCTTTATCGAAAATATCCTGCGATGAAGTTGCGTCCTTAGGATATAACGATATGCCGGCGTTAAAAGATATATTTATTTTTTTGCCGGCGTCAGGCATATAAGATATATATGATTCGCTAAGAACATCAAGTATCCTATCCACGATATGAAGCGCGTCTTCGTCGAATTTTAAGCGTTTGAAAAATACGGCAAATTTATCCGCCTCCCATCTTGCTAAAATATCGTAACTCTTTATGACTTTTTTTATCTTTTTTGATATTTCAACGATTATTTTATCTCCGGTTTCAAAACCGAAAGTATGGTTTATTAAAGAAAAATTTACGGGGTTTATTAATGCAAGCGCGCAGTGAGAAAGCTGAAAAGGCGAAGAATCTGCCTCTGAATAGCCAGCGTCTTTTAAATACGCGTCAATCTTTTCTTTAAGAAACCTTTTATTTGGAAGACCGGTAAGAGCGTCGAAATGCATTAACTGCTCCATTGTTTCTTCAGCTTTTATTTCCGCGGTGATATCTTTTCCGGTAGTTATGAAATATTCAATATCTCCGCCATTTTCTAGATCAAGCTTATACGGGGTAATCGTTGT
>JAJYDX010000057.1 GCA_021777135.1 bacterium | reverse complement strand
TTAATAATGTTCCCTGTTCCATTTTTACATCGGAATTGAAAGATATGCCGTTCCACGATAAATCATACAGAGGATAAAAAAAGTCGTTATTTTGATATTTGCCGATGATAAAAGCCGCATTGTATTTGTCTGTTGAAACTCTTAGAACGCTTCTTTTTTCAACTATTACTATTTCTTGAGGTTTATAAATCAAAAAATTACTTTCGTCTCCCGAAGTTATTTCGTCTTTATATTTTGAAACGAAATATTTGTCCGCTATTTGATTATTTGCTTTCATATTAATTTTTAGATGTTCCGTCTTAGGCAGTATCTTGTTACCATAGAAAGGCATAAGGCTGTCTATAATTAAATATTTAGACTTTGTCTCTATAAAATAAGATTTAAAAAACTGGCCTTGGGGGAAAACGGTAATTCCAAGCTCAATATTTGACGTCAATGCATTATGGATAATCTGGTCGATTATTTCATTTTTTTTTATCCTAATAATATTTACGTTAATATCTATGCCACTATCCGTTTCTATTTTATCAACATCCATTTTAAATTTATCGATTTTTTAATTGCGTTTATTATTAAAAAAACAGCTATATCATACATAAATCTATATATAAAATATACCACATAATGTGAAAAAGTAAAATATTATAGGCGTCAGTACGTCAGCAACTTTGAGCTGTTCTACGAGAATTTTTTTAATTTTCTTCATATATAATAAAAAAAACAGTTGTTTAAGATGCAAAATTTTTATTTAACGTTATACTTATTCTTACCTTCATGTTTGGATTTATATAATGCTTCGTCGGCGCGTTTTATTATATCGACGTCAGTTAAATCTTTTTCGTTAACGGACGTTATTCCGAAACTTGCGGTAATGTTTAAATCATCAAGGCAGTCCATTGCTTCTATGTCTTTTTTAATTCTTTTGACTATTTTAATAGAATTTTCGGTGTTTGTTTCAGGAAGAACCAATATAAACTCGTCTCCGCCGTATCTTCTGGCATAATCGACGTCTCTTATATTCTCTTTGAGTATAACGCCTACAGCTTTTAAAACTTCATCTCCTTTTATGTGTCCTAATCCATCGTTTACGTTTTTAAAACCGTCTAAATCCATCATGATAACCGTTAAAGGCTTTTTATATCTTTTGGATTTTTTAAGCTCGTAATTTATTATACTTATTATTTTTCTTCTGTTGTAAATATTTGTTAAAAAATCTACTTCCCAAATCAATTCAAGCTGTTTTTTATTGTTTTCGAGTTCGTTAAAAAATACATCGGTTATATCGTCTATCAATTCTATATATAAATTGTCCGATATCTTTTTTAAGATAACGGTATTGTATGCATTTCCGTTAAGTGTTTTATGCACGTGAAGCGTCGTAAATTTGTCAACTTTTTTATTTAACATTTCATACATAGGGCATATTTCTCCGCATTCATTGCAAGGCCTGATATTTTTATGCGTATATTGAAAGCATTTTGTTCCCTTTTTTAACGCTCCGAAAGTTTTTACGGCACATTCGTTTGCATGTATTATTTCGTTATCCGAGTTAAGAATTAGAACGGACGATGGAATAAAATCTGTTTTTACTTTCATTAAATGCCCCCGTTAACGTTAAAAATCCGTTAATTAATTTTATTTTTATTCCTCATATAATTGCCAGAATGTTTCTCTTACTCCCTTTTTTGCCTTTATGCCGTACATTGCATTGTCGGCGTGAACCAGCAATAGATACGGCGGCTGTTTATCTATAGGGTAAAGGGTAATGCCTAAACTTATTTTTAAATAAATATCGTTTCCTTTTATAACAATGGGTTTAGCAAATGCCTTTTCTATTCTTGGAATAAGTATATACAAGTCGTCCTTATTTTTTAAATCCTCCATTAATATAACAAATTCGTCTCCTCCAAGCCTGACCAAGTGGTCTGTCTGCCTTAAAATATTTTTTAATCTTTTTGCAAATTCTTTTAAAAGATTGTCTCCCTCATCGTGTCCGAAGATATCGTTAATTTGTTTAAAGTCGTCGAAATCTATCATTCCTACGCCGACATAAGTTTTACCTCTATCAGCCCTATTCATCGCTCCTTCCAAAAGCTGAGTAAGAAGAAGCCTGTTAGGAAGTCCGGTAAGCGCATCGTGGTGGGCAAGATATTCCGATTTTCTTTTCTCTTTTTCAAGTTGATTTTTGATATCTATCTCGTTAAGACTGTGTGATAAAAGAGCTGATATTTTAGAAACAAATTCCAGTATATCCCTGTCAAAGATATTCTTTTTGTCGGAAATCAAAGTAATAACTCCCCACACCTTGTCAGCCCTGTGGATGGGGGCGGCGCAAGCAGAGTGCCACTCATTTTTTATCAGAAAATCAAGATACGGCTCAAGAAGCGGGTCAGAAATATGGTCGTTATTATAAACTATGCGATTTAAACATACTGCCCTTTCGGCAAGCGTCAAAAACTTTTTATCGCAGTCCGCGTTCAATTTTATCTTCATTAGTTCTTGCGTTCCTCTACCTCTGGCTGATATATATTTGATATTCCTATCTGATTCAAGCCTGCCTATCCATACTGCGTTAAAAATGCCGCTTTTTTGCAATGCGACAAGCGTCCTGTGAAAAACGGCATTCTCGCTTTCGGGGTTTAATATTAAAGAAACTTCCTTGATTAATGATTCATATAGCTGTTTAAGCAACTTTATTTTAGATTCGTTTGCAAGTTTTTCGGTAACATCAAAAATAGTTGCTACAGCTATCGACTCATTCTTTTTATAAATTAACGTAAGACTGACCTCGATATCCCTTATTTCTCCATTTTTCAAAGGAAATTTAATCCCTCTGAAGGTTTTATCTTTACCTTGCTTGAATTTATCCAAAAGTTTAAAAATTATATCCTTCGTAACAAACGGGTTGATTTCATCCATGGTTTTGCCTATAACTTCGTTTTCGGCATATCCGCCGTATTTTATAGCTGATTCGTTTACATCCTGCAAAACAAGAGTTTCTAAATCAAAAGTAAACATCGGGAGGGAATTATCGTAAAACATGGATTTGAACTGTTTTTCGCTCTCCATTCTATCCGTTATATCATGTCCTACGGCTATAGACAGCAGTCTTCCGCCTTTTTCGTCAAAAATAGGTATCTTTGTAATATCAAAGATATGAGATGCTTTATTTTTATCGTAAAGTTGAAGTAAAAAATTATTGGGTTTTCTTGTTTCCCATATTATTTTGTCGGTATCTTCGACCGTTTTAAAGAAATCTTCCGTTTGAAAGGATAAATTTTTTAATTGTTCATCCGTTTTTCCCATGGTAGAAATAATTTGGGGACTATAATGAAATTTCTCTGCGCTTTTGCTTGCCGTTATATATACTCCCGAATGGTTTTTTACTACAATGGTATCGGTAGTATATTCCATTATTGCGTCAAAAAGTTTTTTTTGCTCCGATAATTTTAAATCTCTCTTAGCACTCATATAAGACGATAAAAATATCGAAGAAATGATTATGAATGTGCCGAAAAAAAATATTATATTAAACCTTCTCACAACATAATTGAAATCACCTGTAAAATAGACTATTAATGCCGAAAATATTAAAAATATTACTCCCGTCGTCAGCCCGATTAAAAATTGCTTAGATTTAAAGACGTTCACAAATATACCCCACTCCTTCCTTTCTCTCTACCTATATAATGATAATATAATAATGATATAAATCTACAAATTTATTTCAAATAACAAATAAAAATTTATATTATATAACTTTAAATAATATTTTTATTAACTGATTAAGATATTATATAATCATACCCCCCCCCCGCCGTCAAGAAAAATTTTTTCTCATGAAAAAAAATAGATATAAATACAAGACGGAGCGGCTCAATCTGATTTTATAAATAAAATTTTGCCTGCTGCTTCGGAAATAAATTCAGCCGGATTTACTATTTTAAACGAGTATTCGTCGGAAGTTTTAAGTTTTTTAAAATCTTTTATATCGCCGGTAATTAAATAATCGGATTTTCCGTTTATAGCCGAAACGAGAACAGGAACGTCTTTATCTGCGGTATGTCCGGAATATTTTTTGATTTCCG
>JAJYDX010000056.1 GCA_021777135.1 bacterium | reverse complement strand
TTCTTTGGGGTGCCCGGCGGAGGATATCTTTTTACCGGCGTATTATCGGATAAAGAATTAGAGCAGGATTTTTCTTATGCCCGCATGGCTCATATTCTTGGCCGTACGGATAAAACCGCCTCCGAATTTTTTGAAGCCTTTCAAGAATCGAAGAGAGGAAGGTGCAATCAAGAAATTAAGAAAATGTCGCGTTTAACGCAGGCAATCCTCTCGTCTATAGATTATGAAAGCGTTAAAATTATAAGGGAGCGCAACTTTTATTATATTCACGGCTATTTAAAAGATTTAAACGAGCTTAAAGTAGATTTTTCATCCATAGAAGGTCCTATGGTTTATCCTTTTTTGATTAAAAATGACGTTTTAAGGCAAAAGCTTATAGATAATAAGATTTACATACCGGCTTACTGGAAAGAGATTATCGATATTAAAGGAGCTACGGATAATGAAAAATACATTTCCAACTATCTTTTGCCTCTGCCGATAGACCAGAGATACGGCATCGAAGATATGAAAAGAATCGTAGATACTATAAAAAAGGAAATCCAACGATGACTCTTGGTATAATGCAGCCTTATTTTTTCCCTTATATAGGTTACTGGCAGTTGATTAAAGCGGCGGACGAGTTTATTTTGTTCGACGACGTTCAGTATATAAGGCACGGCTGGATTAACAGAAACAGAATTTTAAAGCAGAATGAAGGATGGACTTATATAACGGTTCCTTTAAAAAAACACTCAAGGGAAGACCTTATTAAAGACATTAAGGTTTCGGAAGGTTTAAAATGGCAGGATGTATTGTTGAATCCATTAAATAATTATAAAAAAATAGCCCCTTTTTATATGGAGACGGTTAATCTTATCGAAAACATTATAAAAAAAATTAATAACGACGGCATAGTAGAAGTTAATCGGGTAATTATTACGGAATTGTGCGATTATCTTAATATAAATACTAAAATAACTATCTCTTCGCATTATGATTTCAATTACTCTAATGTTAAAGATGCCGGCGACTGGGCTTTAGAAATTTCTAAACAAAGAAAAGCAAAAGCTTATATTAATCCAATATCGGGGAAAGAGCTTTTCGATAAAGAAAAATTTAATGCGGATAACATAAATATTTTATTTTTGAAACCGAAAGAAATAGTTTATAATCAAAAAAGAAAAGATTTTGAATCATGGCTTTCTATTATAGACGTTCTTATGTTTAACGGGAAAGAAGAAACCGCCAAGCTTCTTGATTATTACGATATTACGGAGGGCTAATGGATTATTGGAAAGAACATTTTAACGAAAATGCGGCTAAGTTTGAAAATTCTTTATTTAAACAGGTCGATATGACGGTTAACGGAAAAGAAGCGGACGATATTCAGCTGGATTTGAGGGTTAAATGTATTATGGATAATCTATCCCTTAAGAGTTCTGATATTCTTTTAGATATCTGCTGCGGCAACGGTTTGATAACTTCAAAACTTGCGAGTCATGTTTCATATATTTACGCCGTTGATTTTTCCGAAGGCCTTATAAATATTGCAAGTTCTATTAATAAAAAACAAAATATAAACTATACGACGGGAAATATCGTATCGGTAAATTATTTCCAATTTAAAAACGTAAATAAAATTTGCATGCCTTCCTGTTTTCAATATTTATCGATGGATGATGCTAAAGTATTTATGAAAAATTTATCGGTTCTTGACGATATATCTATATATATATCCAATATTCCAGATAAAGAAAAAATATGGGATTATTATGATACGGACGAAAAAAAAGCTTTTTATTTTCAAAGAGAAAAAGAAGGTAAGCCCCATATGGGAACATGGTGGAATAAGAAAGATATAGAAAAGCTTGTATCTGATAATGGGTTTAGATGTAAATTTTTAGATATAGATGAAGGATTGAACACCAGTTATTACAGATTTGATGTTTTATTGAATAAATAAGGAGAAAAATACTTATATGCCTAAGGTTTCGGTTGTTCTTACCTCATATAACCACGAAAAATATATAAGGGAAGCCATCGACAGCGTTTTAAGCCAAACATATAATGATTTTGAATTAATTATATGGGACGATGCGTCAACCGACAATTCATGGGATATTATTAACCGCTATAACGATAAACGCATCATTAAGTTTAGAAATGAATATAATAGGCGCGCCGTTTACGCAATTAATAATTCAATTTCTGAAGTCGCAAAAGGAGAATATATTGCAATTCACCATTCTGATGATGTTTGGGAACCTGCAAAATTAGAAAAACAAGTTGAATTTTTGGACAATAATCAAGGTTATGGGGCAGTGTTTACTATGGCTTCAATAATAGAAGAAAACGGTAACTGTTTTTCGGATAATACGCATCTTTATTATTCTATATTTAAGCAATCAAATAAAAATCGTTTCGAATGGCTGAGGCACTTTTTTTATAAAGGGAATGCTTTATGCCATCCAAGTGTTCTAATAAGAAAAAATTGTTTTAACGAATGCGGGTTTTACAGGGCAGGATTAGCGCAACTTCTAGATTTTGATATGTGGATAAGATTATGCCTCAAATATGAAATTTATGTGATACAAGATAAATTAGTACGATTTAGAGTAAGAGCCAATAAAGCAAATGCAAGCGGAAACAGACCGGAAGTCATAACTAGAGATTCAAATGAATGGTTAATAATTGCAAAAAATTTTTTGCAAATTTCGTCTTATGACGATACTATTAAAACATTTCCTTCCGCCGTTAAATATTATAGCCCTAAAGGATTCAACGCCAAATTTATTATGTCGATGATATTTTTATTTGACGGAAAAAATAAAAAACAATATTTAACGTTAGCTCTTGAAACCCTTTTTGATTTAATTTTTAATCCGGAACAGGCAAATAAAATTAAAGAGATATACGATTTCGATTATATAAGCCTCATAAAACTTACAGATAAATTTAATATTTTTTAGTTATATATTAATAATATATCATGTTTGATTATATCAATTTTGAGATATCAGGTATATGCAACGGTAAATGTCCTTATTGCGCTACAGGCGCGTCAAATATAAGCAAAAAAAATATCAAAAATAACTATAAATTTATTGAGGTTGAAAAATTTGAAAAAGCGATAGATTATATTTTGGATAATAAAATGTTTAATCCTGAAAGCGGTTTTATCGCTTTATATAATTGGGGCGAGCCGTTTCTGCATCCTAATTTTGAAAGCATTGTCGGCATTTTAAATTGTCGCGATATAAAGTTTCAAATTTCAACAAACGCATCAAAAATTCCTAAAATTTCTTCCGCAACCTCTATGAAAAATTTGAAATCATTAAATTTTTCTATGAGCGGGTTTTCCCAGCATTCTTATGATAAGATTCATGGTTTTAATTTTGAATCGATAAAGAAAAATATAATTGAAATTATCAAAACTTTCAGGGATTTAGATTATAAAGGAATTGCCACTATTTTTTATCATGTATATCAATTTAATATAGGTGAATATAAAGAAGCTTTTAATTTTACAAAAGCCAATAATATCAATATTTATCCTTATTATGCCGGTTTTAATAATTATGAAAATACTAAAAAATATCTAAATAATGAATTAAGTTATGACTTTTTGAAAAAAGTATCAAAAGATTTAATGTTATTTTACGTCGACGAGCTTCTTTTTAAAAAGCCTTCGGATTACAGATGCACCCAATTCGACGTTCTTCTTATCGATGAGGAATGCAATGCGCTAACTTGCTGCGCGCTTCCGAAAGGCAATCAAAGTTACTCTTTCGGGAATCTTTTTTCTTTAAGTTTAAAGGAAATATATGAGTTAAAGACAAATCAAAAAGAATGTACAAACTGTCAAAAATTACATTTCGATTATTGGGTCGGCAATATTCAACCGGCTAAATTTTTAATTTCATCGTTAAATGCGAATGAAATAAAAGTGCCTGAAGCATTCAATAAGCTGTTTATGAGTAATAAACAATTTGAAAAAGCATGGGACGCATTATGTTTAATTTATAGTAAGAGAAGCGATTTGATGCAAGCTTTTCCTTTAAATTTTGTTCAAGACGTAAATTTTCATTTTTCCTTATTGATGTGGGCAGTAAAGGTAAGTACCGGCATTATTAATGACAGCGACGGA
>JAJYDX010000055.1 GCA_021777135.1 bacterium | reverse complement strand
TACTGCGGGCATAAATTGATTTCTATTGAGAATCCTTTCAAAGAATTAATGACCCCGCCGGAAAAACAAGTCCGGAAAATAGGGTTTAAAATAGAAAAAGGGAAATAAACCGCCGTTACAAGGGCAAATAAATCTCCCCTTCCATAAATGTTACCGCACATCCCGATATAATTACGCGGCCATTTTCTTTTTCCACCCTGCATAATATCTCTCCGCCCCTTTTAGAAACCTGCACGGCATTTAAAATGTTTTTATCCAGCCTGTCTGCCCAGTACGGAGCAAGTTCGCAATGAGAGGAACCGCATACGGGATCCTCCTGAACGCCGAGTTTAGGCGCAAAAAACCGGCTGACGAAGTCCGCATTATCGCCTGGAGCGGTAACTGATACTCCGCGCAAACCGAGCCGGTTAAGCAACGTCTGGTCAGGAACGATAGAGAGGACGGTTTCTTCGCTGTCATATACGGCAATGTAATCCTGCGCTTCAAGCACCGTAACAGGCGTTTTTCCAAGTCCTTCCGCCAGATAATCCGGCATTACGCTTAATTTAGGCATATATAAGGGAAAATCCATTTCGAGCATATTTCCGTTTTTTCTAACCGTTAAATTCCTGCTTTTAGTTTTAAATACAATGTAATCCGAGGGATATTCTGTGTGTTCGAATATAACGTGAGCCGCCGCCAGAGTTGCATGCCCACACAGGTCAACCTCTTTAACGGGAGTAAACCACCTTAATTCGAAGTTATTTTCGGAGGGCACGAAGAACGCTGTTTCCGACAGATTGTTTTCTTCGGCAATGGATTGAAGGATATTGTCTTCCGGCCAACCCTTAAGAGGACACACTGCGGCGGGATTGCCGCCGAAAACACGGCCTGTAAATGCATCTATTTGAAATTGTTTGATTTTCATAAAATATTAAAAAAAATAAATCGTATACCTTTTTTATAATAACGTCGAGAACCTCGAACTGCTTGTCTTCCGGAAGCGCTTTAACGGTTTTGATTATTTTGACGGATAAATTCGTATCTAATTAGTCTTTAAAAATATTGGCGTTCTTTTAAAGCCTAATGATACAATATTATGAATTGCTATAATTTATTTAATTGCTTCAAATATTTCATAAATTTTGGTATAGGGGTAATTCAATAAATTATCTGAATTATTTTTGAATTTAAGTTTTTTAGCACGATTTAAAGCATCACCAAATTTATCCGAATATTTATCAAAAAAATTAATTTTGTCAAATTCTTTTTTATTTTTAGAATAAGATGATAAAAATTTTTGTAATTCTTTTATAACTGTTTCACATTCGAATCCGGGCTTGTTATAGTCTTCAAAATACAAAAGAAGCCATAATTCGAAACATGGAAACGAGGTTATTAAACTAATGTTATTTCGCTTACCTAAATTTTCAGCTTTAGAAAGATTTTCTTTTACTGTTTTTTCTTTTGTTTTTACGACTATATCAATATCAAAGACACAGAATATGCCGCCCAATGCGTTACTATTGTCTTTAATTTTGTTTTTTTCTTTTACGGCGTACTTTACTATATTATAAGGATCTGTAGCATGGCCTGCAGTTTTAACGTTTATAGAAACCTTTGATTCGCTATTGTTTCTGTGCTTTCTATATTGCTTAAAATATATTTCATCAATATTACCTTCCGTTATTATTAAAAATATTCTACGGCTTTCCCGCTTTTTTCTTGACCTCTTAAATTTAACCATTATTTAGCTCTCATGCCATTAATTAGCCATATATTTTATATATTAGGAACTGCGCCGTATTGACCGTAAAGGTAGCGCATTTTAATATTATCCTCTAATCTCGGCTTAGGTTTTATATCATCTAACGAAAAAAGGGCCGTGCTTCCGTTTTTTTCTTTTTCCGTAAACCAGATTTCATCCCTGCGGAACTTTTCCGTATCTAACAGATCGGAATTATGTGAAGTAAAAATAAGCTGCGAGTCGGGATAAATATCATAATAAAAATCTAATAAAAGATTTATTAAATGAGGATGCATTGACGATTCTAACTCATCGATTAAAATAATACCTTTATTTTCGATAAAAAACGGCAAAAGATAGAATAGTTTCTGCGTTCCGCTTGACTCCTCATTTATTGTTAATTTACCAGAAATACCGTCATATTCATGCGTAAAATTGATTTCATCGCCTACAAGATTATCCATATCTAATTCTTTATTTGAACTTTTAATTTCAATACCTTTATCTTGCAGGATTTTTGTCAAAACCTCAACTCCTTTACTTATATTTTTAGTTTTAATTTCTAAATCGGTAATCCCTAAATCCGCTTTTTGTAAAAAACTTATTAACTTATCCTTGCCTTTATTCTTATAATACTCAACGATATTGTTCATAAAAATTATACTGCTTAATAAATCTATTTGATTAAGCACAGGAGAAATGTTATTAAAAAAAGCATAAATATTTTTCGCTTTCTCCTCGTTCATCGTCGCCGCAACCGATAAAAATAATGAATTCTCTTTTGTCATATCGGCTATAGATTTATTCCGCCCCTTCATATCGCTTCCAAATTTGTATCCGTCAGTTTTGCTTCTTTGAAAAAGATTTCTTTTCTGATTTTTTGGATAATAATGCAACCATTCATTGTATATTTCTTTTTCGCTCAACTCGAAACCGTATGAATACAAAACGCCATCGTCAAGAATGAAAGTCGTTTCGAATTTTGATAAACGATTATCTTTTCCCTTTAAAAATTTAAACGGAATAACTCCTGTCGGAGCATTGGGAAGATTTCGCGAAGAATACAATACTAATTTTTTCATAAAATCTATAGCTTTAAGCATATTGGTTTTACCGGAAGCATTCGGTCCAAATATTCCAGCCGTTCTTAGAACTTTAATCTTGTATTTATCAAACTCTTTAATATGATTCAGCAATGTTTTGTCGGCATTGTTCGCAACCATACTTAGAGTCTGTTCTTCGCTTATAGAAAGATAATTAGAAACTTTAAATTCTACTAACATAAATTTAATCTCTTACTGAATATTTAATTAACTTCAATTTAATATAATTAAAAATATATTTAATTGTATCATTTTTTGTGATTTAATTGCAAAAAATTAAATATCTAAACATTTAATTTACGTATTACTTTTTTATCATTTTTATCGAACGCTAAATTTAGCAATTAATCTATATCTATATAAATCCTTCCTCTTTCAACTGCAAAAATCAGATAACATTTACAAACTCGGCAATCACCTTGAAATCATCTTCTGTTACATTTCCTAATATTATAGACTGAAATTCTTTATTGTCAGGGGACAATTCAATCTTTTTATGTCGCCATGTACCGTCCGGCAGTTGCTCCTTCTCGCTATGATATCGTTTTACCGTGTATTTCTGGTTCGTTTCCTGGTCCGCAACCTGACGGGATTCTACAAGGACAATCTTCCCGTCACGCGAACCGCCTCTTTCAGTCCTGAAGATACAATAACTTCCGTCTGGAATGGTCGGCTCCATAGAATGCCCCACAACCTTGGCTATAAACATATATTTATTTAACTTCAACTCACTTTCAACTTTAGCCCAACCGGAGTTTTCCACATATTCTTCCTTTCCAAAACCGGAAGCGGCGGCCTCTAACGAATAAACTGGAAGATAATGAACAAATTTTTCGGATTCGGGAGTGTCGTTATCTGAAACAACTTTTAAATTGGAATGTCTCGCTTTCTCCGCTAACGACTTTCCAGTACCGAATTTAACTGGGTTTTGCTCATCTTCATTTGAACTTTCAAATAACGAAGGCAGGTCATTAATAATTTCCAAGGTTTTTATGCTGACATTGACTACTTTTGCCAATAAATCGATAATATATCTGGGGTTATCCGACCACTCATTTGGGTCGTTTAGTATGCCGCTGTCTTTGTCCGTCGAAACCTGATATCTTTCCATAACCCACTCTATTGCAGATTTGCCGTTCACGATATAATCATAAGCCTCAAGCGGTATGCCTTTAAGCGTTATATGTGAATTATAATCGATTATACTTTTATCTACTAACCCGTTTTTTTTGCCAAATTTCATTTTATTTACTCTGTAATCAGGGTTTCTCTTTTCGCTTATATCTTCGATTACAGAAAAAGGCTCGATATTCTCGTAGTTTATATGCAAATTCATAAGTTTCTCACCTGCTTCACTGAAAGTCCAAAAATCTAGCGCAAAGGGTATGCGGGGTAACATTCTTTTTACAGTTGCGCCGAAACGCTCTTTGTATTCAGGAGAATGTAATATCCCGTAAATGTAGTGAAATATATCGTCCTTATTTATTGATTCGTCGTTATAATGTTTTTTAAAT
>JAJYDX010000054.1 GCA_021777135.1 bacterium | reverse complement strand
GGGAAGGTTTAAAAACTTTAAAACCAGGTTTTCGTCGAATAGAATGACGGAATAATTTAGATTGTTCAGTATTAAGGTGTTTATGTCCATAATAAATATAAGTTATCGTAATTATACAGGCTAACTATGAATTATGCAAATCGATTTCCTAAATCGGAATTTGGGCGAGAAAACCAGAAAATTTCGACGGTAGACACGAATCTCTGAATTAAAGGCGGTATTTAGGTAAAATATGAGCATTTAAATATTTTTTATTGCAGGATTAAGGTTAAAATTTATCCTTCCATAAAGGATTAGTTTATGTTATTATATCCTTTAATGAAGGATAATTAAATTTGAAATAATTAAAAATAAATGGATTGTTTTGCCGCATGATTAAATGCCGCAAGGTTAAAAATTTTTGTCTAAATTATGCCGAGTAAAGAATTACTAAAAGAAATAATAACCGAAAATAAAAAATTCATTATTAATTTACCGGATATAATATCCCGAAGAAATATCCCGCTCCCACCCGACAATATCAATAAGGCAGTTATTTTATACGGGGTGAGAAGGAGCGGCAAGAGTTTTATTTTATACGATATCTTTAAAAAACACCCCGATTCATCGTTGTATATCGATTTCGAAGACGAAAGGCTTAGCGATATTAAAACGGAAGACATGGAGTATGTAAGAAGCGCTTTTTTTGAATTAAACCCGCATCTTATAAACGACAAAAACAATGTATATTTCTTATTCGACGAAATTCAAAATATAGCAAACTGGGAAAAGTTCGCAAGAAGAATGGCGGAGAAGGAAAATATCCATATTTTTTGCGCAGGCTCGTCATCTAAAATTACTCCCTACAAAATTAACACTTCTTTAAGGGGAAGATCGTGGAGCGTCGAAACATTTCCGTTTTCCTTTAAAGAACTTCTCGAGTTAAAATTAGGCGGCTACAGCCGTAATATAAAACTCCCCGATATATTTTACGGCGATACTAAAATAGTTATAAAAAAATATCTAAGCGAATATTTACAATACGGAGGATTCCCTGAAATAATCCTTGCCGGTTCGGAATTCGAAAAGACGAAGTTGTTAAGGGAATATTTAGACGCAATGTTTTTTAAGGATCTTGTAGAAAGATTTGACGTAAAAAACATAAAGCTGATAGACGCTTTAAAAAACAAACTTTTTTCCTCGTTTTCGACCAAGCTTTCGCTTGCTTCGGTGTACAGGCAATACAAAGATAATTTTCCGTTTTCCAAAGACGCCCTGTATTCCTATTATAATTATTTTTTGGATAGCATGCTGATATACGAAACGAGAAAGTTTACCGAATCCGTTTATAAAAGAATGAGGAACCCAGCCAAAATATATCTTGCCGATAACGGATTATGCAAAAGGACTACGTCGCCCGATTCAGGAAGGCTGCTCGAAAATTTAACTTTTATAGAACTTAAAAAAAATTACGACGAAATATTCTACTTCGAAGGCAAAAGGGAATGCGATTTTATCGTATCCAAAAGTGCCGCCTTTTCGGTCTTTCAGGTTTGCTACGAACTTAACGACTCAAACAGGGATAGGGAATTCGAAGGCTTGGTTGAAGCAGCCGAATCTATAGGATTGAAGGAAGGTATCGTTATAACATACGATATCGAAGACCATTTTGTTTACAAGGGTATAAATATTAACGTAACGCCGTTTTGGAAATGGGCATTGCGGTAATATAATGCTCCCTTTAATTTCCTACCAGTCAGTACGCCTTAGACCCAGTCAGGTTTTTGTGGAGCATTATACAAAAAGGCATTATACAAAAATTCATTGGCATAAAATTTTTCCCCTGCTAAAATAAAAATAAATAATATTTTATCTGGTTTATATGTTTATATGTATTCAGGAATAAAATCTCTATTGCAAAATTAAGGTTACAATAAAAATGTTTATTTAATTATACGATTATGTTATAATTTTGTTGCATAAATAATACAATTTTATAAACAACCGATAACCGACAATAACTGAACGATAACTGATATTAAGAAAAACTATGATAACGGAATTTCTTTCAAGACGTTTTATTACCCTTATTTCTAACTTCGACGTAGAGTATAAAAGATATTTTTTTAACTTAGTCGATTTTAACGATAAATTAATAGGAATACTGGGGCACAGAGGCGTAGGGAAAACCACCTTTCTGCTTCAATATTTAAAAAACTTAGACTTACCATTAAGTAAAAAACTATATTTCAGCGCCGACAGCATAGAGACCAGCGACGTGTCTTTATTTGAAATAGCCGACGATTTTTCTAAGAATGAAGGCGAAATATTAGTTATAGACGAAATACATAAATTTCCTAATTTCGAAAGAGAACTTAAGCAAATTTACGATTTTTTGCCGTTAAAAGTAATTTTCTCCGGATCATCCGCAATAGGCTTAGAAAATTCTAAAGCCGATTTAAGCAGGAGGGCGGTACTATATAGGGTAAACGGTTTATCGTTCAGGGAATTTTTGGAGTTAAAAACTAGAATTTATTTTAAGTCGTATAAATTAAACGAAATTTTAAAAAATCATATTGATATCGCATATGAAATCCTTCAAAAAATAAAACCTCTAAAATTATTTAAAGAATATTTAAAATACGGCTTTTATCCTTTTTATTTCGAAAACCCTGCTACTTATTTCAATAAATTGGAAGAAACTATTAACGTAGTAAT
This sequence comes from bacterium, assembly GCA_021777135.1. GTDB lineage: Bacteria > SZUA-79 > SZUA-79 > Acidulodesulfobacterales > Acidulodesulfobacteraceae > Acidulodesulfobacterium_A. Next base: position 1,657 of record JAJYDX010000054.1, on the reverse strand, counting down.
AGAAAGCGATCTCCCCTTTGTCTTCGGAATAGATGTAAAAAACACCGTAAAACTTAAAAAATTAGTAAAATTAATATGTATGTCCGAACCATTCGAAATAAACATAACAAAGCTTGCGCAGAGAATGGAAATCGACAGGGCTACCCTTTATCAGTATATAAACTACCTCAATTTAGGCAACATTTTTAATATTTTAAAGTCTAAGGCTAAGGGCGATTCGATATTTATGAAACCGGAAAAGATATATCTGCACAATACAAACCTCAATTATTGCTATTGCGAAAATCAAAAAATAGGAACAATAAGGGAAACTTTCGCAGTTTCGCAACTCGTTTATTTTTACGATTTGGAGTATCCTAAAAACGGAGATTTGATAGTGGACGGCAAATATGCTTTTGAGATAGGCGGCAAAAATAAAGATTTTTCTCAGCTAAAAGAAAAAGGCAAAAGAATAAAAGACGGCTATCTAATATTAGACGATGTCGAAGTCGGCGGCGAAGGGAAAATACCCATATGGTTGCTGGGTTTTTTATATTGAAATTAAAAGGAAATTAAATTACCTTATAATATCCGCTTAATAAAAAATCCGTTTTTATGTTATAATCTAATTAAATTTATGGATTTATAATAATAAATTATGATTAACGGAACCATGCAATATTACAAAGATTATGAGGAAGAATCCTCAAATATACTTAAAACGGCTAAAAGCATAATAACCGAAGAAATAGAAAAATACGGCTATAAAGTAGAAGCCGTTTACCTGTTCGGTTCCCGCGCAAGAGGGGATTTTAACGAAGACAGCGACTGGGATTTTTTTGTTGTTACCGATAAAGAGATAGAAGGGCAATTAAAATGGGACATGTCCGTGAAAATTCGCAGAAGGTTGGCCGTAACGAATAAAACATCTAACGATATTTTTATTGCATCTGCAAAAAAATGGAAAGAAAAAAATCATGATATCGGTTATTTAGATTATTATGCATTAAATGAAGGCAAGTCTTTATGAGTAAAAAGTCAGCTAAAGACCTATTTTTAGTCGCAGAAGAAGATTTTAAAGACGGTAAAAAACTATACACTAATAATCCAGATGAATTTAAAAGGTTAGTTTGTTTTTCAATGCAGCAGGCGGTTGAAAAATATATAAAGGCTTATTTGATTTATCACGATAAACCTTACAAAAAAACACATGATATTTCCCTGTTGATTCAGAATGCCGTTGAAATTGATGAAGATTTTAATAAATTATATGAAATAAACGCCGATTCGTTAACGGATTATGCGGTAGAAATAAGGTATGACAGAACTTATATCACTTTATCTAAAGAAAAAGAAACGGAAGCCGTTTTAATTGCTGAAAATGTCAGGTCATTCATTATGAAAAAACTCCCTGAACTATTTGAGTAATAGCCGTTGATTTTATCAAAAAACCGGACGACTCTTCTTTAAAAATAAATAAATCTGACCCCTTTAATCCTTAATATAATAGACGACAAATTGCCCGTCGAAGTAAAGTCTAAACTTTCAAAACCTTCCGTTTCCAAGTCTTTCCGTAGTTTTATCCAGAAGTATAATCCCGATAAAGGCATTATTTTAAATTCAAATATAGCAGGTTCTTTATCTATAGACGGATGCAATGTTTTATTTCAGATCGGAA
>JAJYDX010000013.1 GCA_021777135.1 bacterium | reverse complement strand
TCTTAAGCGGCTATGCAGGGCGCAGTCTCAATATTAAAGAAATGGAAGAAAAGCTGATTCTTACCGCACTTAAAGAAACAGGCGGAAATAAAACCAAAGCCGCCGAAAAACTTGGAATTACCTCCAGAACCCTCAGAAATAAGCTGAAAGAACTAGGTATCAATTAATTTGCATTTTTCCGACGGTTTTTTCGCATTTCGTATGCGTCACGGAAAAAGGTATCACGGAAAAAGGTATCAGATTAATTTTACGCAACTTATTCTATCCTTAATTGTTCCTTTTCGTATGCGTAAAATAAAATCTGACACCTTTTTCCTTTATAAAATCATCTGCTTTTACTTGTATTAATATCCCGTGGCACGAAGTTTGCATTAATAACACGTAAAGGCATAAAAGCCTTAAAAATAGGAAAAGTTTTCCTATTAACGTTTTATTAAGCATAAATTAAGTTACGGAGGGAATAAATATGTCGGTAAATTCATTATTCGCGCCAACGACCGCTACAAACGCAAGCACGGTTGCAAACAATGCCGCAAGCGCAGCCGCTAATACGGCAAGTTCGTCCAATTCAAACAACAGCGGTCTCGTAAGCGCAACGACTTTTATGCAGTTAATGGTTCAGCAGCTTGAAAACCAGGATCCATTGAATCCTCAGTCGAGTTCGGCTTCGCTTGCACAACTTGCCCAGTTCGATTCGCTTAACCAGTTAAACACCGTCAACTCTAATCTTCAAACGCTCGTGGCAGACCAGAATCAGGCGACTCTGGGAAGCGCGGTAAATATGGTAGGGCAGTCGGTTCAGGCGAACGGCAACGCATTCGGATATTCAAGCGGAAGCACTTCAAATTTAAGCTATTCTTTACCAAGCAATGCAAGTTCGGTCAGTATGGATATATATAATTCGGCCGGAAATCTCGTTTATAATACCAATCTCGGAGCGCAGAGCGCAGGCTCTCAGTCTTTTACCTGGGACGGAGCCGAAAACAGCGGACAGGCGGCTCCTTCCGGCAATTATACTTTCTCGGTCGGCGCAACAGGTTCGGGCGGAACCGCAATTACGCCGTCAACCTTTACGCAGGCGACGGTAACGGGACTTTCGACTTCGTCTAACGGCGCTGTCCAGCTCGAACTAAGCAACGGCTCGACCGTTCCATTATCCAGCGTAACGAATGTTGGGTAGAGGCGCGATTATGAAAGAGGATTAAAAGCGTCAAGGTTTTTCCTTACGACTATTATGGCGATAAAGGTTAAAGGTGTCAGATTTTATTTTCCGCCTTAACGATAGCAAAAATAATTAAAATAGTCGAGCGGAAATTAATCTGACATCTTTAACCGAAAAACGATATAACCGTTAAAAAACCGATAAAATATTAGATAGTTATAAAATATTAAAAGTATTAAAAACTATTATAAATTATAAAAATATGCCGATATAATATATATGTAGTAAATTTTAACTTTCTAATAATTTTTTACGAAATATTTCAATTTTTAAGTTATAAGTATAAGGGAGGAATTTAAAATGGGTGCAAATGCTCTTTTTACGGCAGTTTCGGGATTGGATTCAAACCAAACATATCTTGGCGTTATAGGAAACAATATTGCAAATTCAAACACGATAGGCTTTAAAAGTTCGAATCCGATATTCGAAAACTTGGTCAGCCAGACGTTAGGCGGTACATCAAGTTCGCAGGAAGGTCTGGGAACCGACGTATACACTATTCAGCAGCAATTTAGTCAAGGCGCTCTGCAGAATACTTCAAATCCGCTTGATATGGCGATAGACGGCAACGGGTTTTTTATAGTCCAGGCGCCAAACGGTTCGACTTACTACACGAGGAACGGCGAATTCAGCGAAAATGCGAAGGGACAGATAGTAGATTCCACGGGACAGAACGTAGTTCAAGGCTATCCTTTAAATTCGCAGGGAATAGCGACCACCGGCACTCCCACAGCCATAACTTTAAATACTCAGGCTATAGCTCCGCAGGCTACGACGACGGCAGATTTGACGGCAAATTTAGATTCAAACGTGTCGCCGCAGATAACATCTGTGGTTTCTTCTAGTTCGTTTGCAAGCAGTTACATTACGGCTCCTTCGGCGGCAGGGTCTAATACTATTACTGTTAAATCTGCCACAGGTTTTAGTTCAAGCAGCGGTAGTGCCGCTAGTTCGATACTTATAGGCAACGGAGACGGAACTACCAACCTTTATCATATAAGTGCTATAAGCGGAAATGTATTAACCCTTACGGAGCCTTTATCGAGCGCCGTTTCGGCCAACACCGCCGTCTCCCAAAATACTTTAGGAATTACTGCTTCATCTACTAACGGTATGCTAGCTGGAGATAATATACAGGTGAATACGAACGATAATGCAAACGGCACTACTGACCCTTACCAGTTTTTGAACACTATTGCTTCGGTGAACTCTGGTAATACTGTTAACCTATCAAACGCGATGCCCCTTTCAGGTACTTTTGCAAAAGGCGGAAGCGTAATAGCAGGTCCGGCAAACGACTATTATTCTACGACTATCAATACTTACGATTCCCTGGGAAACGCTTTGCCTTTAACGGTTACTTTTGCTCCTTCGTCTTCTACGGCGGGAAGTTGGAATATGTATTATTCCATTAACGGAACGGCGGCTACCAGGCCAAATACTGCTCTTGATACGCCGGATATAACTTTTAATCCCGACGGAGGTATCGTTGCCGGAGCATCTCAGACTATAACTGACGTGCCTTCTTATGTGACTCCGGCGCCGTCGACTCTTCCCGACGGCGCTACCGAGCCGTTAACCGTCGCTTTAAACTTGAATAATCTGACCCAGTACGCCGCTCCGTCCGCTACTACGGCTTTTACCCAGAACGGCTATGCGACTGGAACGCTTACCAGCTTTACGGTTGACCAGAGCGGACAAATTTCGGGACAGTATTCGAATGGTCAGACTCAATATATTGCGCAGATCGCTCTTGCAAACTTTATCGCTCCGACCGGACTTACTTCGGAGGGAAACAGTCTTTACGCAGAGACTTTTGCATCGGGTCAGCCTGCAGTAGGTGCCCCTAATACCGGAAATTTCGGCTATATCACCGATTCCGCCGTTGAACAGTCCAATGTCGATATTTCGTCGCAGTTTACCGATATGATTGTTGCGCAGAATGCTTATGTCGCCAACTCAAAAGTGCTGACGACAGAAAACTCGGTATTAGCGGCTTTAGAAAGCTCGGTGCAGTAATAAAAAAGGTGTCTAATAAAAAAGGTGTCAGATTTATTTATTTTTTCAAATAACAATAAACAATATAAAATAATAAAACTATGCTTGGAAATCTTGCTTTAAATTTATCGGTAGATGCGGGGCTTTCGTTGGTAAACGACGTTATGAACGCCGTTTCGGGAAGCGCTTCCGGTCAGCCGCTTTCTTTGTCCAGCGGTACCGGTACCGGTTACGGTTCGTCGGGTTTCGGCGGGCAGGGGTCGTTCGGCGAAATGCTCAGTAACTCTATAAGCGGCTTGTATAATGCCGCTTCTTCCGTTTCGGACGGCGGTCAAAATCAAGGCGGAGCGTTTCAGTCTGCAGGCGAAGCGTCTAATGTTTACGGAGGCGCTCAGGCAGGCAATACTGCCCAAACATCCGAAACATCGGCACCTGTTTCGTCAACAGGTCAACAATCTAATAACTCTAATAACGGCGCGAATGCTGTAAGCAATAATAACGGCGCTCAGACGGAAAACAATATAAGCGGAAGTTCTCCGAATAACGGTAACGTTTATCAGGCGGGTCAGCCTGTAAATAATAATAATAATCATAATAATACAGGCGGCTCTTCAAGCGCTGACATAGGCAAAAGCACGCCAAAAGTTTCCGCTTCTAACGGCGATTCGCCGCAGGCTTCAAGTAAAAACGGGGATATTGGACATACGTCTAACGGTTCCGCCGAACGCGATTCCGCAAATAAATCCTCTAAATCCTCTGAATCCTATAAAACCGCTTCGGGAAAAGTCGGACATACCGTACTAAACAGTAATGCTAATATTAGAAACGGGCAAAACGTTTATTTCATAGGAAATACGAATATTAATTTTGCCGGACAATTAGCCGCAGCAAAAAAAATAGACGTAAAATCTGGCGGTACTGGCGGCAACGGAAATGCTTCGGAAGGCGCAAATTCAAAATCAAAGCCTAACGTAAACGTTTCACTCTTAAACGCAAACGGGACGCAGATTACGGACGGAGGTTCCAATGCCGGAAATATCGGGGGCAATTATTCAGGTTTAAACGCGCTTGCGGATAACGTTAAAAATATTAACGGCAAAGACTATAAGGCTTCGGTAAGTAATAACTCAGCAGTAGTTTCCGCAGACGGTTCATCGTCTAAATCATCAGACGTTGCTGCTGATAAAAATACCTATAACCAAAATATTATGGACAAAACAGCCGCAAACAATGCAAATCCTAATTCTAATGCCGCCGATGCAAATAAAATTAATATTTTTAATGCAAACGCCGCAAATAACGGCGTAAAAGCCGACGTAAATATGGACATTATAAACGCTCAAAACGCAAAAACGCTGAACGAGGATATTAAAAATAACGAACTTAATTCAGAAAATATTAAAAATTCGTCCGCAGTAGGTTTATCGCTTTCCGGTTCAGCGGTATCTTCCAGAATTAACTCTGCCGGCAGTTTAAAAGCCGGAGATTCCGGTTCTTTATCTTCAAATCTTTTCGGCGCCGCAGGTTCGGCAGTTTCTGCCGGCGCAGGTTCAGGTTCGCCTTCTGCTTCCGGGGGAAATTCCTCAGGTTTCAGTTTGACCGGCAACGGCGTGTCGGGACTCGAAGACGATACGGCAGGTGAAACCACAGGTTCTTTAGCTATTAACTCGGTTATGTTTATGTTGAGAAAAAACGTCCAGTCGGCTGTTATTACTTTAAATCCGGCTTCGCTCGGCACCGTCAAAATAAACATTTCTTTAAATCCTGCAAATTCTTTGAACGCATTTAATCAAGCGGTTTCTTCCGGAAGTGCTATAACGGTCAATATGCTTGCGCAGAATGAAGCGGCAAAAAATGCGCTTCAGGCATCCTCGGACTCTCTTCAGAATGCTCTCAAGAATCAGGGTTTTTCGACTATAAACTTGAATATAAGCACCGGTTCGGGTTATAATAACGGCAACGGCGGCGGCGCAAACGAGTCCTTCAATAATACTTTTGCGTCTGGCAATGCAGGTTATAATTCCGGTTTTTCAAACGGAGACGCAGAAACGCAAACGGTTTCCGCCGGAGCTAATGCTTTAAGATACGGCAATCCGAATGCATTAGTAGATTATTTCGTATAATTCGGGAATTACCGTAATTGAATTGAGTTTAGGCAATGTATTTAATTAATCCCGCAGGGACAGAATTTAATTATGCGACCTGCTTTAAATAAACTATGGCGTTTAAATTTCAAAACATATTAAACCACAGGAAAACGATTCTCGATAAAAAATACACAGAACTTTCCGAAGTTCAGAAGAGAGTCGCTATGATAAATTTAGCTATATTCGACGTTCAAAAATCTTTGGAATCTTTTAAAAAATCTTATTCGGCGCAGGTTGCCGGTATATCTGACATATACGGTTATAATACGCTTGAAACCGGATATAAATCCCTGCAGTATAAGCTGAACGAATTGCTTGCCGAGCAGGAATCCGCCGAACGAGAACTTGAAATTAAAAAAAAATCGGTTATTCAAGCTAAAATAGAATATGAAAAAATAAACAAACTTAGAGAAAAGCATCTTGCGATAGATAAAATTAACGAATTAAAAAGAGAAGAAGCTGTAGCTTCCGATTTTGCTTCTAACCGTTTTATAAGAGAATAAATTGCATAATATTATATTATAATATGAATAAAAAAATAACCGCCGCCGGTACGTTTATTACCGCAATCGGCGTTTTAATTTTCATACTGTTTCTATCTTATACATGCATCTGTTTTTCGCCCGTTTCGGTTTATGCTTCAAGCGTTTCCGCGGAAAAACAGGAGATTAAAGTTCTCAAAAATCAGATTAAATCCGAAGTAGAGCAGTTAAAACAAATTGAATCTAAAATCCATCATATAAAAGCCGCTCAAAAGGCTAAAATAAAAAACTTAATACCCGTTTATTCTTCTATGAGTCCAAGAAAAGCCGCCGCTATACTTCCGGGTATAGATAAAAGCGTCGCGATTTATATTTTATCGCACATGACGGCAAAAACCGCTTCCGCTATAATTTCAAGGATGCCGGTAAAATCCGCGATATTTTTCACCAATTCTATAGCCGGAAAATAATATTAATAATTCTGATTATTAATATATTATAAAATCCGCTTTCTCTTCTCCTTCATTCCCAAATCGGTTTATACGGCTAAATTCGATTTAAAATTGCTATTGTATAAAAAATCTATTAAAATTAAATTAATTCTAAAGATTTGACGAAAACGAATAATAGCGTCAGAATAATGACGATATTTTAAATGTTATTTGATATATTTATATCGAATTAATTTATAAGATAGTCAATAAGTCATCGATTTTATTATATTATTATATTTAATGCTATAATCTTTGATAATATGGCATAGATATTGCATTGTCTTTCATAAGGATATTTGTATAAATTTAATTTTGGAGGCGGTCTATGGCTGGCAACGATAACGGTAAAACCAACAAGGAGATGGGCAACGTCGACGACGACGAGATGTCCACTATTTCGCAGATAGAGGCATCAAAGAAAAAAGGCGGAAAGAAAAAACTTTTGTTCATCATTGTTCCGCTTCTGCTTGTACTTGGGGGCGGAGGTTTTGCGGCTTACCATTTTTTATTTGCAAAAAAAAGTAAAACTCAGGTTAATAAACCTGCTGCGCTTTCCAATATGCAGCCCGGACCTATGATACAGCTTAAATCGTTTTTGACCAATCTTGCAGACACGAACAGAACTGCTTACGTAAAGGTTTCTATGTCTATAGAATTAAAACCCGGTTCTAACGTAGGAACGTTCAAACAGCTTACCCCTAAGGTAAGAAACCGTATAATCATGATTTTAAGTTCAAAGACCTCAAAAGAAATCATCAGTCCTCAAGGACAACTGTCGCTAAGGCATCAGATAGCGAGAAGCCTTAATCAGCTTCTTGGAGACGGCACGGTAATCGGAGTATATTTTAATAATTATTTGGTTCAATAAAAATTAAAAAATAAAAATATGGCTGAAATATTATCTCAGGACGAAGTTAACGCTCTGCTGAGAGGCATATCTTCCGGAGCGATAGAATCGGAAAAAAAAGAGGAAAATCTCGGCGGCATAAAGCCTTACGATTTAACTTCGCAGGACAGGATAGTCAGGGGCAGAATGCCCACTCTAGAAATAATCAACGAAAGGTTTGCCCGTCTTTTAAGAAACGATTTGACTTCCGCCCTAAGAAAAGTTGCGGAAATAACTTCTACTTCGGTAGATATGCAGAAATTCGGGGAGTTTTTAAAAAATATTCCGCTTCCGACGAGCCTGACTATTTTTAAAATGCCCCCGCTTCGCGGTTATGCTATTTTTGTTTTAGACGCAAGATTGGTATATAACCTGATAGATATTTTTTTTGGCGGCACCACCGATCTGCATGTAAAAATAGAAGGAAGGGATTTTTCGCCCATAGAAAATAAACTGATTAAAAAAATAACCGATATGGCTTTCAATTCACTAAAAAATGCATGGATGCCCGTTTCGCCGATAGACATAGAATTTCAAAGAAGCGAAATAAATCCTCAGTTTGCGACTATAGTTACGCCTACCGAGGTCGTAATTATAAGCAGGTTCGAGGTGGATATAGAAGGCGCCGTTTCAAAATTCATGATATGTATACCTTATTCGATGATAGAGCCGATTAAAGAAAAACTTTACAGCGGATTTCAGAGCGAACAGCTTGAAGTCGATCACAGATGGATAGAAAGATTTAAAGAAAGGCTCAAAGAATCGGAACTTAATATAAGGATTGATCTCGGAAAGACGAGCATAAGCTCCCGCGATTTTTTAAAAATAAAAAAAGGCGACGTTATAGTGCTTGACAAAAGAATAGAAGATCCTTTAGTGATTGATATAGAAAATCTGCCGAAATTTATAGCTTATCCGGGTAAACTAAATAATAATCTTGCCGTAAAAATAATTTCCGACATACCGTTGGGTAAAGAGGGCTATTATGAGTGAAGAAAATAAGACCGAAGAATTAGAAAAAAAAGCGGGAGAAGGCATACAGGTTCAAAGCCTTGCGACAGATGCGGAAACAGCTAAACAGGCTGCGCCTCCGGAGGATGAAGACGATAATATCAGCTGGGAGGATGCTTTTAAAGAGGAAGAAGCCGCTAATGCCGGCGCGGGAGCAGATACTTCGTCCGAAAGTTCATCGCCTGCACAAAGCCAAACTATAGGCAGTGCCGCAACGGCAGGAACGCCGGACGCGGCAGATTTGGGAGTCGAAGATATTAAACCTGCAAAAAATGAAACTGCGCAACCCGCTCCTAAGAAACCGGTAAAAAAATTAGAATTTGCGTCGTTCGACGAATCCGATAAAACTACCGAACCGCCAAAAAATTTGGATTTTATTCTCGATATACCTCTTACTATATCGGTAGAGCTGGGAAGGACAAAAATGGTTATTAACGATATGCTCCAGCTTGGACAGGGTTCGGTCATAGAACTTGCAAAACTTGCCGGCGAACCTTTGGATATATACGTTAACGGCAAACTTATGGCGAGGGGAGAGGTTGTTTTGGTCAACGATAAATTCGGCGTCAGGCTGACTGATATTATAAGCCCGGTAGAAAGGGTTAAAAAACTTTAATATGCTTAATAAATTAAACATGAATAAAATTAAATCTTTTTTTTATGTTTTTTGCTTTATTTCAGCGTTTTTGGTTTTTTTCGCAGCGGCCGCCTGCAATAAAGCATATGCCGAAAAAGGTTTGACGTTAAAAGGAATTTCGGTTTCGGAAAGCAAAAAAAACAATTCTTATTTTATATGGTTCAGATTTAACGGCAAACCGCAAAACATTTTAAAAAATATGATTTATAAAAAATACGGAATTGAAGCCGTTTTTAATAATACGTCTTTCTATGCGTCCGCGAATCAGTCTAAGTTCGTAAATTTTAAAGGCAGCAGGCTTTTCAAAGCTGCTGAAATTATACCGTCGGGCAATTCTGGGCTGGATGCCGTCGTTTATTTTAACAAAAATATAAAAATAGCAAGGAAAGACGTCTTTGCTTCTTTTTACCGCAATTATTTAGTTATTAAAATAGTCCACGAATTTCCCGCAGGTATATTTAAAAACGTAGGCAAGAAAAATGCCGTCTTGGCAAATAAAGCCGCCGCCGACAAAACAAATAAAGTGAATAAAATAAAATCGAAAAATAATTCTAAATCCTCTGCCGCGTCGAATGCCGGCGCTCTTTCCAATGCAAAACATTTGAATTTAAAAAATTCTTCTTTAAAAAACCCCGCCGGTTTAAATATGGGTTTTGAAGCCGTTAAAACCGCAGTTTATTTAGCTATTATTATCGGTATGATTTACGGTATATATTTCTTTATGAATAAATTTAAAAATAAGGTTTCTGCTAAAGAAAAAATTAACAGCCTGAAAATAATATCTTCTATTAATCTCGGCAATAAAAAATCTATCCTGCTTATAGAAGTAAATAAAGAATTTTTTTTAGTAGGGGTTTCGCCTTCAAATATTCAGATGATAGGGCGCTTGCAGGGAGTCCCTGGTCTGCAAAATTCAGAGATTTCCGATTACGCAGACAAACAAGACAAAATCCCTGTAAAAGCGATAAAAGAATCTAAAGAAATTAAAGGAAAAAGCGTCAAACAATTTAATCCCGAAGCTTATGCGGCATACGATGAAACAGCCGGTTACGAGAACGCTGGTTCGGACGATACCGGAAATGCGGTAAACGCTCCGTTCGTCAGTCCTTCGCCCGCCGTAAAAACATACGGCAGATTTGCCGACGTTATGAGGGAAAAGGTCGGCGGGCGTTCGGAACATCTGGAAAATACAGGAACGGATGCTTTCGATAAATCTTCTAAAGTTAAAAACATCAACGAAGCTAAATTTAAAAACAAAGCCGATAATATATTTTTCGATATAGAAGAAAGACTTAAGGGACTGATGGAGAGCGATGTTAAAAGTAAAAAGCTTTAAAAACACTTCGCTTTTAGCTTTGCCTGCTATAACTATGACCGGCCATGCGGCGCATTCGCAGGTATCTATGCTTATACAGATACTTCTTATTTTCACCGTCATTTCTATAGCGCCTTCTATCTTGATAATGATGACTTCATTCGTCAGAATCGTGGTAGTTTTATCGTTTTTAAGAACTTCACTGGGGCTTACGACTGAACCGCCGAATCAGGTAATTATAGGATTAAGCCTTTTTCTTACTTTTTTTATAATGGCTCCGGTTATAAGTTCGGTGTATAAAAATGCTTACGTCCCATACACCAAAGGCTTTATAGGAATTAAAAAAGCTTATAAAATAGGAATTCAGCCGGTCAGAGGTTTTATGCTTAAACAGACGAGACTGAAAGATCTGGAACTTTTCGTTAAAATGTCTAAAATCAAGAACGTCAAATCGCCTAAGGACGTGCCGACTTACGTTCTCGTTCCGGCATTTATAGTAAGCGAACTTACTACCGCTTTCGAGATAAGTTTTCTTATTTATCTTCCGTTTTTGATATTAGACCTTGTGGTTTCGAGTCTTTTAATGTCTATGGGCATGATGATGCTGCCGCCCACCATGATATCGCTTCCGTTTAAGCTTATGCTTTTCGTTATGGTAAACGGCTGGTATTTGGTAATAGGTTCTTTGGTGCAGAGTTTTCATACATAGCGGCAAATAAGCAGGAGATAAATATGTCAGTTGCGTTCGTAAATTTTATAATTCAAAAAGTAATACTTACGGTTTTATATTTAAGCGCGCCTCCTCTTATAGCGAGCCTTGCGATAGGAATACTTATAAGTATGTTTCAGGCAGTTACGCAGCTTCAGGACCAGACGCTTACTTTTGTTCCTAAAATTATCGTAGTAATAGTCGTTTTGCTAATTTTTGGACCATGGATGCTGAACGTTATGGGGAATTTTGCTACGGCAATTTTTTCTCATTTTCCCGAATATATAATGGGAGGAAGCTGATTTGCCGTCAATTATAATACATCAATATCTTTTAATAGAATTTATGCTGATATTTTTCAGGATCATAGCAATGATAGTCGCTCTTCCGTTTATCGGCAGTTCTTCCGTCCCAAGCTGGGCAAAGATAGGTCTGGCTTTTTTCATGTCGTTAATAGTCTATCCTTTGGTCGTTAAAACTCAGATAATTCCCCATCTAACCTTACCGGAGCTGATTTTGGCAGTTATATCCCAAGTTCTTATAGGTATTATTTTCGGATATTTAGTTCTTATAATTTTTACCGGCATAGAAGTCGCAGGACAGCTTATAAGCAATATGGTAGGTTTTGGAATGATAAGCCTTCTAAACCCGCTTATGTCTAATCAGCAGGTTTCTTTAATATCGAATTTGCAGAACTACGTAGCTCTCATAATTTTTATCCAGACGTCCGCTTTTTTCTTTGTAATAGAGGGAATATACAGAAGTTTTCAAACTATACCTCTGACTTTCGTCAATTTTTCCCCGCATATTTTTCAATATTTAGTTTTAAAGTCCAACGACATTTTCTTAATAGGTTTGGATATAAGTATTCCTATAGTTCTGGTAGCGATAATATTAAACGTAATTATCGCTCTTATGGGAAGAATTGCGCCGCAATTTAATATTTTTGCCGTAGGTTTTCCTATAACTATAGCGGTAGGACTTCTAATGCTTTACGTTACGGCGCCGTATTTTACCGATTACGTAACGCAGTCTTTCGGAGGTTTAAAGACGGAATTCAATCATATGATAAATTATATGGCATATATTAAAAAATAACAGTAAAATAAAATACATAACAACTAATAATTAATGTAATAAATTAAATATGGCGGAAGATCAGTTCGACAAGTCGGAACAGCCCACTCCCAAACGTATTCAGGATGCAAGGGAAAAAGGGCAGGTAATGAAATCTAGGGAGGTGACGACCGCTTTCGTTTTCGTCGCCGTAATAATATATCTCTATTTTAATATTTCGCATATAGGCAATATCATCGACGACCGTTTGATATATTTTTTATCTAATTTTTCCAATTTAAATTTAGGCTATACGGGATGTATAAAAATTATCGACGATTTGATTTATACGGTAGTTTATGCTATTCTTCCTTTTATCCTGTTGGTTTTAGCGGCTTCGGTGATTTCAAATCTTATGCAAGTAGGCTTTTTACTGACCTTCGAGCCGCTTATTCCTGATATTACAAAAATAGACCCGGTTTCAGGCGTTAAAAGATTTTTTTCTCTCCAGTCGGTAAACGAACTCGTAAAATCTATTTTTAAATTTTTCGTATTAACGGCTATAGCATATTTTACAATCGATCCTTATTTAAAAAAGATATTGGTATTGCAGTATATGACCCCTTCATACGATGCGTTTTTTACGCTTAAAATCATTTATAAACTTTTTTTTAATATCATTATGGCCTTGATAGTTCTTGCGATAGCCGACTATTTTTTCCAGAAATACAAGTATAACAAAGGGCTGATGATGACCAAGCAGGAAGTAAAAGACGAAGCCAAACAATTTGAAGGCGACCAGCAGGTTAAAGGAAAAATAAGAAAAATGCAGAGGGAAATCGCAAGAAGAAAAATTTTAAAAGAGGTTAAGAATGCCCATGTAGTAATTACAAACCCGACGCATTTTGCGGTAGCCTTAAAATACGACAATAAAAAACAAAACGCTCCCGTCGTGATTGCTAAGGGAGCAGACAACCTTGCTATGCTTATTAAAAAAATAGCAAAGGATAACGGTATTCCGACGGTCGAAAATAAAATGGTGGCGCGCGCGCTTTACGAGACATGCGAACCAGGGCAGGCTATTCCGGCATCGCTTTATAAAGCGGTAGCAGAAATACTTGCCCATTTATATACCACGAATCAAAAATTTAAACAGATATGGAGCTTTATTTAAAAAATGGCTGAAAGAGCTGAAAACGCGGCGGTCATGCCCCGCAATATATTTTTTAGAAACACGGACGTAATGCTGGCGCTCCTTTTCATGATGATTATAGGGCTTATGGTTATACCTGTAACTACGTGGATGCTCGATATATTTCTGACTTTTTCGATATCTTTCGGCATAATTATTCTTCTTATTTCTATTTACGTTTTAAGGCCGTTGGAATTTTCGGTTTTCCCGACTATTCTTTTGACGGCGACCCTTTTCCGTCTTTCTTTAGAAATAGCCGCTACAAGACTTATACTGCTTTACGGCTACAAAGGTCCGGATGCGGCAGGCATCGTAATACAGTCTTTCGGGCAGTTCGTCGTAGGCGGAAACTTTGCGGTAGGAATAGTAATATTTATAATTTTTATAGTAATAAATTTCTTGGTTATTACAAAGGGTGCGACCAGGGTAGCCGAAGTATCGGCAAGATTTACGTTAGACGCATTACCAGGAAAGCAGATGTCTATAGATGCTGAACTTAATTCTGGTTTTATAACGGATGCGGAAGCAAGGAAAAAAAGATTAGACTTAACTAAAGAAGTGGACTTTTACGGCTCCATGGACGGCGCAAGCAAATTCGTAAGAGGAGACGTAGTAGCGGCTATAATCATTATTATAGTAAACATAATCGGCGGACTTCTTATAGGAATATTTCAGCATCATATGTCTATTTTGCAGGCCGCTTCGGATTATACGCTTCTTACGGTAGGCGAAGGCCTGGTAGCGCAGATTCCTGCTTTAATAGTTTCGACTTCCGCAGGTATTATAATGACCAGGGCAAGCCGCGAAAGCGACCTGTCTAAAGATTTTTCAAATCAGTTTATATCTAATCCGAGAGTGCTTTATACGGCCGCAGGGATACTGTTTTTTTTCGGAATTATCCCCGGACTCCCTCACTGGCCTTTTATTTTGTTTGCGGCGATAGCAGCCTTAGCTGGTTATATAATCGTAAGAGAATCGGCTAAGAAAAAAACGGAAACAGCCAAGAAAACAGCCGAAGAAAAGAAGGAAATTCCGGAATCGCAGATAATAGAAAATGCCATGCAGATAGATATTCTTGAGCTTGAAGTTGGATACAACCTCATACCGTACGTAGATGCATCCAGAAGCGGCGAACTTTTGGAAAGAATAAAAGGTATTAGGAAACAGCTTGCGTCTGATATGGGTATTATAGTTCCTCCTATTCACATTAAAGATAATTTAAATTTAAAACCAAACGAGTACATTTTTTTAATTAAAGGTATAGAAACGGCAAGATACGAAACTATGCCGAACAAACTTCTTGCGATGAACCCCGGCAGCATTTCCGAAAATATTCCCGGCGTAGTTACTAAAGAGCCGGCGTTTAATCTGCCCGCGCTCTGGATTGACGAAGGATTAAAACAGAAGGCGATAATGGCGGGATGGACGGTCGTAGAAATACCCGCCGTTATAGCGACCCACATAGTAGAGATTATTAAAAACAATGCGGCCGAACTGCTTACCAGGCAGGATGTTCAAAAGCTTCTCGATATACTTACTTCTAAATATCCAAAAATCGTGGACGAACTTATTCCGGGGGTACTTTCGCTCAGTTCCGTCCAGAACGTTTTGGAAAATCTTCTTCAGGAGGGAATTCCTATTAAAGATATGCTTACCATAGTAGAAGCCCTGCATAATTATGCGCCGAATACCAAAGACCCGACTCTGCTTACGGAGTACGTCAGGAGCGCTTTGAAAAGAACTATAACTAAAACCTTGCTTGGACAGGACAATGCGGTTCATCCTCTTATGCTTGGAAAAAATTTAGAAACGGTAATTTTTAACGAATATAATAAAACTAAAGAGCAGGCGTCTGGTTATTCGGGTATCGACCCTTCTTATTACGGCAAAATGGTTTCGGCGGTAAAAGAAGGTATAAAAAAAGCTTTAGACTCCGGGCAGTCTCCTGTTATAATGACCCAGCCGCGCATAAGACTTTTTTTGAGAAATATTTTAAACGAAATAATACCGGGCATAACCGTAGTTTCTACGGGAGAGATTTCGCCCAACATAAAAATTAAACCGGTCGGTACCGTTGAAATATCTTGAAATATTATAAATTATAACTGATTAAATGTTATGCAGATTAAAAGATACGAAGTTTTAGACATTAAAGATGCGATAGACCTTATAAAAAAAGATCTCGGCGAAGATGCGCTTATTATTTCTACGAGACAGGTTAACAGCGCCGCGGGAGAACTCGGTTTTTTCGGCAAACCGTTTCTGGAAGTTATCGCGGCTATAGATTATAAAGAGGAAGATATAGTACCCCCCAAAGACGAATCATCGCTTTTTAATAAGGACTTGCTTGCGCCTATTTACGACGACGTCAGATTTCTAAAGGAAAATTTCGACAGTATAGTCGAAGACAAAGTCGATTATGCTCTTAACGTCAAATTTGAAGAAATAAAGAACTTTATGGAGGAAATAAAATTCGATTTAAACTTGCTGAAAAACGAAAGAACGCAGAGCGGAGGACTCAAGGAAAATGATTTACTGCTTTATTTAGACGGCGTTTCTTTTGACAGAAGCGTATCTTCTAAATTAATAGATATATTTTTTAAAGGGATAAAATTGTCTAATTTTAAAAAAGAAGACAAAATCGAATATTTCAAGAAATTTTTCAAAAAGATAATAGAGAAAAAAACCGAAAGAAAAAAATTCGTCCGTTCGTTAGACGGAAAAATAGTAATAGCGGTTGCAGGCAACAGCGGTTCAGGTAAAACGTCCGCAGCCGCAAAGTTATGTTCTAAGTTTATCTACGAGAAAAATCTTCACGTTTCTTTATGCTCCATAGATTCTTTAAAAATGGGAGGATATGAAACTTTAAAAAATTATGCGGGAAAGCTTAAAATAGATTTTACGGCGGCAAAGGATCCTTCCGGATTAAATGCTTTTATCGCAGGTTCGCGCTCAGACGTAGTGATAATCGATACATTTGCGGTTAACCATAATAACGTTTACCGCTTAAACGCTATCGCCAAATTTTTTGAAGGACTTAAGGGTTCGGTTAATATAGAACTTATAGTTCCGGCGCATTTTAAACATATCGACGCTTTAAGGTCGTATGAATCATTCAGGAATAAAATAGGAGTTAACGGAATTATAATAACTAAAACCGACGAATCGAAAGGCATCGGCAATCTTGCCGGTTTGTTTATGCTTGAAGATTCTGCCGTAGATTATGTGTCTTACGGCGAAAACGTTCCCGAAGATATCGAAGAAGCAATTGCAGGCAACATTTACGACTTATTTTTTCCAAAGCCTGCGTCGTTCTAACTGTAACTTTTAACTGCGGGGGCATAATTCAATTCTGTCCCCGCCGCAAATCGGAAAATGGAAATCGGGGACGGAATTCAATTCTGTCCCCGTCACAAAACGGAACTGAGGAATATAAAAAATGAAAAGACAAGGAAACGTAAACGGCAATTCATACACGAAAATAATTTCGGTTACAAGCGGCAAGGGAGGAGTCGGTAAAACGAATATCGTCTGCAATCTTGCCTATTGTTTTGCTTCTATGGGAAAAAGAGTTATAATAATGGATGCAGACCTGAGTTTAGGAAACGTTTCGGTTTTGATGGGCATGATTCCGAAACATAATATATCGCAGGTTATATACGGAGATAAGCAGTTAAGCGATATTATAATGACCGACCAGAACGGAATTATGATTCTTCCGGCCTCCTCCGGAATACCGGAACTTTCTAACCTTACTGAACCGCAGAAAATAAATCTTATGTCGAGATTCGACGAATTTGCCGGCAATTTGGAAGCCGGAGGACAGCCCATAGACGTTTTGTTAGTTGATACCGGAGCGGGTATATCGTCAAACGTTTTATATTTTAACCTTGCCGCAAGCGAAATATACGTTATAGTTACTCCGGAACCTACTTCCATTACCGACGCTTATGCCCTGATTAAGGTCTTAAGCACTAAATACGGCGAAAAGTATTTTTCTATTATAGTAAATAATGTAAAAAGCGAAAAGGAAGCAAAGGACGTTTATAAACACTTAAGTCTCGTTTCCGATAAATTTCTTAAAGTAAATTTAAATTATCTCGGACATATCGTAAGCGACGATAATCTTTCGCGTTCGGTGATAATGCAGAGGCCGGTTTCAAATATTTTTCCCGATTCAAAATCTTCTCAATGTTTTAAAAAATTGGCGTATAATATATTATCTCAAAAAGACAATAAAATATCTAACGGCAACATCCAGTTCTTCCTCAACAAACTGCTGACGTCGTTGTCGTAATTTAACTGCAGGGACAGAATTCAATTCTATCTCTGCCACAAAATGTATTATGCAAAAAATAGACGAAAAGTCAAAAAAATTAATAGAAGAAAATTTTAATCTCGTAAATAAAGTCGCAAACTTTATGTCGCTGAAATTTAACGGTGTCGTAAATAAAGACGATATTGTAGAATTTGGAATTTTCGGATTAATAGACGCGGCTATAAAGTTCGACCCGTCAAAAAACGAAAATTTTCGGTTTTATGCCGTGACGCGTATAAAAGGCACGATATTGGACAATGTCCGTAAACTTGATTATATGCCGAGAAACGTCCGCGAACTTTCGGGAAGAATAGAAAAAGTTTATGCTAAATTAGAACAGAAACATGGCAGAATGCCTTCCGACGAAGAGATTGCCGAAGAGTTAAACATAGGAATAGACGAGCTGAACGAAATGTTTTATAAAATAAGGGGAGCCTCTTTTTTAAACGACAAAGATTTTATATCTATGGATAAGCCGAAATCGGAGACGTTAGATACCATAGAAAGCAAAGAGCCTTCGGCTATAGACGTACTTTTAAAGGAAGAAAAGAAAAATATGCTTATAAAATATATAGATATGCTCGAAGAAGTTGAAAAAAATGTTTTAATGATGTATTATTACGATGAACTTACTTTAAAAGAGATAGGGCATATTTTAAATTTAACCGAATCTAGAATATGTCAGATTCATTCTAAATCAATTTTAAAATTGAGGTCGAAATTAAAAGCCTATGAATAAGAAAGAAATCGAAAAAATCGTTAAGTCGGGAAGCATCGACGAAAAAAAGAAATTAGTAGAACTTTTAGATTCCGAAAATCCCGAAACTGCCGAGTTTGCGCAAGATGCTATAATAAAAGGAACAGAAGGGCAGGACAAAAAAGAATTAGTCAAAAAATTAATGGACACCGCAGTTTCCTTGGATATAGGGATAAGGCTCAGGTCAAACGCTTTCGACGTGTTAAAACGGCTTGCTATGCATGACGGCAACTTTCTGATCGATTTTGCGGGCAAAAACAAAGGAAAATACGACAGAATTACAGCCGAATTAATAAGATACGGAAAGTTCGACCCTGCCGACCTGCCGAAAGAAGTTTTAAAAACTCTTGCGTCGAGCTCCGACGAAATTACCAAAGCAAATGCTATGGAATCCATCGGTATATTAAAAATTAACCTCGGCGGTTTATTGATTAAATCGTTAAAAGAGGTTAAAAGCAATTTTTTCGTGTTGTCGGCGGCAGTTTTTGCCGTAGGAGAACTGAAACTTAAAAAAGCTTTTCCCGCATTAAAAGAATTGTTTTTGAAAGCCGAAGACAGAGTTGTTAAAAACGTAATTATAGAATCTCTTTCTAAAATAGGCGGGGACGAAATTATAAATTTTCTGCTTGACGTTTTAAAAAATAACGTTAAATATAAATTAGATAAAGTTTATATTCTTAAAGGTCTTTATAAATTATGCATAGCGGACGAGTGCAGCGCAGGCGAAAGCGGCGACGTAAAAACGAAAATGTATATCCGCCTGTCGAAAATGAACCTGAAAATGAGTTTATATCTGCTGAACGATTATGAAGAAAAAGATGCGATAGACGCTATTTTGTGCTATTTTTCGATTATGAATCATAAAAAATCCCAAAAATTGTTTCAATTTATTTTTGAATATTACAAAAAAAATGAAAGCTTAGACGAAAACGAGTATAAATACATTAAAGAAATAATAAAAAAATTGGCGAGACCTAAATTTATAACGGAATTTTTAATGACATTAAGCCCTTCTTCTGAATATAACGATAAAACCGATATTCTTATCGATGTTTTATCGGAATCCGCATATAAAGACATAATCGATCTTCTTGTTTTTTATGCAGACAAAAAGCTTTTCGTTGAAGTAAAAATTCTGCTTTTAAAATATTCGGCTAAACTCAGCGGAGCTTTATACGAGCGCAGGCTTATCGAAGAGGTAGCCGGCAGCTATATAGGCGACGCTAACGGCGACGTAAGAAAATATGCCGTAAAACTTGTGGGTAATTTCCAATATGCGTCAAAATATATTGAAAAGTTTTTTGAAAATCTTCTTAAAGAGAAATATGCCGACGTAATAGACGCTTATGTAGAAACTCTTTCCAACTTTGCGGCGCAAGATAAAAACGGAGATTATATTAAATTTTTCATTAAAAATATTTCTTCCAAAAACGATAATGCGGCTGAGTACGCGTTAAGAATACTCTCTTCCGATAAAATAAGCCTGAATGCCGGACAAATCGCCGATTTTTATTCGACGATAGCTTTATTTAAAAATAAACCTTTAAGTTTAAAAAGACTGCTTGCAAAAAGCCTTGGAAAATTCGATTTGATAAAACATAAAGACGAAACGGCTTTTCTTTTTAAAGAAAACGACGAAGAAACCAGGTTTAACTATTTGGAATCCCTTTTATCTGCAGGAGAAAAAAAATCGCCTGTTTACTTAGAAGCTCTTAAATCGGGCGGTTTTTCCGAAATTTTCAGATATAAAGTGGTGGAGCTTATTCAGAAAACAGGCGCAAAAGATATATTCGACAAACTTGCTTCCCTGCTTCCCGCCGAAAAAAGCAAAATGGTTAAAATTGCCCTTCTAAAAACGCTTCACGTTTTAAACAAAGAAAAATCTAATTCTATTATTAAAAAATATAATTCTTCAAAAGACGAAGATATAAAGAATTTTTCGATAGAATTAATTAACGGATGATTAATAAATAAAACGAATTTTAATGGAATATTCTAATTTAAATTTATCCGACGACGTTTTTAAAAAGCTTAAGGATATGATTTACGAAATATCCGGCATATTTTTCAGCGACCAGAAGAAATATCTGCTGGAAACGAGACTGTCTAAAAGGATTTCGGTTTTAAACCTTTCTAATTTTGAAGATTATTACAACTATTTAAAATATTCGCCTCTTAAAAATACCGAGATAAAAGAGCTTTTAAACAGCATAACTACCAACGAAACCAGTTTTTTTAGGGATATGCCCCAGCTGGAAGTTTTCGTGGACGTTTTAAAGCAGATAATTCAATCGTCCGGAAATAACGCTATTAAAAATATAAGAATATGGAGCGCCGCATGTTCTACCGGAGAAGAACCTTATACCGTCGGAATTTTAATTAAAGAAAATTTTTCCTCGCCCGCGTCCGGCATAAAATTTGAAATAGTAGGCACCGATATAAGCGAAAAAGTTCTTGAATCGGCAAAAAAGGGCATATATAACGGATATACGCTGAGAAACGCATCGCAGGCTATTCTCGGCAAATATTTCGTAAAAACAGACGACGACGAATATAAAATTAAAGATGAAATTAAAAATATGACTACTTTTGGAAACGTTAATCTTATAGACGGCAATGAAGTAAAAAAATATGGTTCGTTCGATATTGTTTTATGCAGAAATGTTATAATATATTTTGATGCGGAATCGAAAAAGAAAACTATAGAAAATATATACGAAAGTTTAAAACCGGGGGGGTATCTGTTTTTAGGACATTCGGAGTCGCTCCACTCCATATCTTCGCTATTTAAGTTAGTAGGGTTGGGCAAAACCCCTCTATACAAAAAAGAGTAAGTAAAAGAGGCATAGTCATGAAAAATTATACCGTATTGATCGTCGAAGATTCGATAGTCGTCATAAAATTTTTAACTATAGCTTTCAAAGATGCCGGGTTCAAAGTAAAGACCGCACAGGACGGATTTGAAGCGCTGGAAAAAGCTATAAAGGAAGATATTAATCTTATAGTTACGGATTTAAATATGCCGCAAATGGACGGCATAACGCTGTTAAAGAATCTTAAAGAAAACGACGATACT
>JAJYDX010000053.1 GCA_021777135.1 bacterium | reverse complement strand
CCTTCAGGGTTCAGTATATAATCTCCGGGGAATGATTCTTGTCTGCCGCTTTTGTCGCAAAATCCGCCTTCAAGTATATAAACATGCTCGTCCGAGCGGGCAACCGCTACCGTTCTAAGCATCTTGTCCTCCGGAGGAATTAATTTAATTAAATAAGCTACTCCTTTCCCATATTCTAGCCTGTTGCTTAATTGCTTAGTGAACGCTATTTCTTTGCCGTTATATAAAGCCCCTTCGCCCCTGGCGGAACTGGCGGGCGTCCAGCTTTTATCATGCTTTATAAAAACAGCATCGCAATACGGCAAATGTTTTGACTTTCCGCATACGCAAATGGACAATGTTTCATCTGTCGGTTCTAAAACGGCGGGGGAAACATTTTCGGAAAGGGTTTTGTGAGTTTCATCGCAATACGGTAAATTTTTTGATTTGCCGCATTGGCAAATATAGGTTTTTTCTTTAATTCCGTTTAAAATCAGCGGTTCTTTTTCCATAGCTTTTCTCCTTATTCATTTAAATTATTATAAAATTTCAATTAGTTGCAGACTTGGGGCAAATATATTTTATTTAATTTAATATTCTGTTATTATAAGTTAGGTGTAATTATTAAGTAAAATGAATAATATTTATATAATATGAGAAAAAACTAATGACATTAAATCAATTGATGACTTTAATCAAAGTTGCTGAATTGCAAAGCTTTTCCAAAGCGGCGAAAGAACTTTTCATTACTCAGCCTGCGGTAAGCCATCAGATATTGGATTTGGAAAATGAATTGGGCATAAAGCTTGTAGAGCGTGGGAAAGATGGCATTAGCCTTACGGAAGCAGGCAATAAAGTTTTAAAACACGTCCGCGTTATCACGGAAAGCTTGGAAATGATAAAAGAAGAAACCATCTCCTTAGGAATAGAATTAAAAGAATTGAAAATAGGAAGTTTTGGAAGCATTTCCGCTAATTTTCTTCCGGGAATAATGCGTCTATTTAAGTCGGAATATCCTAAAATAGATTTAAAGATATTTAAAGGAACGGAAACCGAAATAAGGGACTGGATTTCATCCCGCACGATAGACATGGGATTCGTCACATTGCCGTGCAATAACCTCAAAACCGTTCCAGTCATCTTGGACGATATGGTGGCGGTTTTATCAAAAAATAACGCTTTGGCTGCTCAAAAATCGATTAGCTTCGGACAATTAACCAAATATTCTGAAATGATTACATGGAACAGCAACTGTCAGGTTCTGGTAAAAAAAGCGTTTCAATCTTTAACCGGAAAACTTCCGCCTTGGAAATATAACGTAAGCAATATGGGAACAATGCTTACCATGGTTAAAGAAGGTTCTGGGATAGGAATTATACCGAAAATTTGCATGCCGGAAAATATACCGAATGTGCAAATTTTAACGCTTGAACCTGCATTAAAGCGCGGAATAGGTCTTGCGTCGCTAGCGCCGTTCGCGGATTTACCTCCTGCCCATTCCGCTTTTACGGAAATTACCAGAAAATGGATAGAAGATAATATTGCGAAAATAATTTTTTAGTTAAGCCGTTTTTATTTTTCCCGCCAGCCATAACAAAAACTTTGTTTTAAGAATGTTATATTATATTTATGCCGCAGATTTTCTGTGTTTCAAAAGTCCGGCTTCGAGCAAAGCGAAAACGTATGCGATGACCACCGTTGCGGTATATTTGTTGAGATTTTTTAAATCTGCGTCGGATTCGGATATATATCCTTCCTCTTTAAATTTTAAAATGAGTTGTTTTTGCCTGTCCGTAACGGGATATTTCTTTGCTTCAAGCACATAATTACTCATAAATTCGTCCCTGTTGCGCTCAAAGACGGCGGATAATAGGTCGTAAGCGAACTCTTCGTTTATCTCTTTCTTGAGATATTCAATTTTTTTAAATTTATTGCGTTTAGTGCCTGGGTCTTTAAACATTTCTATTTTTATTATGTCGTATTTATCTTGATTTTTGCTTGGACGCATTAGAATAATGGAACTCGATAATCCAAGACTCAAAACGTAATCGTTTTTGATTTTGACTGCGTTCTCGATAACGGCTTTGCCGTCGTAAACGAACTCTTCCGGATTTTCGTCTCCGATTAAGACTTTCATTTGCAGTTCGCCGCGCTCGTTTCTAATTGTTCCAACCGTTACGCCTTTTCTCAATTCTTTTCTTTTTACGTCCAAACCAAACAATTCTGCGGCAGTCATAACGTTATGGCGTTTCGATATGCCGGTAAAATCAAGCAAAAGGCAATATGTTTTTGAAAAATAAGGTCTTAATCCGCGTCCGGCAATTTGAGTATAAAGTCCCAAACTTTTCGTAGGTCTTACAATTGACACGCATTCCACGGCGGGATCGTCAAAACCTTCGGCAAGGACGTTCATATTTAAAATTATCTGGATTTTACCGTCCTTGAAGTCGGATAAAACATTGCGTCTATTGTTTAAATCCATCGCTCCCTTGACTGTTTCTGCGGCAACGCCAGCTTTTTCGAATTCGCGTTTAAGATAATCGCAGTGTTCGAGGCTTGATAGGTAAAATATCGTTTTTTTATCGCATGCCAGTTCTTGCCATCTTTTTACGATAGTTTTGTTTATCTCTGGAGTATTGAAAGCGGCAGATATGGATTTATTTGTAAAATCTCTTTCTCCGTCGGTGATTACGCAGGTTTTAAGTTTGTCCAAATCGACGTTTAACGGGACTAAATAAGTCTTTAACGGAGACAGATAGCCTTTTGCGATTAGTTCTTTATAACCGATTTTATAAACAAGATCGCCGAATATTTCTTTTAAATCCTGCTTATCCGACCGAAAGGGAGTAGCGGTTACGCCCAGAATTTTAATGTTTTTGTTTGTACCGATAAGCTTTTTTATTACAGACTTGTAAGAATCGGCGGCGGCGTGGTGAGCTTCGTCGATAACGACAAAATCGTAATTTTTGCCGTCTAGTTCGTAGGTTCTTAAGTTCAGATATTGAATAGATGCCACAGTATAGTTTTTACCGCTGCTGGAAAAAAGATTTTTGCCGTTTTCTGCCTTACCGGATAAAATCGCTATATTTACTTCTTCGTCTTCGTCGGATACAAGTCTGTATTTGTCTATCGATTGCGAAAGAAGCTCGTCCCTGTGAGCTACGATTAAAGAATTTTTAAAATATTTATGTATGAATGAATTAAAGACTATAGTTTTACCCCCGCCGGTCGGTATTACAACCAGACCGACTTTTTTGTTTTTGGCGATAAAATGTTTTTCAAGTTCTACGAAACAGTCTTTCTGATAGTCTCTTAATTCGAGCATTTTAATTTCTCTTTCCCCTTTTTTTCTTTTTTTAAAAGGAAAACTAAATTTTCGTTTACAAGACGGAAATTTTAGTTTTCCGTCTTGAGTATTATCTTGATAATACTCTTGGCGTGGCATTATATTAGTTCCTTTTTGCCGTTTTTTTTAACTTTATGGCATTATATTAGTTCCGCTCTGGCATTATATTAGTTCCGCCCAGCCGCAAATCCTTGAAAATGGCTTATTGGTTATTATGTTGTAGTAAAATATCTTTTTTATTGTAGAAAATACCTATCTTTCCGGCATTATCGCCAGTTCTTATTTTTAAAAGTTTTATGCCAAAACTTAATAAACTATTCGCATTTTCAACTATTTCTTTTTTAATTTTTCGCCTATATCTTTTTCCCGCGCTTACTTTCAATGAGTCTAAAACTTCATCGAGCGACATATTCGTTTCTTTATGAGATAAACAAAATCTTGCTATTGACTTTAAAATCGGATTTTTTAGAGAAAGAATCGCGGGTATTTTGTCTTTATAAAACAGCAATACATCGTTTCTTAAAAACGACATAAAAGTTTCTGAAAACACTATATACCTGTATTTTGCGTATTCTCCGTTAGGCAATTTTTTATTCATAGATTCATCCGTTTTGTCAAAATCGTCGATGATGTGTTTAATCGGCGGCATTTGGTCTTTATCGCCTATTTTTTTTATTGTAATAATATTAAGAGCCAAATCTTTTATTTTTTCGTATAACCATGTATAATTTTCGCCTGCGCCTAAAAGTTTTAATACTTTTCCCGGAGCAAATTTTACGGCAAGTTTGCCGCCTTGGAATTCTTTGATATCTTCGGCGCAAAAAAATATAGCTTCGATAATATCTTGATGCGTGGCCGTAAGAGGTCTTCCCTCGATTGTCACTTCTTGCCACTTGTTTTGAAAAACATACTTTCGCAGAGACGCCAAATGAATCGCTTTCGACACTGGCAAGAATACCCCGCCTCTATTTTGAGATATACTCATCATTGAAACGTTTTTGGTTTTTTTAATTTTAGTAAGGTCTTTCTTTATCTGTTTTTTCAAAGTTTGCTCCTGAAATTTGAATTGTTGATTGTTCCATCGACGTTGACGGAAGTTGCAATCTATAAACTATTTTGCCTTCTTTTCCCGCGTTGAATTTTATGATGCTTGTAATTCTTTCGTCGTCTTTATAAGGATTAGGCTCACAATAAAGAACCATTCGGGAAGAGCCGGCGACGGCGCTTGCGCCTCTAATTTTAAAAATTCTG
>JAJYDX010000052.1 GCA_021777135.1 bacterium | reverse complement strand
CGCCGAAACCGATTCCATAATAGAAAACGGACGAAAAAAACTTTCCGAAAAGTCTTTGGACTATATTTTCATAAACGACGTATCCAAAGATATTATCGGCGGCGACGAAAACGAAGGGTTTTTGATAAACAAGAAGGGTGAAGTAATCAGATTTGAAAGACAGCTAAAAAAAGAACTGGCAATAAAACTGTTTTCCCTCATTAGTACTTCCATATACTAATGAAAAGTTATTGCCATTCTGATGGGCTATATTGGAGATTTTGGAGTAAAAACTTAAATGCCGGTTCGACTTTAACGGTCAAGCCTTCGTAGGCTATCGTTTCTTCTTGGGAAAGCGTTAAAATATGCCCGGTATTAATTTTAAGGTTTTTACAGGCTTCCGCCAGCCCTTCCATTTCCCTGCTTCTTGTATCAGCGTCCGAAAGGTCTGCGCATACCTGTATTGCCATTTTTTCGCCCCTTTCGTCTTCGAAATTTATATAAAGTATATTTTCTATAGGGGTTTTTGCTTTCAAAAGCCTTTTAATGGTTTCAAAAAGGATAAAGGTTTTGCCGCTTCTCCTGACGCCCGAAACGGTTATAATTTTTTGCGATTTTAAAGGAATTTCCAGATTCCTTTTTTTGTTTTGGGAAGGTCTCCTTTATGAAAATCCTTAATTTCATAAAGAAATATAATTTAATTTTATTTACTGTTTAAAAAGGTTGCCTACGTTAACGGGTTTGGCCTCTTCTTCGGAAACGGTAAAAGATTCTCTGAAAGTAAAATTAAACATCCCTGCTATTATACTTGAAGGGAACTGGATTACCATATTATTATATTCCATAACCGATGCGTTGAAAGCCCTTCTGGCGGCAGATAACTGCTCTTCGACTTCGTTAAGCGCCGCTTGAAGCTGCAGGACATTTTCAGATGCCTTCAGGTCGGGATAGTTCTCCATCGAAACGAATATCGACTTCAACAGCCTGGCAGACATTTTATCGAGCTTATCCGCTTCTCCCTCGTTTAACTTGCCGAAATCCATGTTTTTAAACTGTGTTCTAAGTTCTGTTAACTGGTTTAATACACCCTTTTCGTAACCCATATATTCTTTGACCGAAGAAACAAGGTTGGGGATTAAATCGAACCTCTTTTTAAGTAGGGCGTTTATGGAAGCGTTCGCGTAAGTAATACCGTTGCGCCTCGAAACAAGCATATTGTAAATAGATATAAAATAAATCAGGCCGATTATTATGACGGCGGCTATAACATAAATCATAAAATACCTCCTGTAAATTTTAAACTGACAGATTGCTTCGCTGCGCTCGCAATGACAGCCTGTAAATTTTAAACTTTAATTTTTGGTCCATATCCTGGTATTCAAATTTAGCTCATCTACTATTTGAGGGCCGACGTTAAGCGTGTATAAGTAGTTTTTATATAAATCTTTATCCAGTATAGTCGAAAAAACCGGGATTTTCAATCCGTCGTATCCGGGTATTCCGACATACAGCGTTGAGTCTATCAGGGACATTCTTATATCCTTGTCGATATTTTCCCTGTAATCAAGTATTCTTTTGACAAGGCTGGTCGAAAGAACATACCTGCTCATTATCTGGTCGGAACCGTAAACGTCGAAATATTTATGGAAATCGGGGTCTTCCAGCATTACGCTTTTAGAGGATTTGAAGAGCTTGAACCTGTGCGGCAGGACAAAAACCTCCCCGTTAAAGCTCTTATTAAAGTCGGCGATAAACATTATGCCTTTAAATATCGTTGTTCTATGGGTCGTTTTGTGTCCGTCGGAATCCTCGTCTTCCGTTTCCTCATAGACATAAAGATGAGAGAACTTTATAGAGGTTTTGCCCATTTTTCCATATACAAGGTCGGAACCGGAAAAGCCGTCGTAATAGGTGGAGTATAGCTTGCTCTGGGCGTACTCTTGCTTTGTTATATGGTCGCTGCGGGAGTAAGAGAGGCTTTCGTCTATAAATTTGATTAATTTGTTTAAAATATCGGAGGAAAAAGAGCTCAAATATTTGTGGGTAATAATATTATATGCCGCAAGGTAAACTACTATGGAAATTATAAAAATAAATATCCCCGTAAACATACTAAAACCCGTGCCTGCGAAAATTATTAAGTCTATTACGATTAATACGGCCATAATAATATAAAGGCCGGTCGCGGTCTTTTCCCGTTTTTCTTCAACTTTTTCCAGAAAAGGCGAAATCTTTTCGTGGAAAAATTCGTCGAAATTGTTAATATTCATAAATTTACTCCCTATAAATAATAATTATAAATATAAAAACTTATTATTAATTTTACAATAAAATTAAAAAAGAAATAGAAAAACAATATTGTTTGAAATATTGTTTTTCTATTTTCTGTATATTCCGTTTCCAGCCGAACATTAATTTATTTAATCTAAACTACCGGTTTGCTTTTGACTGCGTATGTGATGTATTTTAATATCAAGTGTAACAACGGCAAGGGATTAAGGCTCTTACATTAAGGTCGCAATCCTTTCAAATAGGTCAATTATTTCAATAAAAACTTAAAATCAAATAAATAAATCTGCCCCCTTTTTCGCTTTTTCGCAGAAACCGATTCCATAATAGAAAACGGACGGAAAAAACTTTCCGAAAAGTCTTTGGACTATATTTTCATAAACGACGTATCCAAAGATATTATCGGCGGCGATGAAAGCGAAGGGTTTTTGATAAACAAGGCAGGAGAAATAAAAAGGTTCGAAAAGGAGCCGAAGACAAGTCTTGCCGAAAAATTGATTGAGGAGATAACGGCATAATAAACGTTTTGACTATAAAAACAATGTTGTTTTTTAGTATTGTATATAATTTAGGTATATGATAAAAATAATTATGGTTTATTATTAATTTTAATATCGTATAATTTAATTTTTTGTTGACTATAATCTAAATATTTATTAAATTTGAAATATGCCTAATAAATAATATTGCGGAATACATAATATGGAATTTGTTAATAAAATCTCTATTGCCGGTTTGCTTCACGATATTGGAAAATTCTACCAAAGGACAGGACTTGAATTAAAAGATAAAAATAATTACGCATACTGTCCGGACGAAGGCAAATCCCACATTCACTCGGCATACACGGCCCAATTTTTCGACGATTTTGAAAAAAAATTTGCAATATTTAATAATATCGATGAAAGAGACGACAAAAATATTTTAAATATTTCGGCAAATCATCATAAACCGTCGTCGCCTTACGAGTTGATAATAACCGAAGCCGACAGGCTTGCAAGCGGCTTCGATAGAACGTCCTACGATGAATATAATAATTATAGTAATTTGACAGGAGAAGAGCATAAGCAGCAGGAAAGATACGATAAAGCAAGGCTTCTCTCACCTTTTTCAAGGCTTTATCTTGGTAAAAGCGTTACCGACGTAAAACTTGACGAGGTTTTTTACGAAATAGACGAACTTGTTCCTGAAAATATATTTCCGAAATCTTTAAAAGATTTAAATTTAAATAATCACGACGATATAAAACCGTCTGAAAAATATTTGAAATTATGGAATAAATTTCAATCCGATTTTCAGAAAATAGATTTTACTTTATCTGCTGAAAATTTCAATAATTTTTATCAGGGTTTGCTTTATGTTTTAGAAAGATATACTTCATTCGTCCCTTCATCCAGCTACCATACGATAGCCGATATTTCACTTCTTGACCATTCTAAAGTAACTTCCGCCATAGCAACCGCGCTTTATATGTTTCAGAAAGAATCCGAAAATTTTGATAATAGTAGTATTCAAAATAGGGAAGAACATAAATATCTTATGGTTCAGGGCGATTTTTCGGGAATTCAAAAATTTGTTTTCGATAGATACGGCGAGTCAAATAAATTCGCCGCTAAAATATTAAGGGCGAAGTCTTTATTCGTATCGGCTTTTACAGAACTTACAGCCTCGTATATATGTTCTAAGGCGGGAGTTAATAATGCCTGTATTTTAATAAATGCCGGCGGAAAATTTGTATTACTATTGCCGAATACGAAAGATATTGCTGATATCATAAAAAGCGTTAAGGACAATATTAACGATAATTTTCTTTACGATGCTACTTATTCGCAAACCATCTTTAATATTACATCCCTTCCTTTTTGCGGAAATGATTTTAAAATGGAAACCTTTTCCGGCAAAATGAAGCAGATTGCCGAATCATTGGAAGTTCAAAAACTAAAACCAGAAATTAAAAAAACAAAATACGTGTTTCAAACATATCTCGATGATGTTTCTAAAGCAGGCGGAGTCTGTGAAATTTGCGGCATAAGACCGATAGAGACTAATAAACACATCGGCGGTGATAAAATCGGTCTATGCCGCTTTGACGAAACAGCTATAGAAAACGGTGAATATCTCGTAAAAAACGACTTTATGATTCTTAAAAGCGATTTGTTTATAAAATATGTGGAAAACGATAAATCGATAACATCCGGCAATAACAAGGACAAATTCAATTTTATAGATTTTGCAGTGTTAAATGATTCTATACTAAATAAAAAAATCGATAAAAATGACGTAATTTACGATATAAGAGGCGTATATGACGAAAAGGGGA
>JAJYDX010000051.1 GCA_021777135.1 bacterium | reverse complement strand
TCACAATATTATAAAAAAATGTCAATGTTTTAAATTAATAATGTAGCGTGAAACTATAATGAATTAAACTCTATTAAGAACAATCGCAATGAATAATCTTTAAGGACTATATTACTTAACGGCGTATCCGCCTTAATATCTTTTCCGCTTTATTTATTGGAGTTATTATCGTCTTATTTATATCGGCACTTTTATTCATAATTAATTTATTATACTTTGCAGTAATTGATTGATTTTATTTTTATTTTAAATAGATATTTTCTAAATTTGTTTTAATACATTTTTTTAAAAACCTCGTCATCGCTTCTAACTTCACTCCGGCGGATATAAAGCCTTTGGCTGTATAAGCGTCCGACTTCGTATCGTAAAGCGCATATACGAATACCGTCCCGACGCAAGCTCCGGTCTTTACTATTAACCTGTATCCGTAATAATTGGCCGCTTTTTCAGAAATTCCAAATATTTTCAGAAAATATGCAAATAAATTATGCCAATGTAAGATATTGCCCTAAGTGTCTTATTTACTGCGGTTTTTAATGGAGCGGGCAACAAGGTTCGAACCCGCGACACCAAGCTTGGGAATTACACCCTGGCTTTTTTATTAAAACGAATAATATCGGGCATCTCGGCTTACCTATTGGATTTAAGGGGTTTTTATATTTATCATTTTAGAGGTAATTTTTGATTATTTTTTATAAATTTCATTATACTTTCATTATACCTGAGCTGTTAATAAAAAGAGTTAATTTAACGATAATTTAAAACGCGGCATTACCGGCTCTTTTTCTTATGTTTTGCAGGCCATAAGGTCTCTTATTTAGTGTATAATTTTGAGCAATTTTAACTCCGTTAGACTGAATTAAAATTTTCTTATGTATATTTTTATGATTCTTTATTGGAATAACGATAAGCATATGTTTGTCTCCTCTAAATAATATTTTAGTATTTGGAATTTTAACATAATTTGTTTTTTGATACCGCGAATAACCGTACATATTATTAAAACTTTTGTAAGGCAAATATAAAGAAACCTTTTCATAACGCAATCCTATGCTATCCATATTTGATTTTAACAAATTCATAAAAATAGGATGACATATAAATATTAATATAAATAACAAAGAAAAACTTAAGAACAATAAATTTTCAGCTAGTTCTTTTTTTATTTTTAGTTTATGTTCGCCTATAAATGTTATGATTATGTAAAATAAAATAAAACCTAAAAAAGTAAGTAGATAATAAAAATTCGGATTATTATCTTTAATCAACCAAGTATATACCCCAATAAGAATCAAAGGTATAAGATAAATTAAAAAAAGGGTGCCCAACAGCATGTAATTGAGAATTAATTTACTTTTTGATTTTGGCCTTTCTTCTTTAAATATTCTAAATAACCATGTTGGATAAAAGATAAGAAGAATAGTTATGCTAATGAAAGTTAAGAATTCAATAAATGCAATTAAGCCAATTGGAACTAGATTCAAGCTTATTGGAATATATTGTATATGTTTAAAATATAAAAATAATAAAGCTATTCCAAAAATTGATGATAAGGTTATCAAAATTCCAATATTTTTCTTAATAAAATCAAAATAATTATAAATATTGTTGTTTTTTATAAATTTTTTTTCCGCTTCTACTACCACAAAATCCAACTGCTCGTCTATATCTCCAGAGCATACAACGAGGGCTATGGTTTCATCTATAACGAACTGCGAGTGGAGATGTCCCGTTTCATTGAGGGCGAAATCGCCTGGGGACATCATTATCTCCCCTCTCTTATTCCTCATGCTGCCGTTTATTATGTAAACGTTTTCTTCTGACCTCGCCTTTGCAACAATTTTTATCATCTTACCCGTTGGAGGAACGAATTTAACCATATAGGCTATGCCCTTACCTTCATTTCTTTTGTCGTAAAATATTTTAAAATAGACTATTTCTCTGCCTTCATACAGAGCATTTTCCCTAAGTATTGAGCTGCCTTTAGTCCATTCGATGTCTTTTCCTTGTATTAAGAATTGTTTAGTATCCATGTCCGTCACCCTATACAGTCAATAAATTGCTTTGCAAAGATTCAAAATGCTTATTATCTGATTCTTCAACCATTTTCATCAAAATCTTAATTGCATTTTGAATCTCGCTTTTATCTTTATGTTTGAGTGCACTCTCAAGTTCAGAGCCATGCGAAAATTCTTGAATGAGTTTATAAATCTTATCTTTTTCAGTTTCGCTTATTGTTTCCACTTTAAGTTGATCAATTTTACTCTTCAAGTCACCGGTGGTCGGAATTTTGAAGTTTAGATAAATCTCCAAAAACCGCCTGGCAATATTTTCGATAGTATAAAAATCGGCATAATCCAGAGTGCTTTCAGTAATAAACTTATTTAATCTTGAGAACAAGAAATGATATTCTGATTTGAATTTTCGCAAAGTTTCTTCGAGGGGAACAATCGAAGCGCATCGTTTATCGTTTTCAATTGTATTTTCAATCATGAAAAATTCACAGGGAATTGGCTTCTTATCCGATTCATTAATAATTTTTTTGTTATAACTTTCAATTTTTTGGTTTTTTTTATTAAACCAATACTTGATGATATTGAAAAATTCAAAGTTATGTGTAGAAATAATCAATTGTTTTGCTTCTGCTAAGTGATTTTTAATAAGAGAAAAACAGTGATAAATGAAATTAGAATCAAAACTTGAAATAGGATCGTCAATTAGAATTATACTTTCTTTAATATTAAATCCTTTTTCCTGTGTCTTTACAATAAAATATGAAAAAGCGATAGCATTCTTTTCGCCTTCGCTAAGATTATATGCCGCATCCCCGTCGCGTTTGATAATATATCCTTTTTTTGAGCCGTCTAGCTCAAGTAATATTTCATTTCTACCAAAAAACTCCTCAAGTAGTTTATTTATATTCTGAATAGCCCTTCCTATGTTTGAGGTTTCTTGGTCTATCTTGGAAATTTCCGAATTATTATCATCAAAAGCTTTTTTAGCTTCTTTTTCTGCTTTAATGCTTTTATCATATTCTATTCTGATATTCGAATAGTTTTGTTCTTCTATTGCAGCCGCTATAAGATGCTTTTCTAATTCTTCTTTCGCCTGTCTTACTTCTTGTGCATGATTATCAACTTTGGAATTATGTTCTTTTATAACTTCATTTATATTTTCAATTTTCTCGTTATATAGAGCGGAAAAATCTATTGGCAATTCGGGATTGTTTATTTCCGAAAGTGGATTGTCATGCTTTTCTTTCAACTGCTTTACGGCTTCATCTATCCATGATAGCGCACTAACGACAATATTATTTAGTTCGTCCACATTATTTTTATATTTTTCTTGTAAATCAGGATAAAGCCCTTGATTCTTCCCCGTTATTTTATCCCGCTTTAAATTTTCCAAATTATTTGTAAATAAATTAATATCGCTTTGTAATTTCTCATAATCATTACTAAAATGTTTTGCGAGAGAATCTAGAAATCCAGCCGAAAATTCATTTTGACAAAACAGGCATTTCTTTTTTTCGTCTTTTGTCTTATGAAGTTCAAAACCTCGTTGCGCCCATTTGTTTAATTCTGGGTCATTCTTAAACCGGTCGATCGTTTCTGCAATTATTTTTCGACTTAATAGTTTTAAAATCTCACTATATACTTCAGAAAAATCTTTCAAGCCTTTTCCATCATAAGAAAAAGAAAAATTATATTTTGGAAGCATGACTTGCTTATTGAGGGGATCACCGCTAATCAACTTCTTTTTTTTCTCGAAATCTTCGTCCGAAAGTTTAGGAAAGCTCTTAATCCCTATTTGTTCGATTATTGTTTTTACGCTTCCTTTATCATAATTTCTGTATTTGTCATTAACTCTCAAATTGCCAACGATATTTCTTATGTTGAGGGCAGTTGATTTTCGGAAATCATCTTCCGCCTTCTCGCTTTTCTGACGATCTCCTTTGGCGAGTTCATATGTTTCAGATAAGGATTTTACTTTTACTTGCAGTTCCTTTAATTTTTTACTACTTTCTATATCTTCCTTGCTAACATAGACAATAGGATTGCTTGGATTGGATGGATCAAAAGAAACATTATCCTCAATAAAATCTCTATTAAAAACTTTTATTTGAATTGTTCCATTCTGGCAATTTGAATTCTTAAGGATATTCCCACTTTCTGTTTTTATCTCAAATTCACCAATAATATTTCCATCCTTGTCTTTTGGGTAATTCCCGAAATTCGTTGTCTTCTTCTCGCAAGCAGCAAATACTCTAGAAAAAGTAGTTTTTCCACTTTTATTACAACCATAAATTAAATTGAACCGTGAAAAATCGGGGGTTTCACTATGCCAATAGAAATCACGAAATATTCCAAATTTTTTAAGTTTTGATACTTGCTTAAACATAGTTATTTTATGCTATTTTTAAAAATTTATTTATATATTTTATTGCTAAAAAATAACTGAAGAATTGCCAATAATACATTCTTATGCCACGCTTTTTTCATTTACATGCATATTCCGTTTCTAATAGAACACTAAAATCAGCAATTAATCCCTTTATATTTTTTATATAATACCGTTAGTTTTAGGATAAAGGATAAAGGGAGGATAAGGGGGCAGATTTAATTTATTTTATA
>JAJYDX010000050.1 GCA_021777135.1 bacterium | reverse complement strand
CAAAAACAAAAAGAAATAAAGATTGGTTAGCTGCGCTCGCAATTACAAAAGCAATCTTAAAATAAGGAGGCTGTTGATAATTATGCTCATAGATTTTCATATGCATACCGTTTTTTCCGACGGAGAATTAGTTCCGGCGGAACTAATCAGGAGGTCTATATATGCCGGTCTTGACGGTATCGCCATAACCGACCATGCCGATTTTTCCAATATAGAATATAATCTGTCAGGCATTAAAAAAATATGCGAAAAAATAAATAAACTTTACGGCAAAAGTAAAAAAAACAATTTTAAAGTCCTTCCTGGTGTGGAGATAACCCATGTTCCGCCGGCGCTTATAAAAGACGCTGTTAATCTTGCGAGAAAATCGGGGGCTAAAATAGTTATAGTCCACGGCGAAACTCTGAGCGAGCCGGTAGAAGAGGGGACAAATTCCGCCGCTTTAAAAGAAAATATAGACATATTGTCGCACCCTGGTTTGATTACGGAGAAAGAGGCGATTCTCGCAAAGAAAAACGGCATATATCTAGAACTCTCCTACAGAAAAGGACACTGTCTCGCAAACGGACATATAGCCGGAATTGCCCGAAAAACCGGAGCCGGACTCATTATTTCGAGCGACGCCCACTCTACTTCGGATATTATGGGCGAAAAAGAATACGACGGCGTTGGATTGGGAGCGGGACTGACCGCAAAAGAGCTTGAAAAAATCAAAGAAAATGCCGCCGGCTTATTAAAAAAACCGTAAAAATCTGGATAAGCGCAAACGGCGTGCGTTTGCATGCCGTACTTCGTTTCCCGCCATCTTCTGCCTGCATCAAAGGCGTGCTTTGATAAACGCAGGAAGAAGATATGCGGTAATTAATATAGAAAAATTAAAGTCAGAAAATATGCTTGATTTTTATACTATTATCTTATAATATTAGTTATCTTTAACAGGCAAATAAGGGGAATAATAATGGATAAGCTAGATTTGGAAGGATTTTTAATCAAAAATAAACTTATTTTAATCGGTTCTTTAGCGCTTATTGTTTTAATAATATGCTCTATTTTCGGCTTACGATTTTATTATTACAGGTTAAATAAAAACGCAGAAAAAATATTATGGAAAGGTGTCAGGCTTTATATGTCTTATAACGGAAAAAATCCTGAAGCCGTTGCCGGGTCTATTTCTTATCTTAAAAAACTCAAGGGCAAGTATAAAGGCGCTAATGCCTCCAAAATTGCTAATTTTTACCTTGGACTCGATTATATGAGAATAGGCAAACTTAAAAAGGCTGAATATTATCTAATTAAATATACTAAAACTTATCCAAAGCCGGATTCCAATAATTTAACATATCTTGCTTACAGTAATCTCGCCACCGTTTCTATGTTGCAAAAAAATTACAAAAACGCAATAGCCGATTTTGCCGCAATGTCTAAAATAGACGACGTTAAATTACAGGAGTATGCCATGCTGGAAGAAGCGGCGGTTTACACGCAAATTAAAAAACCTGTAAAAGCCATAGCAATTTATAAAACTATGCTGACAAACGATGCTATGACTAAAGACCGAGGATATATAGAAAATCTTGTTCAACTAAATTCTTAGTATTTTAAAAATTTATAAATTAAGGGAGAAATTTTATGGGATTATTTAGTCAAAATAATAAAAGTTGGATGTCTGTTATGAATTCCTCTTTAACTGATAAAGATGATGAATTGGAAAGGATTAAAAAAACAGACCCAAGACTTTTCAATGCATCTTCCCCAGCGCTCTCTCTTGTTAACGAATGGCGAAACAGAATACTATCGCTTGCGTCCGACCAGGTGGGTATAATGGAAATTACCATAGATACCAAAAAGATTGCCGGAACATTCGAAAGCGAAATAGAAAGTGCGGCTCAGAGAATCACGAGTGTAGCTACCGCAACGGAAGAGATGTCTTCCACGGCTAGGGAAATAGCCAAAAACGCTCAGGCGGCTGCCGGAGAAGCAAGCGATACCGTTAAAAAAACCAAAGAGGGTTCGGCGGCGTTAGAAGAACTGATTTCAAGGATGGAGCAGGTAGAGCAGGCGGTTAAAACCATGGGAGAATCCATAAACCAGTTTGTGATGAGGACGCAGAAAATAGTGGAACTTACGGATAAAGTAAAAGAAATCGCGGCACAGACCAATCTGCTGTCTCTGAATGCAGCGATAGAAGCGGCAAGAGCGGGAGAGCACGGAAGAGGTTTTGCCGTGGTAGCCGACGAAGTCAGAACTCTTGCCGAAAAATCAGCCCAGGCGGCAAAAGAGATAGAGCAGGTAACTCAGGATATCGGCGGTCAGTCCAAAGAAGTAGAAATGAAAGTCAAAGAAGGGCTTTCGCATCTTAAAAACTCCCAGGAATCTTTAGACGTTGTAACAAACGTAATGTCTATAGCCGATAATGCGGCTGCCCAAACAAGCGAACAGGTAACTCACATAGCTACCGCCGCGGAGGAGCAATCGCAGGTTGCGGCAGAAATGGCAAATACTTTATCTAATCTTACTAACGGTATGGAAGATATACAAAAAACGTTTGATAATATCGGTTCCGCCTTCGATAAAATAATAAAAGAACAGGCTAATTCCATTAAAACTTTTTCAGAATGGAAATTCGACTGCATGCTTTTAAATATTGTTAAATCAGACCATTTATTATGGGTTACAAGAGCCTTAGAAGTTTTGATAAATAAAAATACGTCCTTAAGCAGCGCCGAACTAGCCGACCATCATCAATGCAGACTTGGAAAATGGTATGACGGCGTAGGCCGTGAAAAATACGGAAGCTATGAAGAGTTTGCTCTGTTAGGGCAGATTCATCCGAAGGTCCACGACACAGGCAAAGCTTTAGTGGATGCGGTAAACGCCAAAGATATTGATAAAGCCAATAATTTTGCATCAAGGCTTATAGATTACAAGAATCAGGTTATAAAGACCCTGGATGCTTTAAGCAAAAAGATAAAAGAAAATAATGTTTACTCTCGGCTTGAAAATAAGTGAATGATTTAACGCGTCTGATATGAACAATCCGATAAACGTAATTTTTATATGGCATTTTCATCAGCCCTATTACAAAGACGATTTTACCGGAGAAATGTTAATGCCGTGGACAAGGCTCCATGCCACTAAAGATTATTATTTCATGGGAGCGCTTTTAAAGAATTATCCTAAGATACACGCTACGTTTAACTATTCGCCGTCTTTGCTCCGCCAGCTGGAAGATTATACCCGCAATTATAAAGATATGCTTAAAGGTGAAGAATTTTTAAGCATATCCGACAAAAAAATATCCGAACTTTCCTCCGAAGACAAACTTTTTATTATCGAAAATTTTTTTCCAGCTTGCTCGTCAAGCAACCGGTTTATAGAAAAAAGCGATAGATTTAAACAACTTTATTACAGATTAAAAACCGCCGACCCCGAAGGGTACGAAGAAAAACTAATTTTATTCGATTCGCAGGATTATTTAGATATAATAGTCCTATTTAATCTGCTATGGTTCGATCCCGTTTCAATAAATTCCGACGAGTTTTTGACGGCATTAAAGAATAAGGATAAAAAATTTACGGAAGAAGAAAAAGATAGGCTGATAAGAGAAAAAATCCCGCTGATTTTAAATAAAATAATTCCTTTAATAACCGGACTGGCTGAAAGCGGTCAGGTTGAGTTTTCCGCAAGCCCTTATTATCATCCGATACTGCCTTTGTTATGCGATACCGATATAGCGGATTTTCACGACGGCATAAAACTGCCGATGCCCTTTAGGCACCCCGAAGATGCCGATTATCAGGTCAAAAGCGCGATAAATTATTTCAGCGAAAAATTAGATTATAAAATTAAAGGTATGTGGCCGTCGGAAGGAAGCGTAAGCGAAAGAGCTTTAAAACTTTTTATGGATAACGGCATTAACTGGATAGCTACCGATGAGGAAATCCTCGCAAATTCAATAGGTATAAATTTTACCGATTTTAATAATAAAAAACTGCTTTATAGACCTTATGTAATAAAAAGGGACGGCGGCGGGTATTTATATATATTTTTCAGAGACAAAGAACTTTCGGATTTAATCGGATTTAAATATTCCAACTATGAGCCGAAAGAGGCCGCCGAAGATTTGATAAATAACTTGAATAATATAGCACTAAGTTTGCAAAATTGCAATGAAAACGGATTAGCGGTAGTCCCTATAATATTAGACGGCGAGAATGCATGGGAATACTATAAAAATAACGGATATGATTTTTTCAACTATTTATACCGGGGCTTGTCCGACAATGCCGAAACAATTAATACCGTTACGGTCAGCGAATACATTAAAAAAGCCGAAGAAGTCTTAATATCAACAGG
This sequence comes from bacterium, assembly GCA_021777135.1. GTDB lineage: Bacteria > SZUA-79 > SZUA-79 > Acidulodesulfobacterales > Acidulodesulfobacteraceae > Acidulodesulfobacterium_A. Next base: position 324 of record JAJYDX010000050.1, on the reverse strand, counting down.
GGATGCCGCTGTCCCGTATGAAGAGGGCAAAACCGGCGGTAAAATTAAACAGTTTTTAGATATCAAATGGAACCCTGAACCCAACCTCAAATTCGATTTTTCTAGAATTTATAATATACCGACGATTTATCCAGGTTCATGGATTAATCATAACTTCAGGATATGGATAGGGGACAGGGAAGACAATAAAGCGTGGAACTTGCTTTCTAAAACGCGGGATTATCTTATTCAAAAAACTAAACTATTTGACAAAGATAAAGATAAAGAAGATTTAAAAGCCGCGTGGGAACAGATTTTTATAGCCGAAGGAAGCGATTATAACTG
>JAJYDX010000012.1 GCA_021777135.1 bacterium | reverse complement strand
TTGGCGAAAAAGTTTAAAAGAGTTATAGTTATAGGTCATCCAAGGCATGACACTGTTCAAACTTTGATGAACGAAATACCGGCGCTTAAAAAAGAAGGTTATGAATTTGTGCCTATATGCGAGTTTTTAAGGTAATTAATTATGAAAAATCTTAAAGAAAAAATAATAATCGCACTTGATTACGACAGTTTGCAGCATGCGAAGGAACTGCTAGAAAAACTTAAAGGCAGGGCGTATTTCTATAAAATAGGGTTTGAACTGTTTACGTCTTGCGGTGCCGACAGCGTTTCTTTAGTGAAAGATTACGGATGTAAAGTATTTTTAGACCTTAAATATCACGATATTCCTAATACGGTTTATAAAGCCGTTAAATCAGCCGGTAAATTAGGAGCCGATATAATAAACGTCCATGCCTCTGGAGGAATTGACATGATGAAAGCGGCTAAAAATGGAGCCGAAGAAGCTTCTTATGCCGCCGGCAATCACATAGACATAATTGCCGTTACGGTTCTTACAAGCCTTTCCGATGCCGATGTTAAACAGGTTTTTTACGGTTTAAAAGAATCTGCTATGCCTCTGCCAAGTGAAAATGAAGAGGGCGCCGCAGCTTACGGCGTTTCATCAGATTTGGCGCTGCATCTTGCCGAATTAGCCAAAATTTCAGGACTTGACGGCGTTGTATGTTCCGGGCACGAGTCGGTTAAAATAAAAAATACGCTGGGAAGGAATTTTAAAACAGTGACTCCGGGAATAAGGCTTAAAACAAAAAATGCGGGAAAAGCGGCAGGTATAAACGGTCTCGGCGGCGACCAGAAAAGAACAATGTCGCCTTATGAAGCTTTTAACGCAGGAGCAGATTACATAGTCGTGGGAAGGGAGATAACTTCGGCTGACAATCCTTCGGAAGCCCTTGGCTTGATTTACGCCGACATAGACAAATAAAATTACTTTCAATAAAACAAAACTATAATAAAATAATATGCGGTTAATTATTTACGGCACAAATACGGTCAGGGAGGCTGTTCTTTCTGGAAATATAAAGAAAGGGGGCAGCGTTTTCGTCGGCGAAAAAAAATGGAAAGGCGGAAGCTTAGACAAAGACCTTATCAGAATTCTCAAGGATAAAAATATTAATATTACCGTTAAGAACGACGGCGCTTTCATAAACGAATATGGCAAGGAAGCCTTTATGAAAGGCATAGCCGCTAACGTGGAATATGCCGAGAAACAGTATGAAGATTTGCTGGATAGTTCCAGGGTAAATAATAATATGCCGTTATATTTAATATTAGACGAAATAACAGACCCGCAAAATTTAGGTTCTATGATTAGAACCGCAAGCGGAGCCGGAGTTTCAGGTATAATAATGCCTAAATCAAATTCAGTTTTTATTACGCCGTCAGTCGCTTATGTTTCTCAAGGCGCCTTGTTTTACGTAGATTCTGTGAGGGTAGTTAATATTTCGCGGACGATAGAAGATTTAAAAAGGCGGGGCGTATGGGTCGCCGGTCTTTCGGGGGAAGCAAATGATACGATATACGATATGGATTTTAACGTTCCTCTTGCCATAGTCGTCGGTTCGGAAGGCCGCGGTTTAAGAAGGCTTACGGAAACCGTCTGCGAAAAGCTTTTAAAAATTCCCATGGAATCCGGCGTTAACTCCCTGAATGCGTCGATAAGTTTTGCGGTCGCGGCATACGAAATTTTGCGCCAGAGAAAATACTCCGGAGTTAAAAAATAGCTTGACATTATCTATCCGGTAGTTTAAACTTTGTAGAGTGGCTTATTTATCTAGTTGTTTAGATAAAGCCTAATTTATTAATTTAGCGGCCGTTATTATTTATATGGCGGCTCAAGATTCAAGGAGAAGTTAGTATGAGGTACCAAGGGAAAGTGAAATGGTTTAACGACAGCAAAGGTTTTGGTTTTATCGAACAGGAAAACGGACCTGATGTTTTTGTTCATTATTCTGCAATTTCGCAGGATGGTTTTAAAACATTAACGGAAGGACAGAAAGTAGAGTTCGAAATCACCAACGGCGCAAAAGGCCCACAGGCTATCAACGTAACGAAGGGTTAATCCCGTTTATTGCTTTAAGCGGCATATGCGTCTACTTGCGTTAAATGAATAAATAGTTTCACTATCCTATATAATTTAGCAAGCAAACAAAAGCATACCGTTTTAAAAGTTTGGCCGTTTCAAAAAGTCATTACCCCAGTAAATAAACTAAATTTATTGGGGTATTTTTATTTATTAAAGAAAATTGGAGGTATATATAATTGAATTTTCAAGAAAAAATCAGGAATATTGCCGTAGTCGCGCACGTTGACCACGGAAAAACTACCCTTATCGATAAAATGCTTAAAGAGAGCATAAGTAAAAGGGATTTTGAAGCTCTTTCAGAAAGGGCTATGGACAGCGACGAACTGGAAAAAGAAAGAGGTATTACTATTTTATCTAAATGTACAGGGATAAAATATAAAGATTACAGGATTAATATAGTCGATACTCCGGGTCACGGAGATTTTGGAAGCGAAGTCGAAAGAGTGCTTGCAATGGTTGACGGCGTTTTATTACTCGTGGACGCTTTTGACGGCCCTATGCCGCAGACCAGATTTATCCTTAAAAAATGTTTTGAATATAATCTTCACGTGCTGCTTGTAATAAATAAAATAGACAGGCCCGGAGCAAGACCGGAGGAAGTTTTGGAAATGGTTTACGACCTTTTTCTCGAACTAGGCGGAGAAAACGTAAATCTTGATTTCCCCGTTATTTATGCTTCCGCTAAAGAAGGCTATGCCATCAAAGATTTAAAAATTGAGGGCGAAGAAAGATTCAAAGATAAGCTGAACCCTTTGTTCGACTCGATTATTGATTTTATACCGCATCCGCCTATACTTAACAAAGAGGGACTTGAATTTTTAGTTACCAGCATAGGTCACGACGATTTTTTGGGCGCCACGGCGATAGGGATTGTTAAATCAGGCAAGCTTAGAGTTAACGATTCGGTATATTTATATAATGCGAAAGACGAGTTAGTAAAAGCAAAACCCAACAAAATGTTTCTATTCGACGGACTTAAACGATTGGAAACGGCTGAGATTAATGAAGGAGATATCGCTTTGGTAGCCGGGCTTACGGGCGTTAACGCAGGCGATTACGTCGTGAACGACAAGCCCGTTTCCCCTCTGCAAAGAATAAAGATAGACGAACCGGTTATCCTAGTAAATTTTATAGTCAACAAAAGCCCGTTTTCAGGAAAAGAAGGAAAACTAGTTACGACCAGGCAGTTAAGGGAAAGGCTTTTTAAAGAAGTTTCCAACAATGTAGGGCTAAAAGTCGTTGAAACCGGAGACGAAACCGTATTCGACGTATACGGGAGGGGGCTTTTGCACCTTTCAATCCTGATAGAAAAAATGAGGAGGGAAGGATTTGAATTTGCGGTTTCAAAACCCAAGGGCGTGATAAAGGAAGTCGACGGAAAAAAAATGGAGCCATACGAACTTTTATATATAACGGTTAAAGACGAATTTACCGGGGGAGTACTTGAAAGACTTTCTTCTATGAAAGGTAATTTGCTGGATATGACTAAAGACGACCAGGGCAATACTTATCTGGAGTTCGTAATACCTTCCAGAAGTATAATGGGTTTTCATAACGAGTTTTTGACCATGACGAAAGGCACGGGCACTATGAACCATAACTTTTACAAGTTCGACGAATATGCTTTCGATATATCTCCCAGAAAAAACGGGGTAATGATATCTATGGAAAACGGAGAAGCTAATTCATACGGCTTGTTTAACCTTCAGGACAGGGGCAGCTTATTTGTCGCTCCTCAGGATGAGATTTACGAGGGAATGGTAATAGGAATTCACTCTAAACCCGGAGATATTACCGTAAATCCTACTAAGAAAAAACAGCTTACTAATATGAGGTCGAAGGCTTCAGACGAAATGATAACGCTTACGCCTCCTATAAGGCTTACAATAGAATATGCGCTGGAATTCATCGAAGACGACGAACTTGTGGAATTTACCCCGAAATCTATCCGTTTGCGAAAAAAACTATTATCTGAAAACGACCGCAAAAAAGAATCGAGGGGTCTATTAAAAACGTAAAATTATGAACAAATATGGATTTTAATTGTATAATTATTATATAATTAATAGTCGTATGTATAAAATAAACAGGATTATGCCGTAATATGAGAATTAAAGTTTGCGCGGTGCAGATGTCGCCTTCCATAGATACCGGTTCATCATTGGTTAAAGCGGCAGATTTTTTATCTATGGCGGCAAAGAACAAAGCCAACATTGTTTGCTTTCCTGAACTTTTTTTGATGAACTGGTTTTTACAGGATAAAAGTCCGGAAAAAATATTAGAAAATATTAATGCCGCCGAGGACTTAGAGGGTAAAACCGTCGGTTTTTTTAGAGAACAGGCTAAAAAATTTAATCTGGTTATCGTAGTTCCTTTTTTTGAAAAATTCGGCAATAATTTTTATAACAGTTCCGTAGTCATCAACGAAGATGGCGAAATAGCCGGCGTTTACAGAAAAGTGCATCTTCCGGACGTAGAATATTATTACGAGAAATCTTTTTTTTCGAGCGGAAACGAATTTCCGGTTTTTGAAACAACTTTCGGAAATATTGGAATTCAGATGTGCTGGGATAATTTTTATCCGGAATCTTCCAGAATTTTAGCCCTTAAGGGAGCCGAGATTATTTTAGCTCCTACCGCTTCAGCTTTCAATACTAACGGCAAATGGTTTTTGTCTATTTCGGCAAACGCTTTTTTAAACGGCGTATATATATTAAGGGTCAACAGGGTTGGTAGAGACAAGCCGCTTGATTTTTACGGAAAATCTTTTTGCGTGGCGCCCGACGGAAATATGATAGACGATTTTGCCGGAATAAACGAGTGCATCCTTGTTTATAATATAGATACTAAAGAAGTGAAAAGAGCCCGTGAAAATTGGCCTTTTATAGAAAACCGCTCTAAAAACGCATATAAGGATATTATCAATTATTAATCTAAAGCCGCCGTGATTAAAAATGGCAGCGAAAATCCTTTTGTATGAAAATAAATTTTTTAGACCTTAAAGAATTTAAATTGCAGTCTTCAGTCCTATCGACCGATTCTTTCTCCTCTATGCAATCATTGCAAATCTTAACTGATTATATTATTAAGGAAATGTTCGACCTGCACAATGAGGCTTCGCAAACCGTATGGGACAGAAAAATGTTCGACGAAGAGCTTAAGCGTGAAGGTTCAGGTTTTTTGATATGTTATTCCGACGGAAAAAAAACCGATGGCGACCCAGAAACTCAGTCAAAATTTACGTCCGCCGATATAGGCGCTTCTATTGTAGCCGACATCCAATCGCGTATCTTAGGTTTCTTTATTTTTTATAACGTCTTGGACGAGATGCATATACTAGATATAACCGTTGCGAAAAATATGCAGTCGAAAGGCATAGGTTCTTTAATGCTTGACCGCATTATAAAATTAAATAAGGACGTCGGTATAAAATTTTTTTTTCTGGAAGTCAGGGTTTCTAATTTAACCGCGGTAAACCTTTATAAAAAATTCGGTTTTAAAATATTTATGCTTAGAAAAAACTATTATGAAGATAACGGAGAAGACGCTTTATGCATGGTAAAGGAATTATAAGCGAAAAATGCGAAATAGCCGTAAACCGCAAAATAAAAGATACGGAAGGTACATATATTTTAAGGATTAAAAACCGCTTTATCGCTTCAAATTACAAGCCTGGACAGTTCGTTATGATAAAAGCGAACGAAGGCGGGCTCAGTCCTCTTTTAAGCAGACCGTTTTCTATTTTTAATAAATTCGACGGCGAAGAATTCGAGGTGCTATACAGAGTTTTCGGTTCGGCTACGGAAATTCTAAGCGGTATTAAGGAAGGCAGTTTTTTAGAGGTTACCGGTCCGCTTGGAAACGGATTTAACGCCCGCATTAAAGACAGTCAAAGCCTTCCTGTTTCAGCCGGTATAGACGATTTAGCAACTAAGGCGGAGTGCGGTAATAACGAAAGCAATGTCCGCGTATTTATTGCCGGCGGAATAGGCATTGCCCCTCTTTATTCAATGCCCCTTTATCTTAAAGATTCCCCGGCAGCATCGGAGGACGGGGGCAATAAGACTATTTTGTATTATGGGGCAAGAAAAGCTGAAGAACTCTATTTCAGGCACAGCATCCATTCAAGATTTGACGAAGTCTATTTTGCCACTGATGACGGCTCTTTTGGGTTTAAGGGAAATATAATAGATTTGCTTTATAAAAATATTGAAATTTATAAGGACGCTTCTTTTTACTCCTGTGGTCCTAAGCCTATGCTTAATGCCCTTATATCGAGGTTTTCCGATTCTGGTATTTCAGGAAGGCTTCAGGTGTCGCTCGAAGAAAGCTTCGGCTGCGGCATAGGAGTATGCTTGGGATGCGTAATAAAAACAAAAACAAATGCCGGGCAGGTTACGAAGAACGAAAACATGCCGGACGCGGCTAAGGAAGACGGGTTTCAATATAAAAGGGTATGCAAAGACGGACCTGTTTTTTGCGCGGACGAGATTTTCGATACTGGTTCAGTCCCTATTGCAATAAAGAAACCGGAAACGGATAACAAGGATAAAAATGTTAATATCGATATCGAAAAAATAAGCCTGTCCGTAAAACTCGGCAGTTTGTTTTTGGATTACCCGATTATGCCAGCTTCCGGCACTTTCGGATACGGAAAGGAATTTTTTGATATTATCGATTATAATTATTTTGGCGCGCTTGTAACAAAAGGCATATCTTTAAAACCTTCAAAAGGAAACGAAATGCCGCGAATATGCGAAACTTCCTGCGGTATGATTAATTCGATAGGTCTTCAAAACGTGGGTTTTGAAGCCTTTAAAAACGAAAAAATGCCTTTTTTGAGAAATTTCAATAAGCCGGTCATAGTTAATTTTTTCGGCAGCAGTATCGACGAATATTGCGAACTTGCTGAAAAACTTTCTAATACGGGCGGAATAAGCGCTCTTGAGGCAAATATATCCTGTCCAAACATAAAAGAAGGCGGGAGGTCTTTCGGTTCCGACCCGGAGGTAGTATATGAACTTGTTGCGTCAGTAAAAGAAAGGATTGGAGGCAAACTGCCGTTAATCGTAAAGTTAACGCCTATGGTAAGCGATATATCCATAATAGCCGAAGTCTGCGAAAAAGCTGGAGCAGATATTCTATCGCTTATAAACACTATTCCGGCGGCAAAGATAGATATAAAAACCAAAAAATTTAAACTAAGCAGAGGCTACGGAGGCTTATCCGGCGCAGCGATAAAGCCTGTTGCCGTAAAACTGGTTAGCGATGTATATAAAGCCGTAAGAATTCCGGTTATCGGAATGGGAGGTATAAGTTCTTGGGAAGACGCCGCCGAATTTTTTCTTGCGGGGGCGACTGCCGTAGCCGTTGGAACTTATTCTTTCGTTAAGCCCGGAATAATTCCCGATATCGTATCGGGATTAAAAAGTTATCTGGCCGACAACGGCTTTGCCGATATTTACGGTATTATAGGGCTGGCAAACAATAAAAGTAATTAAGCGTCAAAAACGCTATAAATAAATTATTAATAATAATTTGTAATAAAATAAAAATGATTATAAGCATACAAACGGAGTTGTTTTTAATAATATTTATATTATTTGCGGCTATTGCCTTGGTTTCAGGTTTTTTCATAGCATATGCGAATAAGCGGAAGAAATTAGTTTCGGAGATAATCGACAAAAGCCTTGCCGAAAAAGACATGCTTATTAAGAAAATCATCGTACTAGAAGAAGAGTCTAAAGCTTTGAGCGCAAGGCTTGAAGCGGCAAACGCAGGTCTTAGCGACGCAGGCGTTTTAAATGAAAGACTAAGGGAAGAAGATAAAAAATTATTCGCAAAGGTTTCGGAACTAACCTCGGAAAATAAAAATCTTCAAGAAAAAGCCGAAAACCTGAAAACAGACTATGAAGAAAGACTGGAACGGCAAAAAAAAGAGTTTCTCGATTTTAAGCAGGCGTTTGAAAACCTTTCTGAAAATCTTTCCGCAAAAATACTGGAAGAAAAAAGCAAAAAACTTTTAGAAATTAACAAGGACAGCATAGGCGGCATACTTAACCCTCTCTCTGAAAAGATTATGGAATTTCAGAAAAAGGTTGAAGAAACATATGACAGAGAGTCAAAATTAAGGTTTTCACTTCAAAACGAAATTAAAAAGCTTGTAGAAACGCAGGACGCGATGAAGCAGACTACGGAAAACCTGACGACCGCGCTTAAAGGCACCGGAAAGGTTCAGGGCGACTGGGGCGAGATGATATTGGAACAGCTTTTGGAATATTCCGAATTAATAGAAGGAATTCAGTATGAAATTCAGCCTACGGTTAAGACTACTAACGAAATGGACGAAATGGTCAATTTAAGACCCGACGTTATCGTTCACCTTCCTAAAAACAGGGACTTAATAATAGACTCCAAGGTTTCTTTGACCGATTATGAAAGATATATGACCTTGTCTGGTGCCGGAATAAAAGTAATGACGCACGAAACGGAAATGGAAACATTGGCGGCGTCTGCCGCTTCCGATAGTTCGGCTGTTAACGCAGCCGCTGTAAGCGCGGCTAACGGCACAGACGCCGAAAAGTTTTTAAAATCGCATATAAATTCTATCAAAAGGCATATTAACGAGCTAAGCGATAAAAAATATTCAAATTTACCGGGTTCTAATAGCATAGATTCCGTTATTATGTTTATACCGGTCGAGTTTGCTTATACGGCAGCCGTTAACTACGACAGGGAGCTTTTAACTTACGCATACGGAAAAAACGTCATAATAGCGACCCCTTCCATTATTATGCTTATTTTAAAAATAGTTTATAACTTGTGGGTTCAGGAAAAAAGTCAGGAGAACGCTGCGGAAGTTATGACTATTGCCGGACAGCTGTACGATAAATTCTGTTCTTTTTCTAAAAGCATGGAAGATATAGGCTATTCGATAAATAAAACAACGGCGGCATATGATAATGCCAAAAAACTTCTCGACTCGGGCAGGGGAAATATAATGTCTAGATTTGAAAAAATAAGGCTGCTTGGCGCAAAGACCTCAAAAACTTTAGACTCATCCAAGTTCGACGATGCTGGAACTGAAGAGGACGAAAAAGTTATATCTTCTGTCGTTGATTAAAAAAAACCGGAAACGGATATTTGGCATTATTAACTTAAGACCCTATAAAATCCGAAGAGGGCTATCATATAAACTATTTCCGACATTTTTACGGTAAAACCCAACATATCTCCGTTTACGCCGCCAAATTTTCTCGAAAAATAAAGTCCCGACAGTAAAACAGCAAAGGCGGAAACCGACAACGAGAAGATACCCGATAAATTTAAAAATAGATAAGTAATTACAACCGTTAAAACCGAGGCAAAAATAAGCGTAAAAAGATTTGTTCCTTCCGTAAAGACCGTCCCTGTTCCCTTAAGATATTCCGGCGTATTTAAAAAGTACGACGATAAAACAATGGAATACCTGCCTATAAGCGGAAAAGTGAAAAGCGAAAGATACGCGAATTTAATGTTTATGCCTCCAACGGCTGCCCATATAATTAAAATGTAAAATATTACCGCGGCATTACCGGCAAAACCCGTGTTTACGTCTTTCATTGCCCTGTAAAATCGTATCTTGTCGCCTGTTTTCAAATAGGCAAAAAGACCGTCCGCAGTATCGGCGAGCCCGTCGAAATGAAGCCCGCCCGTTATAATGAAAAGACAAAGCAATGAAAAAATCACCGAAAGAGGTATAGACGAAAATTTATTGAATATATAAAAAACTCCGGCTAGGACGGCTCCTATAAAAAGCCCGGCAACCGGAAAGAATTTTATTGACGCCTTTAGATTTTCGGTTTTCCTTTCTTCCTTGCCAAATTTTATTATAGTCAGAAAATCTACGGCATCCAGTATTCCGCTGATTAGGAACATAAAAGAAACGGCTTATTTTTAATTATTATTAATAGTTTATAAAAATATATCATTAATGGTTTTTTATTGTCAACCGTTTGCTGTAATATTGTGTGTTAAATTAAATATACAATTTTTGTTACAGTTGACAATTTTTGTCACTTTTCTCAAATTTAGAATAAATGAAATATCGACGTGGAATATATTTAAATTTTTAATTTTATGTTGACAATTTTTGTCATATAACATATTTTAATAAAGAATATAATTTTTATTAAAAAATAAAGCAAACATTTTAAAATACAATAAGTTAACTATATTTTTATGAATATTTTTTAAGTATGGCATAAAATATGCTTTTAATTTTAATAAATATAATAATTAAATCTTAACCTGATTTAGTATAATTTAACTTTTTAAGGAGGCAGTAAAATGAACATTAACAAGCTGAAAGGCAAAAAAGGTTTTACCCTTATCGAGCTTTTGATAGTCATCGCCATCATCGGTATCTTGGCGGCGATAGCGATTCCGACGTATTTAAGCTACGTCAACAGGGCAAAGGATAGTGAAGCTACCACGAACTTAGGCGCAATTTTTACGGACGAAACCGCGTTTAACGCAACGAACTCGACGTATATCAATGCCGGAAATGCTGCATATTCTGTTGCGCCAGCTGCAACAGCAACGGCAACTCATCCGTTTTATGCCTCAGGAACAACTTATTTTGTTGATACTCCACCATATCAATGCGTAGCTAATGCTCTCGATACTTATGGTGGTTATACTACAGAAACTGCAGGAACGGTAACAGCGGCTGGAACAGCCTTAACAGGTGCTAAAGGCGGTTTTGGAGACATAGGGTTCTTGCCTAAAGGCACTCTTTATTTCTATTATTTAGTTACGACAACAGCAAATGCAAATACTGCTATTCCTACCGGAGGTCTTACTGCTGCGCCAGCCGCTGCACCTGCAAATGGTACTTGTGGAGCTGGATATGAAGCAGAGGCATGGTCAAACTTTACAGGTTCCAATTTACAGGGATATGCGGTAAATGACTATACTACTTCTGCCAATTTAGTTGCAGGAACTGCATATTAAAGAATAAAGATAAAAAAATAAAGGTATCAGATTTATTTATTCCTCTACTCCCGACTGCGTTTAGACGTAGTCGGGAGTTTTTTTGTTTTCTTTATCCTCTAAAACATTTGCAATAAATGGCTTTAATTATTTAGGTTTTAGCGGTCAAAATAAAAAGGAAAAGCATGATAAGAAAGTATAAAATTAACATTGACAAAAAAAATCCATTAATGATATATTTAAAAAAAATTATAATAATTATAATTATAATTAAAAATAATAATTAAAGGAGGCAAAGCTATAAAATAAAATAAAGGGGTCAGATTTATTTATTCCTTTACTCCCGACTGCGTTTACCGACGTCGCCGGGAGTTTTTAAATAAACTCTAAATAAACTCTAAATAAACTCTAAATAAACTCTTTGCTCTTGATAAATTCTTTTTAATGATTTATAATAACACTATTAACAGTACCATTAATAGCGAGGTTAAAACGATGATTATCAGTGCTAACGACATAAAAACTAAAGGTTTATCGAAAATTGAAAAAACAATAGAAGAAGGCAACGAAGTTTTTATATCTAAAAGAGGTAAAACAAAATTCGTATTACTTTCGTTAAAAGAATACGAAAGGTTGAAAGAGGCGGATATTTTTAAAGCTATAAGCGATGCGGAAAATGACTATAAAAATGGTAAATTTATAATAGAAAGTTCCGAAGAACATTTTAAAAGACTCGGTATCTGATGTTTAAATTAATTTTTACCGAAAGTTATTTAAAAAAAGAAAAAACGTTTTTAAGCCGCCATCCAGAATTTACTGAAAAATATAAAAATATTCTTAAATTATTGGAATTAAACCCGCATCATACTTCTTTAAAACTCCATAAACTGCAAGGAAAATTTAAAAATGAATACGCTGTTTCCTTAACATATTCCTATCGAATAATTTTATCTTTTACCGTAATCGAAAATGAAATCATTTTAATAGATATAGGCAGTCATGGAGAAGTTTATTAAATAGGTATCAGATTTATTTATTCTTTCACTCCCGACTGCGTTTGGCGTAGCCGGGAGTTTTTTTGTTTTCTTTATCCTCTAAAATATATGCAATAAATGGCTTTAATTATTTAGGTATGAGCGGTCAAAATAAAAAGGAAAAGCATGATAGGAAAGTATAAAATTAACATTGACAAAAAAAAACCATTAATGATATATTTAAAAAAAATTATAATAATTATAATTATAATTAAAAATAATAATTAAAGGAGGCAAAGCTATGAACGAACAAATAACCGAAAAAGGTGCATTTCAGTATTTTCTAGATGTTTTTAAGAAATATGCCGTTTTTCAGGGAAGAGCCGGAAGAAAAGAATTCTGGTTTTTCGCGCTTTTTAACTTTATAATAGTTCTATGTCTTGAGATATTAGACTGGGCTATTTTTAAAAATACTATTATACCTTTCGCGGTTATTTACGATTTGGCCGCCTTTATTCCAGGGCTTGCAGTATCGTTCAGACGTCTTCATGATATAGGAAAGTCTGGATGGTGGATTTTAATTAACCTTATTCCTATAATTGGGTTTATATTGTATATAGTATACCTTGCAACAGATGGTATGCCTGAAGATAACATGTACGGCGCTAATCCTAAAAATGAAAAAGAATAAAAAAAAATAAAGGTATCAGATTTATTTATTACTTTACTCCCGACTGCGTTTGCCGTGGCCGGGAGTTCTTATGTTAAATAATAAAAACAACAGATTTATTTATTCTCAAACTATCGACTGCTTACGCAGCGCCGTACCATATTTATTCCATTAATATTTCCTTAACAAATTAAATAATAGAAATAATAAATAAATATAAGTGTCTCGAATTTATTTATACATCTATTGTATTTTCATAAATTTAGTTTTATAATAAATAAAATATTTATATATATGAATAATATAATATATCAATTTTAGATAATTTAAAAATATTATTTTTTAAGGTGCGGCGGGATACAGATAAACCCCGAGGCGGAGGGTGCATGAAAAAAGTTTTAGTTATAGGCGGCGGTTTTGCAGGGGTGGAAGCCGCAATAAGACTAAAAGAATATAATTTCGAGGTGACGTTAATTTCAGAAAGGGATTTTATGTATATTTATCCGCTTTCTATATGGATTCCTACAGGCGCTCTTGATTTTAAGGATGCAAAACTGCCGTTAGAAAAATTAAGCAAAGTTCATAAATTTAATTTAATAATAGACTCCGTAGTTAAAATTTCCCCTAAAGAGAAACAGGTTATATGCGGAAAAGACACTTACGGTTTCGACTACCTCGTTATTGCGGTAGGCGCCGGAAAAGCAAAACCGGAAGGCATTGAAAATACTTATTCAATTTGCGGCGCGCCCGAAGAGTCGTTAAAAATAAAAGAGAAATTAGCAGAGTTGCTTAAAGCCGGAAAAGGCAGTATAGCGGTTGGAATAGGCGGAAATCCTAAAGACCCTTCGGCTATGAGAGGAGGTCCGGCTTTCGAAGAATTATTCAATATTGATAATCTACTAAGAGAAAAAGGTCTGCGCGATAACTTTGAATTAAGCATATTTGCGCCTATGGAAACCCCGGGGCTGCGTCTGGGCGATAAAGCCTATAGGTTGCTGAACCAATTTTACGAAAATCTTAAAATTAATAAATATTTTGGTAAAAAAATAAAAAAATTTGAAAAAGATGCGGTAATATTTGAGGACGATAGCTTGCTTAAAAGCGATTTAATTATATTCGTTCCGGCAGGAAGCGCTCATCCGATATTTGCCGTTTCAGAACTGCCACTTACTGAAGCAGGTTTTATAAAAACTGACGATAATTTAAGAGTCGACGGATTGGAAGATATATATGCGATAGGGGATTCCGCCAGCCTTGACGGTCCGGCATTCAGGGGTAAACAGGGGCATGTAGCCGAAATGATGGCTGGAGTTGCGGCGTATAATATAAACGAGAAAGAAACAGGAGTAAATAACTATAAAGGCTACAAGGAAAATGTCCATATCTTGTGCGTTATGGATAACGGCAAGGGCGCGGTTTATGTCAAAAGAGAGATAGAAAAAGAAACGGTAATCGCGCTTCCGGTAATAGGGCACTGGCTTAAAAAATTTTGGGGATGGTACTATAAGAACTCCAAACTAAAAAGGTTTCCAAGAATCCCGGGATTTTAAACGACAAAAAAGAATTTCGATTTACTGTAATATATGTTTATATATTTTATATAAACATATAAATTAATGGTATAATGGATTTGATTCTTTTTTAAGGATATGCTATCTTATAAAATAAGATTATAAATATATTCAGTTAATTATGGAGGTTGATTTATGCCGTTTGGAAATTTTAATTCTAATTATAATGGAAACGGAAATAGTTACGATTACGATATAACGAGAGGAAAGGCTATGACCCGTGAAGGCTTATCCGACTTCTTTCGCGGCGTTTTTACATGGATGACGTTAGGGTTGGCTATAACAGGATTTATTTCTTATTTAGTAGCCGCCGATAAACCGGTCGTGTTTTACCTTTATACGCACGTAATGCTGTTTTATGTCTTAATAGGGCTTCAGCTTGCGGCTGTTCTCGGTTTGTCTTTTGGAATAAACAGGCTTCCGGCGGACGTCAGCGAGGCTATATTTCTCGTGTATTCGGCGCTTACCGGGGTTACCTTTTCGTTTATATTTCTTGTTTATACAAACCAGTCCATCGAAGAGGTATTTTTCCTGACAGCCGCTTCGTTCGGTATTCTCGCCTTTATGGGTTATGTTACAAAAAGGGATTTGACGGAGATGGGAAATTTTATGATGGTTGGACTTTTTGCTATAATAATCGCAATGGTGGTTAATTTTTTTCTCCATAGTTCGACGCTTATGTATGTCGTTTCTGTCCTTGGCGTCGTCATATTTCTTGGTCTTACCGCTTATGATATGCAAAAGCTTAAACAGATTTATTTGAGCGGTTCGTTCGATACGAGAAAAGAAACCGTTATGGGCGCGCTTACGCTTTATTTAGACTTTATCAATCTTTTTCTTATGCTGCTTTCGATTTTTGGCGGCGAAAAGAGAAGATAATTAAGAAAAATATGCGTATGAAATTATATGAAACTTAAAACATACGATTTATTTCCTGCATTTCTTTCCTTCGTTATAGATAATAAAATTAGAAGCCTGATAGAGAACATGGATAAAAACGTTCAAGCTATGGGAGTTGAACGCGGTATGAAGGTTCTTGAAGCAGGATGCGGAAGCGGATTTGTTACGCCTTTTATTTCCAAAGCTGTAGGGAATGAAGGACTAGTTATATCAATAGATATTCAGGAAAAAATGATAGAAAAGGCAAAGCGTAAGAGGGGGCATCTGCAAAATGTGGATTTCAGGACGTCAGGCGCGTCGGACTTGAAATTCATAGAAGACGGTTTCATAGACCTTGCGTTTCTTTATTATTCGTTTCACGAGATAAGCGGGAAAGAAGAATCTGTAAATGAATTGCGGCGCGTACTAAAACCTAACGGCATATTATCTATCAAAGAGCCTAAATTTGAAGTTTTTCAAAAAGACAGGGAATCTTATAAAAAGTTTATAACGGAACGGGGCTTTTCGACGGTCGAAACGGAAAACTCTGAAAATTGCGATTTGCTGGGATGTTACCTTAAATTCGTTAAAAGTTAAAGATAAGATTTGAATCATTATATATAATTTTTATTAATTAAAATAAAATTTAAATTACTTGGCTAATTACTTGGCTAAACTAGACCCGATTTTTTTACTTCTTCAAGATACATCAAAGCGGCGGTATTAATTTCGAGAATATCGGAAATCATAGCGGAAGGGTTGATTTTTTTGAGAACGGTGTCCGCTGAAGCGTAATCGCCGGTGTTATAAGCGTCCATAAATTCTGCTAATTCACCCAATTTTCCTTTGTGTTCCAAAAGTGCTTCATTAATAACGGAATCGATAGTTATTCTATTAAATAACTCTTTAAGCGATATGCCTAGGGCGACGTTAACCATTGAAAGCATACCCGCCAAAAAGGCTTTATCGGAAAGACCCTTGTTTATGTATTTTTTACATATATCTTCCATCATCCTGCCTTTTATCATTGCGCTTTCTAATAAAGGGTCGGATCTGAAGCCGCTTTTTTTTGAAGCCAGAACTATGGTAAGAATCCATCTCGAAACATTGTCGTATCCCAAAAGTGCTATAGCCTGTTTTACAGAGGATATTTTTGTCATAAATTCGTATGCTACTGAATTTATAAGGGTAAGCAGGCGATATATCAGGTCGGGAGACATTTTAAAAAGCGATTCTATTTCTTCTATGTCCGCATTAGCTTGAAAAGAATTAAATATGTTAAGTAATATTATATAATCCGGGTCGAGAGTCGTAGAAGAAATTATCACTGGCTTTTGAAAAAAATAACCCTGAAACAAGTCAAAGCCAATGCCCTTATAAAATTCGAAGTCTTCGTTAGCTTCGACTTTAGAAATTATCAATTTAGCTCCATAACCTTTAAGGAGCATAAGCATTTCCTTTATTTCGGTTTTAGAATATTGCTTGGAATCGAGTTTTACGTAATCGGCGACTTCTAAAAACGGCTCCCATTCCTCTTCGTAAGCAAAATTATTTAAAGAAATATTGAATCCTTTGCTTTTAAATTCCTTTATTACCGAAACTGCGTTATCGTCTATTTTGCTTGTTTCCAATATTTCAAGCACTACCTTGTCTTTAGGCAAAAGCTCTATCATGCCTCTTTTTAAAATATCAGGTGTTACGTTTATAAATGCGGGGCTTTCACCCATAAGGGTTTTAAGACCCATATCGTATATATTCTCCAGTACGTTTGCGGTAGCGCTTAGGTTGTCTGATACCGTTACGCCAGAAACATTTTCTTCCGCGGTACTTCTAAATAGTATTTCATATCCAAATATGCTTTTGCCGCTGTCTATTATAGGCTGCCTGCCTATAAAAATCTTTTTACCCATTTTTTTCCCCGCCCTATATTATTTAAAATGTATAATAATATACTAATCTTATTATTTTTTATATAACACGTTTAACTTTAAGTCAATCAAAATCTTTATTGCGCTTATGGTTTTTATACATTTTATCTATTTCTTAATTAAAAATAATGGTAAAATAGCAAGAAAATATTATTAACTTTACTATAAGCAACATTATATAAATAGCCGGGGGGGGGAGTACACTAATGGAAACTGCTATATTGTTTTTTGAATGCGAAAATTGCGGGCAGCCGTTCGATATTGAAATAACCAGCGGAAATTTTAGGTATATAAAAATAGACGAGCCGGAAAAGGCGGAGCAGAAATATACGTATGAATTAAGAAGCGAATTTTATTGCTGCGGCAAAAATATCGAGATAAAAATTAATGTGAAACGTCATTCGGCGGAAGGGCATAGCCGCCATGAATTATATTGCAAAGGACTTAGAAATTTAAAGATAAGCGGCGATTTAGACGCCATTATAAACGAGGTGTGCGCCGAAGAATTTCAGGTAAGCTAAAAAATAAAAATATATTTATATTTTTACAAAATCTTTTTTTGTGACAGTAGCGCCGTCATATAGCCTATTTTGACGTTTACGACTAAGTACACAGGCGTACGGTTTGGACCGGTAGAGATATATATCTTTAGATTTCCTTTGTGGGAAAAAACCCCGTTGAAGTTTAGGTATGCGTTTACTTCTATCGTATTGTATTTTCCTATAGGCGTTGCTATATTGTAGTATCCGCCGGTTTTCACAAGGACTACGTATCTTTGCGGTTTTCGTAAACCGGTATATAATATTTAGTATTTTTATGAAAATTAATAAGTCTTAAGAAATAAAGCGCACTTAGAGCATCTTGCGTATTTTTGAAAGACATATACGGCTTCCATGGGGCGTTTGTTTTGTTTTTATATAATGCCTGAGCGTTTTCCTTATTAGACGAAAGTCCTTTTATAAATTTTTTATTAAGTAGTTTTTTTCGCGCGTCTTTATAGCGATTATTTTTTAAAAGGCTTTCGTATGACGCGTTTAATTTTTCTTCCATAAAATCCCTGTGGGAACCCTCGTGTCTTTTCATAATTAAGAAGTACGGGTAGCATTTTAAAGGGGAAAAGAAACTTTCTGTTTCATCATGGACATAGTAGAAGTATTTTAACCATTTTGCGCTGTATGCCTGGGCGGATAATATTATTACTTTTTTGCCGTCGTAAAGCCCCGGAAATGACGATAGAATAGCTTTGCCGGCATTTATCATGTTTATGTAAGAAACTTTATATGTAAGAATTTCACCTTTATCAAAAGCAAAATTATATTTTTTTGCGTATAATAGTACTTGTTTCCTAGTTTTTTTTGCTTTTTTGAGGAGTACCATAGTTTTATTGTTGATTTTATAGCTTTCTTTTGAAAAGGCAGGTCTGGCATATACGGCAGTTAAAAATATTAAAAGAAAAAGAAGAAAATAAATATATGCCGTTAATTTTACCGGCATAATCGTTTTCATTTTTGTTTTCATTTCGTTTTATCCTATTTGCATTTTAAATATCATGCGTCTAAAAGTATATATAGTTCTTTTAAACATCTAAATCCAAAAGAGGTATAGAAAATTTTAATTCATGTCTTGCGTTTAAAGATGGCATGCTGGATGCAAGATGAACAAAATTTTTACCGAATTTTCTATTTATGCCGTCTATAGAATCGTATATACGTTTTATTTTATCTATTTTTACGATATTGTCAAAAAGGGAATACTGTACATTTTCTGTAAGATATAAAACCACTTCGGTCTGCCTGTATAGGCAGTTATTTTCGTATATATAAAGAAAACATTCCTTATAAGGCATTGGGTCCAGTCTATTCTTAAGAATATTAAGGATTATAATATTACCTTTATGCATCGATTAACAGAGGTAATAATACTATATTGATCTGCCTTGATTCTTTTCTAAAGTGCGATATAATCAAAAAAAGGAAGGCAAATATAAAGCGCGAATAAATCCGGCAGCTACGTTTTTAGGTTTAAAAGCGGCGGCGGTAGCAGCGGCAGGAATAGCATAATAATAATTTAATAACATAATTTGCAATGCGCAGGAGGACTTTAATTATGAATAAGTTTAAATTTAAAATTATGGAATTCGGCAAGCTGATTTTTACCGGTTTTGTTTTTGCTGCATCGGCAGGTATTCTGTTAATTTCTTTAACGCGGCCTGCTTCCGGTATTAGCTTTAATTTTGGAAAATCACGCATAGCGCGTAATAACGGCGGACGCAGGTTTAACCCACGCAAAAGAAGATTTGTTAAACCTGGGCGCAAAGGTCCTCGGAACAGTTTTTCAGAGGGAGCATTCAAACATAGGAATCCTAATATGAACGGGCAATACAAACGCCGCGTTAACCCTAGCCATATTGGAGTGAAGCCGAACAAATACGATATGAAGTCATCCCCGAAGCTAATGAAAAGCGTTAACCCTAGCCATATTGGAGTGAAGCCGAACCTCATGGGCGGGGCGCATATAGGCGTGCGGCCTAAAAAATAAAGTATTAAACCCTTAATAAATGCTGGTAGGCACGGGCGGTCTCGAACCGCCGACCCCTACCGTGTCAAGGTAGTGCTCTAACCCCTGAGCTACGCGCCTAAAATGAGGAAAAATCTTTAGAAAATGTATAAAAGCAAATATATATTACTATCTTTATGCCTATTTTGTCAATAGTCATTTTAATTTGCCATTTTAATAATTATAATGCCATTTTGGCATAAAAAATGTCAATTTGTCATTATAATTAAATAATCTTTCGATGTTAAAAAATATAAGTTACTTAAATTTATAGGATTAATAAATTTTACAAAATATAATTTGTTTAGGCATATTTTTTGCATATTAATTAAGTGATAACCGCAAAATATAAGGTTAGAGATATTTAAGCATTGCATGATTATTAATAAAAATAAAATATAAAAGGAGAACAATTTATGTCTGAAAAGCTTGCAATTATTATCGCTTCGGAAGAGTATGAAAAATCACATGTTGCTTCCATGATAGCTTCAGTCGCTGCAGTTTCTGGCGTCGACGTGTCTATTTTTGTAACCATGAACGCGGTTTATAATTTTTTAAAAGAAAATGTTGAAAAGAAAAATTTTACCGGAGGAAAGCTTTACGAGCAGATAAAAGAAAAAAAGGCGGCGATGTTTTATGAGCTGTTCGATTCCGCAAAAATGTTAGGAGGTCTTAAAATTTACGTATGTTCCATGGTAATGGATATTTTGAAAATCGAAAAAGACGATTTGATAGACATAGTGGACGACCATTTAGGGCTTGCTGCATTTCTTGGAATAATGGAAGGAGCAGAAACAATAACTTTTTAATGCTAATGAATTTAGCATTTATCATTAAGAGGTGATTAGCATGAATCATTTCGAAAGACATAATGAGTCTGTGGTAATCGTCGATATTAGAGGGGTTTCCTGTTGTATGCCGCCAGTAGGTGAATTTATTATAGAAATGAGGCAGCAGCCTAAAGATACGGTTATAGAATTGCTGACGGATAAAAAGGAAGAGGTTGAAGAAATAAAAGATTGGATAGAAAGAGTCCATCAGAAAACTTTATCCGTCATAGAAGAAACCGGATACTGGCGCATTTTTGCAAAAAAAGTAACTGATATGTGAAACCTTAAAGTTATAATTAAACTAATTATTATAAACATAAACGTAAAGGGGGTAATTTGTTATGACAGAAGAAGAATTAAAACAGCTTAAGCCTGCGGTTACGGTTGACGCAAGGGGAACGTATTGTCCCGGCCCGCTAATGGAATTAATAAAAGAGGTCAGACAGCAGCCGGTAGGCTCTGTGATAGAACTGATTTCCGGAGACGCGGGAAGCGCGAAGGACGTGCCTGAATGGCTAAATAAAGTCAAACAGGAATTTCTTGGCGTTATACCAGGCGACGGGTTTTGGCGGATTTTTGCAAAAAAAGTTAAGGATATGTAGTAGGTGTGACTAATATCAATAAATTTAACTAATTTTCATTTAAGGAGGCTGTTATGTCAAAAAGAGTAGTTATTGTCGGAGGAGGAGTAGGCGGAACCATCATAGCAAATTTGTTGGCAAAAAAAATGCGTCCCGAACTTAAAAAAGGCGAGGTTGTAATAGACGTAATTTCTGATAAACCTGAGCATTTTTACCAGCCAGGTCTTTTGTATATGCTCTTCGGCTTGAAACATCACGATGAACTTGTCAGGAACGAAAAGGACCTGCTTGACCCGATGGTAGAATTACATCTTCATCCCGCCGTTAAAATTGACAAAGATAAGAATGAAGTACATCTTAAAAACGGCGTGGTAATGAAATACGATATATTGGTTCTTGCGACTGGTTCAAGACCGGCTCCGGATATGATACCTGGTTTAAAAGAAGGCGGAAACTGGTTTTACGAATTAGACGCATGTATGAAACTTCGTCATGAATTAGTAAATTTTAAAGGCGGAAAGATCGTTTTGACAATAGGTCTTCCACATAAATGCCCCGTTGCCCCGTTGGAAGTTTCATATATGCTCGACGAGTGGTTTAGACAAAGAGGCATAAGGGATAAAGTCGATTATACTTATACCTATCCAATAGGAAGGCTTCACGGACTTGAGCCGGTTGCCAATTTTGCAGCCAAGACGTTTCCAAAGCACGGAATTAACACGGAAACTCTTTTTAACATGAAAGAAGTTGACGTGAATAAAAAAACGGTTACAAGCTTAGAGGGCGTTTCCTTAAAATACGACATTTTAATAACCATACCGCCTCATAAAGGAGCGCAGGTAATCGAAGATTCCGGTTTAGGGCAGAACGGGTTCGTTCCTACCGATAAATTTACGCTTAAGATGGAAGGTTCCAACAATATATACGTAGTTGGCGATACCACAAATCTTCCGATAAGCAAGGCCGGTTCAACGGCTCATTTCGAATCAGACGTTATTGTTGAAAATATAGCATCCGAATTAAGAGAAGGGCTCACGCCGTTCAGATATGACGGAAAGGTTTTCTGTTTTATCGAAACCGGTATGACCAAAGCTACTTATATTATGTTTGATTATAATACGCCGCCAAACCCCGTTGCTCCGTCGGCGCTTATACACTGGTTCAAATTAACTTATAATAAAGTTTATTGGCTTACCCCGATGGGAATTCTTTAATTTAACGATTTAAAAGGAGGCAAATTATGGCTGAAAATGAAGCAGTAGATGTAGCTGCCGCCCTGACCAAGAAACTCACGGAAAAGCCGCAAGCTTTAGAGCATTTGCTTAATATTATAGACAGGCTGGATACAATCGACCAGATTAGCGCGATACCACAAGCTTTAAAAGAAAGCATGACGGATGCTATGATTCAGAGGTCTGCCGATAATATTACAACGGCCCTTTCCATGTTGGACAGTCTTTCTGGAGATGAGCAGCTCTCTATGATTAAGACTGTGGGAATGAAAGCGGAAAGCCTGAAAAAAAGCATAGAAACCGTAGCCGAACTGGAAAAATCCGGAACCTTGCAGTCCCTTAAAGAAATGGGCGATTTTGTAGCCGGTTTCAGCAAAGGAACCACGGACGCTATGGTAGAACGCATGGCTGGTACTGCCGAAAAACTGGCGGAACTAACCGATGTCCTAAGCGCGGATAATATGGCA
>JAJYDX010000049.1 GCA_021777135.1 bacterium | reverse complement strand
AAATTCCGAATATGTAGAAAAATGGGCGATAAAAGAAAATATGGATAAATTATTTGAGATAAAAACGGAAGTCTCGATAGATAGAGTTAAGGGAACGGCAAGTGGAGCAGGTCCAAGAAGAATGGAGCGGATTGTCGGAGGCGCCAGATTCGATTTTTCTCTGTCATATAAAGTATTCGATATGGAAGATAATGGAGATAACGGCAGATTAGACGAAGAGAATTTTCAAATTTTGTTAAAAGGAATGAGAATGCTTGAATTAGATTCATTAGGAGGCAGCGGGTCGAGAGGATACGGAAAAATAGAATTTATCGAACTAAAAAAAGATAAAACCGAAGAAATAGATTTAAAAAAAATAAGCATTAATTAACTTTTATTTTTAAATGAAATCATTAAAAATTTATATCAAACCTTTATCGTCTTTTAAAACTAAATTTCACAGCGATACTTTGTTCGGTCAATTTTGCTGGATGTATGGTTATCTTCACGGTTTTAATAAATTAGAGGAAAGAATCAAAAATATAAATAAAGATTATTTTATAGCTTTTTCGGACGGCTTTATTAATGATTTACTGCCAAGACCTTTAATTAAGCCTTACAGTTTTGAAGACGGCGAACTCAAGAATGCGAAAGAATATAAAAAGACCGAATTTGTGAATGCGGAATTTTTAATTGAAAACCGGAAAAATTTAAACGATAAATCTATATTTGAATTTTGCCGTAATTCAAAAATAAAAAAAGAAGAATTCTCAAATACCCTTAATATTTTAAAAAATTCTATAAACAGAATTAGCGGTACTGCTTCTGAAGGTCAACTTTATAATTTGGAAGAGACTTATTTTAATGACGGTGTTAATATCGCAATTTATATGAAGTATAATGAAGACATTGTTGCTAAGGACGAACTCTTAAATATAATAAATCAAATGGGCACGCTCGGTTTTGGAAAAGACGCTTCTACAGGCAAAGGAAGGTTTAAAATAGACGGAGGAAACTCATCTATAACCGATGAACCGGAGGAATTAAAATATTTTGAAGGCGCTAACGCATTTATGAGTTTATCGCACGGGATACCAGCTACGTATAAAGATGAATGCGACTGTAAATTGAATTACGGCAAAATAACCACTAAATTTCCAAAGCACGGAGGCTTTCTTTCAAACGCCGGTTATTTTAAAAATCCATTTATTGTTTATAAACCAGGTTCTACTTTTTTAATAAACGATTCAAACAGGGTAAAAGAAATTTACGGAACAGTCTTGAATAATTTATCGAGACACGGCGAAAATCACGTGCAGGGGACTTTTTTGATGCCGTTTTTTATAAAAATTTAAATTAAAATTCAATTTCTTTAGATATGCTAAAAATAGTAGAGACTTATAGAGCGGAATTAACGACCGTTACTCCTATCCATATAGGAACGGGAGAGGATTATGTTCCAGTCGATTACGTAATTAAAAAGAACGGCGCAGACGGCCAAAATTACTTTTATTCGATACGAAGAGGAAAATTTATAGATTATATTATAAGTAAAGATAAATATGGCGAATTTTTAAAGGTTTGCGATAATACAAATTTTATGCAAATCAATAAATATATTTTCGATAATTTCAATGAAGAAATGATCGACTGGAAAATGCCGGTTTCAAAAAATGTTTTTGAAATATATAAGAAAAATATGTCAATGGAAATTAAAAAAAATGATACCAACAGACTTGAAATAAGATCGTTTATTCAGGATAATTTTAAAAATAATATATATATTCCGGGCAGTTCGATAAAAGGTTCTATTAGAACCGCGGTTTTAAACTATAAAATTAAAAACGGAAAGAAAGCATCAGGTTTAAATAATAATCCAAAAGCGATAGAAATAGAAAAAAGTATATTAAATATAAGAGAAAAAAACAATTCCGACGATCCTTTCAGGTTGGTTAAAATATCCGATTTTATTCCCGAATCTAACGAAAAAAGGTATTCGTTCGTAGATAGGGTAATTAACGTAAAATCAGGAAAAGATTTGTCTGAAGGAAAAGGTGTTCCCGTTTTTATGGAACTATCTTTAAGAGAAAAGAAATTTATCGGTGAAATTACGATAATAAAAGATGGATCGAAAAACGACGATTTTGCTGAGCCGCCGATAGATATTAATTTCATTATAAAGGCTATGAACTATCATTACGGAGATAGCAGTTATGAATTTGAATCCAGCACTTTTCCTAATGTTTTTAACGATGAAATTATTAAAATGTTTAAAACCGTTAAAGATGAAACGAAAATAAATAATAACGCATTTTTAATGAAAATAGGCAATCATTCCGGTGCTTTTGAAGTAACAATGGAATGGTACAGAAAAATTAGAATTAAAAATCGTTCAAGTTATGATGAACCGGATAGACAAACTACTATTTGGTTAAATGAAAATAATAAAATGCCTCTGGGTTGGGCAAAATTTTCTATGACCCAAATAAAATAGAATGTTTAGTTAATTTATGAATCTTCTAATCTCCTTAATAAGCGACCAGACGATACCAAATGTTTTATGCATAGACCATTATAAGCCGGACGCCCTTCTCATGGTTTCGACCGAGAAAGTGAGCGCTAAGATAAATTTCATACTTAACGGTTTAAAGAGAATATCTGAAGATTTTGATTTTTCCAAAGAAAAAGGAAATTTATGGACTATTAACGTTAATCCTGAATCTCCTGCGGACGTAGAGGGAAAATTAGAAAACTGGTTTGCGGATTTTAAGAGCCGGTATGGCGAAAAGTTTGACGAAATTATCGCAAACATTACCGGCGGAACCAAGATTATGTCTTTAGGCTTATACAATGCCGTGAAATTAACCAAAAATCTGCCTGCTAAAAAACATACGATAGTATATATTCCGATTAACACAAATAAAATAATAGATTTAAGCAAAAACTGCTACGGCTCTTACGATTGCGAGCCGTTTGTAGATATAAAAAAAAGATTGAATATAGTGCAGTATTTCGAATCAAACGGCATAGGGATAGTATCTAAAGACGACCGTATTTTTAATAATGGATTTAACGATTCTTATGAATCCGTCCGGCTTGCGCAACATACAATAGAAATCTCGAAATTTATAATGCGCAATTACGAAAGTCTGAAAAATTTTTTAACATCTTTGTTTCACGAGTTAAAAGTTCTGCAAATTCCTTTTAACAAACACAATAAACCGCATAACATTGACATCCGTTGTATTTTTAAAGACGAAAACCACGAAACTACCATAAAATTAATAAAAGAATTATTTAATTTTAATTATTTGAAACATTTCTCTGTATCATCGGCAACCAGCGACAATAAAAATTTAAAAGTTAATATCTCGGTTGAAATAACCGAACCTGTTTCCGTTCATCATTTTGTGGACGATAATAAAAATTTAAACGTTCATATAAAAGGCGAAATAGCAAAACACGAGTTTGATTTTTTAACAGGAGGATGGCTTGAGCGGTTTTGTTTTAACGAACTAAACGAGTTAAAAGAACAGGGGATATTTAACGATTTAGGAATTAACGTCAAAGTTAGGAATCTTTCGACCGGAATGGAAGCAGAGAATGAATTTGACGTTCTTTTTACTTACAATAACAACTTATATATGGTCGAATGTAAATCCCTAAATCAGGGGCACGATACTGAAACCGATATACTTTATAAAATATCTGCCCTGCAGGCTGACCTTGGACGTTTAACGACAAGAAGTTTTCTTGCAAGCACTGCTTCCGAAAACATAATAGACAATAAAGACAATCCCGGCGAAGTAAAAGAAAATCTTAAAAAGCGTGCAAAAATGTTAAATTGCAGTATTATAAAGCCTTCGGATTTAATTAATGTTAAAGAAGAAATCAAAAAGGAACTTAAAATCTAAAATAATTATAAAAAACCCTGAAAATAAAAATATCCTAAATGAAAAAGCGCCGTCGGTATAACAAAAATAAATCTTAACAATTTCAATACCTTATAAATTAATTAAGTATTAGCAAGTCTTTCCGTTACCTATTTTTGTAACAAAACTCCTTGACTTTACGGAAACGCAGATATATACTGACATTAACGTAAAAAAATATTGCTATTTGACATATAAAAACTGTTGATAACCTGTGGATAACTTGGACATTACGAAAAACCGTCCAAATTACATAATTATTCCAATAACTTACAGATGGTAGCATTAGAATTTATCCCTGATTTATAAGGGATTGCGACCTGTTATTTTAATCGATTTCTTTAAATCCTACTTTAAGCCCATTAGAATTTATCCCTGATTTATAAGGGATTGCGACTGTAATAAGAGGAGTGACCTTCCGCGCTTATCATTTCATTAGAATTTATCCCTGATTTATAAGGGATTGCGACTACAATCTAATGCTTACGGTTGTAAACCTTTGCGTTTTATTAGAATTTATCCCTGATTTATAAGGGATTGCGACAATAGACGGTCGGGTTTTCTAAAGACAAATCTAATTCGTACATTAGAATTTATCCCTGATTTATAAGGGATTGCGACATCTTCAAATATCATTGGTAACATTTTTGTTTCTCCGCATTAGAATTTATCCCTGATTTATAAGGGATTGCGACATTATTGGCACAAGGGTAGGGCAATTAATTAAATTAAATACTATTAGAATTTATCCCTGATTTATAAGGGATTGCGACATATTTTGTCCGCTTCATTCCAGACCACACATGATTTGGAATATTAGAATTTATCCCTGATTTATAAGGGATTGCGACGATTCGACATTATGCCAAGTCGTTGTCTCTGAAACGGTACATTAGAATTTATCCCTGATTTATAAGGGATTGCGACAT
>JAJYDX010000048.1 GCA_021777135.1 bacterium | reverse complement strand
TATTAAATAAATTTATTACGATAAAGGTAATCTATTTTTCCAGTATCACTCTTGCCGGAGCGCCGTTAGAATCTTTTATCTTGAGGGGAAGAGCTATAAGTTTATAATCGCCCGCCGCCGCATTAAAAAGATTAAGTCCCTCAATTACGATAATGCCTGCACCCAATAAAGTTTTGTGGGTATCGTGGCCGACATGGTAACCCTCTACGGAAAGATAATCGACGCCGACAAGAACTACTCCTTTTTCTACCATATATTTCGATGCTTCCGGATTAACGCAAACATAATCAGTGCGGAAATTTTTATCGGCGTTATTTATCCACTCGGAATTTTTTGTTTTAAAAAGAAGCCTGTCTCCTTTATTTATATTTAAAGGCTCTAAAAATTCCTTCGATATGGGCGAAACATCGGGGGGTACCTCTATTACCCTGCACTGCCCGATAAGTTTATTTATATCAAGTCTGTCTATTCCTATTCCTTCGTCGATAAAATGGCGCGGAGCATCTATATGGGTTCCTGTATGCACTCCGCAGGTAATTTTGCTGTTATTTGAGGCTGACCCTTTTTTTATTTCCGAATAGTTGTCTATTTTAACCTCGGGATCGCTCGGCCAGTGAAGCATTCCATCCGTTATTTCCATACTGACGTCTATAAACATAATAAATATCCTCTTTTTTATTTATGTATAGGATGTCCGCCGAATTGATGCCTTAACGCCGCCAGCATTCTTGCCGCAAAAGAATTTTCCTGTCTTGACCTGAACCGCATAAATACGGAATCCGCCAAAACGGGCGCGGGAACTGCTTTGTCTATAGCTTCATGGAGAGTCCACCGTCCTTCTCCCGAATCGTCGACGACAGGTTTAAGATTGGCCAGCTCCGGGTCTTCTTTCAGTGCGTTATTCGCTAGTTCTAACAGCCATGAACGCACTACCGATGCGTGATTCCATAAATCGGAAACCCTCTCTAAGTTTATATCGAAATCGCTGGCTTTCATAATTTCGAAACCTTCCGCATACGCTTCCATCATACCGTATTCTATAGCGTTATGAACCATTTTTACGAAATGTCCAGAACCATGGGGGCCGGTATGCAGATAGCCGTTTTCAGGCGCAAGAGTTTTAAAAACAGGCTCGCAGTGCTTAAAAGTTTCATCTTCTCCGCCTATCATAGAACAGTAGCCGTTCTTTAATCCCCAAATGCCGCCGCTTGTACCGCAGTCCATAAATTTAATATCTTTTTCGCTGCAAATTTTTGCCCTTCTGATAGAGTCTTTGTAATATGAATTGCCGCCGTCTATTATTATGTCCCCTTTTTGAGAGTATTGCAGAACTTCGCTTAGCATATCGTCGGTAGGCTGTCCTGCCGGAACCATAAGCCATACAACCCTAGGAGCAGAGAGTTTTCCCATAAATTCTTCAACCGAGTTAGAACCTATAGCTCCTTTGTTTACAACCATCTCTTCTTTGGAAACGGTTCTGTTGAAAACCGCTACCCTGTGCCCGCCTTCCAGCAGCCTTAGCACCATATTCATTCCCATTCTGCCTAGGCCTATCATTCCAATTTCCATTTTGCAATCTCCTGTTTTAAAATCCGCATTATTATATTATTTGGAAACGCCGTTACCAAAGCTTTTTCCTACTTCCCTGATAATATCGAGCGGTATAGGCATAATCATAGTCGTATTATTGGTCGATGAAATTTCGTTAAGCGTTTGTAAATAGCGCAACTGAAGGGCCATGGGATTTTCGGCTATAATTTTAGCCGCATCGCTCAATCTCTGCGCCGCCTGAAATTCGCCGTCGGCGTTGATTATTTTAGCTCTTCTGTCCCTTTCCGCCTCTGCCTGCCTTGCCATCGCCCTCTGCATATCCTGCGGCAGGTCTATCTGCTTAAGCTCTACTACCGTAACCTTAATGCCCCAGGAGCCGGTATGCTTATCCAATATATCCTGAATCTCCATATTTATTTTTTCCCTTTCCGATAAAAGTTTATCGAGCTCTCCCTCGCCGCATACGCTTCTTAAGGTTGTCTGGGCTAACTGAGATACCGCATAATTATAATCGTAAACCTGGACTATGGCGTTTAAAGGATCTACCACCTTATAATATACTACCGCGCTGATTTTTAGAGTTACGTTATCCTTTGTAATAACGTCCTGAGGCGGAACGTCAAGCGTTATTATCCTTAAGGTTACCCTGACCATTCTATCTATCACCGGCCATAAAAGTATCAAACCCGGACCCTTAACCCTGATTGCCCTGCCCAGCCTGAAAATAACCGCCCTGTCGTATTCGTTTATAATTCTTACCGCATTTAAAATTATAATAACCGCGACGATTATTATAACCGCAAAGAAAATCGAACCCGTATCCATATATCCTCCAGAATCTTTGAAACACTTCACATACAGGTTTACACCTACCGCTTTCGCATGCCGAAGACAGGCGGATAAGCAAAACATTCAATGAAGCGATTAATTTATTTTGTATTTCCTATAGGTTTGACTTTAAGCCTGAGTTTGCTATCTACTTCCGTTATGACCACTTTAGAGCCTTTAACTATTTCGTTATCGGAAAAAGCCGTCCATAGTTCGCCGTTTATAAAAATTTTGCCTTCCCCTCCTTCTTTAATATCTTTGGCAACTTCTCCTTCCTGGTTTATTAAAGCAGCTCCGCCTGTTTTTACTTTTGCCCTATAAGCTTTATATCCTAAGTAAACAAAAATGGAAACGAACACGGTTAAAGTAATATAGGTAGGCAGGACAATCCTTATGAAAAAGGCGGGGACGGCATGCATAACGGAAAACAGAATAACGGTTCCAACTACAAAAAGAATCGCTCCGGCGGCCGTAAAAACGCCGTAGCTCATTGCAAAGAAATCTGTAACGACTAATACAAAAGCAAAAAATATTAAGGAGTCCGCTAAATAAGCCATATTAAAATTCTTGATGATTTAAATAAGAATATTTTATTTTTAACCGATATGGATATTATATACCAATTTTTTAAATTAATTTTTAAAATATAATCCTCTTATTTTTTTCATATCTTCCCATGTTTCTCTTTTAGCGCTCGGATTTCTTAGTAAATACGAAGGGTGATACGTCGGTATTACCGTTATACCTTCATAATTAAACTCCCTGCCTCTTACCGAAGATATGGCACCTTTATCGTTTCCGATAATAAATTCGGTAGCGAATTTTCCCAGCGTGCAAATTATTTCGGGTTTAATTATTGAAATCTGCTCCTTAAGAAACGGGACGCACAAGCTTATTTCGTCATTCATAGGATTTCTGTTATCGGGAGGTCTGCATTTTATTATATTTGCGATATAAACGTCTTCTCTTTTCAAATTTATAGATTCTATTATTTTAGTCAGAAGCTGTCCCGCCCTTCCAACAAAAGGCCTTCCCGTATTGTCTTCTTCGGCGCCGGGAGCTTCTCCTATAAACATAAGTTTGCTTTCGGGACTGCCTTCTCCGAAAACTATCCGCTTGCGCTCAATGCTTAACCTGCACTTTACGCATTCGTTTACCTTAACGTCCTTTAAAAATTTTAACATATCGGATTTCGAAGCTTTGGAATCCTTTCCGGTTTTATTTTCGGTTTTGATTTGCAATCCGGCTTTGACTTTCATATTATTTTTTAATGCGGACATTATTGTAAAACTTTCTTTATTGTCTGTAATAAAAGATTTTATATCTTCAAAAAATTGTTTTAATTCGATTTCTTTCACAGTTTTAAGCCTAATTTGAAAGCTTTCAAATTATTTTCGGAGCCTTTTCCTATCTTCAGGATATTTTCTATAGCGGTAATTTCTATAGGAATAACGGCCTTTGCAAAGAGAGCGCCTAACGCTATTATATTTTTTTGCGTAAGCGAATTAAAATTTTCCATGGAAATCCCGTCGAAATCATAATAAAATATATTTTCGGTTATTTTCATTAACTCGGAAACGATAAAAGATATTTCGGGATACGAGGTTTGTCCCATTCTGACGCTTATGGGAATATGGGGGGTTTCATTGAAGATTACTATCGAATTTTTATTGAGATAGCACGCACCCCTTAAAGTTTCTAAAGGCTCTAACGATATAAGGGCGTCTGCGCCTCCCGATTCTATCATAGGGGAATGCATACTTTTTCTCGGGTCTTTCATTTCGGATTCGTTTTCGTAAAATATATATTTTACGAAAGTTTCGACATAGCCTTCCCTCTGGGCGCCGCCTCTTCTTTCGGAACCGGACACGTCCTGCAAATCAGAACTTAATGCGGCATTTTTCATTACGGTTCCCATTGTTATAATTCCCTGTCCGCCGAGACCGACTATTGCAATATTGAATTTTTTCATATATTATTTTTTATCATATTCATAAATTAATCCGGACTTCGTTAGAATCTTCTTCCGCAGATTTAATTTCGGCTCTTTGCCGTAATTTAAATTCGGTTTTTAAATCGAATTCGACTTTGCGTATAGCGCTGTTAGGACATATTTCATAGCAGACGCCGCATTTTACGCAGGAAGCAGGGTCTATATAGTAATAATCGCTACCCGTTTCTTCGTCTTTCATTAAAATAATAGCCGGACATGCAAGTTCGACGAAACATTCGTTGCATTTTACGCATCTCGCCTTTTGAATCTCGTATAAAGATTCTCCGGTTTCCGGAAATCCGTACACTTTTTTATTTAAAATCTTATTTCTTCTGGCTTCCTGCAGAATACATTCCCTTTTAGCGATTATCACTTTCACGCCTGGTTCTTTCAATGCGCTTTTAATCTGGGACGCAAATCTTTTTACGCTGTTTGGGTCAAGGCTTTTTACGTAAGAAACGCCGAGGGATTTTACTAAATCTTTTAAATTTAAAACATTTGCGGAAGGT
>JAJYDX010000047.1 GCA_021777135.1 bacterium | reverse complement strand
TATTTTTATTTCGTCGCTTCCGCTTCCTATATGCAAACCCGATTTTAATTCAATAATTCCTTCAAGCCATATTATTTTAATTAGTTTCATTTTTTTGCTCCTTCTTTAAAATATTCAAATATAAAAATATATTAATTATGCTGTTCTTTATCGTAATACGTTGCATGAGCTACTACAGCTTCAAAAAAACTGCATATAATTTTAAAATCCTTTAATGTATTTACTTCATCTATACATTTTAGTAAAAAATTTTCAAAATAATTACCTATATTTTTTCTTCCCTTCGAATATTTTGCTCTAGCTTTAATCATTTTAATATATGGAAGTTGTCTCCGAAAACTTTCTTCTGAATTATTTATTTTTTCATTAATGACTAAAAACTGATTATAAAATATTCTTATCTGATTTATTTTAGTAGCTCTTTCGTCTATTATCCGTTTAGCGGCATTTTCGGCCTGCGTATCAAATAAATCAATTTTTATTTTATTTTTATCGTTTCCTTCATAAAGTTCTATATTCACATTAGCCGGAGGATTCTGGCCGTGGTTTAAATCGCTTTTGCCTCCCCCTCCTTGATAATTACCTCTATATCCCTGAAAATTCCCCATAATCAATCCCTCCTTTCATAAATTGCATAACTTATCGGTATTATTAATTTATCTCCAAATTTTTCTATATATTCGGGTATCGAATTTAATTTTTCCGTCAAAGTCTTATTGTCTTTATAATTTCTGTGGGTTGTATATCTAAAAAGCGCTCTCCATTTAGCATTCTCGTAAAGTGTATTCAAATTAACTCCGCCGCCTTTTTTGCATGCTTCTATTTTATCGTTCATTTCTACGAATTTAAGAATCCTGTAAATATAAGCGATAGATACTTTCCCGCTATTATTTTCGAGTAAATCGCCGAAATATTCTTCGAGCGCAAATGTCTTATAGAATTCTTTCCACTTCAGAGTTTTACCGAAAACCGCAACGGCGTTTTTATCGGTAATTTTTTTCGCTTTTTCTATCTCTTCTTCTGCTTTATCGGCAAGCTGATAAACCGGAACGCTTGAACTTGCAAGAGAAATACCAATTGAAATATGAACTTCTTCGTTGTAGCCAGAAAGTTCTCCAATTTTCTCTGATATTAATTTCGATAACCTTATAATCTGATTCCAAGGTCCCACTAAAAATAAATCGTCACCTCCCGCAAATATAGTATATATAGAACTAAACTCGTTTGATAAAAATTGATAAGGCAGCCAGACTCCAAAAAAATAATCAAACATCCTGGATAACATAGACAACCGAGACACGGTATAAATATCTTCGCACTTTCCAGATTCGTTCAATTTTTTGAACCCGTTTATAAAAATTTCTCCAGCATTGTCTATATCTCCTTTTAAAACCGCAAAGTGATGAACGCCGACCGATTTTTCTTTTCCGTCTTCTTTAATTATTTTCCTTCCGTCTCTTGAAATATAGTTAAATAGTTTAATTGCATCAGGATTTATATCGTCTTTTTTATTTTTTTCGGATATATCGTCATATCTTAAATTATTAGCATCTCCGTCTTTAAATACTGGAACATAGGCTTTGTAAGGTTTTTTGGCATAACCGGAAAATTCGAAAGGTTTCCTGTTTCCGTCATATATGCCCCGAACATCGTAAATTACATCGCTTTTATTAATTTTTTTATTTAACATTGAACCGTTTAATGCAGCAAAATCTATAAAATCATATTTTTCTTTATTATTGAAGGATGATGTCGATTTATCGTTCTCCATAGACTTTATGAACGAGTCGGTTTTTAATATTATAAAATCGTTTTTTACAAGATATTCACCGTTTTCTATAGCTGTTTCGTCAAAGCGGCATAATCCTATTATATCCCCGCCGATATTTTTTGTTTTCTCTATCGGTCTTATGCCACAAATTTCACAGACTCCGCCTGCTTTAGAAACATCATCGAGATATGCCTGAAATACGTATTTTGTTTTTTTAATTTTCGGTTTTAATTTCTTAGTTTC
The DNA here is from genome assembly GCA_021777135.1 of bacterium. Taxonomy (GTDB): domain Bacteria; phylum SZUA-79; class SZUA-79; order Acidulodesulfobacterales; family Acidulodesulfobacteraceae; genus Acidulodesulfobacterium_A. The sequence goes on along the minus strand of JAJYDX010000047.1, from coordinate 2,959 downwards.
GAGAGATTCCGCAAGCTGTTTCATTTTCCGAGAAAAGATTCCCATTGCAAAATCGTTACCGCAAAAAGGAAGCGAAGTAATATTGAAAATGGTCTGCGCATAAGTAGCATCATGAAGAAAATTATCATTAACATCATCCTTAACCTTATTTACAATATCAATGATTTCTTCCACATTAGGCAATATTAATATAAATTTTCCACCGGCATTTATTAAAATACAGGCGTTATTAACTCCCGCCTTAGAACATATATACGAGGCTGTAAGTTCTGTAAAAGCCGATACGAATAATGACTTCGCCCTTAATATTTTAGCGGCGAATTTATTTGACTCGCCGTATCTATCGAAAACAAATTTTTGAATTCCGGAAAAATCCCCTGAAACCATAAGATATTTATTTTCTTTCCTGTTTTCAATATCGTTATTATTAAAATTTTCTGATTTCTTCTGAAACATATATAGGGCGGTTGCTATGGCGGAAGTTACCTTGGAATGATCCATAAGCGAAATATCGGCTATCGTATGATAACTGGACGAAGGGATGAATGAAGTATATCTTTCTAAAACATAAAGTAAACTCTGGTAAAAATTATTAAAATTTTCAGCAGATGAAGTAAAATCTATTTTCTTTAAATCAGATTGAAATTTATCCCATAATTCCTTATATCTTTCAGAGGATTTTATATTGTTTTTATTATTTAAATCTTCTAAGGACTTTGGAAATATGTTTTCCGGAATGAGTTCGTCTATTTCGTAAAAAGCCTCGCTAAGTTTAACTTCGTGAGCGTTTTTACTTTTACGAAGATAAAGTCTTGAAAAAGGCGAAAGAAGTCTTGCCTTATCGTACTTTTCCTGCATTTTATGTTCTTCGGCAGTCAAATTACTATATTCATCGTAAGCCGTTCTATCGAACCCGCTTGCAAGCCGGTCCGCTTCGGCTATTATCCATTCATAAGGCGATGAAGGTTTATGATGATATGCCGAAATATTTAAAATATTTTCGTCGTCACCGTCTTCAATATTATTAAATATTGCAAATTCTTTTTCGAAATCGTCAAAAAATTGGGCTGTGTATGCCGAATGAATGTGGGATCTGCCTTCATCCGGACAATATGCGTAATTGTTTTTATTTTTTAATTCAAGTCTGGTTCGCTGATAGAATTTTCCTATATCGTGAAGCAAACCGGCAATAGATATTTTATTAATAAATTCCATAATTATATTCTCTACTTAAATTTAATAAATAATATATAAATAGTCAAGAAAATATTTTCCAAAACAATAATATATAATAACAATATTTTAGTATATATCTTAAATTTTATGCAATACTATAAAAACAACATTGTTTTTATAGTCAAAATAATGTTTATTGCGCCGCTATATCCCTAATTATTTTTTCGGCAAGACTTGCCTTCGGCTCCCTTTCGAACCTTTTTATTTCGCCTGCCTTGTTTATCAGGAAGCCTTCGTTTTCGTCGCCGCCGATAATATCTTTGGATACGTCGTTTATGAAAATATAGTCCAAAGACTTTTCGGAAAGTTTTTTTCGTCCGTTTTCTATTATGGAATCGGTTTCGGCGGCAAAACCGAAAACTGTCTGCCCCTCTTTTTTGATTTCCGAAACGGCTTTTAATAAATCTTCGTTTTGAATAAGTTCGACGTTAAGAATGCCGCCGGCGCCGGCATTGCCGCTTTTCTTAATCTTTACGGGGCTTTTTTCTTTAAAACCGTAATCGGAAACCGCCGCCGCCATAAAAAGCGTGTCGCATTTCTTGAATTCGGTAAGCAAAGCCTCTTTAAAATCGCTAAAACCTGAGCGGTTTATAATTTTTATCCGCCTGTTTATATATTTGTGGGGCATGTCGATATTAAGCGCAATCAGCGTAACCTCCGCCCCCGCTTTTATCGCTTCATTCGCAAGGCTAATCCCCATTTTTCCGCTTGAACCGTTGGACATAAACCTAACGGGGTCGAGATATTCCCTCGTAGCCCCCGCCGTGACTAAAACCCTCTTGCCTTTGAGCGTTTTTTCTTTAAAAACGGGCTCGATATCGCAAATAATATCTTCTATTTCGGGAAACTTACCTTCTCCGAAATCTCCGCAGGCGGCATTTCCGGTTCCCGGCGAAACGACGTAAAAATTATGTTTCGCCAATTTATTAAGATTGTCTTTTAATATTTTATTTGCAAACATATTTGGATTCATCGCGGGGACTAAAACCTTAATCTTATCCGGCGAAGCTGCAACCGTCAGCGTTATCAGGGTATCGGCAATGCCTGCGGCGAGTTTGTTAATAGTGTTATAAGTAGCCGGGGCTATTAATATAACATCTGCAAATTTCGAAAGAGCTATATGCGAAAGCGGACTTTTAAAAGCGTCGTCGCTAAAAACCTCTTCCCCGAAAGACTCAAAAATATAAGGAGAGATAAATTTTCCGGCAGAGGCGCTTACTATTATTTTAACGTTTGCGCCCTCTTTTTTAAGCCTTCTGTATAAATCGACGCTTTTGTAGCTTGCAATAGAGCCGGTGATACATAAAAGAATGTTTTTATTCTGCAAACTCATATTAAATCAAATAAGGATTAAATTTTCTTTCGTATCCTATTGTCGTGGGTTCTCCGTGACCCGGATAAACTTTTATGTCGTCCTTCAGAGTCATAAGTTTGTTTTTAATAGAACTTATGATCTGTTCGGACGAACCGCCCAAAATATCGGTCCTTCCTATAGTATTTCTAAAAAGCGTATCGCCGCTGAAAAGATGTTTATCGTTCACTAAAAACGATACGCTTCCGGGCGAATGTCCGGGCGTAAAAACAGACAGGATTTTCATGTCTCCCAATTCGATAACTTCGCCGTCTTTTAAATATCTGTCGATTACGACGTCTCCGGTATATTCAAAACCGAGATATTCCGCCTGCTCTTCTAAATTTTTAAGTATTTGTTCTTCTTCTTTAG
>JAJYDX010000046.1 GCA_021777135.1 bacterium | reverse complement strand
GGCGAAAATTTTGAAGTCAACGCTCAAATTTATACGATAAACGGTTTTTCGTCGCATGCAGACCAGAAAGAGCTTATGGAATGGATTACCGCCTTAAAGTTCAAGCCAGAAAAAGTCTGTCTCGTTCACGGCGACGAAGACGTTATGAAGGTTTATAAAGGCAAATTGGAAGAAAGGGGATTTAACGTTTATATGCCCGGTTACGGAGAGGAAATAAATTTTTAGATTTACCCTCCGCCTAAATTTCATAGCCGGGCATAAGGAACCTGCATTAATGAACAAATTAAATAATAATAAAATAATCATAGCGGGAATAGCGGCCGTAGTTTTATGGATAATAACAGCCGCTATAACTTTCGACAGGACGTTTATACCTTTAAAAAACTATATAGGCAAAAATTCAAAAATAATATTAGAAGTATCGGTAATTAACGACGATTTAACCCAAACAGGCTCTTTAATAAAAAGAATAGTTTTTTACGAAACTTATAAGCCGGTTAATTATAAAAGCAAAGTCAAAAAAAATCTGGGAAAATTATTATTTAAAGTAAAAAAAACCGATAAAGATTATAAAAAATTATTTATCCTGCTAAACATTAAAACCCCCGTAAAATTAAAAAAATTATCGCTTTCCAATGCTAAGTATTTTTCCGCATTTGCCAGAAAGTCTTATTACCACTGGGAATACGTTTCAAAGCCGATAATCAAAAGATTTATTAAATATACCGGATTTGTGCCTTTAAGGTTATCAGAAAGAATGTTTCTCGAATATACCCTGAATAAATCCGTTTTACCGACGTATGCGTTCATCGGTAAAATATCCACAGGCTTTGAATATTTAATCCGTTTTGCCGCATTTACGTTTATTTTTGGAACCTTTGTAATCATACTTCTTAGCATTCTCGTAATGTATTATTTGAATAAATTTTTCAGGGAAATCAGAAATAGCGAACTGAGATTCAAAAATATGTTTAACAACAGTCCCGTTATACATTTATTGATGGACATAAATACTGGCAAAATTACAGATGCGAATAAAGCCGCCGAAAAATTTTACGGATGGACAAGAAAAGAGTTGACGGATATGAAAATTACCGATATAGCATTGGCCGACGAGGAAGAACACAAAAAATTCAGGTTAGACGTGTATAGGAGAGGGGCGGAAAATCCTACGGTAAGGATTATAAACCACAAGCTGAAAAACGACGAAGTAAGAAGAGTGGAACTTACTATTGCACCGATAGAAATCGACGGCAAAGAGTATTTAATCGATTCGATTAAAGACATAACCGAAAAAATATATTACGAAAATTCTTTAAAGAAATCGGTCGAATTTTTTAAAATATTGAGCGAGAATATACCTTCGATAATAGCTTTGTACCGCGAGAAATTTATCTATATGAACCCTTTCGGACTAAAGATACTCGGTTATACTGAGGAAACTATAAAAGATTTGAATTTGCCGGAAATGGTAGAGGCAAGAGAGGAAGAAAAATTACTTTTATATCAAAATATTAAGAGAAGGCTCGGCGGCGAACAGTTCGAAACTAAATACACCTTAAAAGTGAAGAAAAAAAGCGGCGAAACATTCTGGGGAGAAATAATTGCAACGACGATATTTTTCGAAAACGCTTGGACGGGTCTAGCTATTATTAACGACGTAAGCGACAGGGTATTAAGCGAATTAAATTTGATAAAAGAAAAAGACGTATTTAAAGAACTTTCCGAGCTTGACGCTTTAACTCATGTTCCCAACAGAAGGTCGTTCGATACAAAGCTGGAAGATTACTTAAGGAATGCCTTGATTAATAATGCCAAATTTTCATTGATAATGCTAGATATAGACCATTTTAAGGAAATTAACGATACCTTCGGGCACCAGACGGGGGATTCGGTTCTTTCCGAGCTTGCTTCTTTAATTAGAGAGAATATAAGAAGAGATGATTTTTTTGCAAGGTTCGGCGGCGAAGAATTTATGGTAATATCGAAAAATATAGGCGTCGAAGGAGCTGTCGAACTTGCCGAGAAATTAAGGCTAAAGATAGAAACACACGGATTTTCCTCAAAAGTTAACGTAAAGTGCAGTTTTGGGGTAACCGGTTATAAGCGGGACGACACTGCCGAAAGTATAGTAAAAAGGGCGGACGAAGCGCTGTATAAAGCAAAAGAAAACGGCAGAAACAGGGTGGAAAGCGTAGAATAAGAGAAAAACAGGACTTATAAGGTTTTTATTTAAATCGATACTTTTAAGGCTTTGCGGTTTTTCTATTCAAAATTTTCCTTGCCTTTTTATTCCGTAAAATACTATATTTTGCCGTTCTACCGTATCGTATTTTTATTTTTTGCACAAAATAGGGCACAGTAGACGATAATGTTCCTAATTTTTTCAAAATCAAAGATTTATCCAGCTTGCTTTAGGGCCTAATTTTCATCAATTGCGGAACAGGATAGAGGCCCATATATTTTTAAAGTGTTGATTTGATAGAAAAAACCGCAAATCTTTAACAAGTTTTTAATGAACTTTATAAAAACTCCCAACCGCGTCAAACGCAGGCGGGAGTATGATAATAAATAAATCTGACTTTATTTGGACACCTTTATTTGCAAATTAATTTTTTTTGCAAAATAAATTACTTCCTATTATATAGTTTATTTTAGGAAGTAAACCGGCAAAAGAGAATAAAAAAACGATAAAAATTTATGGTTTTAGGGTCGATTTTTAGTCGAAAAGTTCCGATTATAGTATTGTAGGAAATTTTATTTACGCCGATTAACTTGATTATCTTTTCGTATAGTGCTATATTTTATTACATATATAGATTTGTTAATTTTATAGAGAGGCTAAAATGATCCAAGTTCTAATAAAAAATAACGACCTTGCCGGAAAATACGTGGCGTTGAAAAGTTTTGAAGATTCTACGGTAATCGGTTGCGGCGACAGTCCTAAAGAAGCTTACGATGAAGCGCAACGAGAGGGATATAAAGAACCCGTCATTACATATATTCCTACTAAGGATATGGTGCAGATTTACTGATGACCTCCGCCTATATTCCTTTCACAAAATTTAACGATAACGATATAGCCCGGCCATGGTTGCCGGTTACAATTCATAATCCGCATACAAAATTATCGGTTAAAGTATATGGCTTAATCGATACTGGCGCCGATGAATGTGCGATTCCCCCTGAATACGCCCCGTTGCTTGGCCATAATTTGCAAGCCGGTATCCGCAAAACAATAAGCACCGGCAATGGCATAACTACTGCATATGCGCATACATTATGCTTTAAAACCAACAACATAGAAATTAACGACGTATTAATAGATTTTATGCCAAACTTGCATGTCGTATTATTAGGGGTTAAAAGTTTTCTAAATAACTTTATTCTCACCGTTAATTATAAAAAATCCGCTTTTAGCCTGACCAAGCCTTAAAAAATCCTTTCAAATTTGCGTTTTAAGGCTCGGAACGGAGCTGGCAGGCATAAAACATTAACCGTTTTTATTCCATTCCACACATCATCAACCGCTTTCTTGACGTAATACCGTAAAGCAATATGTTACGCCGTAACATAATTTGTTACAAATTCTACGTCTGAAATAAGACTCTCGGCGTAATTATTTTCCGCCGCTTTTCTCGTATTTCCTTATAATCTCCAAAGCTTTTTCGTATTCCTCTCTTTTGATTTCTTTTTCGCTCTCTTCGTTTTTCTTGCTAAAGGCTTTTTCTATCTCTTTTTTTAACTCTCTGGGCTTTAAATGAGCATATCTATAGGTCATGTTCGGCGTCCTGTGTCCGAGGAGCACCCTGTTTTATATAGCGATACGTCGTTCATGGTAAGCGTGCTTGCAAATACGTGCCTTAAATCGTGGATATGCAAATCTTTAATTCCGGCGTTGCGGCAGGCGGTCTTAAAAGAACGCTTAAAATCACCTATTTTAGCCCCGTTTTTATTAAATACATATAAAGCAGTCTTGATTTTTTTCAATACTGGTTAAAACGGCTTCCAATGGGGTGGAAATAGGAATATGCCTATCGTAGCGCGTCTTGGTCGCTTTAATCGCAATAACTCCGTTCTTTAAGTCCACGTCGTCCCATTTAAGGTTTAAAGCCTCGCCTTTGCGACAGCCGGTATAAATCAAAAACGATATTAAATCTTTTGTAAGCTTATTCGTAGCTCCGTTAATGAGCTTCCCTATGTCTTCGTCGGATAAAGTTTTAAGGCGGGATAATTCGTTTAGTTTTTTAATGCCGACGCAAGGGTTTTTATCAATATAGCCTTTTTTGATACAGAAGTTAAAGAAATTATATAATATAGATATTTCAAGATTAACGGTTCTAAAAGATATTTTCACTTCCCTTTTGCCGTAATTTTTTTCTAAAGACGTGATTTCCAGTTTTCTATTTAACCTGTAATTTTCAACTTTTATCTATAGTTTAGAAAACCCTTAAAATATTCCCATATTTCGAAGTTTATCGAATCCCGCTTACTACTACCCCTATCAACCCCTTGATTTACGCCCAAAGTTTTGTTTTGCCCCCTCCATGGAGGCAAAAATACTGCAGGAACAGGAATGGCTTCATTTATTAGAAGTCGTCAAAAAAGAATCTTATCCGGTTTACGGCGAGGATTTTGAGGATACCGTCTCGGAGAATTATATCTATTGCATAGTTATAATTTATTGCTGAGCGGAAACATCCGGGCAGGCGGAGAAAGATAACGGCTGAATTTATCCGGATAGCGGGGCAGGAGAGGGCTATTTTGGATAGCAATGTAATAAAAATTGCAGAAATTAATTCTTGCGCATTCTATTTTTAGCCGAACGCCGATTCCACTGCAGGCAATTTAAATCGGTATTAACTATTTAGCGAGTTTAATGGTCTAAGGATAAAATTTTATAAAATCATTTATAAAATATGATAAAATGATTATAATATTTAAATTTAGAAATTTTTTACTAACATAAAATTCAAAATGACGAAGGATGAAATAATAA
>JAJYDX010000007.1 GCA_021777135.1 bacterium | reverse complement strand
TGCGAGCAATAAATTTTCAGGAGAGATGTCCGAGAGGCCGAAGGAGCATGATTGGAAATCATGTATAGATGTAAGTCTATCGAGGGTTCGACTCCCTCTCTCTCCGCCAGTAAAACAGTATATTGTTTAAAGCTTATACGTTAATAAAAAGCAGTAAGGGGATTGAGTCGAACCCTCGATATAGCGCGAAACGAAAGTTGAGCGCGCAAGAGATAAGTTCGTTAGGTTTAAAGCTTTCATTAAGGAAAGCTCCTCCCTCTCTCTCCGCCAGTAAAGCAGTATATTGTTTAAAGCTTATACGTTAATAAAAAGCAGTAAGGGGATTGAGTCGAACCCTCGATATAGCGCGAAACGAAAGTTGAGCGCGCAAGAGATAAGAATTTTAATTACCTTTAAAGCTAATCGTGGAGGCATATTATATGTTTGGATGGTCACCTGTAACAATAATAATTATACTTGTAGTTGTTTTTTTGATATTCGGCGCGGGCAAGCTCCCAGAGATAGGAAGCGGGCTTGGCAAAGCTTTAAAAAATTTTAAAAACAGCGTTTCGGGAAAAGACGAAATAGACGTTACGCCTGAAGAAGACGAAAAACCTGCGAAATCTAAAAGAAAAAGTTTAACAAGAACAAAGACCGTCTCTTCTTCGTCTGCAACAAGAAAAAAACAAACGGGATCTAAATCTGTCAGAACCAGCAAAAAGGCTTAAAATAAATAACCGCAATTAATAAATTATTTTTTTATCCTGTAAAAATGATTAATTGAAACCGAGTAGTTTTTTGGGTTTGAATCTATATCGAAAAAAACAGCCGTAAATTTTATTGGATGGTTTGGTAAAATTTCTACATCAGACATATTTATTCCGTCTTTATTATTAAGTTTCATATCTATATTAACATTTGACATTTTCTTAAGTTTTTTAACGCTTATAAAATTTCCCGCATATACGTGTTTTGTTACAAGGACGATATTTTTTGTGCCGTAAAGTTTGCAATCAAGTTTTACGTAACTTACCGGAAATTTATTTTTGTTTACTAAATAGCCGGTAATTACCAGATTCTTTTCCGGAAGCACTTTAGATTTATATACAATTGTTTTCAACTCGAATAATTTTATATTTGTTTTGTTGCCTGGAAAAAGCGTTTTGAATAAATAGTAAACTGACAGTAGCGCGGCTATTGTTAAAATAAGATAAAATATTTTTTTAAAACCGCTGTTTTTTTCCTTTTTGGAAGGAACTTCTTTTTCGTTTTTATCGGCTTTTTTTTCGTTAATTATAATGCTCGATAAATCGTCATCGTGGTCTATTTTTCCTATCGAAAAACCTTTTTTTGATTTATCGTCTTCAGAGAATAGTTCATTTTCTCCCTCTCCTAATTTCCAATTATCCATATTATTTTTTATTCAATGCTCCTTTTAATAATTTTTTATTAATTTTATACAATAGTTTATCATATAAAAGTTTCTTTGAAAATATTAAAACTTAATCAAACATACTCGTCCTGTTATAAAAAAGTCAATGCCCTCTTGAACAATTAATATCTATATATTATAATTTAAATATTAAATTGAGTTAATATAAATATCGGAAGCGATTGGAGGGCTGGTGCCCCTCTTTGACTTCAAATCAATAGTTGCTCCCTAAAGGGCAAGGCGGGTTCGATTCCCGTACGCTTCCGCCATCTAAACAGTTAAATCTAAATATTTATTTTTAAAATAAGGGGGAGATTTAAGATGCCTTTAATTTCTGCAAAATCAATTCTAGAAGATGCCAACAAAAATGGTTATGCCGTTGGAGCTTTCAACGCTAATAATATGGAATTTTTACAGGCAATATTTACGGCCGCCGATTCAGAAAAATCACCCATTATAATAGCGGCAAGCGAAGGCGCTATGAAATATGCCGGACCAGAGATGCTTTACTCCATGGTTAAAACCCTTTCCGATAAATATTATCATATTCCGGTTGCTCTTCATTTGGACCACGGTTCTAATCTTTCCGCGGTAATGACGGCGGTAAAAGCTGGATTTACTTCGGTTATGATTGACGCCTCTCATTTTCCTTATGAAGAAAATCTTAAGCTAACCAAGCAAATTGTCGGCATATGCCACACTGTAGACATTTCAGTAGAGGCAGAACTTGGAAGGCTTCAAGGCGTAGAAGACAACGTCTCAGTCGCGGAAAGAGATGCCGTTCTAGTTAATCCTGAAGAGGCTAAAGATTTTGTTTTAGCTTCGGGTATTGATTTTTTGGCTCCGGCTATAGGCACCTCTCACGGGGCTTTTAAATTTAAAGGCGAAGCTAAGCTTGACTTGGAAAGATTAAAAAAAGTTAAAGAATTAACCGGTATTCCGCTTGTCCTTCATGGCGCTTCGTCTGTTCCTGAATCTGCGTCAAATATATTCGAGGAGTTCGGAGGCAATTTAAAAGGCGCGAAAGGAGTACCGTACGAAGTCCTAAAAGAAGGCATAAAGTTCGGCATAAATAAAGTGAATACGGACACCGACCTTAGAATAGCCTTTTTAGCAAAAGTAAGGGAAAGTGTATCAAAAGATAAATCCCAGATAGATCCTAGAAAGATTTTCGGTCCGGCAAGGGATTACGTCACGGAAGTCATAAGGGAAAGAATGAAAGTTTTGGGTTCTTCCGGCAGGATTTAAAATTATAATTACTTTAATTCATCTATTTTAAATAAATCCATGAAAAAATTTCTAACTGTGGATTAAGGTAATAAATAAGAGCAAAACTTTATCTTGCGGCTAAAATTTTTATAAAGAAAACTAAAAGTATAATTGATATAAAAATAAAAGGCAGAAGAAGCGCGACGATAGACCTTGGCGTAGAAATTTTATTGGTTTCTTTTATGCCTATAATCAACAGCGCCGCAAACCATGCGGCGGATATATTGTATCCGAATATTGGAAATATTGAGAAAACCCCGACTCCTGAAGCATAGCCGATAATCCTGAAAGTGTTTATTATACCCTGCTTTCCTCCCATGAGCATTATAAAACCGTGTATTACAATAGTAAATATCGTTAAGAAAATAGTATATAATATTCCCAGAAGCAGCAGAAGAAATATTACCCCGACGACTATATATAAATCTATAAAATTTTTATCGGTAAAAAAAAGTGGTATTTTAGGCAGGACGGTATAATTTCTATAAAAACCTATCTTAAAAAACATTACTTCCCAAAAAAATGAAAAAACTAAGTTTATATAGGTAAATATTATCGCATAAAAATAAGGTCTGGCAATAGATTTAATCTCATATCCGTCTGACCAGTTGTCCTCTCCGTAAAATACCTCAGGATTAAAAAGAGATTTTTTCCATGTCCGATACAATGCTTTGAAAAAACCAGTTTCTTTTATATTGTCGAAATCAGCCATCTTTTAAGCTCCCTAATCGGTCGATTCTTTATCCAGTTTATAAATTATACTGTCTGCGAGAGCAATATAAGATGCTTCTATTATGTTTTCGGATACGCCAAGGGTCGTCCATTTTTCTTCTTTATCCGAAGATTCTATTAATACCCTGACACATGAAGCAGTACCTGATTTTGTTTTATTGCTTATTACCCTTACCTTAAAATCCGTCAGTTTCATTTCGTTTAATACGGGATAAAATTTAACAAGGGCTTTCCTTAAAGCATTATCTAAAGCGTTTACCGGCCCGTCTCCTACGGCAACGGTATGTTCGGTTTTGCCTTTAACGTCTATCATGACTACGGCTTCGCTAAAGATGTTTTTATCCTCTGTTTTTTCTATATTTACCCTGAATGCAACTAGTTTAAAATATTCTTTATTTTTATAGTCCTCGGAGGAGTATTTATTTAGAAGAATTTTAAATGAACCGTCGGCGCTTTCGAAATTAAATCCGGAACTCTCAAGCTCTTTAATTTTATTTAAAAGTTCTGTTTCCTGCGATTCTGAAAGAGCGCCGATATCAAAGCCTAATTCTTTTGCTTTTGCTTCTATATTGCTTTTACCGGATAACTCGGATATCAGAAATCTTCTGTTATTGCCTACAATAAAAGGATCTATATGCTCGTAGGAAGAAGGAGTTTTTAACACAGCGTTTGCGTGGAGTCCGGCTTTATGAGCAAATGCGCTTTCCCCAACGTACGGCATATTCTTAACCGGAGTATTATTAGAAATTTCATCTATCAGCCTGCTTACTTTAAGAAGATTTTTTATTTTTTCTTTACCTATCGTTTTGAATCCGATTTTTAGTTCAAGATTTGGAATTATTGTAGATAAATTTGCGTTTCCGGTTCTTTCCCCATAACCGTTTATTGTGCCCTGAACATGCCTTACGCCGTCCAAAACGGCGGCGATGGTGTTTGCTACCGCACAATCCGTATCGTTATGAGTGTGAATTCCAAGTCTTGCGGCGTCAATCTTATGCGTTTTTTTAAGCGTATCTATCGCTTTAGAAATATTTAACGGCAATGAGCCGCCGTTGGTATCACATAAAATTACTTTATCAGCTCCAGCCTTAAAAGCGGTTTCTATGGTTTTTACCGAGTATTCCTCATTATTTTTAAAGCCGTCGAAAAAGTGTTCAGCGTCGAAAAAAACCTTTTTTCCGCAGGATTTCAAAAATTCTATTGAATCAGCTATTATATCCAAGTTTTCATTTAAAGATATTTTTAGGACGTTTATAACATGTAAATCCCATGATTTGCCAAAAATGGTAACATAATCTGCCGCAGTTTCGCCTAGAATATTTAAACCGGCATCTTCATTTGCCTTTATATTCTTTTTTCTTGTGCTTCCGAACGCAGTTAATTTAGAATATTTTAAGGTCTTTTTTGAAGCGGTTTCAAAAAATTTTTTATCTTTTATATTAGAAGCTGGAAATCCGCCCTCAATAAAGTTAACGCCTAAGTCGTCAAGTATATCGGTTATCATTAATTTATCGTCTATAGATAAAGAAAATCCTTCCCCCTGAGTGCCGTCCCTTAAAGTAGTATCGTAAACTTCAATAAAATCTTTTTCAGCTTTCATCATATAATATTATTTAATATTTTCCGAGATTAAATGCGTCGTGTAGTATTCTTGCGGCAAGCTCAGCATATTTGGCGTCTATGACGCATGAAATCTTAATTTCCGAAGTTGAAATCATCATAATATTTATATTTTCTTTTGCAAGAACCTCAAACATAGTTGACGCTGTTCCATAATGGTTCCGCATCCCGACCCCTATTACCGAAACTTTGGCAATCTTATCGTCGTTTACAACTTCTTTAGCATTAAGTTCTTTTGCCAGCCCGTCGGTTATTTCCAGAGCGTTTTTTAAGTCTTTTTTAGATACCGTAAAGGTAAGGTCAGTATGCCCTTCGACCGAAATATTCTGAATAATCATATCAACTACGATATTAGCTTCAGATATTCTTGAGAAGATTTTTGCCGCAATACCCGGTTTATCAGGAATCCCCCTGATAGAAATTTTAGCTTCGTCTTTATCGCATGCCACGCTCGATACCTGCAATTCTTCCATATCCCCGTCATCTCCTAAAAATTTTATTTGAGTTCCCTTTCCATCAACGAATGTAGATTTAACATATAGGTTTACACCGTATTTCATGGCAAATTCAACCGACCTGATTTGCAGAACTTTTGCGCCAAGACTTGACATTTCAATCATTTCATCGAAATATACGACGTCCAAACGGCGCGCTTCCGGAACTATATTCGGATCTGCCGTATAAACTCCGTCTACGTCGGTATATATATCGCATCTGTCTGCCTTAATGGCTGCCGCAATCGCAACCGCGGTAGTATCAGAGCCTCCTCTTCCAAGCGTCGTAATAAATCCGTTTGAATCTATTCCCTGAAATCCGGCGATAACTACTATCTTGCCATTTTTAAGCATTTTGAATATATTATCCGAGTCTATAGAGGATATTCTTGCTTTTCCGTAAGATTCATCCGTAGTTATTCTTATCTGATGACCTAAAAGCGGAATTGCGTCGTAACCCTCATTTTTTAATCCTAAAGAAAGAAGTCCAGAACTTATCTGTTCGCCGCTCGATATTATTAAATCTGTTTCCATATTATCATGACGCCCGCCCATTTTAACCGCAAGGTCTAAGAGCCTGTTAGTTTCTCCGCTCATAGCGCTTACTACGACTACTACGTCGTTTCCGTCCTGTTTTTCTTTTATAACGCGTGCCGCAACCTGCTTTATTCTGTCTGTGCTACCCATTGAAGTGCCGCCGAATTTTTGAACTATCAATGCCATAAATTAATACCTATAATATTTTTTAATTTTTATTTATCTTTTTTTCTTGCTGTTTTTGGATTAAACCTGTGAATTGCTTCTCCGATTGAATCTAAAGCTGCTTCTGGAACAATTTCCGAAAGAGTCGGATGGGAATGAATCGTCGATTCTACATCAAAGATGGTTCCTCCAAAATGCATATATGAGGCTATCTCGGCAATTAACTCTGGTATATCTGCGCCTATTCCGGTCGCGCCAAGTATTTTTTTAGATTTTTCATCTACTATGACCTTTAAAAAACCTTCAGGTTCTTCCATAGCCAGAGCCATTCCGCTAGCGGCATAAGAGAAACGCCCAGTGTTATAATTTAATTCGGAAAGAGCCGCGTCGCCTTCCTTTAATCCGACTGTACCTATTGCTGGATTGGTATATATAGACCAAGGAAGAACGCCGTAATTTCTTTCTTTAATAATACCGGAGATATTGTCAGCCGCGATAATTCCGTCATATGATGCCTTATGTGCAAGCATAGGACCGTCGGTTATATCGCCGCAAGCATAGATACCTTTAATGTTAGTTTCATTATGAATGTCCGTTTTTATTTTTCCTTTCCCGTCTAATTCAACGCCTATCTGTTCTAATCCTAAACCTGCCGTATTCAATTTTCTTCCTATTGAAACAAGGACTTTATCCGCTGCAAATTTTTCACCGGTTTTTAATTCTACTGTTGCTCCATCCCCGTCTTTTAAATCAAATGCCTTAATTCCTGCAACTTCCACTCCTGTTGTAATATCTATATCGCGTAATTTAAAATTTTTATTTATGAATTTAGAAATTTCCTTGTCTTCAGTAGAAAGTATTGACGGCATTAACTCTATCATTTTAACCGTCGAACCGAATTCGGAAAAAATATTGGCGAATTCGCATCCTATAACACCCGCGCCTATTATAATCAGCGACCCAGGTATGTTTCTTAATGAAAGCGCTTCATCTGAAGTTATAATATTTTTATGGTCTATGTTAAAAGCAGGTATCATAAAAGGAGCAGATCCTGTAGCTAGTATAACTTTATCCGCCTCAATTTGTATGGATGAACCGTCGTTTGACTTTATACCTACTTGAAAAATATCGCTTTCTTTGCCGGCGATATTTCCGGTACCGTAAAAAATACCTACCTTTCTGGCTTTTAATAATTTTTCTACACCCCCGGTAAGGGCTAATACAACTTCATCTTTATAATTTATTATTTCGTCGTAATTAAAATTGAATTCACCTATAGAAAACCCACGCTCCGGTTTCTTTAGCTTATTCAGGTATTTTGCCTTGGAATATAAAACCTTCGTTGGAATACAACCCCTGTTTAAGCAGGTTCCGCCAAACCTTTCTTTTTCTATAATCGCGGCAGACAGTCCGTTAAGTGCGCATTTTAACGCGCTCACGTATCCCGCGGGACCGCCTCCTATAATACAAACGTCGAATCTTTCCAAATTAATGCCTCCAAAGGTAAATAAAATATAATTATATAATTATATTTTATTTATAAAATTTTTTCTATTTCTATATGTCTTTTTTCTTTAGCGTTTATTTTTATCTTAACCGAATAATAGTTTCCAGCGGCATATCTCCCGTAGTTTATTCTTACGGCATCCGTCCATTCTGCCACGGTCAAATTTGTCAAACCCTCGAGCGAATCGAAAAAGCCGCAATTTTCTACATCTTGAAGGGTTTTGAGTCTGTAAAAGTCAAAATGATTTACGGTGATATTTCCACACTTATAGATATTCATTATAGAATATGTCGGACTTGCCGCATACGGAGTTCCTTCGTTTCCACAAAAAAAACGTATAATTCCAGATACGAATTTTGTTTTTCCAGCGCCTAATGTGCCGTTAAGAGATACAAAATCCAAAATTTTTAACTGTTTTGCAAATTCCGCGCCAATAGATTCTGTATCCTCAGGCGATGCTGATTCAAATTTTTGCAATATAAGGCTTGACATAAAAAATTATTTTACAGGTTGCTCTATCGTGCGGGACATAGTTTTAATTATGTCGTATCTTGAAACTACGCCGATAATTTCTTTATTGTCGTTTACTATCGGAATGGAATAAAATTTTTTGTCTGCCATTACGGTTGCCAAACCGTAAATATCATCTGTTTTTTTTGCGTAAAAGACGTTTTTATTCATTATGTCTTTAATTTTAGTAGCGGTTATCTTATCAACGTCTTCTTTAAAGTGCTTTGACGTTCCCAGGTAAAATATGCTGTCGAAAACAGTAAAAACAGTTGGTATATGAAGGTTGGACTCCTGATACACCAAATCCGTTTCTGAAACAATGCCGCATAATTTATTATCTGCGTTTATCACCGGAATAGCATTTATTTTATTTTTAAGAAAGATATCCGCCGCTTTCTTTATTTCATCATCTTCGTTTAATACCAATACATTTTTGGTCATAATTTCGCCTGCAGTTATCATTTATTATATCTCCTTTTGTTGTTTTTTAATTAAGTTGACGGTAATTGGAATATTCTCGATTATTTTTAATGCTCCGGCGCCAAAATCCCCGTATTTTTTTTCAAGGGTTTTAGCGGAATAAACAAGTAAATAAGCCGCGCATTTCATGCTTTCATATATATTCATCCCGCCGCATATAAAAGCGCCCATAAGTCCGCACAGCGCGTCTCCGCTCCCTCCGCTAGCCAGCAAAGGACTATGTTCGCATTGAATTGAAATATTTTCTCCGTTTTTGTCAAAAATATACATACTCGAACCTTTAAGTATTAAATAAATCCCAAATTTTTTTGAAAAATTTTTTCCAACCGATATCGGGTCTTTTTCTATTAATCTCCTTTCTATTCCTGAAATACGTTCCATTTCTTTAAAATGCGGAGTAAGTATTAAATCGGTTTTATTTGCCGTTTTCTTTAAAAAATCGGCATCTTCCGATAAAATATTTAATGCGTCCGCATCTAGAATAACGGGAACTTTTATCTTTGGAAGAAGCCTGTGCAGAAATATTTTAGTTTCTTCTTTTAAGCCTATTCCAGGACCTATGATTATCGCATTTTTTCCTTTTAATAAATTTTCTTTTATAATGTCCGCGCTATTTTCAACAAAAAAACCGAAGTTATCGTCAAAAACCGGATAAGTCATAATTTCGTTAGTTTTTATTTCCATGACGTCGTTCAGCTTGGAGGGAACCGCAGCCGTAACGAGGCCTGCTCCACCCTTGAGCCCTGCGTAAGAAGACATAAAAGCGGCCCCGCTTTTTCCGGAACTGCCGGCTACGACCAGAAGATGGCCATAATCAAATTTTGTTCCCGTTTTTTTTCTGTCTTTAAAACACTCTACTATTTCTTCCAGCGTAATTAATTCTATATTTGTCCTGTGTTTTTTCAATAATTGCGCAGGCTGATTTATGTCTATTAAAACTGTTTTTTCGTTTAAAAGCAGCTTTTCGCCATAGTTTATATAAAATCCGACTTTTAATCCTCCTAAAGTAAAAATTTTTTTTATGTTGTTTTTAATCCCGATACCCATAAATTCTCCGGTATCGGCATTTAAGCCGCTTGGAACGTCAATACAGATTATATCGAATCCGTCTTTTTCATTTAAAACTTCTATAACTTTTTTAAAAAATCCGCTTATTTCCCTGTTTAATCCTACCCCGAAAATTGCGTCAACTAAAATATCCGTTTTATCTAAAATTTTATTTAAAAGATTAATTTTATTTTCTTCGGATATTTGTTCTATATTTGAACCTAGATTTATTAATATGTCTAAATTTTCCTTAGAGACTCCCTTGTATGAATTAATTTCAGTAAGGATTACGGTCTTAACATTAAAGCCTGCATTAAAAAGATGCCTCGAAATAACAAACCCGTCGCCGCCGTTATTTCCCTTGCCGCAAATTACGGTGATATTCGATTTTTGGAGAAAGTCTTTACCGTATAATGCAATAATTTCTTCGTAACATCCGTTTCCGGCATTTTCCATAAGGATATTTTCTGAATACCCGAAAGCCGAATAACTTTCTTCATCGATTTTTTTTAAATTTTTAGAAAAATATAATTCCATATTTTGAACGCATAAATCCAGACTCTAATCCTAAATTGATGCCTATTGGACCACAACGACGGCGCACGCAAAGCCTTTGTCATGGGTTATGCTTACTTTTACCGAAGATATATTTGCCTTAATATTTATGCCCAAATCTATATAAGGCTGTCCGTTTTCGTTGTTAAGAACCATAATTTTATTCAATGGAACTGAAAAAAGACCTCTGCCCGTTGCTTTTAAAAATGCTTCTTTAGCCGCAAAATATCCGGCAGCTTTTTGAATTCCCCTGTCGCAGTTTTTTTTTATTGAATTTTCTATGGAATTAATCTCTTGTTCCGAAAAGACCTTTAAACAGAACCTTTCTTTGCGCGTTCTAAATATATTTTTAATTTTTTCTATATCTACTAAATCTATGCCTATTCCTTTTATCATATTTTAGACTTTTAAGTTAATTATTTGTATCATGCTGAAATCTTGCAAATTCAGCATCTTTTATAATTCCCAGCATTTCTCTTACGGCAGTTTCAAGTCCCGTGAATACCGATTTGGATATAATGGAAAAACCTATGTTGAATTCATAAAAACCTTCTATTAACGCTATATCGTATATATTTTTATAGTCTAATCCATGTCCTGCGTTAACCTTAAGCCCTATCCCTAAAGCATAATTTACAGTCCTGTGAATTCTTTCCAGCTCTTTTGCTTTCCTGTCCTGAAGCGTTTCCCCCGCATATCTTCCGGTGTGAATTTCTATGAAATCGAATCCGGCTTCCTTTGCAGCGTCTGCCTGTTTAAAATCAGGCTCGACAAAAGCTGATATTGTACTGTCAGAAGATTTAAACTTGAACGCATCGGTTATGCCTTTATATCTTTTAATATCGGCGGCTACGTCTAGTCCGCCTTCGGTAGTCAGTTCTTGTCTTTTTTCCGGAACGATAGTAATGCTTTTGGGCATAATATCCAATGCTATTTTAATTATTTTTTCGTCGGCGGACATTTCTAAGTTTAATCTTTTAGTCAATTCAGATATAATTTTAACGTCGTTATCCCTAATATGCCTGCGATCTTCTCTTAAATGACAGGTAACATTGGACGCGCCTGCTTCTAGGGCTACGAAAGCCGCGTGAACCGGCGAGGGGAAATCCTCACCCCTTGCGTTCCTTAAGGTCGCTATATGGTCTATATTAACACCTAATTTCATAATTTAGTTTTTACCTCTTTGATTCAAATTTAAGTCTAAGCGTTGTCGTTCTTAAAAAATTTTTCTATTTCTTCTTTTATTTCGCCGCCTATATTATTTATTTCAGCTTCATTTTCACCTTCGACGAGAACCCTGAGATAATTCTGCGTTCCGGAATATCTTACGAAAATTCTACCCCTATCTTTTAAAACCTGTCCAAAATATGTAATTTTTTTTGAAACCTCCGGCAATTCCTCTATGTTTTTTCTGAACGGAACATCGACGTTAAAAAGCGCCTGAGGATAAGGATTTATTACTTTCCTAAGCTCGGAAAGCGGCATGCCGGTTTTTACCATTACGGAAAGAAGTTTTAAAGCCGATATTATGCCGTCCCCTGTATTTATATCGTCAAGAAATATAATATGACCGGACTGTTCGCCTCCAAGATTATATCCGTCCTTAAGCATTTTTTCCATAATATATCTGTCGCCAACATCGGTGTAAACAGTTTTTATGCCATGTTTTTTAAATAATATCTCTAACGCAACATTAGACATTTGAGTGGTAACCACCCCGTTATTTTTTAGATTTCCTTCGGTTTTCATATGTAGAGCGCAAATAGCAAGAAATTCATCTCCTAAAAGGGTTTTTCCGTTTTCATCGCAAAAAATCACCCTATCGCCGTCTCCGTCAAAAGCTATACCTACATCCGCCCCGTTTTTCTTAACCGATGAACTTAAACTTTCCGGATGCATAGATCCGCATTCCCCGTTAATATTTATTCCGTCGGGGTTAACGCCCTCTGAAATAACTTCAGCTCCAAGCTCAAAAAAAACTTCTGGAGCAGCCTTGTAATTTGCGCCGTTAGCACAATCTAAAACGATTTTTAACCCGTTAAGAGTTAAATATTTAGGAAAAGAAAGCTTGGTAAAAATAACGTATCTGCCGGTTGCATCGTCTATCCTATGCGCTTTTCCTATGTTAATGCCGGTCGTTCCGGCGTTATCGAAATTAAAATTAAAAAATAAATCCTCAATTTTTTTTTCTAATTCGTCGTCTAATTTAAATCCGTTTTTATCGAAAAATTTAATTCCGTTATCATAAAAAGGATTATGGGATGCAGAAATAACCACCCCAGCGTCCGCCCTCATGCTGGATGTTATAAAAGATACGCCTGGAGTGGGCATAGGCCCGACTAAGTAAACATCCGAACCCATGGCGCATATTCCGGACGAAAGAGCCGTTTCAAGCATATAACCAGAAATTCTTGTATCTTTACCTATAACTATTTTTAACCTTTTGCCTTTGGATTTTAAAACTTTAACTAATGCCATGCCTAATTTCAGGGCAACTTCGGATGTTAAGGGGTACCTGTTTGCCTGTCCGCGCACTCCGTCAGTGCCGAATAATTTTCTGGCGCTCAAATTATCTCCTTCCTAATTCCATATTAACGTTAACTTTTCTATTATACAAAATTTTTACCAATTTTGTAGGTTTTCTCAAAGAAATTGTTAATAATTTATTATTTTTTATATTATTTAAATCTATTTTCATTGTAGTTATAACTGAAAGATGTCCGACTATATCCCTTGGTCCTTTGACTTTAACATATTGCGGAAAAACGTTTACTTTCTTCAGGAAATATCCTTTTGGAAGCGATCCTGCAGTTACAGGAAGTACTTTTATATATCTCGTTATTATTCGGCTTATTATTATTGGCACTATGCGTGGACTGATACTGATAATTTTAACCCCGTTAGGTAGGTTTAAATACGTGCTGTTTAAAACTATAGTATTTTTTTTAGTTAATAGAGAGTTTCCGTTTATTATAAAAAAAATTTTTTTATTCAATTTCATTAGCGCTATTCTAGAACCCCTAAGTTTTAAATGAATTTTTAATGGAATGGCATTGCTTACGGCATAGCCCTTAGGAAGATTTTTTATAACTAACCCGGCAGTATAAACCGCATCCCGTTTTGTACCTCCTACTACGTAAGCCCAAATAATAACTGCAAAAAACAAAGAGAAAAGTTTAAGCCAAAAATTCTTTTTAATCAAATTTTCTATATATTTCCACATTTTTATTTTTCGTCGTATTTTCCGAATAAAACTTCGTAAATGGTTTTTATTAAATTATGACCGTGATCGTATTGATATTTCAAATTTTTTAAAAGCTGGATTCTTAAGTCTTCGATGTTTTCTACCGTGGATGTCTTTTTTGGGCGTATAACCGAAATTTTACCGCTTTCTTCAGAAACTACTATCGAAAAAGCATCCGTAAGATCGGAAAGTCCTATCGCCGCTCTGTGCCTTGTTCCTAATTTTTTACTTATATTGTCCTCCATAGATAGAGGCAGGTAACAGGAAGCGGCGGCAATCCTTCCTTTTTGAATAATAACCGCTCCGTCGTGAAGCGGTGAAGGCTGGGTGAATATGCTTAAAAGAAGTTCTTTTGATACTATAGAGTCTAATTTGGTTCCTATTTTTATATAATCGCCAAGGAAAACATTTCTTTCAAACACGATAATGGCGCCAATTTTTTTTGAAGATAATTCTAAGGCCGCTTTTATAGTTTCTTCAATTAAATTGGCTCTTTCAAGCTTATTCTGCGAGACAGCGAAAGGGTTTTTCCCTACTTCAATAAGCGCTCTTCTAATCTCGTTCCTAAAAAGGACTATTATTACTATTATAATAGAACTTAAAAAATTGCCGAAGATATATTCCGTAGCATAAAGTTTAAACACTACAGCGAATAAAAATACGGCAAAAACTATTATTAGCCCTATTAATACCTGAAACGCGCCAGTTCCTTTGATAAGAGCAATAACCCTGTATATTATAAAGGCGACTATAATAATATCCGCTATATCGCGCCATCCGAAATTCTGCAGAAGAGAAAACATATTTTATGCCGTTACCCTTTCCAGTAAAGATAAAGCCGATGAAGTTTGCTTTACGTCGTGTACCCTTAAAATATCGACGCCTTTAAATTTTAAATAAGATGCAAGCGCGAGATTTCCGCTTAATATTGCGCTTTTACTATCTCCCGTGACATATCTGATAAACGATTTTCTTGAAACGCCAGCTAAAATCGGCATTCCAAGTGATTTAAAAGACGTAATTCCTGCCAATAAATCATAATTGTCTTCCATTGATTTTGCGAAGCCGAATCCTGGGTCGATTATAATATTTCGGGTATCGTAACCTTTTGCTTCAAGATATCCCGCTTTAGTTTTAAAATAAGACAATATTTCATGAAAAATATCGTCGTACGGCTCTAATCCGTTTTGCATATTTTCGGGAGATTTCTCCCGTGAATGCATCATAATATACGGGGCTTTGGATTCTTTCAGAACTTCTGTCATTCCTTCCGTATCGAAAGAAAGCCCCGACACGTCGTTTATTATAGAAGCTCCGGAATTTAAAGCCTCTTTTGCTACAGCCGGTTTTCTAGTATCTACAGATATAGGTATATTGGTTATTTTAGATAATTTCTCTATTACCGGACATACCCTGTCTATTTCCGTCTGGGTATCGACTTCCAAAGAAGAAGGCCTCGTGGATTCGCCTCCGATGTCTATAATATCCGCGCCTTCTTTTTCTATTTCCGCGCCTCTTTTAACCGCGGAAGAATAATCCAGATATTTACCGCCGTCCGAAAAAGAATCCGGCGTAACATTAAGAATGCCCATTATATAAGTTTTCCCGTTAAATGTTATGTCGTTTTTTTTGGTTTTTATCTTTGCCGGATTGTTTTTCTTAAAAGCTTTATCGCATTCCGAAAGTATATTTTCGAGCTCTGCCGATAATTCTGTTAAGCCAAATTGCTGCGATTTTATCTTTTTTATGATAATTCTTAACTGTACGGGCGTTCCGAATAATATAGAATCCGATACCTGAATTTTGCCGGTTATGACGTCCCTATGATTGGCAAGTTCGGCCCCTATACTTAATGCTTCTTGTTTTAGTATATTAAGCGCGGTCGAATTTATGTTCTTAAGCTTAATAATTATATATTTAAGCTTATCTCCCATAATAATTTTGCCAGTGTCCGATACTCCTATACTCGACAACGCGTTAAAAGCTATATGGCTGTCCAGGATATCTACGAGATATGCTTTCATATTATACTTTTTGCTATGTCTTTGTCTGCAATTATCTGCGGACGATTATTATCTTTATCCTTCGATATCTATCCCTTCAATAGTTTCGTCGCCCTTGCCGCCAGAAATATCTTTTTCGTCTGAAACTTCGTTAGTTTTATAATCCGGCTTATGGACAATAATAATTTCATCTATTTCTTTCCCGCTTAAAGACTCTTTTTCTATAAGTTTTAATGCAAGGTCGTTAAGAAGGTCGATGTTAGTGGATAGTATATCCCTGGCCCTTTCATGATTTTTAGTTATAATTTCTTTAACTTCTTCGTCTATAGCGACAGCCGTTGATTCAGAATAGTCCTTATGTTGGGCAAACTCTCTGCCAAGAAATATCTGCTCTTCTTTTTTTCCGAAAGTAATAGGTCCGAGTTTTTCACTCATCCCCCATTCGCATATCATCTTTCTTGCAATATCGGTAGCCCTTTCTATATCGTTTGAAGCACCGGTAGTAGCCTGATTAAAAACTATCTCTTCGGCGGTTCTTCCTCCAAGCAAAATAGCGATTTCGTTAATAAGATATTCTTTATCATAATTATGTTTCTCGTCAATGGGAAGCTGTTGCGTAAGACCCATTGCCATACCTCTGGGAATAATAGTAACTTTATGTATGGGGTCTGTTCCTGGAAGCAGTTTAGCGACAAGCGTATGACCTGATTCGTGATAAGCTGTAATTCTCTTTTCTTTCTCCGTAATTACCATGCTCCTTCTTTCAGTTCCCATCATAACTTTATCTTTAGCTTCTTCCAAATCTGACATCGTAACGGCAGTTTCGTTCTTTCTGGCTGCCAAAAGAGCCGCCTCGTTAACCATATTTGCAAGATCTGCTCCCGAGAAACCAGGAGTACCCCTTGCTATAACTTTTAAATCTGCATCTTTATCTATAGGTACGTCTTTTATGTGAACTCTTAATATTTCCTCTCTTCCTTTTATGTCCGGTTTAGGAACTACTACCTGCCGGTCGAATCTTCCCGGCCTTAAAAGAGCAGGATCTAAAACGTCAGGCCTGTTTGTTGCAGCAATTAAGATAACTCCTTCGTTAGGTTCGAAGCCGTCCATTTCTACGAGAAGCTGATTTAAAGTCTGCTCTCTTTCATCGTGACCGCCTCCTAAGCCTGCTCCCCTGTGTCTTCCTACAGCGTCAATTTCGTCGATAAATATTATGCAAGGTGCATTTTTCTTTCCCTGCGCGAAAAGGTCCCTAACCCTTGAAGCACCGACGCCGACGAACATTTCAACAAAATCAGACCCGCTTATGCTGAAGAAAGGAACTCCGGCTTCTCCGGCTATTGCTTTTGCGAGAAGAGTCTTACCGGTTCCTGGAGGTCCCACTAGAAGCACGCCGTGAGGTATCCTGCCGCCAAGTTTGGTAAATTTTTTTGGATCTTTTAAAAAATCTACTATTTCTTCCAATTCCTGCTTTGATTCTTCTATGCCGGCAACATCTTTAAAAGTTACTTTATTTGTGCCGTCGTTTAAAAGCTTTGCCTTGGATTTTCCAAAAGACATAGCTTTTCCCGCTCCACCCTGCATTTGCCTCCAGAAAAAATACCAGAAAGCAAAAAGTATTATTATCATCGGCAGCCAGTCTATTAGGAAACTTAAATACCAAGGTGAACCCGGCTTAGGTTTGGCGTCTATTTCTACGTTATGTTTTTCTAGGAGAGTAACAAGTCCGGGGTAAGTCGGCGCATACGTGGTAAATTTTTTCCCATTACCAAAAACCCCCTTTATATCGTGCGACTCTATTGTAACGCTTTTAACGTTATTCGCTTTAACTTCTTTTATTAATGCAGAAAAAATTATTTTTTTGATTTTAGGCGGATGATGATTGAACATCGTAAAT
The DNA here is from genome assembly GCA_021777135.1 of bacterium. Lineage (GTDB taxonomy): Bacteria > SZUA-79 > SZUA-79 > Acidulodesulfobacterales > Acidulodesulfobacteraceae > Acidulodesulfobacterium_A. The sequence goes on along the minus strand of JAJYDX010000007.1, from coordinate 71,326 downwards.
ATAAAAATCATTAAAAAAATTATAAATATCCATAGTAAAAGATTTTTCAGTCTCGGATTCAAATTATATTAACCCCCTTAAGGTTTTTGACGTGAATTGTTATAGTGCATTTTTTATTACAATATGTTTAATCTATATAAATATGCCATATTTATATAGATTTTTCAATAACTATTTGCACCCTTAATTTTGCGATATAATCAGGATTTATGCTTTTAAAATTAGAAACTATTTATATATTAAGACGATAAGCAATTTACGATTTTAATTCTATTCGCATAACCCCTACATTTCTTGTAAATTCCGTTATTTTAATATCGTCGTTTATCTCGTTGAAGGAAACCCATGCTATTTTATCGTCAAAAAGTATTACCGGAATTATTTTTCTTATATTTGCCGGAACTTTTTTATCTATAAAATATTTTTTTAATTTTTTCACTCCTTTCATGCCAAGCGGAACAAACCTATCGCCTTCGTTAAACTGTTTTATTATAATGGGAAAGCTGATTTTATCGTAATCGAAATAAGCCGTATCAGGACTTATATCGATTCTTTTTTTTAAGACATCCTTTATAATATTATACGATGTTTCTGCAGACAATTTTTCTATGCTAAAAACTTTATTAATCTCATTAATCCTTACCGACTGCCGTTCCGTTTCAGCGCCGGTCTCTTCGATTAAGTAATTATATCTTTTCTGCAAAGCTGATTTCGGGTTTTCAAGAGGTTCTTCCAATTCAAAACTAAACGTTTTATAGACTAATTTTTTTGCCGAAGGAACATATTCTATAATAATCTTATCGTATTCTTTTCTGACTGCTGCAAATAAATTAATATAAAAATAAGTATTAGGTTTTTCAGATTTTATTAATTGAAGAAACGCTTTAAGATTTTTATAATAAACTGTCGGTTTTTTTACAAAAATATCATTTTTATCTTTTGAATTATATCCGCAGGCATCCAAAACAGCAATTTTTAAAATTCTGTACAATAGGGCATCTTCTAATTTTAATAAATCTTTTTTTTCAAAAACGATGCGTTTACCGTTGTTTTCGTATTTAGCGATACCGTTAAACTTCTCACGAGCAATTTTTTCAATAAAATCGTCATCTTTTTTTAAAATTTCAGCCGTATTTTTAACAGTTTCCAAAAAAGAGGCATTGCGTTCTTTAAATGAAGGGATGATATTTAGTCTGACAAAATTTCTTAAGATTTTTGTATCCGCGTTTGTATAGTCTTCGATGAACATAATAGAATTTTTATTTGCGAAATCGGTTATTTCAGACTTGGAATGGTTTATCAGCGGCCTGATTACGATGCCCGATTGAACGTTAAAACCTGATATCGCACCTGTCCCTCCGCCTGTAATAAGCCTCATTATAATATTTTCCGCAAAATCATCTAAATGATGCGCTACAGCAATTTTTTCTGCTTTAAAATCCTTAGCGGTTTTCATTAAAAAACTGTATCTTAAAAAACGCGCGGCTTCTTCAAGATTTAATTTATTTTCTTTCGCATATGAAACTACGTCTATGCTTTCGGTATAAAAAGGGATAGAAAGTTGTTTACATAAATCTTTGACGAAAGATATATCATCTCCTGAAGACGGTCTTATTTTATGGTCGAATGAGGCGCATGCCAAATCTATGCCGAAATAGTGCCTTAATTCATAAAGGGAATAAAGCAGGACGGTCGAATCTATGCCGCCGCTGACGGCTGCGACCGTTTTTTCTCCCCATGCAAGCAGGTTTAAATTCTTAACGGTTTTAATTAATTTACTAAGGAAAGAAGAACTTGATTTTTCCAATTTAATTTATATTTATTTTTAGGAATTAAACGTGAATACTTATATTGCCGTTATATTCCTGCGAGCTTACGGTAGGAGGCGTATTAGGAATTTCTATTTTTATTGGGGGAGCGTTTTGAATTATTTGTTGATAATTTGTCATAATGGTTCCCGCAGGCGTGGAACCTATTCCTGTTACCGACATAAATATGACCTCCTTAGTTATTTGACATAATTGATTATTTTATAAATTTAAAACAATAATTTCAACTTTTTTCGGCGTGATCGAACGAAATTTCAAAATAAGTTCTTTTTTCTATTATATTATGAACAGGACATCTTTGCGAAACTCTCCGCAGTTCTTCAATCTGGTCTTCGTCTAAATTGCCGATAAATTTTATATTTTTTTCTATTTTATGAACATAGCCTCTTTCGTTATCTACTTCTATGCCGGAATCTTGTATTTCTTCCACCCTGACCCTTTTATGAGTAAGATTTATTTCTACGCCCTGCAAGTCGTATTTCATTCTTTTGGCAAACATGGTTAAAACGGAAATAGTGCATGAGCCTTCCGCTCCCAGAAGCAGTTCTATAGGATTTACGGCAAGACCGTCCCCTCCTGATTCTTCCGGTTCGTCGGTTATAAGAGTATGTTTTTCTGTTATAATCTGATTTTGCAAATTATTCAAGTGTTTTACTTTTACGCTTATCAATTCTGCTTCCGGCAATTTTTTTCTCCTATATTAACAGGACATTTAGTGGCATATTTTCAATAAAAAATTATACCCATTGAAATATTTCCCTTAACTCCTCATCCTTTTTAAGAATGGGGGCAGGCAAAACCTGCCGTGATGGTTAATTGTTGTCAATCGTATTCTAATAATTCCTTTCTGACCCTGTTTACGTCGTTTGCGTTAAGCTCGAAAGGAAAACTTCTTATATTTTTCGGCGACGAATCTCCAAAAGGTCTGTTACACGCCGAAATTTCAGTTTTTCCAGGACAACCTGTAGTTTGGAAAGCGACTCCTCTTTCGATTATTTCGGCTACGTTTTTAAAAGGTATTCCAAAATCTATTATTTTTCCGTTACTTTCGAATTTCATGTCCTCCGCCCTACCCATGTCATAGTCTATTATATGTCTGGCTGTCTGAATACGCCTGTATTGACCTGCAGGGCATTGAGGACGGCTTTCCAATTTAGAACCTTTTTCCTGATAAAATGAAAAAAGATGGGACCTCGCGCCTTTATCCCTTACCGACTGAATCCTTGAAACCATATCTTTTTCAGTTTCACCCAAACCGACTACAAGATGACATCCTACTTTATTTTTGCCGAATACCGAAACGGAATATTCAAGTATATCGTTATATTTTTCCCACCTGTGCGGTCCGCCTACGCCACTTCCCCTGTATTCGTCAAATAATTCCGGGGTTGCGGCATCTAACGCAACCGTTACCATATCTGCGCCGTATTCTTTAAAACGGTCGATGTCGTTATGTTTCAATATAGTCGGGGTCATAAGTATGGAAACCGGACAGTGCAGTTCGTTTGCAAATCTTTTTAAAACCGTAAAAGTATCTTCTTTTGCTCTTTCGTGAGTTATCATAGAAATACATATTCTGTCCACGACGCCTTTCTTTTTAAGCGTGGATTCTATAATATCGTCGGTCTTAAATACCGGCCAATCTACTCTTATAAAACTCTTATCGTTATATTCTCCTTCCCTCGATTTTTGAAGTCCGCAATACGCGCAGTTAGCCCTGCATCCTTCGTCATATGTAAGAAGAACGTTGATGCAGTGCAGACATGCGCCGCGGTAAAAAATACCAGGCACGAAATCCATAGTCATTGCCGCCGCAAGGCTTACTTTTAAATATTCGGGGGAATTTCCGGAAAAAACGCTTTTTTCTTTTTCGCGGCCGTCATTTTTTATAGCCGCCGCATTATTATTCATTATTATAATACCTCCGCCTATTAACGTTCTTTTAATTTTATTTTAAATAAAACATTTACGCCAAGCGACGTTTCGCCGTCAAATTTTCCTTCATATGCGTCATTTTCTTTTTTATATTTATAGCATAACGGCGACGAAATATCTATCAAGAGAGCCTTTATTCCGCTTTCTGTAAAAACGGCGTTTCTTTTTATATAAAATTCTTTACAACAAAATCCTATATAAGATTTAATTTTTTTAAATTTAAGTTCTGTCAGCGTACGCGCCAGGTCTTCGTAGTTAATAATAGTTTTAGGGGTAATCCCGTATTTTTCCGCAAATTTATAAGCTGTTCCGGTTTCACATTCGCCGCACGATATACATTTGTCTTTATTCCTGTATTCACAGTCCGATTTCTTAGCGCAATAAGGCAAAAGGATATACTCCGCCGACGGAATGTCCTCAGGCTTCATTCCGTTAACAAAAATAAATCTGGATAAATCTTCTTCTTTTATTCCTGAGCTTTTAGAAAAATTTATTTTATTTATTATCTGACTAATTATATTAAAAAAATCTTCTTTTCTGATGTTTTGAAATTCCGGTTTAAATTTTTCAAAATAATCATCTATCTTAAATATCGCTTCGTTTAATGGAGTATCTTTTAAATAACTCTCTAAATCGTTAATAGTCCTGGTCGGGGAAACAAAATAATCTCCTGTAAAATAAATATATTTCAATAAATTTCTTTTTTCGTCAACCTTTGCGTAGGTTTTAAAAAGTCCTCCTTCGCATTTATAAATTTCCGAAATCATTTTAGTTTTAACGGGATCAAATTCATTTGAGTACACCCATTCTTTAGACCCGTAAAACGAACGGTTTTTTTCTAAAAAATTTTCTTCTTCCGCCGATAATTTAGATTCATAAAAATTTATATTTAAATGTTCTCTAAATCCAGAGAGCACTGCAGACTTAATCAGACTTAAATCCGGTATATATCCAAGAATATTTTTAATGGACGTTACTCTGGAAAGAATTGAATTAAAATTTTTCGACGTCAATTTCTCAACGGGGATTTTTAAAGACTTCACCATATTTTCAGGATTAAAATCCAAAAGGAGCGTCCCTTGAAAAAAATAAACAGAGGATTCATATGTGCCGCCTGTTCCGGAAATCTTGCGCCCTTCGACTTCTATATCGTTTCTTGGCCTAAACTTTGCGTTTATTCCAAGCCTGCTTATTCCTTTCGCGAAAGCGGAACAAATATTTTCGGTTAAATTTTCGAGGCTGTTAAGCTTAATGCTTTTTGAAGAAAACACGAGTTCCCATCCAAGCTGCATCTCGTCAAAATATATCGCCCCTCCGCCAGTAATGCGTCTTCCTATCCCTATTTTATTATCTTCGCAGTAATCGCGCCTTATTTCGCTAAATATTGATTGGTGATACCCAGCCAAAACGCATGGTTCGAACCTCAAGAAGCGCAGAGTATCTTCTATTATACCTTCTCTTCTGAGTTCTATTAAGGTTTTATCTAAGCAGATATTATATGAAAAGTCGTTTAAACCGGTGTCTATTACCCTGAACTTATTCATTTAACCGCCCATTTCTATGACCGGTAATGCCGTTTCTGAAAAAATTAAGGAACAGCAGACTTGTGAAAACTTAGGCTTTAATCCTAACTTTACGCTAAACGGTATAATGCCTTCAGAAGGATAAGCTATGCCGTTTAATCCTGATTTTACGGCAAGTTCTTCAATTTTGAACTTGCTTAATCCGTAAGGTCTTTCACATCCTAAAAGAACCGGGGTTTCTGTAAATTTTTTACGGGCATATAAAAAAACTTTTCCAATTTCTTCCGCCGGCGGTGGGACAATATTCTCCATTTTAGTGTTATGCATAGGCATAAAGCCGACTAATACTAGGGAAGATATATCGTAATCGGATATTATGTCTATAGCGTTGAATTCCCCGGCAATACGCCCGTGTTTCAGTCCTATTACGACATGGGGGGAACAGGGTATCTTTCTGTCTGACAGATACTTTAAAGAATTCTCGTAGTCTTTAACGGTCGCGTTCAGATGGTAAATTTTACGTATAGTATCTTCTTCGCCGATAATATCTAACATTGCGGAATCAACGCCGGCTTCGAGAAGTCCGTCTGCTATCTCTTCGGTTATAAGTCCGCAATGTACTATTATTTTAAGATGAAAATCAGATTTAATCTCTTTAATAGTTTTTATATAAGGCAAAATATCGACTATGCCTTTGCTATTTGAGCCTCCGCTGAGCAAAAAACCAATGCCCCCGGAGTCGTATATCGCCTTTGCCCTTTTGTAAAGCTCTGCCGGTGTAAGAGCAGGCGCCATAGACTTTAATATTTCAGCATTGCAGTGTTCGCATTTTAAGGAGCATGAACCGCCGGTAATCGAAAAAGGCGGGAAAGAATCCGATTTATCATTTTTAAAATCTTCGGTTTCGTAAGACTTAATACTTGGAGCATAAAAATGTATTTCAGAACCGAAATATTCTTTCCGTATATTGAATCCTTCTATGTATTCTTCGTTAATATAGTCGTTATATTCATAAAAACTCATATTTATCTCTTCTTGCAGATTATATCTTCTTTTTCCAGTTTTTTTATGTATGCGTTTACTGCTTCTTCCCCGGTAGGAAGAGATTTTATGTCGGATATGGATTCAGGAAGCGGTTTTAGCTTAACTATCCAACCCTTTCCGTAAGGGTCTGAATTAATAATATGGGAGTCGTTCTCTAGTTCCTTGTTTACTTCAACTATTTCTCCTGCAAAAGGCATAGGAAAAGGTCCCACATATTTTCCGCTTTCTATAGTGGCGGCGCTTTTTCCTTTTTTAATTATCCTGCCTACCGGTTTAACGTCGGCGTAAAGAATTTTGCCGGCTAAAGACTGCGCTGGGTCTGTCATTCCGAAAGTAAAAGTTCCGTCGTCGTTTTTTCTGCCCCAAACTTGATTTTCTACGTCGTAATAAAGGTCTTCGGGAATATTGCATTCGTTAAAAACAGGCATTTAATGTTCTCTCCAATTTTTATCTTGATTATTTATATTATTAAATTAATAAATTTATTCGCATTTAATCCCGTCAGCTTCAATCTTTTTTTTGTATGCTTCTACGGCTTCTTTTCCGGTAAGTAGGTTTTTCTTGTCTGCTTCGATATTATCGGCTTTAATTTTACATACCCAGCCTTTTCCGTAAGGGTCTGAATTTATTAGTGATACTTCTTTAACTGCGTCTTCGTTAACAGCGATTATTTCTCCAGAAAAAGGAGCAGGGACAGGACCAACATATTTTCCGCTTTCAACCGTGGCAACCGATTTAAGCTGTGCAATTTTTTGTCCGACTTTCTTAGGCGTGAGATATAACAGCTTGCCGGCAAGGCTTTGGGCAACGCTGGTCATCCCTACCGTTACTATTCCGTCATCTCCAAGCTTTCCCCATACGTGTTTTTCGACGCTGTAGTATAAATCCTCCGGAATATCGCATCCGTTAATCTTAGAAGACATAATAAATTCCTCCTTAATTTTAATTTAGTTAGTTTAAATAATTTTTATTATAATACTACAATTTTTTATTATTCTCAAGTATATCATAATTTTAAAGCAATGCTCTGTACATTAAAAAAAGGGGTTTGATTTAAAATCAGACCCCTTTTTTGACCCCTTTTTTTAATATCGCCGTAAAAACATAGCCCCCCGTCCTTTATTGACGGTCAAATGTATAAATAGCTCCCCTCCTTTTTAAGGAGTGGGTGCCCGTCAGGGCGGGGGTGGTTCCGACCGGATGGTTGCCTGCCGGGGCAGTTAATAATTATGCTAAACCTTTTGCTTTTAAAACATCCATAGGATTAGAGATGGGGTCGGATAGCTTAAGTTCCTTAGGAGATTTACCCATGCTTAAGCCTATAAGTTGCGTGAAATAAACTACCGGAAGTTTCGCTTTTTCTCCGTGGGCTTTAATTATTTCAGGCTGTTTTATATCTAAAGCCGCTCCGCACAAAGGACACGGAAGCACCAAAATATCGGCGCCTGCTTCTTTTGCTGAAGAGAGAACCGCCGCAGACAAAGTTGCAGCCAGAGATTCGTCTTGGAGGGCATGCGCTCCGCCGCAGCATGAAGCCGAAGAATGAAATTCTACTACTTCCGCCCCGGTAGCCTTTAACAGCTCATCTTGAAAATATGGATTTTCGGAATCGTCCCTTTTACTTTTATAACCGGTTTTGGTAATAGTTTTAGGTCTTTCGTATAAGCATCCGTAGTAAGAAGCAACTTTAAGACCTTTAAGGGGTTTCCTGACGGCGGATTTTACTTTTTCCGGTCCTATTTCGTTATAAAACAGTTCAAGAAAATGTCTGACGTCCATATCGCCTTCATATGTTCCGTAACCTACGTCTTTAAGAAAACTTATAACGTCTCTTCTAGCCTCGTTATTTTCATTCATAGCCGAGTTTGCCCTTAAAAGGCTGTGATAACAACCGTTACAAGGCGTGACCACGGCATCGACGTGAAACCTTCCTTTAGCCGAGTCCATAACTCTTGCCGGAAGCATATAAGAAAGTTTTTCGTTGGAGCCTTTTACTTCTAAAGCCCCGCAGCAGTTAAAGTCTTCAATTTCCATTAAGTCTATACCGAACTCCTCTGCGACTATTTTAGTTGATTCGTCATAGGCGCGCGCCATTCCCTTTAAAGAACAGCCTGGAAAATATCCTATTTTCATTGTATTTCCTCCTTTAGCCTCTTGGAAACTTTTTTCCAATCTTTAATTTTGCCTCCAAAGAGCTTTATCCTACCGCTGGTAAGCATCTTAAAACCAAGGGATATCTGGTCCGCGCTCATCATGTCTTTAAGCCTGCCGGTTTTCGAATAAAAATCTTTTACTATTTTCACCTCGTCTATCCTTCCGTCTTCAATAACCTCTTCCATAAAGACTTCATCAAAAGCCTCGTCGTTTGTAAGCTTTCCGAACACTTTTTTATCTTCCAGAAATTTTGCTATGGCTCTTACGACTTCCTGGGTATTCACGCCTTTCGGGCATCTGTGAGTACATCTTTGGCACGATACGCATTTCCATACCAGGTCTTTATTTTCGTTAACCAATATGTCGTAATGACCTCTTCTGACTAAGTCGATAAATCTTCTTGGATTAAATTTATCTACAAAATCAGGCAGGGTGCATCCGCCTGAACATGTCCCGCATTGATAACATCTGACGATAGTCGATCCGCCAGGAAGCTTTTTGACTTCGTCGAGAAATTCAGTAGTAACGTCCTCGTATAATATTCTCGAAGGCAAAAACTCTTTCCATATGCCGGTAAGCTCGACGCCGTCTATAACCATTTTATCGGTATTTTCCGCCATTATATTCTCCTTATTCTTAATATATAAATCTTAATAAAATTGCTAAGATATTTAATTAAAATTAATTAAGATATTTAATTTTTTAGACTGCCTGCTACCTTTGCGGCCACAGCTGCGCCTTCGACTATGCAATTTTCAATGTCCATAGGTCCCTTATCGGCTCCGGCTATAAATATGCCGGGCTTAGAAGACTCGTTAGGACTTAAAAAATCGTCTTTTGGAGAAAGGAAACCGTAATCGTTCTGTTTAATCCCAAGTACTTTGGCAGCGTCTATCGTTCCTTCTCCGGCAGCCATTCCAGCGGCAAGAATAATCATATCGACGGAATGTTGAATCGGTCTGTCCATAATAGTTTCTTCGGCTCTCAAAGAAAGCTGCTGATTTTTAAGCGTTACCTCGGCGCCTCTTCCTCTCGTGAAAATAATTTCATAATCTTCCATTGCTTTGCCATAAAGCTCTTCCCATCCTCTTCCGAACATTCTCATATCCATATAATATACGTAAACTTCGGAATCAGGATATTTTTCTTTTATTTCTATAGCCTGCTTCGTGGAAACTACGCAACCTACCCTGCAGCAGTAAGGGTTTCCTACCTGTCTATCCCTGGAACCAACGCATTGAAATATCGCTATTTTCTTAGGAGTTTTTCCGTCGGAAGGCCTTTTTAATTGCCCTTTGGTCGAACCGTTTGGATTAAGCATTTCTTCTACTTCGGCATTAGTAACAACGTCTTTAAATCTTCCGTAGCCGTATTCCTGCTTAACCGTAGGATCGAAATGGTCAAAGCCTGTTGCTACTACTATTGCTCCAAAGCTTTCTTCGCTTTCACCTTTAGAATTTTTTATTTTTGCTTTAAATTCCGGCGCATTGCCAGAAACGGCGACAACGTGGGAATGTTTATATACCTTAATGTTTGAATTGCTTTCTACAGCTTTGATAACCGGGTCTATCACTTCGCCGGCAAGTCTTAAATCAGGCGCAAGTTTGTAATACTTATGTTTCGCTACTTGACCACCGAGATAATCCTCTTTTTCTACCAAAGCAACGTTATAACCCATTTCTGCAAGTTCGGACGACGCTTTAAGTCCTGTAACTCCCCCTCCGATAACTAAAACTGTTTTCACCTTAAATACCTCCTTTTGTCATTTTAGGAATAATTTTTAAAAATTTTATATTTATTTTAATTTAATTATAAGCTATTCCCATCTTGTCCAAAAGAGGCTCGACGGGCGTAACGTGAAAGTTTAGTCCTGCTTCTTTAAACGGATGAGCGCCAAGGGCAAGGGCTGCCAACTGGGAATAAAACACAACCGGATAATGATAATCTTCTCCCACAGCCTTTTGTATCCACTGGGTCTTGTCAAATGTTGTTCCGCATCCGGTACAGTTAACTAAAATCATATCCGGATCTACTTCCTGCTTAATGGCTTTTAATTTAATATTTTGCGCGGATCTCGTAAATTCCCTGTTAACGAGAATATGCCTGAATCCAAACCCACAGCACATAAACCATTTTGAATATTCTTCCATCTTCACTCCAAGATGCGATGCTAAGCCTCCTACTACGATTGGTCTTTTTCCGCCAATTATGTCGTCTGATACCTGTTTAAAAAAATGGCAGCCGTAATGTTCCACTGCTCTTAGTCCATTAATGCCTTCGATTCTTTTAGGGTCTGCCGCCTCCAGTATTTTATCCCTTAAAGCATAAGCTATTTCGCTGTCGTGAACTATTTCTTCAGGAATAACTAGCTCTCTTCCAAGCGACGCAAGGACTTTTTTTACGGAATCCCTCAGTTCTTTATTTCCTACTAATAAATGTCTCATCTCCAAATAGTTTCCAAAGCTTGTAACGCAGTGTATAGTAAAGTTATAGCCTTCTTCGTAAGCTCTGTGCCAGTTTCTCGCTGCAACAGAAGCGAGCTGGACAAGGTTTCCAAGACCGGAAGCATGATAATTCCAAGCGGTACAAGAAGTTTGCTGCATATCATTGTAATATTTTATGCCCAGTTTATCCCTATAATAAAAATTAGACCTGGGAACTCCTGGAAGGTTTGCGCACTGACCACAGCTTTTGTGCTGATAATGCATATCTAGAGGTACCTTCTTTTTAATACCGTACATTACCTCTTCTTCTTTATACGGTCCTATTATATGACCTATTTTAATCTCGCCTTCTTCTTCTAATTTTTTCATCTCGGCCCTGATATCATGGACATGATAATTCATTCCTTTAGCATGATTTATGCCGGTTTTAACGTCGTTTATTTCGTAAGACAAACTTGTTCCATTAGACATAATGTCCTCCATATATCTATTTAATATTTTTATAAGCTTTAAAATTTAACGTAAATCATACGGCAATTATTTTTTAGAGGCTTCTAGCTTTGCTTTTTTTTCCTGAATTCTCGCTTCCATTTCATCTTTCTTATCGTCCATGTCGTCCTGAACTATATCTACTAAAAATGGAAATACGGTTCCGACTTTTTCTAATGCCCCGCTTTCTTCCCATATCTTTTGCATTTCGTATATTGTGTAATCTTCAGCAGCCCATGCCCTGTCTACTACGTTCATACCTGGAAAACCTTCGAACAGCTCTTCCCTCATTTCCATTTTTTTAGACGAAAGCTCTATCATCCTTGGTCCCCAGTCTGGAAAAGCATCTGGAGAAAGCATGTCGGGAGCCAGCTGGTTTCCCCTGGTAAGCACCAACTTTGCAATTCTGGTATAGCCTGCAAGAGCTTCAGCCGCAAGTCCTTCCCTTACCGCTATTTCTCTCATCGCCATAACTATATCAGCGGCGGAATTCTCTTTAGGGCATCTGTATTTACAACTGTAACACTGGGCGCAGTTCCATATCTTGCCCTTCATATATTCTTCAATAGTCTCCTCATCCCCTTCTATTATCATCTGGCAGACTTCGCGCGGAGAATAGTCGTAAAATGCGGCCGCGGGACAGTTTGCTACGCAAGTTCCGCAGTTCAAACAACCGTGCAGAGATTCTTTAATTCGGAAATCTTTCATGATTTCCTTATAAAAGTGCCCGCCTTTGGTACTTTCGATTGCGTCTGTAATAGGATTTTTGTTTTCTTCGCTCATTTAAAATACCTCCATTATTTATATGCTTTAATTAAGTTGCAAAAAGACAAAAAAATCGACGAATTTATAGTTATCGAAAATTTTATCTAATCAAAATAATCTTTAAGAATTTTAAAAACGGATGATAATTAACGGATGCTGGGGTTGCTATCTGATTTTATGGCTTCTGTATCGCCTGAAAATCTTAAATCGGCATAATCCCCTGCATCTTTAATGTCTTTAATGTCTTTCACGAGCTGTCTTATTTTGGAATTTTTTAGATAGTATAAGAGTTTATTATCGACTCTTTTAAAATCTACCATCTGGGTGTTCCTTAAGACTGCTAAATGCTGGGATATGTTGGATTGGGTTTTACCTAAAGCAGAAGATATATCGTTTACGCTGACTTCTTCATCGCATACGATACATAGAATTCCTAATCTGATTGGATTTGACAAAAGCTTAAAAATACTAGCCAAGTCCTTGCATTTTTTGTTGAGGTTTTTGTCGTCTACGCAAAACTCTTTTCCCATTTTTCCCATTTTTTTTAATTCTTTGCGATGTAGCACACCGCGATTATGTGTATATTCTAAATATAGAATATTCTAAAATAGTTGTCAAGGGGAAAAATTTTAGATATAAGATTTTAATTTTGCGTTTATAAAGTAGTGCCGCCTGAATCTGATGCAGACTTTTTCCAATCTTTTCCTTCTTTTAAAAGTTCAGAAAAAATTTCTTCTATCTCTTCGGCATAAAATTGATTATTTTTTAAATAATTTTTCCATAAATCTATAAAAATTCTTTTTTTAAACCTCAACGAATCTATGGATAATCTGGTAAAATCTTTTATAAATCCTGTAACGCCTGCGTCAAATGCGTCAGCATCGAAAACTTCCGATAAATAATTAAATCTGTATAATTCTTCCGCGGAATAACTTTTTGAACTTATAAGAATCTCCGCTGCTTTCTGGACGCTTATTAAAAATGCAAGCCTTAACGGCAAATAAGAAGGAGAAAGTATTCCGTATTTAGATGACAAATCTGTAAAATTAGATTTTTTTTCCGCAAGCCTGAAATCGCATGAGGATGTTATATTTAAACCTATTCCGCTTACAGTGCCGTTAACAATGCATATAACTGGAATAGGCGACTCTGTGATATGCCTGTTCATAACGTTTAATAGCGTAACGTAATATCTGGCTCCGTCTCTATCCAGTCTGGCAATTTCGTTAATTGTTGGTCCGGTTGCAAAATAATCGTGATTAGCGCTTTTTATTATAACTGCTTTTAGGTCGATTTCTTTTTCTACTCTTTCTTCAAAAATTTTTATTAATTCATTTATTTCGGTTATATTTAAAGTATTTTTACCGCCTAAATCTATAATTATTTCGGCGATATAAGCTTCCTTACGTTCAAATATTATCGGCATAATACACCTCTTGTTGAAAATATCCTGATTTTATTTTAATTAATAATCACAAATTATCGTGAACGTCTTCTTTGTGCCATCTTCTTCCTTCAATCATATAATAAAGCACCGGAATTACCACAAGGGTTAACGTAGTAGAAGCCAGCATTCCAAAAATTAACGCCCATGCAAGACCGTTCCAAACCGGGTCGGTAACGAGTATAGCCGAACCGAATATTACTGCAAGCGCCGTTATTATAATAGGTCTTGCCCTCATAGAACCGGCTTCTATTAAAGAATCGGTAATGTTATAGCCTTCTTTTTTTCTATCGTTGATAAATTCGAGTAAAAGCAGGGAATTTCTTATGACAATGCCTGAAAGAGCTATCGCCCCAATCATAGAGGTGGCAGTGAAATAAACTCTTATCAAAGCGAACCCGGGCATTATACCAATCATTTCAAGCGGAATAGCTCCCATAAGTATTAACGGAACGATGAATGAACCGGTATATCCTACAAGCAGTATATATATAAGCAGTATAGCTATGCCCATAGCGGCGCCTAGCTGCGCGAAAACTTTTAAAGTAAGGTGCCATTCTCCGCCCCATCTTATATGATATCCTGCCGGAAGCGGATGCTTAACAAAATGCAGGAAAAGGTCTAAGTTGGCATACATAGGGCTTCTTTTTACCACTTTTCCATAAACGTACACTAAAGGTTTTAGGTCCCTTTCGTAAATCATATTATGCAAATAGCCGCGTTTGATTTTTATAACTGAATTCAAAGGCACTAATCTGCCTGCGTACGGAGCATATATCCATATGCCTGATAATGAGTTTAATCCAGTCCTGAAAGAACCGGGCATACGCAAAAAAATATCTTCCTGATGGAGGCGGCCTTTTTTATGAATTGTGCCTATGCTCATTCCATTATTTAAAAGGTAAAGCGACTGCGCAATCATCTCCGTGCTAATTCCGAGAATGGATGCTTTTCTTCTTCTAACTACTATCTCAACCTTTTTTATACGTTTTTTATACGAAGAATTTACGTCGGTAATCCCCCTTATTTTTTTCATTCTTGCTTCAACAATTTTAGAAAGTTTTTCCTGTTCGCCGTAATTTTTTCCGTAAATCTCAGCTACTATTGTAGATTTTACCGGGGGTCCAGGGGGGCTTTCCAAGACTTTTACTGTAGCGTCGTATTCCTTGCCTATTTTATGGACAACCGGCAATAACCTTAATACCAGCCGATGAGATGATGTGCTCCTCTTGTCTTTATCTATTAAATTAACCCTTATTTCGGAATACCAGCTTGCGTTTTTAAAATTTGCCCCTCGCAATAAACCAGAAAAATCGATAACGGAAGGGGTTCCTACTGTTACTACGTAGTTTTTTACCTGTTTTATCCGTCTCAAGTAATTTACTATCTGCATGGTTGTAATATTAGTATCTTGAAAAGTAGAACCTGGACGTTTGTTTATAGTAATCAAAAAAGTATTAGTATTTGCAACAGGAAGCATTTTAAATTTAACTATTTTTAATACCGGAAGCGACATCGCCAGAATGAATAAAATAACAATAGCAGCAATAAATATATATCTTTTCTTTTTATCTAAAAGCAATGGTTTTAATATTTTTGCGTATAATCCTCCCCTGCCTTTCTTGCTATGTTCTTTCAATTCTTTTTTACGCAGAAGCGCCATACCCCTTTCGTTTGCCATAAGCTTAAGATAAAACCATGGGACTACGGTCAGCGCTACAAATAAAGAAACAAGCATGGCTATAGGCACGTTAAACGGAATAGGCCTCATGTAAGGACCCATCATTCCTGTTACGAAAAGCATTGGAACAAAAGAAGATATAACTGCCAGCGTAGCAAAAAAATTAGGATTGCCTATTTCATTTACGGCATCAACGGCATATGTAGGGAGTATATTTCTTTCTTTTGAAAAAATCCTTTCTATATTGTCTATAACTACTATAGCGTTATCAACTAAAAGACCCAGGGAAAGAATTAACGCAAACAAAGTAATCCTGTTTAGCGTTTGATGAAAAATATAGGCTATGCCCAGGGTAAGAAATAGCATTAGTGGAATAGTAAAGGCTACGATAAAGGCTTCCCTCCATCCCAATATTATTAAAAGAAGTCCTATAACTATTATTATGCTTATTATCAAATGAAACAATAATTTGTTAACCGCATTGTTTGCCTTTTTACCGTCGTTTCTGGTGATAGTCCAATGTACGCCTGCCGGCATACTTGTTTTGGCGATTTTATGAAATTTTGCAAGAACGCTGTCGACAACCGTAACGGCGTTTTTGCCTCTTCTTTTAGCGACTGCTATAGTTACGGCAGGGTAAACGCCGTTATGCGAATCAGAAATCCTATCGTTGCCGTTAATGGTCGAATAATTATTCCCGAAACCTATTTCCGATAAAAAATTCAAAGGTTTATAAGAATATTTAATAGAGGCTACGTCTTTAAGATAGACGGGTTTACCGTTATAAACTGAAACAATAAAGTTTTTAACTGAACTCACGCGGTGAAAATATCCGCCCGCGGTCAAAAATGTTTTTTTGTTATTACTCTGAAGAAAACCTGCCGGAATATTTATATTAGTTCCTTTAAGTTCCTGGGCTATCATTAACGGAGAAATGTTATATCCAGCCATTTTTACAGGATTAAGATAAACGTTTAGTTGTTTATACCTGGCGCCGTTTATGAAAGTAACGCCTGTTCCTTTAACTGAATCAAGCCTGTCTAATATCCTGTTCGCAATCGTAGTAAGATATCCCGCGCTATATTTTTTGCTCCATAACGTAATATTAAGTATTGGAACGTGATTAACGTCTATAGGTTTAATAAGTGGCCTCATTGCGCCTTTAGGAATTTCATCGAGATTGGAAAACACTTTGTTATATATGTCCACAAGGCTCTTGTCGCGGCTTGCGTTAACATGGAACTGGACCGTAACTATGGATTCGGAATTCATGGATATGGAGTATACGTGCTTTACCCCGGGGATTTGCCACATTTTTCTTTCTAAAGGTTTGGTAATTAAATTTTTAACCTGCCTTCCGCTAGCTCCTGGAAATCTGACTATCACGTTTGCGGCCGGAACGATAATCTGAGGATTATACTGCCTCGGCGTAAGAAGAACCGCAACTATTCCAAAACCTATACTGAATAAAATCAATAAAAGCGTTATTTTGTTTTCTATAAAATATTCGGTAATTTTAGCGCTGAAATTTTTATTCATTTATCTTTTAAGACTCCTCTTAATTGAAACTTAAACTTACGCGGCTGCCTGTTTTAATTTTATCAAATCCGTTAATTATTACCGACATACCTGGTTTTAGGCCGTTTGAGATTATAATAAAATGTTTTTTATAAACTCCTCTTTTCTTTACCGGCTGAAACATAACTTCACCGGTTTTGTCCACGGCATATACTCCTGTTATGCCAAGACGTCTTACTATTGCTGTTTTAGGTATAATAACGGCTTTAATTTTGCCTATTTTAAATTTCGCAATTCCGTACATTCCAGGCATCAGTTCAGATTTTTCTGAATTGTTTACTGCAATTCTTACTAGAACGGAATGGGAATAGGGATTAGCCGACCTTACGACTGTTATAACCTTCCCGTTAACAGATTTATTTATAGAAGAAAAATTCAGTTTAAGACCTTTTGAATTTTTTATTTTATTAAAATATTTAACATTTACGGACGTTTTAAATTCTAAATTTTTAGGACTCTGAATCATTAAAAGCATCTGGCCAGGAGCTACAAGGTCGCCCATGGAAACGCTTTTTTTTGTGATAATCCCGTTTATCGGAGAATAAATTGTTTTATAATTAAGGTAGTTTTCAGCCTCGTTCAAGTTAGCCTTTGCTACGTTATACTGCATAAGGGTATTATCGTACATTTGTTTTGAAACTGAATTTTCTTTATATAATCTTTTAATCCTGTCGTATGTTTTTTTTGCGTTAACGAATCCGGCTTTGGCCGCATAATATTTAGAACCTATTTCAGGAGCGCTTATCTTTAATAAAAGCTGTCCTTTTGAAACTGCCTGACCTTGGTGAACGTTTTCCAAAACTATGTATCCCATAATATGCGCGGATATAGCAGTATTATTCAAGGAGTATGTATTCCCGGGAGATTCAAGATAATCCGGAATAACATAATATTTAATTTTAAATGCTTTTACATTTATTTTTGAACCTGCGTTTATAGGCGGTTCCTTTTTTTTTGCGCATCCGCTTAAAGATAATGTCAATATAGTAAAAAAAACGGCTAAAACAGCGTAAATTTTAACGTTAATTTTTTTCTTTTTTTTCATATCCCGCTCCCTTATATGTCTATATCCGTTACTTGCTCGGTTTTTAGATTAATTTTATTGCAGATTATATTTATATATATAATTATAGATATATAACAATATTATCATTTTCATATATTTTAAGTCAAATTTTTTTATCAGCCTTTTTTTGCAAAATTTATTACATCGATTATCGGAAGATATATCGCAAGCGCAAGAAATAAGACCATTCCAAAAATTATCATTAAAAGTACGGGCTCTATGCTTGCCTGAAGCATACCGAGTTGGTGGTCTAAGTCCTCGTCGAAATAATCGGCGACCTTGCCGAGCATTTCGTCAATATGTCCAGTTTCTTCGCCAACGCTGACCATCTGAATAATAATGCCGGAAAATATTTTAGAATTCTTAAAACTGTTAGTAATAGATTCCCCTCTAGTAACGTCCGACTGTATATCGTCTATTTTATTGGTAAAAAATTTATTATTTACGGCATTTCTAATAAGCTCGAACGCCCTGTTTACTGGAAGCCCGCTTTGAAATAAAAGGCCGAAAATCCTCGTGAACTGGCTCATCATAGATTTATAAAAGATACTTCCGAATATCGGTATTTTAAGCTTATGTTCATCCCACCAAAGCCTTCCTGAAGAAGAATTTAAGTAAATTTTTATGCCGGCAATCAAAGCGACGGCTGAAATTAAAACTATATACCAAAAACTTACGAAAAAATTAGAAATAGCTACCAATATTCTAGTTTCTAAAGGTAGCGGGACATTAAAGCTCTTATAGAGCATCGCGAATTTAGGTATAACAAACCCAACTAGTATTACTACTGCTATTATAATAGCCGAAACGACTATTTTAGGATAAAAAGTCGCACTCTTTACTTTAGCTTTTACTGCCATATCCTTTTCCATAAGCAGCGCAAGCCTGACGAGAATATCATATAAAAGACCGCTCGTCTCTCCTACTTCAACCATGTTAACGTATATTTCCGAAAAAACTTTAGGATGCCTTGCAAAGCTTTTTGAAAGACTCTGCCCGCTTTCTACGTCCTTCTTTACTTCTATAAGAATATCCTTAAATTTTTTATTTCTTGCAAATTCAGTTAAGGAATCCAGGCTTTTCGTAAGCGGAACGCCGGATTGATAAAGCGTGGCAAGCTGCCTTGAAAATACTATTACGTCTTTTTTAGATATGTTCTGGAATACTGGAAGAAGGTCGCCCCATGAAAAACTTGCGGCCTCTTCGACCGAAATAGGAATAAGCTTCAATTCTTCTATCTGTTTTTCGGCCGAAATTGATGAGTTTGATTCTACTCTTCCGACTATAAGTTTCCCGTGCCTGTCTCTAGCCTTGTAATTGTATATCGCCATATATTAAACCCGCCTTTTAAAGTTTTATGATAAACATTGGTTTAATTAAAATTTAGCATATTCGCGAAAACTTTGATTTTTAAATTTATATGTCCTGCGTCGCCTGTAAAATTTCTTCTAAAGTAGTTATTCCTTCAATTACTTTTTTAATACCGGCCATCCTTAAAGGAACAAAACCGTCTTTTATAGCAGTGTTTCGTATCTGCGCCGCATCCGCTTTTTCGATAATCAATTTTTGGACGCTTCTAGAAGGAATTAAAATTTCCTGTATGCTCAGTCTTCCGCTAAAACCAGTATTCCTGCATAGTTCGCAGCCGGTTTCTTTATAAAAAGTAAAATTTGTTCCCAAAGGAAGACCAAGCTCTTTAAGCATTTCCGGCTCTGGCGTATAGGGTTTCTTGCATTTTTCGCAAAGTCGTCTTATTAACCTCTGACCTATTATGCCAACAACAGAAGAAGATATTAAAAAAGGTTCAATAGTCATATCTACAAGTCTAGAAATAGCGCTTGACGAATCCTGGGTATGAAGCGTGGATATAACGAAATGACCTGTTAATGCCGCTTGTATTGCTATTCTGGCAGTTTCTTCATCTCTTATTTCTCCGACTAATATTATGTCCGGATCCTGTCTTAAAACCGCCCTTAACGCGTCGTGAAATCTCATCCCGCCTTTTTGATTGGCTTCTATCTGGTTTATATATCTTATTTTATATTCAACCGGATCTTCGACAGTTATAATATTTTTATTTATGCTGTTAAGTTCGGCAATCATGGAATAAGCCGTAGTAGTTTTTCCAGAACCTGTAGGTCCTGTTATTAAAAAAAGACCGTATTTCTTGTAAATTATTTTCAAAATTTTATCTTTATCGCTTTTGTCTATAGGAAGCTCTGATGCCTTAATCACCTTTGAAGATTTATCTAAAAGCCTGAAAACAGCTTTTTCGCCATTTATTGTCGGAACCACTGAAACCCTTACGTCTAAATTTTTTTCTCCGGCGTTTATTTCAAATCTGGAATCCTGTGAATTCCTTTTTTCGGCAATATCCATATTTGCCATAATTTTTATTCTGACTATAACAGGATTTAAGAATTGCAGAGGAATAGTTCTTGCCTGTATAAGCTCGCCGTCAATTCTCTCCCTGACGATTATTTCATCGGGGAGAGGTTCTATATGTATATCTGAAGCCCTGTTTTTAGATCCTGAAAATATTATATCGTTTACCAGCTTAATTATATTTACGTCTTCTGATTGCAAAACTTCTTTTACGGCTGCTGGATGAGAAACTTTATAATCTGCGGGGACTTGTACGGCGCCTGTCTCAGGAAATTTTTTATCGCTTGCAGATGTTATGCTTTGGTTAGACGCGGCTTTAGATATTTCTTTAGCAGTCCAGACAAAATCTATAGTTTTATTAATATCGTGCTCTTTCGCAATAATTATATCGATATCATAATTAATACGGCTTTTTAGAGCATCTGTGGCAAATACGTTAATAGGATCAGACAATGCCACGGTTAATATGCCGTCGACAAGACTTAACGGAACCATTTTGAACTGCCTGGCAAGTCCCTCGGGTATAAGCTTCCCTACCGCTGGGTCCACTATTATTTTTGATAGGTCTATTTTTTTTAATCCTGTTTGGGAAGAAAGAGCGTCTAAAATATTATCTTCGGAAAGTATTCCAAGAGAAACCAACGCCGAACCTAATCTTAGGTTACGTTTTTTCCCTTCAGCGAGAGCATTTTCTAACTGGGTCGGGTTTAAAAGCCGCTCGTCGATGAGTATCTCGCCAAGTTTTTTAGTTTTCGGCAAATTATTTATTATTATGCCCATTTTTCAGGAAGCCTCTAGTAAGCTTACCGTTTTATAAAAATCTTCCGGCAACGTCTGTCCTGCCGCAGTAATTCCATAAGGCGAAGAACAGTAAGCAAAATAAGAACCGTTAATTACCGATAACGCCCTGGCAATCTTGCCTTTTTCGCCCATACCGAAAATAATAAATTTGGGAAAAACTTCTTCGGCGCTCATTTTGATAGAACCTATTTTGATGTTTTTTTCAACGATTAACGCGGCATCTTCTTCAGAAACCGCAGTATCGGTAATTTTAAAATAATCCGCGCCGAAATAGCTTGAATCAATATAATATTTTACGGTGTCAAGCATGTCTATTCTTCCATTAAAATCGTGTACCGAAAGAATGACCTGTGAATTTTTAGAATGTGCAAAACCGATTAAATTTTTTATATCTGCTTTTTTTAAAGTATCAAGTTCAATATCGCATATATCTATTCCAAGTTCCATGACAGACCTTAAAAATTTGATTCTTTCAGGTTCGCTGGTTTCTTTAACGCCGCATTTTAAATTTTTTTCTGATGTTTCAGATTCGCTAACTACTTGCCTTTCTAGAAAAGAAACGCACCTGTTGAAACCATACGACGGGTCCCTGTTGGTTCCTATAATCTTAATTTTTTTATCTTTTGCATAAGAAATTATTTTTTTTATCTCGGTCAGCGCAGAACTTTTGTCGGAATCTATATTTTGGTTCTTTAACATAGCTGTTTCGGTAATCATGTCAAATCTTAGTTCCACTAATTCTGCAGATTTGCTTTTTGCATAATCTATAGCTTCATATACTCCGTTTAATCCGGTATTTCCTATCGACAAACAAATTCTAGGTTTCATTTGCCGGCTTCCTTTACAGACTTTATTCTATCGCATGCAATTTCTCCTCCAAGCCCCCACTCGTCTGCCGGAAATTCTTCAACTACTACCCAAACGTGGCTTTCATCGATGCTTAAACTATCCGATACGCTTTTACTTATAGACTTAATTAATTTCCTCTTTTGTTCCTTCGTCCTTCCTTCCAACATCTTAACCGACACGAACGGCATTGTTGCGTCCTCCTTAACTTCAAAAATTATGTTGTTAAATAACCTAAAATTATATTTTACGAAATATTATAACAAATATAATATTTTTAGACAATTCAATTAATAAGCCTAACCTTTATTTAAATATTTAAAAAATTATTATAAAAACTGTAGATTTTTTAATTGATGTCGATGTATAATAAAAATGGTTAGTTTTATCTAAATCCCTATTTAGATAGTTATAATTATAATCTTAAAATAATTAAGGAGGTTTATGTTAAAAACTTTAAAAGCAAAACTTTATTTTATTATGGCCGCAGGTTTTATTTTTATATTGCTGGTTAATCTATTGCTTATTTCATTTTCTAAAGGGTTAAAAGACGCAACGATAAACACAACCGTTATTTCACGCACTGATTCCGGCATTAAAACTTTAAAAGGCAACTTCCTCCAAATTATCCTTTTGTCTCATATAAAAATGCTTAAAATAAACGGAACAAAATCCAAAAAGAAAAAAGCCGCGATTGAGAAGTATTACGATTCTAAAATATTAAAGTTGGCAAATGATTCAAGGCCGATATTTTTAAACGTGGAAAATTCCTTAACTGGATATACAATGGGTTTTGACAAAATTAAGACAGCTTCCATATTTGGAACTAAAAAATCAAAACTGCAAAGATTTTCGTCAAAAAAAACAGTTTTACTTTTAAAAAGTTTAAAAAACAAATTTTATATATTTAGCCCTATTGCCTACAGGCTATTAAAATATCCTCTTTTATTAGGTCAGGCGATGAGCGGCAAATATTTTGAAAGCCAGCTTAATCCAATGGTTGATCAGGTAAGGCAAATTAACGGTATTTTAAAAAAATCGTATTATAATAAAGTAAAGTTATTAAACTATATATTCATAGCATTTCCTATTATTTTTTTAATAGGCGCTATCATTGTCCTGCTTTATTTTAAAAAATCGGTTATAGGCGTTTTAAAATTAGTCGATGACAAAATCAAGCAGATAGCCTCCGGCGATTTGACTTCCAAAATCAAAATATCCGGCGTCCATAAAGAAAGCGAGATAGGCATTCTAATAGAACAGGTTAACAGTCTTGTCGATTCTCTTTCAGGCAACGTCAAAGGCATAATGTCAACCTCTAACTCCCTAAGCTCCCAGTCTGAGCAGCTTAATTCTTCTTCCAGGGAGTTTGAAAAAACTATAGAGCAGATGAGGGAAAAGGCGTCCCGTATTATAGAATCTATTAAACAGATGTCCATAGCCATAATAGAAGTTGCAAAGAACTCCTCGTCTTCGGCGCAGAAGGCACAGGAAACGGAAAAAGTCGTCGATTACGGCACCAAGTCGGTTCAGGACGTAGCAAACGAGATGAAAAACATTGAAAAGACCGTGTCCGCAGTTTCGGCTACCATTACTGAATTAGGCTCTTCTTCCGAAAAGATAGGCGAAATAATCGGTGTAATAAACGACATCGCAGACCAGACGAACCTTCTTGCGTTAAACGCCGCGATAGAAGCCGCCAGAGCCGGAGAACAGGGAAGAGGTTTTGCAGTAGTGGCGGACGAGGTAAGAAAATTAGCTGAAAGAACAACTAAGGCCACCAAAGAAATAGAATCAATGATACTTAGCATCCAGAGAAACACGCAGGACGCGGTTACCTCTATGCAGAAAGGAAAAGAGGAAGTTTCAAAAGGAGCCGAAATTGCCGGAAAATCAGCAGATGCCATTTCCAACATAAACACCCTGATGATAAAGCTTAAAGAAATGATTACCCAGATTGCCACCGCTTCCGAAGAACAGTCTCAGGTAAGCGAAGAGATATCCCTTTCTTCCGAAGAAATCATTAATGCCCAGGACAGCGCTCAGGCGGGTTCCAAGCAGGTCATAGCTTCATCGGAAGAGCTTGCCAGGATGGCTTTGGATTTATCCAATATGGTAAAAACCTTTAAGGTGTAGTGTAGTAAAGAAAAAAGTAAATAAAACCTTGGAAAAATAAAAGATTTGACTTTTTAAATTATACGTTTTATAATTTAAATAAATGAGGTTTAATGTTTTCATCTTAACTCCTCGATGTAATGTCCTCCTAACCTGCCGGTTATCAACTACTTCCGGCAGGTTTTTTTATAACAAATATATTGACATTAAGGCAATTTTTATTTATACTATCTAACGTTAATTAAATTCAATATTTACCGCCTATATTCCCCGATAGCTCAGCCGGCAGAGCAAGTGACTGTTAATCACTGGGTCGATGGTTCGAATCCGTCTCGGGGAGCCACTTTAAAAATATCTTCTTTTACATCTTTATTTATTCCATGAAATATTTTGATACAGCCGCAGAAACAATTACAACTATTATTGAAAGTATTACAAAATACAAAACGGAATAAACGGCTATGCCTATTATTAAATAAAAAATTAAAATCAGCCGCTTGATTTTTTTGAGTTCTTCGTCTTTTAATAAATAGCCCGTTATTATACTCACGGCAATATAAATAATAGATTCGATTATAATAACGTCTATATTTATGTTCATTAGCAGTCGTCTTAAGTTTTTACCTGCCGTTTTATATTTTTACTATTTTTTTAAAATATTCTGCCGTTTTTTTAAGTCCTTCATCTATGCTTACCTTCGGATTATATCCAAGCATTTTTTTTGCAATAGTTAAATCTGGATTTCTTTGTATAGGATCGTCTTTAGGGAGATCTATAAATTTTAATTTGGATTTAGAACCAGTAACAGATAATACAAGCTTTGCAAAATCTTCTATGGTAAATTCATAATTATTTCCCATATTGACAGGTCCGTTAAATCCGCTTTTATCATTCATAAACAAAATAATGCCGTCTATCAAGTCCGATACGTAGCAAAAAGAACGCGTCTGCTTTCCGTTACCGTAAACTGTTAAATCCTCCCCTTTTAACGCCTGAACTATAAAATTAGAAACTACCCTGCCGTCGTTTTCGAGCATTTTTGGTCCATAGGTATTAAAAACACGTATAACTTTAATCTCTGTTTTATATTGCCGGTTGTAATCGAACAAAATAGTTTCTGCGGCCCTTTTCCCTTCATCGTAACAAGACCTTATCGATACCGGATTTACGTTGCCGTTATAATTTTCCGGTTGCGGATGAACTGATGGAGAACCGTAAACTTCGGATGTAGAAGTATGCAAAACCGGTATTTTAAGACGTCTTGCGTTTTCCATAACGTTAAATATGCCGAAAACGTTATCTTTCATTGTTTTCAGAGGGTCTTTTTGATAATGCGGGACGGATGCGGGGCACGCCAAGTTCACTATGAAGTCGGCTTCTATATTAAAAGGTACGCTTATGTCATGCCTTATAACTTCAAAAGACGGGTTGTCTAAAAATTCTTTTATATTATTTTTAGAGCCGGTATAAAAGTTATCCATGCATAAAACTTCATTGCCGGAAGCCAACAATCTTTCGCATAAATTAGAGCCGATAAAACCGGCACCTCCAGTCACTAGTACTCTCATAATGTTTTATGTTCCTCCAATATATTTTTTTTACTTAAGTCGTATTTATTTCCATAACCTCTTTTTGTTATGATATATAAATCATTAACATATGTGTTTTCGTTTCCTATTATTATAGTCGTATTCATGCCTACCATGTCAAACCTGTCAATGTTTTCAAGGGTCGTTATAACTATTTCTTCGTCTGGTCTTGTTACCGCATTTGCGATAACGGCGGGTCTGTTATTTTCGATACTTTCCAGCAAAATATTTTTTGCGTCGGTAAGCCCTTCTTTTCTTTTCATGCTTTTAGGGTTATAAATTATTATAACGAAACCGCCGGATGCCGCCGCCCTTAATCTTTTTTCTATATCTTCCCACGGCGTCAAAAGATTAGAAAGCGAAATTACGCAAAAATCATTAGTCAGCGGTGCTCCAGCCGCCGCCGCCGCTGCACAAAAAGCCGGTATTCCGGGTACAAAATCCACTGAAATTTTTCCGGTAAGGGATTCTTTATCTATGATTTCCAGTAAAAGACCGCTCATACCGTAAATGCCGGCGTCTCCGCCTGAAACGAGAGCTACGGATTTGCCCTCCAAAGATTTTTTAACTGCCGTTTCGCATCTCCTAATTTCGTCTTTCATATTAAACGGCATTTTTTCCTGATTCTCGTTAAGTATATGCCCTATCTGTTTTAAATACGATGAGTAACCGATTACTATTTCCGACGACTTAATAGCCTCTAAAGCCTTTTCGCTTAAATGTTTCGTATCGCCGGGACCAGTCCCTATAACGGTAATTTTTCCAAAATTCATTGTCATTATTTTAATAATACCTGTTTAAATTTATTGTTAAATTTTATTAACCAATGCTACCGCAGCAGTAACGTTTCCTTTTTTTTGCTTTTTTATAAGAAGCTTTCCTCCGCTATTTGCCGACATAGCGGCGCAAGGTTCGCATACGGAATAAGCGCCCGTATATTTAAAGCTTGCTGACTGCTCAATTTTCTTATTAGCAGAATTTTTATTATTTTTTGAATTTGAAATAATAAAGTCGTTTATATCGTCTTTATCATAATAATCTATAAAATCTGAGTATTTATACCCAAATTCCAATAATCCGGTTTCATTTTTTTTAATGTTTATAGTAGCTATGTTACGAATTGAATTAAGCGATAAATGATTTTCTACGAATAACGCAGATATAAATTTCTCTATCTCGTCGAAACTGGTATTTTTATTGCATCCTATTCCTAAAATTAAACATTTTGGTCTTAAAAAAACAAAATTTTCCATTTTAGCGGTATTTTTTAAAAAATCCATAAAAGAGATAATAACGGTCTTTTTATTATTATGATTACATGTATCTAAATTTTTATCTTTTAATAAATTGATTTTTTTTGCGTTTTTAAAACCGTTTATATATAACTTCATTTTTTTTATATTAACATTAAAAGTATCTGAATCATCAATTAATAAATCTATATGCTCTCCTTTAAGAGACGCTTTATTGAATATTTTTATTTTTGACATCCCGTCTTCTATAAATAAACCGAATTTATCAGCAAACATATCTAGAGAAAAATTTTCGGTCGCATCGGTAGCCGTAGTAACTACCGGTACAGCGCCGCCTCCTATATAACCAGCGACATCAGCCGCAAGTTTATTGGCGCCTCCGGTATGCCCGGAAAGAAGGCTGACGACGAATTTACCGCCTTCGTCTATGGCTACGACTCCGGGATCGTTGAATTTATCATTCAAGAATGGTGCTATAATCCTGACTACCGCACCTACAGCCAGAAAAAATAAAATATAATCGTATCCTGAAAACAAATTTTTAATAAAAAAATCTTCTGATAACTTTTTATATAAATTAACCGAGGCGTTTACCCGTCTAAACGTTACCAATGCTTCAGAATGCTGTTTAAACGCTGCCGATTCAGCCAATAAATTTAAAGCTCCGTTGATTAGCTTGGTTTTTTTTTCTTCAATAAAAAAATTTATATTAATAATTTCCGGGTTATCTGACTGAGAGCCGACCTTAATATTATTAATTATGCCTTTAAATATTTCGGCGGTATTCTTTAAAGAATTTTCTGAAATTATTATTAGAGCTATATTAGTAATCTTAAATACGCTGTCAGATTGTATTTCTACCGTTTCTAAACCCGTGCGAAAAGCTCTTATCATAAAGTTTCGACCTGTTCTCTTTAAAATATTTTCCCCTCAAAGCTTCCCCGACTATTAAAACAGCCATATTTTTAACGGAAAAATCTTTAGTTTTTTTAACCACGTCTTTTAACTGGCAATTTATCAAAATTTGGCTGTTTAAAGATACGTCTTTTGCAATCAGGCAAGGGGTATTTTCCGGATAGTATTCTTTTAGATCCCGCGCTACATTATCTATTATTCCGAAACTTAGATAAATTGCCATAGTAGCTTTATGTTTTGCAAGGCTCTTTATATCCTGTCCTTCCGGCATTTTGCCGGTTCTCCCTTCTCCTCTGCAAAATATTACCGCCTGCGATATGTCCGGCAGGGTCATAATAGTACCGTTTGCGGCGCTCGCGGCAAACGCAGCCGTTACTCCGGGTATAATCTCGTATTCTATAGCCATTTCTTCCAGATAATTCATTTGTTCGTTTATTGCGGAATATATCGAGGAATCCCCTGCGTGTAAAATAGAAACTATAATGCCTTGTTTTAATATGTTTTTAAGCATTTCTTTAATTTGCTCAAAATCTAGGATTTTCATGTCAATTAATTCGGCGTTTCTTTTTATAACTTTTAGCATAGCCGGATTAATTAAAGAACCGGCATAAAAAACAGCATCTGATTTTTTTAATATTTTTAAGGCTTTTACTGTTAAAAGCTCCGGATCGCCCGGACCTGCCGATACGAAATAAATTTTAGGCTTGTCTTTTTTTATCATATTATAAAAAAACTCCAATAAAAATAGAAAAATAATCGAAGTTTAATTCTTTCCTTTCGGTAAAATTTTCTATAAGCATAGATTTTTCGATTAAATAGAGCTTAAGCATGCCGTCTTCTAATTCTTTGTCACATAACTCTTTAAATGCTTTTAAAATTTCTTTTACATAACCGCCCGCTTTCATAAAAGCTATAATCTGCGGCTTAGGAAACTTATCGGCAATGAATTTTATTTCTTTTTTTATTTCCGCAAAATCTTTTTTAACCGGAACCGATATTAAAACAGAACTGTTTTTGATTATAAACGGTTCTACGATTAATCCCAAAGAATAATTAAAGGAAGAAACTCCGTTAATAATGATTATGTCTATTTTGCCGGACTCTTTTTCTTTTTCGTAAATGACGGAGTTTAAGGTTTCTTTAATGGCGTTATAAATCCCCCAATAGGTACTGTAAAACATAGGGTCGCCTAACGTAACATATGAACATACCCCTTCTTTTAGTTTTTCAATTATTTTAACGGCGTTTTCATTATATAAATCTTTGTTTCTACCGCTTGAACGCTTCATTTCGACTTTTAGGGGAATAAGCCTCTCTTCGGCAAAATCTGGCACGCAAGCAAATTTAAAAGCATTTTTTATAATATCGTACGCTATTTTATTCTTACCCCCGCAAACATTCGGATAAAATATAAAATCGCTTTTAATAAGCGTGTTGACCGCTTTTAAGGTAATTAGTTCAGGGTCTCCCGGTCCTACGCCTACCACAAATAATTTTTTATCAATCATTTTTGTCTTCTTTATTTTTTTCTGAGTTTTCAACCTTAACGCTTTTAATGCTTTTATTCCTAATTTTAACGTTAGGCGCGTCTTCATTATTATTGCGTTCAATCTTAAAAGTAAGTGTCCTCCCGCGTTCCGAACGCGAAACTTTTGGATTTAAATGTGAATCGCGATGTTTAACCGACTTAATAATTTTAACGATAAATATCTGGTTTAATGCCTGAAAATATGAATCTTCCCTAATAGACTTTAATCTTGACACGTTAACCGATATAATCTCATATTTTATTTCAATATTTCCGTCCTCGTTCTTATTGCCTTTCGACGAATAATCTTTAATAAACGCCAGAACGCTATTTAACGAATCAATAGTAATAATATTCATAACTATAACGCCTTGATTTTTTAAGATATGGAGAGATTCCTTTAAAATTATTTTTATATCCCTGCTTCCTCCTCCCCCGATAAATATAGAATCCGCCTGCCCGATCTTTAAGGTATTTTTCATTACTAAGGGAAGCTCGCCTAAAATAGGTTCAATATTATGCCTTCCAAATCTTTTTATGTTATTTTTAAGATTGTCTATCTTAATTTCATTTTTATCTATTGAATAAACAGTTCCTTTATGAGCTATAGCGGATGCTTCAATGCTTATGCTGCCGCTGCCGCACCCGGCGTCTATAATTACGGAATCGGCTTTTAAATTCATTAAGCACAAGCTTACAGCCCTGATTTCTTTTTTAGTTGGTTCTCCGGCAGCATGAATATATTTGTCGTCGTCTATGCCCAGGACAATATTTTTAAGCCTGTCGCCGGAACCTAATTCCACGTTTTTTTTATTTTTGGCGTTTAATATTACAATATTTTTTTTGCCGCCGATATCTTCCAAAATCTCTTTTGTAAAACTTTTATAAATCTTTTCATTCTTAGTGCATAATTCGGCAAGCACGTAAAATTCGAATTCTTCCAATAAGCCTTTTTCATCAAGTTCCGTATATATCTTATTGGGATTATTAATATCGTCCGTATATATGCCTATCGTGCGCTTTCCGGAAAATATAGCGTCGTATATATATTTAAAATCTCTGCCGTGCAAACTTATCACCGAAGCATCGGTCATAGGGATTTTTAATTTGGCAAAGCCTGCCTGCATAAAACTGACAGCCGGATAGACTTCTACGAATCTTTTTTCGTTTTCTTTTAACATGTTTAATATAGTTCCGCCGATTCCAAAAAAATTGGGGTCTCCGTTAGCCAGAACTAAAATATTTTTTTTGCCAAGGTTTTCTTTTATATAATCTGTTATAAATTTCATCTTGCTATCGTAAAATATTGGAGCGTTATTTAAACGGGTCAGATTTCCGCTATTTTCGAATACAATGCTTTTATTTATAGAGGAAATTTGCTCTCTTGTCCATAAAAGAAGATTTAAATCGTCTTTTTTTGCAAAAACTGCATCTATTCTGTTTTTTTTATCTATGAGTAAATCTAAAACCTGTTTTTTTGCAGATTCTAAAAAACACTGGGATACGCCAACTATATGAACTTTTTTTGCCATTTATAAATTTTTTATCCCCCTTTTATATATTTGATTTCAGATAATTTAATTATACTACTTCAAAATTTTACCTTTATGAACCTTAATTCTTTTTATCTCTTTTCCGTCGTATGATATAAGTATAATCTCTATGTTTACTTCTTTTCCAGCGGTTTTAGACAAATTAATGGCCGCAATTATTAATATATTTTCTAAGATAATATCAGAATAAATTTTAAACTCGGACGACATTATATGCCCATATGCCTCCCTGGAAGTATTAGAGCCGACGATAAGGTTGTATATTAGATCTCCTGCTTCTCTGCTTTCATGACCTCCTATTTTTTCGACAGCTTTCTTAGCCGTTTCTCCCAGAAAATTCAAATTTAAACTGCTGTATTTTGCATTAGTATTTCTTTCTCCTTGCGCAATTTTTATAATTTTTCCGAACTGACCTGTAAAAATAATATTTTTCATGCCAGATTCTAGTGCTTTTCTTATGGAATATGCTATAAAATCGCCTATTTCTATAAAACTTTCATGAGGAAGACAGTCAAGAATTTTTAACGCTATCTTTTCGCTATACCTTCCCGGAGTAAAAACGCATGTATTGATATTATTTTCCGATAAAAATTTCAAAGACGCTTTTATGGTTTCAAGCCATGCTTTAGCCGAAACCGGCATAACATAACCGTTAGTGCCAAGTATGCTTATCCCGCCCTCTATGCCGAGTCTCCCGTTTAAAGTCTTCTTGGCAATTTCCTCACCTTCAGGTATATATAATACAGAAAAAAATATTTTATTATTTAACGAACTTAAATTTAACGCATTTTTTTTTATCCAAAAACATAATTCTTCTTTTGCGGCGAGTTCTATCATCGCAAAAGGAACCGGATTGACGGCGACAAAACCGACTCTGACCGGCAGACCCCGTTTTGTCGCTATACCCACTCCCTTTGACGACGCAAGTATTATAGTGACGGTTTTATCCTCATTATTAATGGGACATTTTATTATATTATAAACGGATATTTTTTCATAATATTTTTTCAATCCGAGAAATTCACTTTTATTACCCCTATCTATTACGGTAAAATCCGCGCATATTCTTATCCCTCCCGTTACGTCAGATTCATCGCTACCGGAATCTTTAATGGCGGCGGCTTTCGCAATAATATTTCCATTTTCGTAAAACCTGTATCTTTCTAATTCGGCGATATCCAGGTAAGCGTATTCGCCTCCAGGCATTTTTATTGTTACAGCCGAGAATTTTTTCTCATCAAAATAATATTTAATGGATGCTTTTATAACTGCGGCGCTTGTGCTTCCGGTAGAAAATCCTTTTTTTAGGCTTTTATTAATATACCGCGGATTTTTTTCGTCTCTCCGTTCGTTTACGAAATTCATATTTATTTTTCAATTTTAAAATGACGTGCCTACGGTAAAATTAATTCCGCCGGCAGGCCAATAAGGCTCTCTCGTAAGTATAAAACCGTACGAAAAACTTATGGGTCCAATCGGTGATAAATACATTATACCTGCCCCGGCTGATTTATACAACGCTAAGGGTCTTATGTCGGCGCTGTCTAAAAATACGTTTCCTCCGTCTTGAAATATAAAAAAATTTATATTTTTATAAGCAGGGATGTTTAGTTGTAAATTATAATTTTCCATAGCATCGCCGCCTATAGGGAAACTGTATGGATTTAAATTGACTAATCCTATTGAATCCTGAGGGAAACCTCTTACGGTAGTTCTGCCGCCTAGAAAAAATCTTTCGTTTATAGGGAGCTGGGTCGTAGGAGAAATAGGCTTTATATAACCAAAACGCAGCGAATATAAAAAAACTGTTCCATCGATAAATGGAATGTATTCCTCGGAGTGAAAAAATATCTTAAAAAAATTAATTTGCGAATCTATTAAAAAATTTGAATATGAAAATCTTAACGTCGTCAAATTTCCGGAAGTCGGATTAAATATGTTATTCTTAGAATTATATATTAGGGAAGCGGAAACGGAACTTATTCTGGTAAAGCCTGTGTCCCGCGGCGTTATTTCGGCACCCGGATTAAGTCCCGAAAGATAATCGTAAAACATTCCATAGGAAAGTAGTCCTTTCAACTGATTGTTAAAACGTCTTATAAGGGAAACCGCCGCCCCCTGTTTACGCATGGTATAATTTAAAGTTATTATATCGGTGTCCAGACCCTGCGCGTTGAACGCAAGCCCTCTGTAATTATATACCGCGCGGTCATAATAATTTAAAAGAAGATTGGTATATATCGCGCTTTTTGAAAAGCGTGCCGCGATTGATTTGCCTGTGCCAAAAAGATTGTTATTTTCTATCTGTATAAAGCCTTTATATCTGGTATATGTTCCATAACCGGCGCCAAAACTTAAATCTAAGGGCTTTATGTCTTTTACTTTTACTATTATGTTTTTATCAGGTTTTTTAACCTCTGGATTATCAACCTTAATATTTACGTAATTAAATATTCCAGCCCTGTATAGCCTGCTCTGAGTATCTATTATTTTTTTTTGGCTGTAAAACTGCCCTTTTTTAAAAAGTAAAAGGCTTTTTATAAAATACGTTTTTGTAAGGGTATTTCCTATTATTAAAATATTTTTTATGCGGACTCTCGGACCGCTTTCCATAGAATAATAAAGAACTACGTTTTTTTTATCTTTGGAATATTTTATATCTAACTTAACCTTTGAAAAAACAAAACCGGAATCGGCAAGTTTTGTAGAAAGCAGGTTTTTCCCATTTTCAGCTTTAATTATATAGAAAGGCAGATTTTGCATTTTCAAAAAATAATCTTCCAGTTTTTTATCTGTTTTTAAAATTTTTGGAAGACCATTGATATAAACCTTTTTAACGACTGTAGGAAATCCTTTGTTTATATGAAGAAAAATAGAAACGCTTTTTTTATCGGCGGCGAATTTCAAATTATAAGAAGCGGCGGCTGAAAGATAGCCTTCATTATTGTAGTAATTTTCTATATTCGCTATATCGTTGTTGAGCCTTTTTTTACAAAAATATTTTCTGTTAAAAAAAGAAGTTTCACCGGTTTTCATAAGCGAAGTTATAGTTTCCCTGGTAAAGGGCTTATTCCCGCTTATCACTATTTTTTTTATTTCTACCTTATGTCCTTTTTTAATTTCATAATATAAATTAATAATCTTAACCTTTGCGTTCTTTTTTGCCTTAAAGGAAACTTTTACAAAAAAATAACCTTCTTTTTTAAAAAAATCTTTCAAAACCCTTTGAAATGCTTTGAAAGTTCCATCATCGAAAATAAGCACATTTTTTATTCCCAACACCGAATTTTCAATGAATTTTTGTTTAAGCGGATTAGCTCCTGTAAAGTGAAATTCTATTTTATAACCCGGATGAACATTGAAAACGACATGAGCTTTATATTTAGAGATATAAGTAATTTCAGGCTTTTCTACAACGGCGTTAAGATAACCGTTGTTTTTATACAGGTCCCAAATCTTTTTTCTAAGCTTTTGCAGATTGTACAGGTTTAACGGACCAGATATAAGCTTATCAACAAGTGCTTTAACCTTTTTTTTAGGATAATACAACTTAAGATTAACCGATATACTAGAAATTAAAACAGGTTTACCTGCAATAATGCCTATATTTATTATATATTTTCCCGATTTTTTAAATATATTGCTTGCTATGTTAATTTTTGCATCGGGATATCCTCCATTAAGCAAAATCTTTTTTATTTTATCTTTACTTAAGCTCTTATAATATTTTAAAAGTTGTCCGTTTTTTTTTATTGGAATAGAGCCAAGTATTTTTGCCGTCTTTATTCCCGTTTCTTTAAGTCCGGATATATTTACGCTTCCTATATATATTTTAGGAAAAAAAATGAATTTTAAAAAAATTGTTTTTAGTTTTTTATTAATTTTGGAATAAACTGCGACATTGGAAAAATAACCGGTCGCATAAAGCGCTTTCACCGTTTTTTCCAAATAGCGCATATTAAATTTATTTCCTTTCTTTAAGAATACAAAATCTCTTATTTCTTTCAGGGGAATACCGGTAGGCATCTTGTATTTTATAGATTTTATCGTGTACTCTCCGGAAGAAATTCCGTAAATATTCGAAGTGCTTTTTGCGCTGGAAATTTTTGTTAAAACCGTCGCGAAAAAACAAATACTTATCATTAAAAGAAATAATAACAGGACGGTCTTTTTCATAAAATATTTTAATTTTAATTTATTTAGTTAATGTATTTTAATAAAATCTAAAATGGAAAACAATATTTCCGCCTACTTCGCTGTATATATTAGAATTGTTAGGAGCCAGTTCGTTGTTTTCCCATACTCCTATTATGGAAATATGACGGCTCAGGCTATATGTAAGCGTCAGCGACTGGGAAGACTGGGAAGATACAATATTGCTGTACGAAACTGAAAGTTTTTTGGTAAGATTTTTTGTAACCGTAACCTGTGGAGCAGCGCTATGGGTTATTACAGAATATGAAGGGGTTACGGACATGTTTTTAAAACCGAAATAACTCGATATGGCTCCGGTAACGCTTTGTTCAACCTCTCCGCCGATTGCCGATGCCGCTTCAGATGCGGCAATTCCGCCAGCCGAGCCTGCGTAAACCGAAGTAGAAGATGCTCCTAACGCAAGCATTGACACAATATCTAGCTCGGAAAGCGGCGGAGTAGAAGAAAAATTTACGTTGAAATTCAATAACGAACCGCTTGCGTTCATTCTTATAATATATTGATTTATATGAGTAGCGGCAGCTATGTCAAAATAAGGATTTATTCTGTACTGGTTATTAAAATCCAAATTAGCATAGGATAGTTTAAAATTAGTTCCTCTAAAAAATACCTCTCCTCTTTCGGCGCTAGCCGTACCGGTTAAAACCGGGTCGTATAGCGTTCCTATAAGGTGAAGCCTGGCTGAAAAAGCGGTATTTACGATATTGTTTTTAATAGCTATGCCGTTATCTGAAGTTACCCTAATATTAAATTTAGGATTAAATGCTCCTTTTTGTATAACCGGCTTGACTACATTATATTTTTTATAACTTAAAAGAAAAGACGAAAGGTTTATTTTTTTATCGTATAAAGCTTTTTTAATATCTACATCTCCGTATAAAACAGGATTATATGCGTTACCGGAATAACCTATATTTCCGTTCATTTTTGCGTAAAAATAGTTGGATTCTCTGTAAATAGCAGAATTAAAACTAGTTTCTATGTTATAAAAATATGGTATAAAATTATTAAGCCTTATTATTCCGTGCGCGGAAAAAAACCCGTTAAGCATTCTGAATCTGGCTTTTTCAAGAAAAATTATATTGCTGTTAAATGTTAATCTGGCAAAAATTCTTGAAGCGGCAAACGATGAATAAACCGAAGGCTCTATTAGTCCTCTTTTTATATCTGCGAATCCATAAAGGCGCGGAGATGCAGACGGTCCCAAAATAACTGCCGAAGCGGTAATAAAACCTGATGAATTCATTATTTTATTAGAAAAAATTCCAAGAACCCATAAATCAGTTTTATCGTTTAAAATGACATGATATTTTTTAGCAGTAATATATCCTCTTATCTGCGCATAATTATTGCCGCCGGTTAACTTAAACCCGCTGAATTCGAGAGTTCTGTTGATATAAGATATTTTAATATTTTTAATATTTTTTAAGAAAAAAGGACCATGCTTTAACAAAACATGATTTAGCTTTGAAAAAACATATGAATTTTTAATCGTGGAAAGCTTACCGTTTCCGAAAATTCCTCCGGATAATTCAAACAAAGTTTTTCTGTAATTAATGTTTAATAAATTTATATTCGTCGTAAAATTATATGGATATCCTTTTTTAAGCAATATAACCGCTTTTGTTTTTAAAGTATTTTTAAAAGCTGAAAATTTTAAAGTCATTTTTCCGTCAGAAGAATGGACGAAAGCTTCCGCGTTTCCAAATAAGTAATCTTTCGCGTAAATATTATCGGCCGCCACTCTGCCGGAAACGTCCGGTATTTTAAAAGAACCGCCGATACGCATGTCGATATCAGCAATCCCGTTTATATTGTATTTTTTTAACTGTTTGATATCTAAATCGGACAGTTTAATTCCGTTAGATATTATCCGCAGGTTATAGTTATTATTGCCGGAAAAATTTAAAGTTCCGAAGGCGTTTAAGATTGCGCCGCCATAAAAACCGTCAAGTTTTTTTACCCTTAAAGCGTTTTTAGTCAAGGAAAATAAAAAATTTACGTTTGAGAGATATTGATTGTATATTTTGATTATTTTGGACTTTGCGTTTATTTCAAAAACCGGACTGTTTAGCTCTCCAGCGGCAGTTCCATTAAAATTTAAAGTCGATGAAACAGGCATAGACGGATTATCCGAAACTAAACTTATATTCTTCGCGTTAAAATTTCCGCTTATATATTGTTTATTTAATCTTTTGTTATATAAGATTTCACCGCTGAAATCAAAATTTCCGTCGTTATTTAATTTACCGCTGAAAATAACATTCCCTATGCCGTCAATATATATGTCGGTATTCCCTTTATAAGGATTTAGATATCGATTGATGTAAAGATTTTTAAACCTGTTTTTGAAACCCAATGAAATATCGTTGAATTTGCCTTTTATAATACCGTAAACCGTTCCGCTAGCAGAAGGTTCAAAATACCTGCTTTTATATTTTTCTATTAAACCTAAAGACGGCAGCTCTTTATATTTAGTATAAAAACTTATATTTAAATATTTGCCGGCATAATTTATAACTCCTTTAGCGGAGCCGCTAATTATCCTGGAGGAAACATGAATATTCTTTAATAATACATATTTATCGTTTATTAATACCGCTCCATTAAGTAAAACCTTATTTTTATAATTAATACGATATAACGGATCGTCGCTGCTGCTATTTCCCTGGTTAATTTGCTGAACCGGCTTATTAAGTTTTATCTTTTCAATATTTGCCACATAAAAATTTTTGCCAAAATGTAGAAAAGTATTAACGCTTCCGTCAGCAATCGCGCTAAACTGCGGAATTTTCTCGCTAGCGTAAAAATCTATAAGATTTCCCACGCTTATATTTTTTAAAACAGATTTAAATTTCCCTTCTTTCTCTCTAATATTAATAATTCCGGAAGATTTCAAATTACCCTTAAATAAATTTAAATCAATTTTTTTAAAGTTTATAATATTATTTTCAAATTTGCCGAAATTACCGGCACAGTCAATAATGCCGTTTTTTATATCAGCTCCTGAAAATACGACGTTTTTAAGTTTAATGGCGGCGGAGGCGTTAATTTTTTTATATAAATCGCCGGTGAGTTTAAGTTTTGCGCTCAATTTTCCTTTGAAAGCGGGCAAAAAAAGAAAATTTTTAGAAAGCTTTGATAAGTTGTTTACTTTTAAAGAGGTATCGTCGTTAAATTTATTAATAAATCCTGCAATTTTATTATTTTTGTTTAATTCCAATATTCCGTTTGACAAAGCGGAAAAATAATAATTTCCAATACTTATACCTTTATATTTTATGAAATTTCTAAAGTAATGAATTTCAACTGCGCTGGATTTAAAAACCTTAGTTAATTTTAACTTCTTAGACTTTAAATAAATATACGGCATATTATATTTAAAATACATGCCGTTATTATTATATAAAAAAGGTAAAGGATTATTTTTTTTATAAACTGTTAAATTGAATTTTTTAAGTTTAAATAAAATATTTTCGTCGTCATCTTTTAAATTAAAATCTCCTCCTTTTATTTTTAATTTATCCAGAGACGCAGAAATAAGAGAAGAAGGATGTTTTTTTAAAAGGGTTCTAAGGACTATATTAAAATTTTTATAATTGTTAATCTTATTATTTTTTATTAAGATATTAATATAAGGATTTATAATATTAATTTTATAAATAATTATATTCCTTTTAAAAATATTAAAAGGTCCGAACGTTATGTCTATGCGTTTAATTTTCGCTATATTTTTAATTTTTAAACCGTAAATTTTTACTTGGGGATAAAAGATAGAAAATTTTATCTTTTTTATCGTTACGCGCTTTTTAAGAATTGAGGAAGCATATGTTGACAAATAATTCTTGGCTTTTGAAGCAAAAAACGGAGAAGTAACAAAGAAAGCTGCGCTTGTTGAAATTACTAATACAAACAGTAATAAAATTAATAAATAAATTTTAAATTTCTTTTCATATTTTTTCATCTATAAATTTATAGCCTACGCCTCTTATGGTTTCTATAAATTTAACCGATTCGTCTATTTCAATGTTCGATCTTAATCTTCTAATGTGAACATCAACGGTTCTTGGTTCGACGAATGAATTGTTTCCCCAAACATTATCAAGCAGTTTTTCCCTTGAAAAAACATCTCCGGCATAAGTCATTAAAAATATAAGAATTTTAAATTCTATAGGGCTGAGTCTTATCTCGGTATTTTTCACGGTTACGCTGTGTTTGCTTACATTGACGCGGATATTTTTAAACATATATCCGTCCGAAACATCTTCATGCTTGTTATTGATTTGAACCGGGGGCACTCTTTTTAAAATAGCGCGGACTCTCGCCAAAAGTTCGTTAACAGAAAAAGGCTTAATAATATAATCTTCTGCGCCGGATTCGAAGCCTAATATTTTATCTACTTCTTCCTGTTTTGCCGACAAGAATACAATAGGAATACCAGATAAGGCAAATTTTTGTTTTATTCTTTTACAAACTTCGTATCCACTAATATCCGGAAGCATTAAATCTAAAATTATTATATCGGGTTTGACTATTTCCGTTATTTTAATACCGTCGAACCCGTTAAAAGCAAATTCTACATTATAACCTTCTTTAGCAAGATTATATTTTAAAAGCTCTACAAGATCCGATTCATCGTCTATTATAAGGACATTTGCTTTGCTCATATAATAAATAATACAACATAAAAATCTAATTCTGTCAAGAATTTTAAAAAATCAAAAGAGCTTTTAAAATTCTATCTTTTTTTATTTTTTACATTACCGCCTTTGAAATTAGATTGTTTTTTTGCATATCCCTTGCCGGAAGAATAATGGCCGATATTGCCGGTACCTGTTCCGGCGCCTTGGGTTTTATCTCCGTAATTTTTTCTGCCTGAATGCCTTTCTGACTGTCTCTGATGCAGTGAACCTTGCGGTTCAATAACTATATTTGCGGGCGGTACAAAACTGTCAAATAAAACTTTAGGAATCTCTCGTTTTATAAACCGTTCTATTTCTTTTAAGTAACGAAGCTCTT
Organism: bacterium; assembly: GCA_021777135.1. Classification (GTDB taxonomy): domain Bacteria; phylum SZUA-79; class SZUA-79; order Acidulodesulfobacterales; family Acidulodesulfobacteraceae; genus Acidulodesulfobacterium_A. The sequence continues at coordinate 31,155 of JAJYDX010000007.1, read as the reverse complement.
CTCTGTCTACAAGAGAAATAGCTTTTCCGCTGCTACCCGCGCGCCCTGTGCGTCCTATGCGGTGAACATAATCTTCCGCGATATTCGGCAGTTCAAAATTTACCACATGGGGCAGCCGGTCGATATCTATTCCGCGCGAAGCGACATCGGTAGCGACAAGAGCTGTTACGGTACCGTCTTTAAACTGTGTCAGCGCTTTAATTCTAGCGGGCTGGCTTTTGTTTCCGTGTATAGCCGTCGCAGAAATACCGTCCGCGACGAGTTTATCCGCAAGCCTGTTAGCGCCGTTTTTGGTGCGCGTAAAAATTAATACCTGCTTCCATTTATGATGCTTAATAAGATGCGACAAAAGATGGCTTTTTAAACGCTGAGAAACTAAGTGCACGCTTTGGTCTACTAATTCGGAAGCGGCGTTACGCTTTGCGCCCTCAACAAAAGCCGGTTTATTAAGAACAGATGCCGAAAGAGTCTTGATTTTTTCTGAAAAAGTAGCAGAAAATAATAAATTTTGACGTTGTCTGGGTAAAAGAGCTATAATTTTTTTAATATCTATAATAAACCCCATATCTAACATTCTGTCCGCTTCATCCAGCACGAATATTTCGACGCCTGACAAGTCAACTGTTTTTTGCCCTACATGGTCTAGAAGTCGGCCGGGCGTCGCTACTAGTATATCTACGTTGCGTCTTAATGCTTTTATTTGCGGCACTATACTCATTCCGCCAAATACTACCGCAGATTTTAAAGGAAGATATTTTCCGTAAGTTTTTACCGATTCTTCCACCTGCGCGGCAAGTTCCCTTGTCGGCGTAAGGACTAAACAGCGCGGTCTTCCGGAACGGTGAACCGTTAGTGGTTTTTCGGCAAGCAGATGTAATATCGGAAGAGTAAAAGCCGCTGTTTTACCTGTACCGGTCTGCGCGCCGGCAAGCAGGTCCGAACCTGCTAATATAGCAGGAATAGCTTTTGCCTGAACGGAAGTAGGATTTTCGTATCCCGCGTCGGCAACAGCCTGAATTATAGGTTTTAAAAGATTTAAATCTTTAAAACTTATTTTCATATTAATTCCTTTATCTTCGTTATCGGTTAACTTGTTTAAATCATAATTTTTTTTATTCTTGAGCATTATTAGACATTCCTCCATTTGATACCGCGTCTTGTTTTAAAAACTAAATCCTTTAGTTTTTCTTTAATTTCTTTTTCTATCAACAGATTAATTTTATACATATAATAAACGATTTTATTTTTATATAAATAAAGCTTATGGTTTTCTCTTTTTACGGCGCCGAATCTTTGTTTGTATTCTTCGCCGCCTTTCAAGAAATCAAACTCTTCATATTTCTTGTTTATAGCCTCTTCTATCATATAAAAAGTTAGGACCATACCGGGATGATAGCCTGAATATTCAGTATCGAATCCCGGCAGATATACCTGCCTTTTACCGCACAAGTCAAAACAGACGGCAGAAGAAATAATTTTTTCCTTATTGTCTTTATAGTCACCGCCGCCGTTACCGTAATTTTCATTAATACTTAGAAAAGATAATACTATTTTATTTTTATCAAATAATACGTTAAATAAATCTGTAAAAAAATCTTTTATTTTTTTGTTGTAAAACACTCCTCTTTTGCCTTTTTTATTCCATCTTTTTTGGTGCAGATAAAAAAAATAGCCTAAATATTCCTTAAATAAAGATTTACCGATATTTGAAGATCCCTTAAATTTAATATTATTTTTTTCAGCTTTTTCTACCCTGCTTAAAATATTATATCTTTGTTTTGAATTAAACCGTTTCAAGTAAGCGTCTGTGGTATCAGGCAGATTAAAATAGTAACAATCCCCGCTTCCCTTATGAAACAAGCTCAATTCAGGAAATTCGTAAACTTTTTTCTTAACTTCGTCAAGAAGTTCTGTGGAAACCTGTTTTAAATATATTATATCCGCGACTTTATTCTTTATAATTTCTCTTAATATCTCAGAGTAAATTTTTTTTTTATCTGCGTCTTTTCTTATTATAATATCCAGATAATCTGAATAATCGCTGCTTATAAAAATAAGAGATTTAAAAAACAAAAAAAAATTTTTAATCAAGAAAGGGGCTATCGCCTCTATTTCTTGATTATCGTTATAGACGGCTATTATAAAAAGGCTGCCGTTCTTACCCGCAAAATGTTTAGACCAAATATAATTCCAATCGTAAGACAAAAAAACATTTTCGTTAAGGCTTGACTCCGATAAAACGTTCCAATCCATTTCTATTTTTTGGAGTTCTTTTATATCGCGGATTATTTTTAACATTTTCGGAAATTAAATTTAGTTTTCTATTATACCATTTTTATCTCGCCGATAAAAATAATTTTTAATATAAAATTTTATTCGGCTTAATCTTGATTAGTCTATTAAATAATTGTATATTTATAATAATAAGCAAGGTAAACATTTTTTCATAAATTATACTGAAAAAAATAATGAAAATAAAAAAGAAGAAGGCGCCGATATCCAAATCCGATAAAATAAAGATATTGGGCATACATTTTTTTTTCTTATTTTTGATATGCCTTGTTTTTTCGGTTTTTATTTATGAAACTTTTAATATTAAAAAAATAATTATAAATAAGTTTAAAGCCTATTCAAAACTGACGGCTTCGCGCATATCCTCTGAAGTAGAAGCTCAGATTGAAGCTCATTTTCATGATCTTAAATTTTTAAAGACGAATTTTTTGAACGTTAATGACGGGAGATTAGTCCCGAGCAAGGAAGCTTTATATATTTTTAAGAATTTCAGGAAGGACCATCCGGGTATCGCAGCGATTAATATTATAAACCCTTCAATGAAAAGAGTAGCCTGGTCTAGTTCTAAAAAATATTCAAATTTAAGCTTAAAAAATGTATCGTTTTTCCCTTTAGCAGATAGCCCAAACCGTTATATAGGCAGTATTTATGAGGAAAAACAGGATAAAACATGGGTTATACCCATGAATGAAAAAATCATCAGCAAGAAAGGGCATATTCTCGGTTTTATAGGGTCCCCTTTTTTACTTACGGGGTTTAAATTAATTAACGCGCCAAAATATATCCAGACGATTGTCATAGAAACAAAATCCGGCAAAATAATATCTGTATGGAAAAGAGGCATATGGCATAATCCTGACACTAAAATAAAACCTTTTTTATTTAGCGTTTCAAAACAAATCAAGGGCTACCCTTGGATAATTAAGGCTGGCTGGACCAATACCCCTTTTCAAAACTTCTTCTGGAGCAAGGAGCAAATTTATTTATTAACCGCGATTTTGCTTACGATACTATTTATTATAAGCGATTTAATTTCGATTTCTGCCCTAAAGCGTCTTTTAAGAATAAGAAATTACCAGGCATCTGCTTTAAGCGTACAAGAAGATATTTTACTTCTAAAAGCACCTGAAAGCATATATAAACACATTGTAGATACGATAGTAATAAAAACGGACGCTATAGGATCCGTTTTGGTTGTTCCAGACGAGGAAAAAAAATATTTACTGCCTATTGCCGCATCCGCCGAAGATTCGGAACACCAGAAAAATCTTATGAACATAAGGCCTTCTATTAAAAGAGGGGATATTTTAAGCAATATGCCTGCCTCTATCGTTTACAGAGAGAAAAAGATACTTGGTCCTTTATATAATTTAGGCGACGATATTTTGGAAAAATATCCGTCGTTTCGCAGAGTTAAAAGCTTAATGGCTTTTCCTATATACAAAGATTTAAATTCTAACCCTATAGCCGTTTTAGGCATACAATCCAATTCCAAATATTATTTTAGCAGGGATATGAAAATCATAATAGCAAATCTTGCTAATTCATTAGGCATTGCTTTAAATCAGATTGAAATTAACCGCAGACTGGAATATGAAGCCCAGCGCCAGAAGCGACTGACGGAATTTAACTTTTTTTTAGCCCAAATTAATCAGCTGATAAGCAGGACTGAAGACGAAAAAAGGATTCTTGATTCTATATGCTATATGGCAATAAGCTACACTCAGCTCAAACTTGTATGGATAGCAAAACCCGATGAAAACGGCAAAATAAATTTTATTTCCCATTACGGAGTATCGGGTTTCATAGAACGTTTAAATATCTCAGTCAATAAAGATGTGCCGGAAGGAAACTCAAGCGTCGGAAGGTCTTGGCGCTCTAAAAAGTCTGTTTATGTTCCTTCATTTAGAAAAGATGCCTTTATGCGTCCTTGGCTCGAAATAGCAGAAGAGTTTGGATTATTATCAAGCGCTTCAGTTCCTATATTTAGAGGCGGCAATATCTGGGGAATTATTACGGCGCTTGATTCCAATGAAAACTTCTTCGACGAAGACCTTAAAAACCTTATGGAAGAATTAGCCATCGATATCGGTTTTGGATTAGACAGAATAGATATTATTAATAGCGAAAAAATCGCGGTAGAAATAAAAGACGCTTTTTTGAGCAATACTTCCGCTGGTATCACTCTGGCAACCTACCCGGATAGGGTTTTTCTGGAAGCAAACGATACCTTTCTAAATATTTTAGGCTACAATAATATTGAATCATTGCAAAATCATAATTCTAGAGAAGTTTATCCAGACGATGAAACATATGCCCGGGTCGGCGAGGTTGCGCGCAAAATATTAGCCGAAGGAAAAGGTTCTATAAGGGATGTGTCGGTTGTGAGAACCGACGGAACAATGATTTACGCCGATTTTTATGGACAAAAACTTAAAAAACTGTTTAACGGCAAAGAACAAATACTGTGGACTCTAATTGATATTACAGAAAGGCACCTGTTGTCCGAAGAATTATCCTATCAGGCTTTCTATGACGAACTCACGGGGCTTCCTAACCGCCGCTCGTTATCCTTAGAACTTGAAAGGGCTTTAGCAAGAACAAATCGTCGTGAAACATTAATTGCTGTTTGCATTTTGGACCTGGACGACTTTAAACCTGTCAATGATACCTTCGGACATCAAAACGGAGATATAGTGCTAAAAATTATTGCCGACAGGCTTAAAGATGTTTTACGTAAAACCGATTTTATCGGAAGAATGGGAGGAGACGAATTTATACTAATAATAGAAGACTTTAAAGATAAAAACGAACTCGAAAATATTATGTTTAAGGTAGAGAAAAAAATTAAAGAACCTATTATCATAGATAACATACAAGAAATATCCATGGAATTGAGCGCGGGAATTTATATTTATGAGGGTTCTTATAAAAACAACCAATCTATTGCGTCAGACAACATTCTGCGCTATGCGGACTATGCTTTATACGAAAGCAAGAACAATAAGTCCGACCGTTTACTGTATTATGCTTTTTATGGAGAAACTTTTCCGCATATGGAAAATAAAATGCAGAAACTTTTAAAGAACGACGGCCTGCTGGTTTATTATCAGCCTGTTATGAACAATTACACAGGAGAGATAGTAGGAGTTGAAGCTCTTGCCCGTCTATACGATAACGGAAATATTATATCTCCTTATAATTTTCTTAAAATGCTAAACGAAAAAGATTTGCTTTATTTAAGTAATGAAATATTAGCAAAATCGCTTAAAGAATTGTCGGAAATAGGCGAACCTGCTGAAAAATTATGGATTTCTATCAACATAGATCCAAAATTCATTTCCGAAGAATATCTTTCGTGTTTAAAGGAAATACTTAAATCTGGCTGCGACCCTTCCAAAATAGTATTGGAAATTCTTGAAACCGGCGATTTTCTTGTCCGCGATAAAGCTATCGAAAACATACAATCCATTAAGGATTTAGGTATAAGAGTTGCCTTAGACGATGTTGGAAGCGCATACTCGTCGCTTATGCGCCTCAAGGAACTTCCGGTAAACGAGATAAAGTTAGACCAATTTTTCGTGCGCACTTTGGAAGACAATCCCCGCGATCTTCATTTTATTGAATCAATATTGGAACTTGCAGATGAAAAGAAAGTGGATTTAGTTATAGAAGGCGTAGAAACTGAAGATATTTTAGACGCTCTTTCGGTAATGTCGGTCAAATATCTTCAAGGTTACGCTATTGCAAAACCTATGCCTCAGGATAAGCTTAAAGATTTTTTAACAAATAAACCTGCGTTGCAAGTTAAACATCCCAATAGCCTGCTTGGTTTATACGCCATAAAAATAGTTTCCTACCACAATATTAAAAAACTTATACAGCACGACCCGCATTTATTAAACTATAATAATCTTATAAGCAGCAAGAATTGCCCGATAATGAATACGCTGACGTCGTTAAATATTGATAAAAATCATATTTTATATGATTTGCATTACAGATACGATAAAGCTATAGCAGAACTTGGGGAAGAGTTAAAAAATACAGGAAATGCAGATTGGGGTTCACTGGAAAAAATAAGCGAAACCTTCGAAATGGAAATACTCAAAGAATATTATCGAAGAAAAAAATCCGGTTGAATTTACGAGAAACTTAAAAACAAATAAGTTATTTTGGAGCGGGAAACGGGGCTCGAACCCGCGACCCTCACCTTGGCAAGGTGATGCTCTACCACTGAGCTATTCCCGCGTAAAAGAAGATAAGTTTTTTGACCGTTATCTGCATATATTAAATTATATTTTTAATATTTTGTCAATAGGCGTCAATTAGAACGTCAATTTTAAATTATTATCGTCCATATCAAATATCACTTAAAATCGTAAACAGCGTCAAATTCGCCATATTCCCCTTCAGGAGCATTTTCCCCCTTAATATCTCTTAATGCTCTCGCGTCGAAACTTAACGATTTATCGTAATGATAAGTCAGCCCAAGCCCTTCGATAAAATCCTGATATCCGCCGTTTAAATAACCGAAAACGGCATTGCCGGATGCGTCTATATAGTACCCATAATTATCAGATTGCTTAGAATATGAAATTTCATCGTAAATATCAAACTTATTTAAAATTACATAATTTAAAAAAGCGTCGGTAAAAAAATTATTGCCGGGGTTGGTATAGCTGAAACCTTCGTCGCCTATTGCCGAATAATTTACGTTAGGATGACCCTTGTTGATGCTATAGCCTAAGGCATAATTCAAAATAATTTTTTGTCCTGCCGCAACCCTAATTCCAAAAATTCCGGTTAATGCCGGCTGAAACTGCCACTCGTCCCCTCCTATATTTACTAATGAGGAATTATTCCAGTTTCCATAAGGAAAAGTAATGCTTAATTGAGGCAGAAAGTTAGCCGTTAACCCGCTTCCATCATAATGATAAACGTATATCCCGTAATATAATTCAGGATCGTCCAAACCGCCCCTGGAATGGTTAAATTTTGTACTCATAACCGCCTTGCCGAAAGGAACTATTGCTTCTATATAATTATCTAAACCTAATAATTTAAAAGTGCCTATAAACTGGGGAGCGTAAACATATTTGGCAACATCGTAGCTTAAATGGGTAACCGAGCCGTTATCGTTAAATTTTGAATTAAAGGACTGATAATCGAAAGCCTGTTCCGTTATAAATTTTCCAGGCTTCAGGTAAGCAAAAGCCATAGGGCCCTTATAAAAAAAATTGTTTCCTGAACCGTCAGGACCTGCAAAAACAATCAAAGGATTTAATGTGAATATAAATAATGTAAAAAACAATAAAACTAAGGATAATAAATTATTTAATAAGCGGTTTTTCAAAATACTTCCCCCCTTTGTACTTTTCCTTATATTTTTTTACTTTTTCATCTTCAATGCCGCTTCTCATTACTGTTGAAAGCAATGCTCCTTTTCCGCCTAATACGTTAAGCCCGTAAACCGGTATGCCTTCAATATCAGATTTGCATATTCCGTGGTGATGACCGAAAAAGACCATTTTCGGCTTAATTTTTAAAATTAAATCGCGCAACCCGACTGCTTTTGGATAATATCTGTTTTTATCGCTATCTTCTATCTGGACTCCTTCCGGCGCATCATGGGAAATAAAAATATCTATGTTTTTATCTTCATTTCCTTTATTCTCTTCAGCATATTTAAGTAAATTATCTATTTCGCGCTTTGTATAGTATCTGTCTGACTCGTTATATCTAAAATGTTCGGCGTCGTATTTTCCGCCTATGCCGGCAACGATAAGACTTTGAATGTCGCCGGAATTATCAGCGTCAACCGCGTCTTCTCCGGACTTGTTTCCTGCATCCTTAGTTCGATTCTTAACATTCACTTTTATATCTGTTACTGTTCCATTCGGAATATAAAACAGATTTTTAATAATCTGCAAATCTCCCGACAATTTAATGGAATTAAGAAAGTTAAAATCTTCGTTATTGCCGTTTACAAAATATGTTTTAACGGGCGCGGTTTTTTTTTCTTTGTACCATGCCGGAAAATCGCCGGTGCCTTTATGAAATTTTGTAATGCCGTCATGATAAAATTCATTAATCCATATACCGAAATCGCCGACCTGCAAAATAACGTCGAAATTGGTATTAAGCTCGGATTCAAATTTTTTTATGCAACCGTATAATTTATCTATCCTGCCGTGAACGTCTCCAGCCGCACAAATATTCATCGTAGTTTTTTTATTTATTTTATATATTCTGTTTTTGAAACTCGGCCGCTTTAATCCTTATTTTTTCTTTTACAAAGGAAACAAAATCGGCAATTCCTTTATTATAAATATTTTCTGTTGTTTTTTTTCTGCACGAAGTTTCAAATATTATCAATTCCTTATTTATAGACAGTGCATTTTCTTTTATTTTTGCTATGTCCGAATCAAGAGCGGGAAGCAGGTCTGTTTTATTGATAATCATTACCTTGGATTTATAGAAAGCCGCCGGGTACTTTAAAGGCTTGTCGTCTCCTTCGGTTACGGAAAGCACTACGACTTTCATGTCTTCTCCAAGGTTAAAAGACGTAGGACAGACCAAATTACCTACGTTTTCTATAAAAATTACATCTGCATTTTTTATATCGAGGCTGTTTAAAGATACATTCACCATTTTTGCGTCAAGATGGCATGTTCCGTTAGTAATAATCTGATATGCGGGAACGCCTAAATTATCAATTCGTTTTTTATCGAGGTCTGTTTCCACGTCCCCCTCTATAACTGCTGCGTTAAAGCCTTCCAATTTTAAAGCGGGCACTATTGATTCCAATAAAGACGTCTTTCCTGAACCCGGCGAACTTAAAATATTCATAACAAATGCTTTACCAAATACCGCTTTGTTTTTTTTAGCGTTAATTTCGTTAGATTCAAGAGCATTTTTTTGCACGGTTAAAGATCTTCCGCCAGTGCTTACCCGTTTAAAACGATTAGATTTTAACATAAACCCGCCTTATTTGTAAAATTTTCATAAAATTAATTTAATCAACCGTGATTTCAATTATTTTTATTTCGTCGGAATCGTTTGGAACGAATTCCGTAAAAACATTTTTAAATCTTTCGTCGGAAAGATTTTGAAACGCAAACTCAAGATAGTTTTTATCTATGCCTGAATATTTTCCTATTGCAAGTTTGACAGAGTTTACTTTTTTTACGCCGTCTAAATAACCGTTTTCCTCAAGCGTATCAAGTATTTCTAAAGCTATTGAAAACTCATGCATATTATATATTAAAAAATTAATTTGACATTTTATATATTTGCGATATGATTAAAGAAACATAATTTATTATATACTAATTCTGATTAATTTTCATTTTATAAGGCATCGGCGTCTATAGCTTATTAGCTTTTTTATAAATATAATTTATTTATAACTTAGGAGGCTTTATGGATAATGATAACCATTCTTGCGACAATAACTGTAAAGAAAAAAAACCCGCATTTAAATGGGACCCGCTCAGGTTTATCTCTAAAAATCCCGACGAAGTTTTAAAAAAAGTAGATAAGCGCTTAGACAAACTTGAAAAAGAGTATTTTAAGAACACTAAAGAAAAAGAAAACAACCTCCCCAATATATTTGACATTTATGGAGTTTCCAGAAGAGATTTCCTTAAATGGAGCGCATTTTTAACATCGACATTGATGCTTCCTTACATATTTAAACCAAGAATTGCAAGAGCTGCAAACATTCTTACCAGAACACCGTTTATATGGCTAGATATGGCGGACTGCATGGGAAATACTGAAGCTTTTATAAGAAACGCAAATCCGACTCCGGCTGAAATTATTATTAACTACGTTAGCGTTAACTATATGGAGTCTATTATGGCCCCGGCAGGATATCAGGCAGAGGCAAGAAGAACGGAAACCATTAAAAAAGATAAAGGCAAATACATACTTGTGGTAGAGGGCGCAATTCCTACCGGAATGGACGGAAAATTCCTTACTATAGGCGCTAAAGGAGATACCGGCATAAAGATAGTTAAAGAAACCGCAAAAAATGCGGGTATTACAATTGCAATAGGTAACTGCGCTGCTTACGGCGGGATACCTGCCGCTTCCCCCAACCCTACAAACGCCGTTGGTCTTAGTTCGGTTACAAACAGAAGCGTTATAAATATTCCGGCTTGTCCGGCAAATCCCGTAAACGTAGTCGGTACTCTTGTAGAATACATACTCACAGGAAAAGCCCCTCAACTTGATAATATCGGCCGTCCGTTATGGGCATATTCGGGCAGGCTTCACGATAACTGTTATCGCAGGGGGCATTTTGAAGCTGGAGAATACGTCAGGCACTGGGGCGACGCAGGGGCAAAAAAAGAATACTGCCTTTATATGATGGGCTGCAAGGGTCCTTTTACATGGAACAACTGCACTACCGCCGAATACAATCAGGATACGAGTTTTCCTATGCGCGCCGGGCACGGATGCATAGGCTGCTCGGAACCTGTTTTCTGGGATAGGATGACCCCGTTCGAGAAACCTAACGCCGATGCAAAGATTATAATTCCAGGCGTAGAAGCTACAGCCGATGAATTTGGCGTAGCTCTTTTAGGTGCGGCCGGCGTCGGAATCGCAGCGCATGCAATATATACGGGAATTAAAAAGAAAAATGAAACTAAAAAATCTTCTTCCAAAAAAGAAGATTAAAAATTTAATTTTTATATATTCATATAATTAAAAATATTTGGAGGATATATGGCGACAAAAATTATAGTGGATCCCGTTACAAGGATAGAAGGTCATCTCAGGATAGAAGCCTCGCTAAACGGCAGTGAAATTAGCGAAGCTCATTCTTCCGGCACGCTTTTTAGAGGAATAGAACTTATCCTTAACGGAAGAGCTCCCGAAGATGCTGGACTTTTCGCCCAGAGGATTTGCGGCGTATGTACTTACGCGCATTATGAAGCGGCAACATGGGCGGTCGAAAACGCGCTTGGAATACATCCGCCAAAAAACGCCAGAATCGCAAGAAATATTCTTAAAGGCGCCCAAATGGTTCAGGACCACTTAGTCCATTTTTATCAGCTTGCAGGTCTAGACTGGGTAGATATTGTATCTGCTCTTAAAGCAGACCCTAAGAAAACCATGGATTTAGCATATGCCTATACTAAAACTCCATACAACGCAAGTCTTGCAAGATTTGAAGAAGTAAAAACGCGTCTTGCTAATTTCGTCAAATCAGGTCAATTAGGTCCTTTTGCAGGTGGTTATTGGGGAAACCCCTCTTATAAACTACCGCCTGAGGGCAATTTATTAATAGCTTCACACTATTTAGACAATCTTAACATCCTTAGAATACCAGCGCAAATTATAGCAATTCTCGGCGCAAAAGACCCGCATCCGCAAACTTGTGTTGTAGGCGGAATATCTTCGATTGCCGATATTATTAATCCTCAAAGAATGGATGATATCTTATTCAGGATAGGTAAAATAACCGATTTCGTAAATAACGCATACATACCGGATTTGCTTGCTGCGGCAGAATTTTATAAAGACGAAGCCATTCAGGGAATAGGGGGCGGGCTTAAAAACTATCTTTCATACGGTGCTTTTCCGCAGACTGACGATGAAAGTCCGGACGATTATTTCCTGATGAGAGGTGTTATTTTTGACAGGGATTTAAGCAAAGTGCACAATTTAGACGAAAAGAAAATAACAGAATTCGTAACCCATTCATGGTATAAATATCCAGATGAAAAGGTAGGGCTCAACCCTTCTGTTGGAATTACTGATCCGGATTACACTGGATTAAATAAAGACGGCAGCCTTAAAGAAGACGAAAAATACAGCTGGATTAAATCTCCACGTTATGAAAATAAAGCCATGGAAGTCGGTCCTCTCGCAAGAACTTTAGTGGCATACGCAAAAGGAAATAAAACAATAAAATCCTTAGTTGATTATGTCTTAAAAACAGCAGGATTACCCGTAACCGCTCTCTTCTCAACGCTAGGCAGAACGGCGGCAAGGGGTATAGAGGCAAAATACGTGGCCGATGCATTGGAAACATGGACGCTTGATTTAATTAAAAATGCCGCTGTAGACCAGTCTAGCTGGACGCACTACGACATGCCTTCTAAAGAAATTGTAGGCATCGGTTTGGACGAAGCTCCCAGGGGCTCGCTAGGTCATTGGGTAAGGATAAAAAACAAACAGATTACCCATTATCAAATCGTAGTTCCAACGACTTGGAACGCGTCTCCAAGAGATGCCTTTAATAATCCCGGCGCATACGAGGCGTCGCTTGTCGGCGTTAAGCTTGCAAATCCTTCTCAGCCCCTCGAAATTTTACGGACCGTTCATTCTTTCGACCCGTGTTTAGCCTGTGCCGTTCACTTAATAGACCCTAAAACTAACGAAATAAAAAAATTTAGGGTATGCTGAGTTTCAATGTATGCTGGTTTAATTAACTTTTAAGATAAAACGGGGTTAATTATGGAAAATAAAGAAAATATAAATAAATACGGTGAAATAAATCTGGTCCATAGGATGACTGTGATAAAAAGAATAATACACTGGACTTTCTTTTTGGCAATTATAAATAATATAATCACAGGCTTTTATATTGCGTATCCTTTTTTATTCTTCGGAAAAACTCCTACTCAATCCGACTCTCTTTCCACCGGCATAGTTAATTCAGGAGAAACCAATCAGGCTTTTATTATGACATGGATGAGAGATTTTCATTTTATAGGAGCCGTACTAATAGACGTTATTTTTATCGTATGGCTTTATTTGGCTTTTTTTTCATGGAAAGAGCCTCTTTATAAAAGCTTTTTACCTTTCGGAGACAAACTTGAAGAAGCGTGGAAAATGATTAAACATTACTTTACGCTTAAAGATAAGCCAAAAACCGGGCGATATCAGGACCCCTTAAACGCTTTTGTCTTTACGATTTTTCACCTTCTCATACTTCTCCAGATGCTTACCGGATTTCAGATGTATGTTGCTTCGTTTACTGGAACTTCTGCTGTTGGCGCTTGGTGGCCGTGGCTTATGCATTTTTCGACCGACTGGACGCTCTTCATATTCGGCGGGCTCACCGGAGTTACTATTGCACACCTGTTTATAATGTGGTTGATTATAATATTTATTGCTTATCATATATACATAGAAGTCTGGCGTTCGGTAATGTGGAAAGAAGGCGATATTCTTATACCTTTTGGCGGCTATAAATACATAAGAAATAAATCGGAAACTCAATAAAAACAGGCCGGTAATAAATTTATAAATAAATTTTACGATAAAAACACTTTATGACGGGTATAATAGGAATAGGTAATCTCATTTTAAAAGACGAGGGTTTAGGCGTTCATTTTATAAACTTACTAAGAGAAAAATATATTTTTAACGGCGATATTAAATTAATCGACGGCAGCACTCTTGGATACGGGCTGCTTGACGATATATTCGGTCTTGACGATATTATAGTGGTGGACGCATTGAAAACCGAAGAAGGACCGGGGAGAATTTTTAAATTTAAAAACGGTGATATTCCCGCTAATCTAATGAAAAAAACTGCGCACGACGTCGAGTTTATAGACGTAATAACTATGTGCGCGCTGCAGGGACACAATCCCGATATAACTATTTTTGCTGTTTCGCCGGAAGACTGCTCCGGCGTCGGGACAGAATTATCGCCGCCCTTAAGGGACGCTATGCCTAAGCTCGAAAATCTCGTTTTAGAAGAAATAAAACCTTTCGGGATAAATTGGAAAATAAATCCCGATTATATAATACCGCTATAAGCCTATAATTCCCCCGTAAACTGCCTGACCTAAAGAAATTCCTCCGTCGTTTGGCGGTACTTTTTCGTTAAAATAGGCGTTAAAACCATTTTCTTTAAGAATTAAAGATGTTTTATTCCTGAGTAAGCTATTTTGAAAAACTCCCCCGCTTATACAGACGTTTTTGCATTTAACCGTAGCCGATGCATCTTTAATAATCGCTACAAGCGTATTAATAAATTTACGTGCGATGCTTTTATTCATAATAGCAGGCATTATAGGTTTTAAGCCGTCCGGACCGCTGTAGCCATTATTATGATTATTGCAAATAGCTTTAATCATATCTAAAAACATTAGATTATAATTTACCGTAAAGAAATCCGACCCTTTTTCATAGTCCATAGAATAATTAAAAAAGCTTTTTTTACTGCCATCTTCTTTTATTTCGTTGTCCTCTATTTTCCCGTTTTGGTAATAATTAAACTTATGCCGGTCTTTATCGCAAAATGGTTCCTCCGTTCTTGCTTTTTTACTTTTACTTACGTTTTCGCTTGAGCTATTAATTTCATTTTCGTTTACGCTTTCGGAGCATAAATCTTCCAGATATACCGCCGCTTCCCCCTCATACGTAATATCACTCTTAAATCCGCACAAACAGGAAACTGCGTCAAAAATTCTTCCGCAGGAAGTCGTATAAGGCGAATTTACACCGTTTTTCCACATTTTTAAAAAATTGCTTATATCTTTTTCTGAAAATCCGGTCAAGTCCGAGATAATGTTCAAAACACCAGCAGGTAAATCTGCTTTAAAAGAATTTCTACCTTGCGTAAATATGTCAAATAAAATTGCAAGCAAAATCCTTTTTGGCGATTTAACGGCTTTTTCGCCGCCGATTAGCCTGAATTTTTTAAAACTGCCTATCCTTTTTAAATCTTTATAAGTTCCCTTAAAAAATTCCCCGCCCCATATAGTTCCGTCGTCGCCGTAACCCGTTCCGTCGAAAGCTATTCCAAAGACTTCTTCGTCTTTACCGATGCCGTTTTCCGCCATACAGGAAATAACATGCGCCCTGTGGTGCTGAAGAAACAGGCATTTTATTCCTTTTTTGCTTGCGTAATCTTTTGCCCATTTCGTATTTTCGTAAGAAGGATGGGCATCGCAGACTACGACGTCAGGCTTGAAATTATAAAATTTTTCAAAATCTTTTATATTTTCCTTAAAATTTATTAACCCGGCAAGGTTGTCCAAGTCTCCGTTGTACTGGCTTAATATTATGCGGCTTATCTCCTTGCCTCTTAAGCCATTATCTGCGTATGCGGTATCGGCATTTTTTCCTATAATAGCATCATTTAAAACGCCGGCATTATCTCTGGAAAGCGTATCTCCGTATGCGATAGCAAACGTGTTTTTGAGAAAAGCTCCCACAGCTAAAACATTTCTTTTTAAATCAAAGGGCGGAGCAAACGGGTCTGGAACATAACCTCTCGACCGCCTGATAAAAAAAGGCGTTTTTATAACCGAATCGTCGCATCTCCTTAAAATGTCCCTGTTATGAATTAAAAAACCGTCGGCAATTCCGTTAAGTTTTAAGAGCGCCTCTTCGTTATCTTTTATTATTGGTTCTCCGCCAATGTTTGCCGATGTTGTCACCAAAGGCGAGCCAAAAACATTCAATATAATATAATGGAGCGGGGCGTAAGGCAAAAATACGCCTATATCTTTCAGTCCGCAGTTTACGTAATAAGACAAAAGGCTTCTGTCCTTCAACAAGCATATCGGCCGTTCTTTTGCCGTCAGCAAGTCAGCGGAAATATCGTCTATATAAGCATATTTTAATACCTGCTCCATATCCTTAAACAATACCGCAAAAGGTTTTTTAGGTCTGTTTTTACGTTCTCTTAATAATTTTAAGGCATCGTCGTTTGCAGCGTCAGCCATTAAATGGAACCCGCCTATACCCTTAACGCAGGCTATTCCGCCGCCTTTGATTAAATCTACTATTGATTTTACCGCATCTAAACTTTTTAATCGATTTAACTTAATATATTCATTATTTGCGGCAATTTTATCCAAACTGATGTCTAAGTCCAATCCGTTTTTAAAATAATTTATTTTATAGACATTATCAATTATTACATTGGAGCTTAATATGAATTTTATTTCAGGACCGCAGGCGAAACATCCGTTCGGTTCCGCATGAAATCTTCTGCTTAAAGGATTTATATATTCTTCTCGACATTCAGGGCACATTTTAAATTTTTCCATAGACGTCGAAACCCTGTCGTATGGCAGCCCTTTAGATATGGTAAATCTTGGTCCGCAGTCTGTACAGTTTATAAACGGATATAAATATCTCCTGTCGGAAGGGTTAAAAATTTCATCTAAACATTTGTCGCATATGGCGATATCTGGCGGAATAGTTAAGCTTGTATAGTTTTTATTGACTGTTTTATCGGATTCTTTAATTTCAAAATTTTTATAAAAAAATGGTACTGGCTCAGTAAAATCAACGTATTTATTATTTATTACGGCAAGGGGGGGTTTTTCCAAATCCAACGATTCTATGAAACTTAAAAGGTTGTTATCTTCGCCTTCGGCTAATATTTCAACCCCTTCCATATTATTTAAAACATAACCCTTTATTCTATATTTTTCGGCAAGCCTGTAAACAAAAGGCCTGAAACCAACTCCTTGAACCCTGCCGGATAATTTAATAACGGCTCTTTGCATTATATTAACAAGTTTGTTTCCGTTGTTTTACATAAACCTTAGCATATTCTAGGCAAAAGTTCGCCTGAAGGATAATCCAGAAGCCTGTTTACGCCGTAAATACCTTTTAATATAACTTTTCCTGCCGATTGCCGAATACTTCCGGCATTTACTTTTGTTTGCCTTGCTTCGTCTTTTCCGCCTGCAAAATTATTATTGCCGACTACAGTTCCTATTATACTTGCATTTTTTCCAAGAGAATGGGATTTAATAACGTTTAGCGCTTCCTCGGCAAATTCCGGCTTTACAGCAAAAACAGCCATGCCCTCGCAAGCAAGTTGATAAGGCTCGAAGCCGAGAAGTTCGCAAAAACCTTTTACAGCATCGTTTACCGGAATTTTATTTTCTTCAGCATAAATATCGGCTTCCGCCGCTATAGCCCACTCGTTAAGTACAGCGGCAAGCCCTCCCCTCGTAGCATCTCTTATTGCGCTTATCCCTGTAACCGATTTTAATACCGAGTCTATCATGTCCCATAATGAAGCGCAGTCGCTTTCTATTTCCACGTCCATTTCTATCCCTTCCCTACGCGACATTACCGCGGCGCCGTGGTCGCCGACATTGCCGGAAACGATAATTATATCGCCTGGAGCTATATTGAAAACGGAAAGACCGTCGTATATAATTTCTCCTATTCCACTGGTATTAATAAAAATACCGTCGGCTTTTCCAGCGGGAACAACTTTTGTATCTCCAGTTACGACCATGACTCCGGTTTTAGCGGACTCATCCGAAATACTTTTTATGATTTTTTCTAAATCTGCCAGGAAAAACCCTTCTTCTATTATAAATCCAAGACTTAGAAATAGGGGCTTAGCTCCCATAACAGAAAGGTCGTTAACCGTTCCCGCAACAGATAGTTTTCCAATATCGCCGCCTTTAAAAAAAATTGGTTTAACGGTAAAACAATCAGTGGTAAAAGCAATATTTTGCGGAGATTTTAAAACTGCGGCATCTTCCAATAACTTTATTTTTTGCCCAGATATATTTTGGGCATAACAAACGTCTTTATGCCTATCGCTGGAGCTGAAGCCGTATTTGTCGTACTTATCTGCGTCTATTCCTTTTTGTCCGTAAAGTCCGTTAAATATAATGCTTCCTATAAGTTCGGAGGTCTCTTTTCCTCCTCCGCCATGAGAAAGCAATATTCTGTCGTATTTTGTATTATTCAATTTTATTTTCTATTTCCCTGAACAGGTTAAGGCTTTCCATAGCTTCTTTTTCGTTTATTTTTTGCATCGCGTATCCGACGTGTATCAGCAGATAATCGCCTATGCGGGCTGACTCTTCTAGAAGCATAGTAGAAACAAGCCTTTTAGAACCCATAGTATCGACGATAACGGTATTATCGTCATTTATTTCAATAACTTTTGATGGAATTGCAAGGCACATTTTTTTAAATTTAATATATTATATGTATTTGATTATATTACATTAATTGAAAAAATCAATATCGGTATTTATAATAAGCGGCGCATGCCCCTTCGGAAGAAACCATGCATGCTCCTATAGGATTTTCAGGATTACACGTTTTACCGAACAACGGACAGTCGTCAGGTTTTGATTTTCCCTTTAATATTTCTCCGCATTTGCATAGAAGACTTTCTTTGCGGGTTCGACCTGATTCCAATTGCATATACAATTCTTCTAATTTACTTTTAAAAATTATTTCGGCATCAAAATCTTTAAACTCGTTTTTTAATTTTAATCCGCTTTTAGGAATTTTGCCGAATCCTCTCCACTCGAATTCTTCCCTTACCGTAAAATATTTATTTACCAAATCCTGTGCTTTCTTATTACCGTCTTCATTAACCGCCCTTTTATACGCAATTTCTACCGAAGGTCTTTTTTCGTTAATCTGCCGTATCATTAAAAGCGCTCCGCTCAATATATCGTAAGGCTCGAATCCGGTAATAACCGCCGCCTTGCCGTATTTATGGGGGATATCCGCATATATTCCGCTTCCGGTCATAACGCTGACGTGTCCAGGACAAATAAAACCGTCTATCAGACTATCTCCGGAATCTAATATGGCGTTTATCGGGGGAGGTACGAGAACATGATTGACATGTATGAAAACATTGTCTATTCCCCTTTTTATAATTTCTTCGAGAAGGGCTGCGGTCATTGGTGTCGTAGTTTCAAATCCTATCGCGAAAAAAACTATTTTTTTATTTTTATGGGATTTATCTTCGGCGATTTTAATAATATCAAGGGGGGAATATATCATCCTTACGTCTTTGCCTTTTGCCCGTTCTTTTATAAGCGAGCTACTTGTTCCGGGAACGCGCATCATATCGCCGTATACCGCAAGTATGACGCCTGCAGAATTAACAATTTCTATTGCCTCGTCTATTCTGTTAACAGGCATAACGCAGACTGGACAACCCGGTCCGTGAAGAAAATTTATTTTGTCTTTAAGAAGAATATTTAATCCGTATTTCATAATGGCATGAGTATGTCCGCCGCATATTTCCATTATATTGACCGGTCTTTTAATCTCATCGCGTATAGCGGAAATCAGTCTTTCTATATCATCTTTTCTTTTAAAATCGGAATATATTTCCATGAAATCATATTATATATATTTTAATTTGATTATGCTATAATTTTTAATAGTAGATAAATTCAAAAAAATAGCTTCTATTTTAAATTTATACTGCACATTTGCTTATAATCGTTTCTCTGCCATAGTCCAGTAGCGCGTCCTGTCAGTCTTGTGTTCTTTGCTGTTATAAAGGGCGTTGTCGGCATAACGCAACATGGCATCAGAAGTAATATCATTATTTGAATCACAAAGATAAACTCCCATGCTAAGACCAACACTAACAGCATTTTCGTTGGAAAGCGCAACCGGAATCCGAATATTTTCTTCGATTTTTTCAAATATCAATTTTAAATTATCAATATTGCCGTAGTCCTCAAAAATAAGGACAAATTCATCTCCACCAAGCCTGGCAACATAATCTGTATTGCGCAATGAATTGCGAAGTCTTTTTCCTATAACCTGAAGAACGCTGTCGCCAGCCTCATGCCCGTATGTATCGTTTACAGGCTTAAAACAATCAAGGTCTATCATTGCGACAGCCATCTGCCATTTATGTCGAGTTGCCCGGGCAATCGCCTTTTCTAATTCGTCTGACAGGGCACGCCTGTTTGGAAGTCCAGTAAGTGCGTCAAAAAATGCCGCTATCCTGAGTTTTTCCTGAAGTATAAGTGCTTCACGCTGAATTTCTATTTTTTCTAATGCATATGAAACATTTAATTGAATTTCCTCAAGAAGTTTCATTCTGTCTTCGCCCACGCCGACTCTTATAGCGCCCCAGTGTCTTCCGTCTATGAATACCGGAACGCCTATATCCATCATTAATTCTCCGTTATCGCGCGGGTAAGTCTGGACAATAAACCCGTCCGTATTTCTTGCTACGGATAATCCGACGGGGTCGTCGAAAATCCTCATAGAGCGGTTGCCGGTCAAGTCTTTTTTGTAATCGCCGGTTAACGGCAGGTCGTTAATGCTATTGTGGGCAGCCACATAACCGTTATCGTCCGTCAGGACGAAGAATCTTAAGTTCGGGTCTATTCTTAAATATTTGTCTTCAATAGGCTGGATATGTTTCTTTACAAAATCGGTAAACTTAGTTTTGTATTTTTGCGGATTGGTATCCGGCAGCGGTATATAATCCCTGTCCCAAATATCGGAAGAAGAAATCTCCCCGTTTTTTACGGCATCGTTTACAACGGAAACGACTTCAGCGGCGCATGATGCCGCCATTTTAACAACCTCGTCTGTTTTATTCTCTATAAACGAATTTTGCATGCTGTCAAATAGAAGGAATATATATTCGACTTTATTGTTTTTTATAATCGGTATAGAGCATGAAGAATTTATATTAAAACTTCTGAAATAATCATGCCAGTATGACATTGCCAAATCTTCCATAACATGGGATACGAGATATATTTTATGGCTTGCAAATGCTCTTGCCACGGAACCTTTACCATAAGGCGTATCCGGGTCAACTCCGATAATGAGCGCTCTTAGAAGTTCCTCATGGTCTTTGTTTTTTGCTTTGACGTATTTCTGTCTAAAAAATTTTGAATCGTCGATATATCCCACAATTGTAGCCTCGTAACCTACAGTATCGACAAAAATATCGCATATTTTCCTTAAAAGAGTTTCTTCGTCCGTTACTCTGACTATAAGCTCATTTATTTGGCTAAGAGAAAGGAAAATTCTTTCATATGATTTTTCCTTGCTTTTATCGATGGCTAACATTAATCCGTATGGCTTATTTTCATAAAACACCGTATATGTGGATGCCGAAACGGGTATTAAAGAATTATTTCTGGATTTAAAGATATAATTAACATTCTCGCGTATAAATTCTTCTCCCGCGAGCCTTCTTTCTATAATGTAGTTAATATCATTTTCTGGGTTAGTCACAAAATAGACGAAACTTCTGCCTATTAGTTCTTTTTCGTTATATCCAAGCATATTGGCGATGCCTTTATTCGCCTGAATTATCTTTCCATCTTTTTCATATATAATACAGCCGAAATGACTAGAATTATTTAATGCCGCAAGTAAAGAATCGGTTATAACAGTCATAGCATACCCTTTATATTATAATTAATTTATTTTTTATATGCCGTAACCTATTCTGATTCCGCCCCAGTGTTTCCCGTCTATAAATAGAGGAACGCCGACGTCGCTGATTATTTCCCCTGTATCTCTCGGATAAGTCTGCACTATAAGGTTGTCTGTATTTCTCGCAACAGCAAGACCTACAGGGTCGTTAAATATTCTCATAGACCTGTTGCCGGCAAGATCCTTTATATTGTCGCCGGTAAGCGGCTTATCAAATATCGAATTATGCGCGGCGGCATAACCGTTATCGTCGACTAATAAAAAATATTTAAAACTTGGGTCCTTTCCCAGATATTTATCTTCTATCGGCTGAATCCGCCTTTTTACAAAATCGGTAAACTTAGTTTTGTATTTTTGAGGATTAATGTTCGCAACAGGAATATAATTTCTGTCCCAGATATCGGAAGAAGAAATCTCGCCGCTTTTAATTGAATCTTCGATTGTCTTAAGTATTTCCCTTGCCCCTTCCTCTGCTAATTCAACAATTTTTTCGATATTGGCTCCTACTTTGACTTTTTTAAGAATATTTTCAGATTGTTCTGAAATTTTGCTTATTTCTATGCTTTTAGCGCTTAAATCAAGTAATTGTTCAGAAATATCTTTGACGGATTGCGACATACTTAAAACTGTCTGCGAAACTTCTTCGATAGAACTTGACTGTTGTTCGGTAGCCGCTGTAATATCTATTATCATATCGTTCGCCTTAGAGATTTTGTCCGCAAGCTCTCCGAAAGACATAAGCATTTCTTCTACTGAAGCGGTATTTGTCTTAATTATTTCGATAATGGAATTGTTTTTTTGGACTAATACATCGAAGTTGCCGGCGACTATACCAGTCGTCTTTTCTATTTCCTTAGACTGTTTCTGCGTTTGTTCCGCAAGTTTTTTAACCTCGTCGGCTACCACCGCGAAACCCCTTCCGTGTTCTCCCGCTCTAGCCGCCTCTATTGCGGCGTTAAGCGCCAGCAGGTTAGTCTGGCTTGCTATATCATCTATTATATTAACTATAGACAAAATATTATTCATCTGGCTATGAAGTCCTTCAAGCGATTCTTTATTTGAATTTATTGCGGTTATCGTACCTGAAGAATTTTTGTTTATTTCCTCTGCCGTCTCAATAGTATCATTACTTATTTTATTTAAACCTTTTATGAAATCTTTAAATTTTTCCATATGTTCCGCAATTCCGCTTACGGATTTTGCAGAATCGTTCATTACCGCAACTATTGCTTCGAAGTTGCTCCTGATTTCCTTCATTTCTTTTGTGACAATGCCTATTTCGTAATTAAACCTGGCATTAGACACAGAAGACTTCGAGGCGTTTGAAACAAGTTCGTGTATAGCATTCTTTGAAAAGACTATTAAATTAGCCAAAAAAGTTTCAAACGGGACAAAGAGTTTTGGAAGCGAGTACACTTTAGTAAAATCGTAACGCTCCTGCTCCGATATTTTCTTAAATTTACCTTCAAAATCCTTTACCTGTCTAAAAAGATTAAGATAAAAATAAACGGAATTAAAAAGGGCAAAGCATATAGAAGATAACACAAAAATCATTAAAAAATGGTTTATCACGAAATTTTTAACCGATAAATAAAATAAAATAAACCCTAAGAAATATACAAAAAAGGTAAGACCCGTAAAATACGTTAATCTTTTAATCATTTAAACCATCTCCTATCTTAAAAGAATTGTATTAGCAACATAGTTGGCAGAGTTGCCAACTATGTTGTCTTTAAATAACAATTTTTCTAAAAAGTAATTATTAGAAGCTATACATGCCAACCATATATAACGCGTTTGAGTTGAACGACTGGTCTGAATCCACAGAATAATTTGTCCTGTTATTATCCCATTCGAGTCCAAGCATCATAGATTTTGTTACGTTCCACTCTACGTTGACGAATATTGAATCGGTTTTATCTACTGGGGCGCTGCTATATGCAGACCATGCTGCATAGCTATTTCCTAAATTTAAATTTTGGTCGTCCTGATAATTATGAAACGAAACTTGTGAATAGCCTCCCGCTACAGTTACCGGAGCTCCTATAAATTTATTAAGATGGACCTGCGCCTGTGCGTCCCACTGAACCGCTTTGGTTGATTGAAGATTGTTCCCGTTCCAGTAATACGAGCTTGGGGTATATGCTACGCCGCCAGTACCCAAAGTATTTAAAAGTATCGTATTCAAACCGGTCATGCCGTTTGTATATTGAATGTCTCCCACAAGAGTTACGTAACTCACAGGAATAGTAAGACCTCCGCCTATGGAATATCCGTTCATAGTTTTCTTAGGAGCTAAAATAGCGGGAACCGCATTAACATTAACATCCTGATCCTCATAAGCTACGTAAATTGAAGACGGAGCGCCGAACCCCGTTTTGAATGTCAAAGGCAATTTTATGCCGAATCCCGGAATAGTTGCATTTACTGTGGATGCAGATTCATAGGTGGCAAAACTTGTGCTATTCATAAATGTTGTATAATTTTCACTTCCCGATTCGCCCTGCAGATCCATTATTGCAATCTCAGGATTTAATTCTACATTTCCAGATTTAAATTTGACTCCAAAATCAACCTGCGGAACCCATATCGGCACGCTGGCTTCATCTCCGGCAAGACCCGCGTTCTGGTATGCCGCAAGAGTAAATCCGACAGGCTGTCCAAGATTATAATCCTGACCTATTTCAATCCACGGCGAATAATCGCAATTCCCGCTGCAAAAGGACTTGACCAAGTATGCCCTCCTTAGCCTGATTCCCTGGTCTGTTCCTTGTATGCCTCCTCCGTTAAAATCAAGGGATACATAGCCTGTAAGCCCTTCAGGCTTGTTGTCAAGATTTGCCCATAATCTTGTAAATGCCAGCGTTCCGCTAAATCTTGTAGTATTGTCGACATTACTGTTAATCATTCCAGGATTGTCTGCCTGAGCTGAAACTAAACTCTGATTATAACTTTCGCCATAATAGCCAAGGATAAAACCGCCGACAGAAAGGTTTGTATTTCCTATTGTCACAACAGGTCCTGCACTCGCGGTTGATACAAAGCCTAAAAAAGCAACAACCGCCAGTAAATAAACAAAAACTTTTTTCATTTCAAATTCCTCCATTTTAATTATTATTAATAATTTAATTTTTATAATAAATCTTGCTTAATAAATATATTAGAGTGGCAATACGGTCCTTCCGTAAACCTCGTTTAATATCTGTGCAAGACCTGCATACATAGCCGAAAGTCCGCAAATTATGCCTTCCCATCCGGCTATTACCCCTATTGACGAATCTCCGGTAATAAACTGTGCCGCAAGAAGAAAAAATAAAATAAACAAGGTAAAAAATACGACCTGAAGTGCTTTGTTAAGCCTAAGCGTTCCAATAAACATAACAAAAGTGAATAGACCCCACATTATTAAATATGCCGCAACACCTTTCGCATCCTGTGCAGGAATCCAACCCCATTTTCCAAATAAAATAAAAGCCACGAACGTAAGCCAGAAGAGTCCGTAAGAGGTAAAAGCCGTGGCACCGAAGGTGTTCTTCTTTTTCCATTCCTCTATTCCTGCAATAACCTGACCTATACCGCCATAAAAAACCCCCATTGCAAGAATAATGCTTCCAAGACTATAAACTCCAGCGTTAGCAAGATTTAACAATACCGTGGTCATTCCAAACCCTAGCAAACCTAGAGGGGCTGGGTTTGCTGTTGAGTCCTTAATTTCAAAAATACTGGAAATTCCATTCTGTTTTTCTTGCGACATAAAATTACCTCCTTAAATTTAGGTTAATTTAAAATAAAATATAAACATACAATTAAATTGCAAAATTAACGAATTTTATTATTTTTATATATCGATATGCGGATAAGCTTTTATAAAAGCGTTAACTATTTTTTCGTCGAATTGAGTGCCGGAACATCTTACAAGCTCATCGAGTGCTGCTTTAGAATCCATTCCTTTCCTGTATGGCCTGTCTGAAGTCATCGCATCGAAAGTATCGGCGACCGATATTATTTTTGCGTTTAATTCTATTTCGTCTCCTTTTAACCCGTCCGGATAACCTTTTCCGTCGTGTCTTTCGTGATGATGTTTAACTCCCGGCACAACGTATTCCAGTCCCTTTATTTTTTTTAGAATTTCTTCACCGAGTACAGGATGTTTCTTCATTAAAGCAAACTCTTCATCGGTCAATTTTGACGGCTTCAAAAGGACGCTGTCTCTTATGCCTATTTTCCCAATATCGTGTAGTATTGCTGAAAGTCTTAAAATTTCAAGTTCGTCGTTTTTCATTCCCAGGGCATCCCCTATTGCATAGCTATATTCCATAACCCTTTTAGTATGATTGCCCGTATAGTTATCCCTCATTTCTATGGTTTCCGCCAAAGTGTAAACCGTAGATAAAAATACTTCTTTAAGGTCTTTATAAAGACTTACGTTTTCAACGAAAACCGCTACGTTATGACTAAGGGTCGCAAAAAGCTTCAAGTCGGATGAAGTAAACTCAGCTATCTTTTCAGTAGCTATGCATATTGCACCTATAACCTTGTCTCTTACTTTTAGCGGGGAGCACATCATGGATCCGCTTTTTCCGCCGTCCGGTGCGGTCCAGCCGTCTAAAGATAAGTCGTTAATTATCTCTGCATTGCCGGACATCATAACGTATTCGGCTATGCTTTCACCGTTGTATGCCGCAATAGATTTTTTTACTGTTTTTTCACCGTAATCATAAGCGGTAATAACGTCTATCCAAGAGGTTTCTTCATTCCTGAGCATTATGGATACGGTGTCTGTTTTTATAAAATTTTTTATTAACGATAAGGTCATTAAGACTATATCGTTCAGGTTATTACAGTCAAGTATTTTCTCGGTAAAGTCGTAAAAAAGATTAATTTCCTTATATCTGTTAGAAACCTCGTCTATCAGGTCCCTTTTATCGTATTCCGCCGCGAGCATATAAGCTATTATAGAAACTATAGCCTGCGCTTTTTTACTTCCTTTAACGTAACCTGCCTGTTCTCCTTTAATATTTAACGGGAACGAATCTGCTTCGCTTTCGGAATAAGTCTCTCCATGTCCTATATTTGCCAGGATATTGCCGTTAACATCTAATATTAATGCCCCGGCACCAAGGGCGTCGGCGGTATCGTTTAATATTTTAAGAAACTCTTTGTTTTCCAGTAATTTTTTTAATATAGCTCTGCAGTTTTTCATGATTTGCATTCTCTTATCAGTTTAGCTTTGCGCTTCTTTACCTAATAGTCCGTCTACTTCGTTTAATAAATGCGAGTATTCCGAGCCTTTGACTAGATACTTGTCCACGCCTATTTTAAATCCCGTATCCTTGTCTTCAACAACTGACAATATCATTACCGGAATATTCATAGTATCCGGATTGTTTTTTAAAACCCTGGCTACATCGAATCCGCTTAATCCGGGCATCATAACGTCTAATATAATAAGGTCGTATTTTTTACTTTTTATCTTCTCCAGGGCTTTTATGCCGTCAATGGCTTCTTCTGCCGTATAACCGGCATATTCCAGTTCCTGTTTTAAAAGTTTTCTTATCGCGTCGTCGTCGTCGACTATAAGTATGTTTTTGGAAACTCCGTCATAAATTAACACGGGCGGTTCGGAGTTTTTAAGCTGTTCTATAAAATCTTTTACGTGCACCAAGCCTGCTTTTTCGTTATAGCGGGGAGCGGTAAAATAAAAAGTGCTTCCTTTGCCTTCCTTGCTTTCCGTCCATATTTTGCCGCCGTAATGTCCCACTATCTGCTTGCATATGGGAAGGCCTAAGCCCGTGCCTTTGGGCTTGTCGGTAAGGGTATCCCCTACCTGTTTGAACTTCTCGAACACTTTATTCAGGTTTTCTTTGCTTATGCCTATGCCGTTATCCGAAACGCTTATAAGCAGGAAATCTCCGGCGGATTTTGCCCTGACTGTCACATTTCCTTTATCGGTAAACTTTACGGCATTGGATAAAAGGTTTATAATAACTTGTATAAACCTGTCCTTATCGGCATATATGTCGGAAATGCCATCTTCTACTTCAGTTATTATGCCGAGACCCTTTGCCTGAAAAAGGGAAGATGTTGCCGATACGGCATGTTCTATGGCGTAAATTGCGGTAAACCGCTCGTCCTTCCACTCTACCTTGCCGGCTTCCATTTTGGCTATGTCTAATACATCGTTTATAAGGGAAGTCAGCCTGTTTCCTTCGGATATTATTATATCCAAGTTGCTTTCTATCTGATCCGCGGTTTTTCTGGTTTTTTTATCTTCAGGGTTAAGCACCGGATATATAACGTCTTTGAATTTTTTGCTTATTATGTTGGCGAAGCCGAGAATAGAGGTAAGGGGCGTTCTTAGTTCATGCGATACGGTTGATATAAAATCCGTCTTCATCATATCTACTTCTTTTTCTCTTGTGATGTCCTGATAAATCCAAACCGAGTCGGCTCCACCCGTTTCGTCCGGGTTGACCGATTTTCCGGTCAAAAGACACCAGAATTCAGAACCGTCTTTTCTTTTTCCTATAAGTTCTAACTTTGCTTCTTTTCCTGCCGCGAGGTCTGAATATACTATCCTGCCTATTTCCTCGAAATCTGCTTGCGAGCGGTAAAGTATTCTTGTAATATTGCCTACCATCTCTTCGGGTCCATCATAACCAAACAATTCCGCCATTTTTTTGTTGGCAGAGACTATATGCCTGCGCTGCAAAAGCAATATGCCAACGAGTGAATTGTTTAAAATAGCACGGTATATATTAGATTCAAGAGCATCTTTCTGTCTTTTAAATTCGTCTATATCCTGAAAAATCCAGACGGAATCAGCATTATCAGCCTCGTCCGGATTTACGGACTTTCCCGACAGAAGGCACCAGAATTCCGAGCCGTCTTTTCTTTTTGCGAGCATTTCGTATCTTGCTTCTTTGCCATTATTTAAAGTGGAGTATATGGACTGGCCGATACCGATATAATCGTCTTCGGAATGATAAATTATTCTAGTAGACTTGCCAATTAATTCATCCGGCGTATCGTATCCTAACATATCCGCCATTTTTTTGTTGGCATGGATTATTCTTCTTTGAGTAGTTAATATTATCCCTACAAGCGGATTGTCTAAAATTATTTGCAGTACGCCTTTAGTTTTTAGCAGCCGCTTGTTATCCATTATAAACCTCCCGTAAATTATCTAATCCAAATTAAGTTTCAATCTTAAATTTGAATATAGCAATTTACGTGCCATAACAAGAAATTAGGTTAGCTTTACTGGATTTCTAACAATTACAGTTGCTTGTGCAAATTATAGCAACCGATAAGCATAAAACAAAATAGGAATTATTTAATGAAAGTTACTCGATAATATTAGCACAATGCCAACAAAGTTGGCACAATGTTGTAACGCCGTGGTAAATGTTTATAGAATTTCGCGGACTTTATTAATGATGTCGTCTGGATTGAAAGGCTTGGTCATATACATATCTGCGCCGGATTCCATTCCTTTTAACTTATCTATTTCCTGACCCTTTGCGGTAAGAAGTATTATATAAACGCCTTGTATTTTTAAATTGTTTTTTACTTCAGAGCATACTTCGAACCCGTTCATCTTAGGCATCATAACATCTAAAAAAACCATATCTGGCTTGTTTTCTTTGATTGCCTTTAGGGCTTCTGCTCCGTTTTCGGCGACGATAATCTCTAATCCTTCGTCTTCAAGGTCTTCAAGCGTCTGCTCTAAAAGCAGTCTTATATGCGGTTCGTCGTCTGCAATAAGAACTTTAGGCATTTTTTGTCGACCTCAGTAAATAATTAAAATAATGCTGTAAATATATTAATTATAATATTAAGATAAATATAAATTATACTGAGGATAAAGTCAAGCTATTATTTTACAATAAAAACTTCATTCATAACATATATTTTATGCCATAATAATTATTATTAAAATAATATTAAATGAATTACAAAAAAGGGGTTATATGACATCTGCGTGAGGTTTGCACGATGATCGGAAACCGGTAGGAACTGTGAAGCGAAAAGTGCTTCCCTTGCTCTCTTCGCTTTCGACCCATATCTTTCCACCGTAGTGTTTTATTATATGGCTGCATACGTGAAGACCTAATCCTGTTCCGCTTGAACCGTCGGAAAAGGCATCTCCCCCTGGCCTGAATTTGTCGAACAGCTTCTCCGCCTTTTCTTTGGTTATGCCCGCCCCACAGTCGGCAACGGTTATCATTATTCCGTTTTCACATGACTCGGCCGCCAGTTTGATGGTTCCTTCATTGCTATGCTTAATAGCGTTAGAAATAATACTCATTATTATTTGCGTATATTTTTCCTTGTCTCCAAAAGCTTCAGGCAAGTCTTCTTCTATCTCAAGCTCCCCGCTTAATCCTTTTTGCTGGAATAAGGACGACGTTAATTTCATAGAATAATCAATTAACGGTCTTATAGAAAAATTTTCTTCTTTCCAACCGGTGTTTCCCGATTCTATTTTTGCTATATCCAGAACATCGCTTATAAGAGAGGCAAGGTTTTTTCCTTCCTCTGCTATTATACTTAGATTGCCTTCTATCTGCCCTGATATTTTTTTTATTTTTTTATCTTCCGTATCTATTAATGGGAGTATGGATTCAGTAAATTTTTTATGCGCTATTTCTGAAAACCCTATTACGGAAGTTAGCGGCGCCTTTAATGCGTGCGACATCAGTCGGATAAAATCGGATTTCATAGACTCAGTTTCTTTCTCCTCCGTGGTATCCCTCACGGTTATAACCGCTCCAGAGAAAATCCTTGCGGATTTGTCCGAAACCGGTTGCGAAGGGCCTGCAGCTGAGGGTTTCACGAACATAGGAGTGGCCATCGCTCTTCCCGTCCTGCCCCCTCCGAGGCTTATTTCCGAGGAAAACAGTTTTTCACCATCGGGAACTGCGGAAGTATCCGCGTAAGATTTAAATACATTGTTTACGAGGCCGATAATTCCCCCGCCTAAAACAGACTCTATGCTCATCCCAAGTATTAATCCGGGACAATTTTCTTTTATGAATAATCCAGGGTCGAGCATAAACATAGAAGCAAATGCGGAGTTAAAGGATATAATTTTTTTATCGCCGTCTATAACTATCAAGGCGTCCGCCATATTGGTTATAATTGCCGAATAAAGTCCTCTGGACTTCATCAGGTTTTCCTCCTGCAGGTTCTTATACTCCAGTAACTCTTCTATTTGCCTTTTAGATTCGGCAAGTTCTCCGACTATTTTTTCGGCAGCAGATATGTATTCTCCATATTCTTCCGCAAGTGTTTTAATTAAGGAAATAAGTTCTTCGTCGGCTTCTTCGCGACTGGATGCCGAAATGGCGCTAATAACGGAAAGATTTTTAAAATCGTGCTTCAAAGCCGCCTTTATATATTCTTTTAATCCGGACGGACTTTTATCGGTTCCGCTTTCCATGCTTCCCCGCCCTCCTTTTAAGAAGCGTTAATTATAGAGGTTTTACACTCCTTCATGATGCTTTTATATGAAAGCCTGATTAATCTTAGTTTTACGGTTTTTTATTTAATAGTCCGTCTACTTCGTTTAATAAATGCGAGTATTCCGAGCCTTTGACTAGATACTTGTCCACGCCTATTTTAAATCCCGTATCCTTGTCTTCAACAACTGACAATATCATTACCGGAATATTC
>JAJYDX010000045.1 GCA_021777135.1 bacterium | reverse complement strand
CTGCTCATTCGTATTTGCGGAACAAAAAAATACCGCCGTCGCAGTCACTGGTTTTTAACGTCCAATGTGCTTAAAGTTAAGCATTAAACTGACTGACGGCGGCATGCTGCTTAAAAATATATATTCGTAAATATCTTTGCCTTAAATTTATTTTCTTTCTTTAATTTAATTATAACGCATATTTTTGAAATTTCAAGCCGTTCCGTTAATGATTTTAAAAAAAATAAATCTGACCCCTTTAATTTTCCTTTAATTCATTTATTTTTTGTTTGGTTTTTGATTTTATCAATCATAGAAAGACAGTCATGGGCACCCGAAGTATTCCCGCTTATTTTAAACATATTATAAGCTTTTTGATAATAAACATAAGCATTTTTATTATCGCCCTCATTCCTGTAAAGCCTGCCTAAGTATATATATCCAGTCCCTATCCATTCTTTATTTCCTATTTTTTTCTCCATAGCAAGACCTTTAAGAATATATCTTTCGGCTAATGTATAATTTTTAACATATATGTACATATAGCCGAGATTTAAATAACTTGAAGCTGTCCCGTAATAGTTACCAGCGTTTTCATTTAAATTTAAAGCTTTTATCTGATATTTTATAGCTCCGGTATAATTATTCATATCGGAATAAAGCATAGCTATATTATTATAACTTATAGCCTTTCCTTTTTTAGTTCGTCTTAGCGCCAACGATTTTTTTAGATAGCCCATGGCTTTTTGATATTTGCCTTCGTTTTGATAAATGAAGGCTATATTGTTGATATCTTCAGATTCAATACTTACGTCATTAAGCTCCATTGCAAGTTTTAAAGACCTGAAATCGAACATTAAGGCGTTTTTTTCGTTTCCGACGGAAGTAAATGTTGCGCCTATGCAGTTGTAAACCAGCCCTAATCTATTTTTATTGTTTGCAAGCGGAATCGCCTCTTTAAAATCGTAAAGGGCGGGTTTGTATAAACCGAGATACCTATCCGCTGTTCCCAGACACAAACGGGCGTAAAAACTTCCGGGATGGTTATCCACCGCCTTTATCCCCCATGACCTTGCCGTTCTAAAAGCCTGAGCTTTTATATGGTTTAAACACTCATTAGTGGAATAAGAGGAGGCATATGATTTGCTGGAAAAGATTAATAAAACAAGTAAAAATAAAAATAAGATTTTTTTGAGCATAATAAATCCTCCATATGTTTTGGTTTTCAAAAAGCATTGCCTTGCGATTTCGCTTTATTAGCAGTTTGTTCCTCTTTCTGTTTATGTAATTCGTAAAGAAGCCTGCGGCGATTGGAAATATTTATTAAATTTAGATAAACGGACGTGGACGGCCAGTCCCTGAATATTTTTATTTCCTCGTTGGAGCCGAAATGCCGGTATGCGGTAACGTCTCCGAGCGAATAGTCGCCGTTTATGCTGCCCGGTTTTCCGTATTTGTCCGATACCATGGCAATCACATGCTTCACAAGCTTTACATTCATAAAAACGGGAAAAACATACTGGGCGTATGCAAACTTGTCGTTTTACGTATAGCATACATAAAACCTCGAGGCCTTGTCGAGTTGGCCGGTTACTTTATAGCTGTCGCACCAGTCATTTAAACTTTCTTTTATAGGAATAAGCCCCGCTCTTTTAATTGCGTCTTCCAAAACTGTCCTATTTGGATTTTACAAAGATACGCCAAAGAGTTTTAAGCGTCCGTATATATTATTTTTAGTTTTTATTGCAGTTTTGCCGGAATTTGAGGTTTTATGCGCATTAGAACCATTAGAACACGAAGAAAGGAAAATAGGAATAGAAATAACAAAAGTAGATAGAATAAAAAATAATTTATAATTTTTCATTAAACAATCCTCCGATTTAAATTATTTTAAAAATCATTAAATGTTTAGCCGTCCTGATTCTTTTCTTCTTGTATTGCTATAAGGGAAAGGAGTACCTAATTTTGGCTATTAGCCCGCTTTTTTTATATATTCTAATTTAAAATAAGATTAATTTTGCTATAAAGGTAAATATTATTATATAGAGAGGTTTTAAAAGCAAATAAATTTACACAAAAACTTGACAGTATCTAAAACATATTTATAAGAAACTCGCAAATCTCGGACACTTTTAAATTATTATTACTTTTAATTATTCTTTAAAAATCATATTTATTTTACTTTACTAATCCATGTAGCAAAAGAAGTTATATTGCATACACTTGGAGAATTGGATTTTACTATATAATCTACCCCGCCTTTATTGAAATATGACGATAATGCGCCAAGCGATGTTTTATACTTCATATTCTTAGTAAATGTTTTGCATGACTCGTGCAGGTTATAAACATTATTAGACATAAAACCTTCGCAATATCTGTCCTTTTTTACTATAACAATACTGCCTGTTCTAATACTGTTATAATTATTGCCGTTTCTGATTAAAATTGTAAGATGCACGTATTGCTGTTTTGTATTCCATGACGACCTCATAAAATAACGAAAATCACTGCCTAAGCCAAGCTCTAAATTTCTGGTTAAGGCTAAGGTCGTACTTCCGCAACCATATATTCCCGCATGTTCGACATATTGCAATGCATCGCGCGAAAGACTAGAACAAAAAGCAGGTTTAAAGCTAAATAGATTTAAAATAATCGCAAAAACAATAATTACCGTGATATTTTTAATCATTTTTTTTACCTCTTATGAAGTTATTGGATTAACTATTTAAGCCGATATATCATTTTACTTATTTAGCTTTTTTAAAATTTTACGAAATCCCCGCATATATTGATTATGGAAGAGTTCCATTCCGAACCCTGAAGAGCGGCGGTCGCATCCGATATTTTCATATTTATAAAAGCATTAGCACCCATTTTCTTGCCTTTAAGCGAAATACCGGCTATTGCACCTTCAAATCTCGAAACGTAGTTTTTTGGCGTCCCTCCGTAGATAAAAAACCTGCAATAAAAACCGTATGTTTTTATTATAGTTTTTCCGGGGATAGAAGAAAGAGTACTGACAATAAAGGATTGTTTTTTGGAGTTTTGTTTGGCGGACTGAGGTTTGCCCGAAATATGACATCCCGTAAGAACTAAAGAAAAAGCAAATAAAAAGATAAATAAAAAGATAATTTTTTTGCGGTTCATTTCTTAACTCCTCCTAAAGAGATTATTGAAATTATAATTATAAATTCTGCTCAGCAAAAATAACCTTATTTATTTATACTTATATTTTATATATTTATTTTTAATTATAGTCAAATTAATTTTATATTTATGTTAATAACTTTTAAAATGTCTATTTAACGCAGTGGCTTAAATTTTTTTTAGAAGGATTCAGGCAAACCGCAGAGAATTCCATAATAACATTTAAAATGATTATTTACTCATGACGTTAACCCAATTTAATATTTTAAAAACACTCATAGAAACGGAAAGTTTCACGAAGACGGCTGAATCTCTGTATATAACTCAGTCCGGCGTGAGCTATTCCATAGCGTCGCTTGAAGACGAACTGGAAATCAAGCTCGTTAAAAGCAATAAAAAGACCGTATCCCTTACCGAGGCCGGCGAAAAAGTATATAATCATGCCAAAGATATTTTAACCCGCATAGACCGATTAAAAGAAGAGATTTCCGCATTAAAAAATTTACAGACGGGCAGTCTTAAGATAGTGTGTTTTCAAAGCGTTTCCGTTAGAATTTTGCCGGGGATTCTCAAGGAATTCAAGCGAAAATATCCCGGAATAGAAGTTTCGTGGTTCGAAGGAACCGATCTGGAGGTAACGGATTGGCTGCTAAAGGGCGCCGTAGATGTCGGCTTCGTGGTGCTTCCGACCGGAGGACTCGAAGCCGTCCAGCTTTTGGAAGATAAAATGTTCGGGGTTTTTCCAGAAAAGCATCCGCTGTGTTCCAGAAAAAACATAAGCATGAAAGAACTTGTCCGCGAACAACTTATCACTTTCAAGGGGTCGAGCTGCGGAATACTGGTAACGTCTAATTTAATGAATTCGATAAAAAATTAAAAATATAGAAGCCCGCAATATAGGCACTATCATTGAAATGATTAGGGAAAGTATAGGCGTTGCCGTTATTCCTAAACTTGCAATTCCTCTTAACTATATAAATGGGATATGTTCAATGCCTATAAGACCGGAAATAAAAAGGAAAATAGCGCTGGCGGTGCATTCCTTCGACAACCTTTCTCTATCGGCAAAGGCTTTTATAGAAATCACGGTGAAATTCATAGAGAAATTCAAAGCTATTCCGTAAGCGTTTTATATTTTCGCCGGACATATAAAATAAGACAAATTTGCCTTATTTTTACCAAAAGCATTGCAGTGGATAAGGATTATATTTACGAATGCTTACCGAATGTCTTTTTCCTGTTTTATCCTTTCGTAAAGCCATATTTTAACTAAAGCGCCTCTGTCAACGCCTATCCGCATTCTTATATCGTCTATTTCTTGAACCAGAGAAGAAGATACATCTAATGTGAGGCGGACTTTCTTGCCTCCGCGAGTGATAACAGCTTTAGACGTATCGATAAGGTCGGCAACATCTTCGCCTTCATTGAAACGGCGGTCAAATTCTTCGGCGGTTTTAGCCAATGCCTTTTTCTTCATACAATTTCACCTCTTTTTTTCTTGAACGTCTCGCGGAAATAATTCTTATAAAATCCCCTCGGGTTGTAAAAATAACAGTCCATAATTTTCCATTAAGTTTTCCTATAATAATAAATCTTTCTTCTATATTTTTACATATTCTGTACTAATATGCAACAATATTTGTTTATTATTATATCATAAAAACCACAACTTTGTTTAAAGATATCTTTTTATCTTATCGAGAACTTTAAGGGATAAAGCAAGCGGTTGCGTACTTGGGCACAGAAGGGAGTCGGGAGACTTATATATGACTTCTAATCATCATTGCGTTCAAGAAAAACTCGAAAATACCGAAACTCTTTGTCCGACAAGAGTTTTATTCGGGACAATTATAAGAGCCGGTCTTTCAAGCTCTTTAATGACGTTCGCCATTGTAAAGGTTTTTCCTGACCCGGTTACTCCTTTAATGATAAATTGCCTCTATATAACCACCTGATTCTATTACCCTTAAATTCTTCTCAG
>JAJYDX010000044.1 GCA_021777135.1 bacterium | reverse complement strand
TCCGCACATAATTATTAATTTTTTTTAATAAAACACTATTTATTAAGCGCATATTTCAACCTTTGAAATAATTGTTTTTTCATTTAGCAAAATTTTCCCAATTAAATTTTTAATATTATATTTAAATTTGTTGTTATGGATATAATTATTTTGTTTATATTCAATATAGTTATTACAATTATGATCGCCAAACCCTTCGATATTATAATTATATTTTTCCATTAATTCAAAAATTGTATATCTTTCAATGCCCTGAAGCAATGCAAAATCATCAGAAATTCTCATTTTGATAATATTATTAAATTTTATATTTGATTTTTTATATCTACCAATCGAATTCGTCGATATTTTTGAACCTGGAATATTTTTCCAAGAAGCAAAATAGTCCCCCTTTTTTTGTTCTTCTTCATTGGGATTCAGAATTTCGTCATAAAACTGTATTCCTAAAAAAAAACAAACCGATTTAATTATTTTAACAGGAGAGCAAACCAGTTCTTCATATTTTATTTCTAAAACATTTGGGTGATTTACAAAAGGCTGTATAGAAGCCACCGACGATAACCATGTTTCTGCAGCATCTAAAAAAGATATGCCTCGTCCCATTAAAGATATTATTACATCTCTCGGATCTCTTATTATATGTATTATTTTTTCCATAGGGAAATATTCTAAAAAATATTTTATCAAATAAATATTTTCCGGCGTCTTTTCTGCCCAAATTATTTTTTCTTTGTTTTGCTTTCCAAGAATTATATTTTTTAATGAATATACAAAATCATTCAATTGTTTTGAAGATTCTAATATTTTCCACATGTTTTGTCTGTCTAAGCTAAATGATTCTAAATTCCTAAAGATACTCCTGTCTTTGAAATAAGGCGCACTTGAAATTCCAAATCTTCCTATTAAATATTTCCGTTTTTTAATAAGATTAAAGTTTTCAAAAAGAATATTTTTAGAAAATAACCCTAATTCTTCGCCGCAAAATACATTAGGATGTCTATTAAGTATATGCGCTAACAATGTCGAACCTGATGAGCCGGAAGAACATATATTAACAATCATTTTTGTTTGCCGCTCCATAACCATTTAAATAAGTATGCATTCCAAGTAAATGTCAATTCTTTACGAAGAACGCTGTAAAAAGGGGCCAATAGATATATTGGTAATACATAAGAAATTATAGTTGCATAAGCTGCACCAATTATGCCATAATATTTAATAAAAAAAATATTTAACAATATATTCAAGATGGCCCCTAAAATTCTAAACTGCAATCCCACTTTCTGCATATTTTCGGTAATTAAAAAATTTCCTCTTATTGTTCCGTGAAAAACTATAATTCCTGCCCATATATACACTTGCAAAACCTGTGCTGCTTGAACATACTCGCTGCCGTAAAGAAAATTTACAATCCAGCCGCTCAAAAACGTTGTCGCCAAGGCAATAGATACTGACAGTAAAAAGAATAAATCATAAACTTTCTGAATCCTCTGAAAGTATAATTTTGAATTTTGCTTTTTAGCATTAACTATTGCTGGAAATATTGAACTGCTTATAACCATTGGTATAAAATACCAAAATGTGCTTAACTTAACCGCAACGGCATATTCTCCTACTGCTTTATTATTCAACATTTCTTTTATCATAACCTGGTCAATTCCCATATATATTGTTATTGCTATTCCTGATGCTATAAGCGACCAACTGTCTTTCAGCAAGTTTTTAGCTGTTTGTTTTGAATACTTCCAAGTCAAAACACTTAGCTTATTTTTTAAATAAAAATATAATAGAAATATTCCTTTAATAAGCTGTTCGATAACTACGGCTACTGCAAACCATATGACAGACATACCTAATACAATAAAAATCACCCTTGCCGCATATGATGAAAGACGGCCTAAAACATTTGAAATGCCGGAAAATTTTGCTTTTACTTGAGACTGAAAATAATAATCTATTATATTAAAATTAGTAAAAATCTGACCAAAGGCTATTATCATTACTATAATTTTATCATAGGTCGATGTATGTATAATTTCCAAAACGACAAACACAAATATTAATAATAAAATAGAGCTAAATAACCTTAAAAAAAAAGATGTGCCAAGAATGTTATCTCTGCTTTCCGGCTCTCTTATGATATTTCTTACTATTATCTCATCAAGTCCAAGAGTTCCAACAGCGCTAAAAAGACTCACAAAACTAATTGCAAAATTTAATAATCCATATTTACCTGGGCCTAAATATCTTGCTACCCATATGCCTATGAATAAACCAAAAAAAATACTGACTATCTTGTCTGCCATCAACCAACCGGTATTAAAAAAATACTTTCTAAACCCTTGATGACCGATTAGAGATTTAAGTTTATTAAGCATTAATATTAATTGCTAAATTACAATAACTCAAACTCGCAATGTTTTGATATTTTTTATGCAATTTTATTTTATAATCTATAATTATTTACAACATACAGTTGTGAATAACTTCCCTTTCTTTTAAATAAATCAATATTTTATCGACAGCATCGTCGATAAAATATTCTGCCGTTTTAATTACAATTTCTGGATTTTCCGGAGGCTCGTACGGCGAATCTATACCGGTAAATCCTTTGATTTCACCAAGAAGGGCTTTTTTATAATGCCCCTTAACGTCTCTTTGCTTGCAGACTTCTAAAGGTGTATCGACGTAAACCTCAATAAATTCTTCTTTTTCAAACAAACCCCTAATTGCTTTTCTGGTGTCTTTGAACGGTGAAATAAAAGCGCATAAGGTTATAATGCCGGCATCTACGAACAGTTTTGCGACTTCTCCCACCCTTCTCATATTCTCGGTCCTGTCTTCCGGACTAAAGCCTAAGTCTTTGTTTAAACCGTGCCTTATATTGTCTCCGTCTAAAAGATACGTATGATAGTTAAGTTTATTTAACCTGAGTTCCAATGCGTTAGCAATGGTAGATTTGCCGGAACAGTTAAGTCCTGTAAACCATATTACGCACGGCTTATGATTTTTTACTATGCACCTTTCTGCTTTACCTATATCCGTCTTCTGCCATACGATGTCTGCGGATTTAGTATTAATTTGATTTATACCAATCATATGACTTCCTTATCCCTTCGTTTAAGTAGATTTTCGCCTCCCACCCAAGCGCCTTTAATCTGCCGACGTCCAAGAGCTTTCTCGGCGTGCCGTCCGGTTTAGAGGTATCGTGCTTTATGCCGCCTTCGTATCCGGTTACATCCTTAATCACAAGCGCTAAGTCTTTAAGTTTAATATCTTCGCTGGTTCCGATATTAATGAGTTCCCCTATGTCTTTATAATCGTAGTTGTTCATAAGAAACAAACAGGCGTCCGATAAATCGTCAACGTAAAGAAACTCCCTGTAAACCTCTCCGGTTCCCCAAAGAAGGATATGGTCATTAAATATGCCTGCTTTATTTAAAATATGTTCAATTGATTTTTCGTCTTCAAGATTTATTTCGTTATCTAAGTTAAAACCTAAAAGACGGGTTTTGATATCTTTTATTATAAGTTCAAAATCTCTT
This sequence comes from bacterium, assembly GCA_021777135.1. Classification (GTDB taxonomy): domain Bacteria; phylum SZUA-79; class SZUA-79; order Acidulodesulfobacterales; family Acidulodesulfobacteraceae; genus Acidulodesulfobacterium_A. Next base: position 1,575 of record JAJYDX010000044.1, on the reverse strand, counting down.
TTTTGAAGAAGTTTTCCGAGATGAAATTTCCTTAAAAGCGCCGGTATAACGTGGGCGGTTTCGAGATTAAAGTTGTCGTTCGGTCCATAAAGGTTCGTGGGCATAACGGAGATAAAGTTAGTGCCGTACTGCTCGTTGTAATACCTGCACAGTTTAATGGCCGATATCTTCGCGACTGAGTACGCCTCGTTGGTAGGTTCGAGACTGCCGGACAAAAGATATTCTTCTTTCATGGGCTGGGGGGCAAGCTTGGGGTATATGCAGGAAGAGCCTAAGTTAAGAAGTTTTTTAACTCCGGACTTATAAGAAGAATGTATAACGTTTAGGGCGATGGATAGGTTGTTGTAAATAAACTCGGCGGAGTAAGTGCTGTTGGCTAGTATGCCTCCTGCTTTGGCGGCGGATAGAAAGACGTAGTCCGGTTTTTCGAAAAAAAAGAATTCTTCGGTATCCTTCTGCCTTCTTAGGTCAAGCTCACTGCTTCTTTTATATGTAAGATTATTAAAACCGTCTTGGGTAAGCTTCCTAAGGATAGAAGAACCGACTAAACCGGTGTGTCCCGCTAAATATACTTTAGAATTTCTATCCATCAGCATCCTTCCCTCAACTTCTCGTGGAAAGAATAGTCGTGGTTAGTATAATTAAAGCCTTTAAGGCGTGAAACTTCTATGCCTTCGCCTTTGGGAGTAATACTTTTAAGCTTCATATCGTAGTCAACCATAATCTTCACAAGTTCGGTAAATGTTACCTTAGGAGACCAGTTAAGTTCTTTAATAGCTTTAGAAATATCTGCCTGCAAAAACTCGACCTCGGTAGGACGAAAATACTTCGGGTCAACTTCTATAACGGTTTCGCCGGCTTTTAAAACGGCATCGTATTTCTTGTCGAAACTTTTTATTATTCCTTTTTCGTCTATGCCTGCGCCCTGCCATTCAATCTCAATACCCGCATAATTAAATGCGGTGTTTACGAAATCACGGACGGTATGACTATCGCCGGTTCCTACGGCGTAATCCGAAGGCTTATCCTGGGAAAGAATGAGGTGCATCATCTCGGTGTATTCGGGAGCAAACCCCCAGTCTCTTTTGGCGTTTAAGTTGCCAAGGTATATCTTTTTCTGATTGCAGGTCAGTATATTGGCTAAAGCCATAGTTATTTTTCTCGTTACGAAGGTCTCTCCCCTTCTGGGGCTTTCATGGTTAAATAGTATTCCGTTACAGGCAAAGATGTTATATGCTTCCCTGTAATTGACCGTTATCCAGTAAGAGTAAAGCTTAGCTGCGGCATAGGGGCTTCTGGGATAAAACGGGGAAGTCTCGTTCTGGGGCGGAGGAGTGGAGCCAAAGAGTTCCGAAGTAGCGGCGTTATAAATTTTAGACTTAACGCCGGTAGTCCTTACCGCTTCGAGAAGGCGCACCGTTCCAAGTCCTGTAACGTCGGCCGTATATTCCGGTATATCAAAGGCGACGCGCACGTGGCTCTGGGCGGCTAAGTGGTATATCTCGTCAGGATTAATGCCGTAAAGAAGATTGGCGAGACGGGACGAATCAGATATATCGCCGTAATGCAGAAAGA
>JAJYDX010000043.1 GCA_021777135.1 bacterium | reverse complement strand
TTCCTATTCCTCTTTGTTTGATTAAAAATTGCAAAAAAGTGTTCTTTATGATATTTATTTTATCTGAAAATTTCATATAATATTCGATATTTTTTATACCTGCAGTTTCTTCTTTGATTTCCAATGCTTTAACATTATCACTTGCAAAATTGCTATTTTCGGAATGAGTGGCAAAAATCCTGAGAGACCCTCCATGCGTATCTAATTCTTCTACATCAAAGATTGTCAGACCGTGTCGTAAAAATATCATTTTAACTGTATGAAATGAAAAATACGAGAAGTGTTCGTGATAAATTGTGTCAAACTGATTTTGTTCAATAAGGTTTAGAAGGTGAGGGAACTCTAAAGTAATTATTCCGTTTGGCTTTAAAATTATTTTTAAGCTTGATACAAAATCGTTGATATTTGGAACATGTGCCAAAACATTATTTCCTATAATCAGATCCGCTTTCTTAGTTGAGGCGATACTTGAGGCGAGTTTAGTATTAAAAAAATCTTCTATTACCTCTATCCCCCTTTTTTTTGCAATTTTAGCCGTGGATAAAGATGGTTCGATTCCGAGACAAGGGATAGATTTATTTTTGAAAAATTGAAGCAAATAACCGTCATTAGAAGCTATTTCTATAACAAATGAATTAGAATTTAAGGAATATCTTTTTGTTATCATATCCACATATTTATTTGCATGATCTAACCAACTTTTAGAAAAAGAACTGAAGTATATGTAATTATTATCAAAAATTTCATGATATTTTTTATATTCAGGTATTTGAACCAAAAAACAGAATTCGCATACGAATAATTTTAAAGGATAGAATATTTCAGGTTCATTAAGCTGTTTTAAAGATAAAAAAGAATTAGAAGGCGGGGAATTAGTTAAATCAATAAATATTTTCTTAATTTGTTTACCGCAGAATCTACATTTCATAATTTAGTAATCCTACATTACAATTAAATTTATAATGGTGAAAAATTTAAATCTCTGGAGGAAATTTCTGATAAGTTTAAAGGCCAATCGATGGCTATCTTAGGATCGTTATATAAAATGCCATCATAATATTTCTCGTTAAACGACTCTGTATGAAAATATAGCAATTCCGTGTTGTCCTCAAGTGTCTGGAATCCATGAGCAAAACCTTCCGGTACAAAAAACATTTTAGAGTTATTTTCGGATATTATCTCACCACACCATTTTAAAAAAGTAGGGGAGTCTTCTCTTAAGTCTATGGCAACATCAAAAATAGAACCTCTGATGCATTTTATTATCTTAGTTTCAGCCATCGGCGGAAGTTGGTAATGCATACCCCTTATAGAACCTTTCTTTTTTGTAAGAGAATGGTTTATTTGTTTTATGGGTTTTTTTAAAATTGGTTTAAGTTCATCGTCGCAAAAAAGTCTTTCAAAATAGCCTCTATTATCGGAAACAGGATTAGATTTTATAACAAATAAATCTTCAATAGGAGCAGTTTCAATCGAAAGTTTATTCATATTTTTAGGTTATTTATATTGACTTATTATTTCTTTTAATTTTGAATTGTCCCCCCAGAATGCAATGGGTTCATATGAAGGCATGGGGTAAAAGCCCAGATTAAGTTTTATAGAGAATTTGTTTTCAGAGATATAATTTTCAGCCAATTTTCTTATCGAAACAGGTTTTCCGCTGCAAATATTAATATTTCCAAGCACGTTATCTTGCAGAGTGGCCAAGCCGATGTATTTAGCCATTGTATCCACATGGAGATAGTCTCTTAATTGTTCCCCGGATGACATATTAAAAGTTTTATTTCTTTTTTTAATGGTATCGCGCAACTGCCCAAGTAGCGAATTTTCGTTTTGTCTATTTCCATAGACATAAAAAAGTCTCAGCCATCTAAGTTTAAATTTATATTTCTGGTTTAATGCGTATATAAAGTTTCTAAGCGAATCTTTTGCAATGGCATATGTAGTTGAAGGATTTGTATTGCATTCCTCAGATAAGCAGCCATTCTGTATACCGTATTCGAAACATGTGCCAGCTATAGTCACATCGTTCAAACCGTTTGCAATCATATTTTTTAAAAAAGTGTAATTATCAGGAAGGTTTTGTTCTATGTGGTAAAGTTCGTTGTAATTAGGAAGACCGTCCCAAGATAAATGAATAAGTTTATAGGGTTTTTTGAAATAATTGAAAAGATTTTTGGAAACTTTACAGTTTATATCAAAAGGAATATACTCGACTTTTTTAAACCAATCCTGTTTAGACGCTTTATCGGTGTTACGAGAAGATGCTATAATTTTTAATTTTTTATTCAGCAGAAAGTTTATAACTCGGCTTCCTATGAACCCTGAAGCTCCGGTAACTAATATTTTTTCTTGTTTTAACATAGGGTAGAGATTAAAAATTTTATAAAGGCATATTTCTGCCTTGTCTATTTATTGGTTTAAGTGTTTTGTTAAAAGAACAATAATCCGGTAGCGATGTCCAGACAAGATCCTTATTGGTTGCTTCCTCAATATAATCGGCTATGTCGTTTTCGGTAGATATTTCATTCTTGCTATAAAACAGCTTATACCAATTTATTGTTTTTTCTATAGCTGTTTCGATATTCCATACCTCATTCCAATTTAATTTTCCATTTGCCTTTGAGCAATCAAGCGTTAAATATGACGACTCGTGAGGCTGATTATTTGATAACGCCGTTTCCTGGTTATAATTTATATCGTCCCAGAACAGTTTTGCAATTTCGGCGACTTCTTTAACGGAAATATTGTCTTCATTCCTCGGTCCGAAATTCCATGCCTCCGCAAACTCCGGTTTTCCCTCCAAAAGCTTTTGCCCAAGTAGAAGATATCCGCTTAGCGGCTCCAGAACGTGCTGCCATGGTCTTACCGCATGAGGATTTCTTATATTTATTATTTCTTTTTTGCTTGCGGAGCGCACGATGTCAGGAATAAGCCTGTCTTCGCTCCAATCCCCGCCTCCTATAACGTTTCCGGCGCGGCAGCTTGCCAGAAGCACATCGTGTTCCTTACCGTAATCGCGTATATTAAAAAAAGAATTGCGGTAGCTGGACGTTATGAGTTCTGCGCAGCCTTTGCTTGCGCTGTAAGGGTCGAAACCGCCCACAGGGTCGCTCTCTTTAAAACTGTATTGTAAATCTTTATTTTCATAGCATTTGTCGCTAGTTATATTGATTATCGCTTTTATGGATTTTGAATTTCTACATGCTTCAAGCATGTAGACAGTGCCCATTATGTTGGTTTCAAAAGTTTCGTGAGGTATATTGTATGATTTTCTAACCAACGGCTGCGCGGCAAGATGAAAAACTATATCAGGATTAAAGGCATGTATAGCATCGAAAAGTATTTCTTTATTCCTAATATCTCCAATAATTGACGTCATTTTGATATTTAGAAGCGAAAAGTGGTCAGGAGCGTATTCCGGCTTAAGAGAAAATCCGGTCACGTCAGCTCCTAAAAGCGACAGCCATAACGAAAGCCATGAGCCTTTGAATCCCGTATGTCCGGTTATAAAAACTTTCTTGCCGGAATAAATTCCCTTAAAGAGATGGTTTATTTTCATAATACAATTACATTATGGAGAAAACAAAGACTATTAAATTATATTTTATATATAAACATAGAATATTATGTATTATATTTGAAATATTACTATATAAAAATCAGGTTATATTTTTTCTATATCTTATTCATCATCCCATGCTTTCCAAGTCGCATTGCCTGAATCCCACATTTGATTTAAGCTGGATTTGTCTCTTATGGTGTCCATGCATTTCCACATGCCTTTATGTTTAAATGCCATAAGTTCGCCTTTTTTAGCCATTTTTTCGAGAGGTTCATTCTCAAATATAGTGTCGTCTCCTTTAATATAATCAAGCACATTAGGTTCAGCTACGAAAAACCCGCCATTTATCCAAGCATTGTCACCTTTAGGTTTCTCAAGGAATTTAAGGATGCCACCTGTTTTAGGGTTGATATCCAGCGATCCGTACCTTCCTTCCGGTTGGACTGCAGTCATAGTTACCGTTTTTTTATTCTTCTTATGAAATTTTATAAGTTTTGAAATATCTATATCGGCTACGCCATCGCCGTATGTAAACAGAAATGGCGATTTTCCTACATAATCTTTAATTCTTTTTATCCTGCCGCCGGTCTGAGTGTTTATCCCTGTATCCACGAGGGTAATTTTCCACGGTTCGGCTTTACAACTGTGGATTTTCATTGAATTATCCGACAAGTCAATCGTAACGTCGGACTGGTATAAAAAGTAATTGGCAAAATACTCTCTTATCATATAGCCTTTGTAGCCGAGGCATATGATGAACTCATTGAAGCCGTAGTGGGAGTATATTTTCATTATGTGCCACAGTATAGGCTTTCCGCCTATTTCCACCATAGGCTTCGGGCGCGTTTCAGTTTCTTCGGCAAGCCTAGTTCCGAGACCGCCCGCTAAAATTACTACTTTCATATCTTATAATCGGAAGAAAGTGTGGGGTTCTTGAATGTCGATATTGTCAAATTAAGATATAATGAAATAAATATATATTATCTTTTTTATATAGGCAAGTATATTCGTACCTATCTACCCAAAATTACTAAAGTAAAATTGACATATTTAATATTATCGCATATAATAAAAACATATATAGGAGGTGCATAATATGCGTGCTACATTAAACATATCAGACGACCTTATTTCTAAAGTCCAGCAGATTACAGGTGAAAAATCTAAAACTAAGGCTATCGCTACAGCAATGGAAGAATTCTTAAGACAAAAAAATATTAAGAAACTCATATCCTTAAGAGGTAAAATCGAAATTGATTACGACTGGGAAAAGGAAGAAAAAAAAGAGTTAAAGGCGCAGAAGGAGAGAAATGCCGGGTTTGAAAGAATTAAATAGCTTTAATAACGGAGATAAGCCCGATATTCTTGCTGATACCAACATATGGATAGAATTTTTTAAACCACACTCGGAAACAGGGGCAAAATTAGAGTCGCTCCTATTGGAAAGCAATGTTTGGGTTTGCGGCATTATCATTTTTGAGTTAGTACAGGGAATAAAATCCGAAAAGGAAAGAGCGGCAGTTCAGGAAACGCTGTCGGGCTTAAGATATGCCGAGATGAGTAAAAATCTAT
>JAJYDX010000006.1 GCA_021777135.1 bacterium | reverse complement strand
AGCAATGTTTGGGTTTGCGGCATTATCATTTTTGAGTTAGTACAGGGAATAAAATCCGAAAAGGAAAGAGCGGCAGTTCAGGAAACGCTGTCGGGCTTAAGATATGCCGAGATGAGTAAAAATCTATGGATAAAAGCCGGAAATTTATCGGCGGCGTTAAAAAAGAAAGGTTTTACTATCCCACCCTCGGATATTTTAATTTCATCGATAGCAATGGAAAACGGTTTTGTCGTTTTCACGCTGGATAATCACTTTAACCTGGTGCCGGACTTGAAGATATATAAATAAACAAATAGCTTTTTCGCCTTTTTCAGCAGAGTTTGCAAAAACTTCCAGAGCCGATTTAACGCTTTTTATCTCTATTTTAATTTTCATAAAACGTTTATGAACCAACTATCTATCTATAATAATAATTATGTACGACGGCAAACATATAATAATTACGGCGATACTTCTGCTTTCCATAGCTTCTGCAGGCGGAATTTTAACAAGATATCTTAAAATTCCTTATGCTTCGATGCTTGTTATCATCGGACTTTTTGTGGGAATTTTTCGTATATTTCCGAGTTTGAATATTACCCCGTACCTTATATATTACGTTTTTCTTCCGGTTATTATATTCGAGGGGGCGGTCGGCATCAAGACGCGCCCTTTAATATCTAATATTCTTCAGATCGGCGCACTTTCGGTATTCGGAACTATAATATCGGCAATATTTACCGGCGCGGTTTTCCATCTTGTCCTGAATTTTCCTTTAAAACAGTCTTTAATTTTCGGAGCCATAATAACCCCTACAGATCCTATATCTATACTTGCCCTGTTAAAAAATAGGGCAGGAAAAAAAAGCGGCAAAAATATTGACGAAAAAGAGGATATCGAAACATTATTGACCGGAGAAAGCCTTTTTAACGACGGCATAAGCCTCGTCCTTTTCGAGGTTTTTTTGGGTTTGAATCTTCACGGGGTGGCGATGCATACGACAGATTCATTCTTTTTAAAATGGGGCAGTAATATGTTTTATTATATTCTCGGCATAATAAAGACTTCCGCGTTCGAATTTCTATATAAATCAATAGGCGGTTCCATATTGGGCATTGTCCTGGGATATTCGGTATCGCTTATATTATCACTTGCAAACGATTTTTTGACCGAAATAATGATATCCCTGCTTTTGGCTTACGCGTCTTTGATAACGGCGTATTATCTTCATATGTCTTTTATCATGGCTGTTATTTTCAGCGGTATAGTTCTCGCAAATTACGGATTTAAGAAGAAAGTTTCAAACAGGACGCTGGAGGTTTTTCCTGTCGTTGCCGAATATTTAACTTTTATAGTAAATTCCATTTTATTTTTAATAATAGGAATAGAGATAAATTTATTTAAGATTTTAGACATTTGGGTTATATCGTTGTTTATAATAGCACTTTCTATTTTTTCGCGTTTCATTGGGGTTTACCTTATTTCACCTCTTGCTAATATTATAAAAAACAGGTTTAAAATATTTTCGGACGGTCTGACGCTAAATAAGGAATATAAAAGGTTCCTGGTATTCGGAGGCTTAAAAGGCGCTTTGCCGGTAGCAATGGCTTTATCCCTGCCTTTAAATCTGCATTTAAGAAGCGAAATAATCTCGTATGTTTTTATAGTGGTCCTGTTTTCGCTGACTATTCAGGCGATATCTTTTGACTTTTTTATCAAAAAAGGCTATAAAAGTAATATATGAGCCCTTCAATAGCCATAGGAATAATCGGGATAGTCATACTTTTAGGCTTTCTCGGAGAGATATTCTTTTCATACACTAAATTTCCGTCTGTCCTGCTATTAATGATTGCCGGCCTTATACTCGGTCCGGTTTATCATATTTTTAATCAGAGGCTGTTTATAGATTTTGCGCCTTACCTGAGCACCCTTGTTTTAATTCTGATTATGTTTTCCGGAGGACTAGAACTTAATTTTATAACCGTTTTCAAAAGTTCGGCATACTCTCTGATTTTGCTTTCCGCAGGGTTAACGCTTTCCATAATTTTAGCGGGGGGATTTTTCTATATAATGGGCGGCGGGGATTTGATGCAGTCCCTTATGCTCGGAACGATATTATCGTGTTCGAGTTCTACAGTTATTATGCCTCTTTTACCCAATATCGACGCAAGCGATAAAAACAAGACCATAATCGCTATAGAATCCACGTTTAACGATGCGTTCGCTATAGTTATTTTAATCGTTTTAATTGATTTTACCAGAAACTCGTCCGTTCATATAAATTATTTATCCAAATCGGCGAGTCTGCTTTATTCTTTTGGAATATCCGCCGCCGTTGCCGTTTTATTCGGGATAATATGGTTTATGCTGTTAAAGTTCATATCTAAAACAAAATTCGCATATTCAGTCACTTTCGGCGGAATGTTAATCCTTTATTTATTGATTCATTTCATTAAAGGAAACGGCGCTATAGCGATACTGGTATTCGGCATAATAATGGGAAACGAAGAATTACTAAACAAGCTAAAACTCAATTTCTTCAAGATGAGCATAAAGGAATCTTTTATAAAACAGTTTAATTTTGAATTTTCCTTCTTAATACGGACGTTATTTTTTGTCTTTTTGGGAGTCGTAGTGGAATTGTCGCATATAGGCTGGGGATTTATAGACAGGCTTTTTATTATAATCGTTATGTTGATAGCCGGCAGATATTTAAGTGTTTCGGCAGTATTTTTTATGGAAAATTTCAAGAAAAAACCGGAAGAGAAACTGCCGAAAAAAGAAAAATTTTTCCTCTGGTCGATGATAGGAAGAGCGCTTGCCACGGCTATAATGGCGTATATGCCGTTAAATGCCGGAATACCCGGTACTAAGGATTTTCCGGAATACGCGTTTCTCGTAATTATTATTACTAACGTTATCTTGACTGCGGGGGTTTATGCGTATGGCAGGATGGGCGGCGGTAAATGCGATAAAATCCAAAGCGGGATGCAGGCGGCAGACATATAAAAAAGCAGATATAAAAGGAGAGATATGAAAATCAGGGTGGATTTAAACTTGGCAGTTAATGATAACGGTTATGGTATATTAATAGATTCGGGCATTATAAGCGGGGGTTACAATAAAGAAACAGCCGCCGTTTTAAGCTCCGCCGGTTTGAATTTAAAGGGCAAGATTTTAGTAGTAACCTCTAAAACCGTAGAGGGTTTATACGGGAACGCCGTTTCTTCGTTCCTTAAAAATTACGGCGCCGATGACTTTGATGTTATGGTTCTTCCGGACGGAGAATCTACTAAAAGCCTTAAATATCTTTCGGATATTCATGACAGGCTTGTAGAAAACAGGCTTGAAAGGTCCGATTTTATTATTGCTTTAGGCGGCGGAGTTATAGGCGATATTGCAGGATTTGCGGCGGCTACTTATCTGCGGGGCATAAATTTCATACAGGTTCCTACGACCCTGCTTGCCGACGTCGATTCGAGCGTAGGAGGCAAAACCGGTATAGACCACCCTGAAGGTAAAAATCTTATAGGCGCTTTCTATCAGCCCAAAGCCGTCTTAATAGACGTAGGTTTGCTTAAAACTTTGGATAAAAGGGAACTGACAAACGGATTCGCGGAAGTTATTAAATACGGGGCGGTACTCGATGCCGGATTTTTTGCTTATCTCGAAAGCGGTTACGCAAAAGTCCTTTCTTACGACGAAGGCGCTTTGACCTATATCATAGAAAGGTCATGCGGTATCAAGGCGGAAGTTGTAAGGGAAGACGAAAAAGAGGCGGGACTCCGTTCAGTGCTTAATTTCGGCCACAGCCTGGGACACGCCATAGAAACTTTATATAATTACGAAATCATAAAACACGGAGAAGCAATCGCGATAGGAATGGTTTTTGCGGCGGCGCTTTCAAAGAAAATCGGATTATGCTCCGAAGAAACCGTAAAAAGAATTAGGAATTTAATAAAAAATTCCGGCCTGCCTACTGATATTCCAGACTTTACCCCAGAGCAATATATAAATGCAATGAAACTCGATAAGAAAGTGAGCGAAAAGCAGATTAAATTTGTTTTGGTAAAAGATATAGGAAAATATGAATTTAAAAAATTAGATTTCGATTTTATACTCGGTTTTTTAAATGAAAACAGAAAACTTGCTTAAAAAGCCTAAAACTTTGGATTATTTGGATTTTAATAATCCTGAAACTTCAGGCAAAATCAGGAAAGACGAACTAGAAGTATTTATAGGCGAGTATATTTCTTTTTTGAAAATAGAAAGAGGTTTAAGCTTTAATACTATTTCGTCTTATTATCTTGATTTAATGAAATTCCATACTTATGTCGGACGCGAAAAAATAGATTTTAAAATACTTTCTCCGCTTTTTTTTCAGAACTTTTTGTCTTATCTTGCAGAAATTAATTTAAACGGTAAAACAAGGGCAAGATTTTATTCATCTATAAAAGGGTTCTACAAGTTTTTATTTAAACGCGGGTTAACAAGCGAATTTCCTTTTAAGGATATAGAATATCCCTTCGTGTCTAAGAAACTTCCTAGCTTTCTTACAAAAGAAGAGATGAGAAGAATGTTATCCGTAGAGTTCAAAAAAGAAGGCATCAGGAAGAATCATAAACAGGGGCAGGATTTTGAAAACATCAGGAATAAAGCCATAATAGAGCTTCTATATTCCAGCGGTTTAAGAATTTCGGAACTTGCCGATATAAAACTCGATAACTTTAACTTCGATATGAATTTTATGAGGGTCAGGGGAAAAGGTTCCAAAGAAAGAATAGTTCCGTTCGGAATACCTTTTAAGGATATAATGAAAGTTTATCTGCCGCTTAGGCATAAATATGCCAAAAACGGCGTAAACGGCAATAATTTATTCATCGCCGAAAAAGGCCGTCCGCTCACAAGACAGGGTTTATGGAAGATAATTAAAAAAGCAGCTGTTTTGGCGGGAATAGACAAAAATATAACGCCTCATATGCTAAGGCACACATTCGCGACGCATTTACTTGAAGGCGGTGCGGATTTAAGGTCTATACAGCAGATGCTAGGTCATTCCAGCATATCTACCACCGAAATTTACACTCACACCGATATATCCCATTTAAAAGAGCAGCATATGAAATTTCATCCAAGGAATGTTTCCGGCGGCGGAATGAAAGGCAGTAGCGACAATAAAAATAAATAATAAACAAATATACAAACAGCATAAACAATATATAAGGAATGCCAGGAGAAAACTTTGACGTTAAAGCCTAAAGATTTAAAGGAAAAAATTAAATTAAAATATAAAAATCTAAAAGACGACCTTCTAGACTACGATTCTTTTCATACGGCTAGAGAAATATCCTCATTTTACGATTCCGTAATTATGAATGAATTTTTAGGCATCGAAGGAGCAGAGGATTTTTGCATAACCGCTGGGGGCAGTTATTCCAGCTCAGAACTGTGTCCTTATTCCGATATCGACATAATGATACTTATAAAAGACGGATTAAATCAGGAAATCGTCGCAAAAAACCTTAAAGACTTTTTTTACTTATTTTGGGATGCCGGAGTTGATCTAGCGCAGAGCGTAATGACTATTTCAGAAGCAATAGATTTAATTAAAAAAGACTTAAAGACCTATACCTCTTTTTTTAAAACGCGATATATAGCCGGAAATAAAGATTTATACTTCGAATTTAAAAGCAGTTTTAATAAAATAAACGCAAAAGCAGTTTTTTTAACAGAGCTTATGAAAAATCTGAGAAGGCGGCGTCTTATCAACGTTATGTCCGATAACGGAATTTTTCTTTTAGAACCGGATGTCAAAGAAGGTGTAGGCGGGTTAAGGGATTATTCTTACTGCGACTGGGTATATTATATCGGAACTAACGAATTTCTGCCGCCATCGTCCGCAGACGCAGAAACTGCCGGAACTACGGTAATGGAAACTTTAAAGGCAAAAAAAATATACGGTTCTTTAAATAAAGACGATATCGCACATTTCTACGGCGCAAAAGAATTCATATTAAAAACAAGAATAATGATGCATCTGCTTGCCCAAAAAAAGGTGGATAAACTTACTTTCGATATTCAGGAAAACGTCGCAAAAGCTTTCTATTATAAAGACGGGAAATTTTTAAATAAAATAGAGTATTTTATGCATGACTACTATTTAAACGCAAAAAATATGCATAATATATCAAAACTGATAATAAATCTTCTTATAAAACCGAGAATATTGACTAGTAAAACCAAGGAAAAAGAAAGAACCGGCATTATAATAGAAAATAACCTTTATTTAGAAAACGGTTCTATCGCAGTCAAAAATAAAGAGCTTTTTCTATCTGATTTTAAAAATATATTTAACCTGCTTAATATTTACCAATCAACTGGTTACAGGGTTAGCGCCGATTCCGTAAATCTTTTAAAAATAGGCGGCGAAAGATACAGAAAAAATATCAAGAACAGCGATTTTGCAAAAGATTTTTTTATAAACCTCCTGAAGAATAAAAAAAGAGTTTATCAGACTCTTCTTCTAATGCATGAAACAAAAATTTTAAGCGCGTTGATTCCCGAATTTGAAAAAATAGATTCCTTATCTACTAATGACGTCTATCATATATATACGGTAGATGCGCATTCGTTAAACGGCATATATTATTTGGAAAATACCGCTAATTTTAAAATTAACGTAGAGCTTAGAGAAACATTTGAAGATTTAAGCGCTGAAGATATGCTTATCTTAAATTTTTCGCTTTTATTGCACGACATAGGCAAGGGGTATTCAGCACATCATGAATCAATTGGGTCTAAAATTGCCGTAAAAGTCTCAAAAAGGCTTGGATTAGTCGATGCCGTACAGGACTATATAGCCTTTTTAATACTTAACCATTTTCTTCTTCCGCTGACTTCTGAAAGGAGGGATATTCATGACCCTGCAACTATTAAATCTGTCGCGGGAGTAGTTAAGGATGTAAGGCGGTTAAAACTTCTTTTTATAGTCAGCATCTGCGATTCTATGGCTGTTTCATCAACAAGATTCAACTCTTGGAGAAAAATGCTTTTAACTGAGCTTTTCGGCAGGACTTTATCTTATTTAAAAAATTCGGAAGAGTATTTTAAAAGCGATGCTTATTACATAAACGGCGTAACCGAAACGGCGAAAAGCTTAAAAAGCAAAAATGGATATAATTTTCTTAACGGAATTGACGATTTAAATGGTTTTATAACGGATTTCGTTAATCAATTTTATTCTCCCGGCAAATATCTGACTAGAGAAAGTTTAGAAAACATGATTCTGCATTTAAAATTATTTTCAAAAATAACGCCCTCGCACAGGTTTAATTTTGTAGCAAAACCGCATATCGAAGAAGACTATTATGAAATAATCATCTGCGGCGAGGATAAAAAAACCATATTTTCTGATATAACCGGAGTGCTTTCTTATTTCGATTTTAATATTCTTAGCGCGGATATTAATACAAGAAAAGACGGAAGATTCATCAATACGTTTTTCGTAAACCATACATATAAAAAAGTCGACGGCAATATAGACTGGCATAAACTAAGGACTACTTTTTTCAAGGTGTTTAACGGTAACGCATCTCTGGAAGATATGCTTAAAAATAAAAGGAAGAGCGAAAGTTTATATAAAAAGAGCGGTCCGCGCGTTTCAAATTCTGTTGAAATATATAATAATATAAGCGACGAGTTTACGGTAATAGAAATACAGGCTTTGGACAGGAAAGGGCTGCTATATGACATAGGAAAACTTTTTAATGCTTTTAACATAAATATATTTACCTCTAAAATAACTACTCAGGGAAATAAAGCATTCGATACTTTTTACGTAAAAAACGAGAAGGGCGGTAAAATAAGAAACCTCCTTCATATAAGAAGAATTAAACAGGCGGTTGCAGAGGGAATATAATAAACTGCAGAAAATTAAGAAGCATTAATTTACTTGACTAAGCACAATAGGCTGTGATAAAAATAATATTATGACATTAGAACCTAAAACAAAAACGTTTGCAGGAATATACGAGTCGCAAGGTCACTATGCTGAAGCGTTAAATATTTACATAGATATCCTCAAAGAAAATCCTTTAGACGAGGAATCGGCGGATAACGTTAAGAGGTTGCAATCGTTAATTAAAGAAATAAGCGAAGGGAATAAAAAAGCGGCTGAAATTAAAATATCCGCCTTGGAAACCTTCCTTCAAAAAGCATATTCTTACAAAAATATTTAAAAACCTTCCGTTTTCTCCATGTTTAATATTTCTGACACGGCGCACCAGATAACCGAAAATAAAGCCCTTGGTATTTTAATAAAAAAACCCTCCAATATATTTTATACGACTAACTTTTCAGGAGAAGGATATGTTTATTTTACGGCTAAGGGAGATATAATTCTTTATGCCGACGGCAGATATTGGGAAAGAGCTTATAAAGAATGTTTCGACAATGTAAAAATCATTAAAATAAAAAGAATTTATAAAGATATAGCCGCAGATATATTAAAAAGAAATATACTGGAAGGCGAGACAGGCACAAAATACAACCTGACAAAGACTGCGTTCCGCTCCGCTGCTGCCGACGCCGCAGTCTCCTCCACCGTTCCTTTTACCGGTAGTATTTCCGATGCATTACCAGCAGTAATGTTCGAATCTGATTATATTACTTACGATGAGTATGTATCGTTTAAAAAAGAATTTAAAGCCAAAATTAATTTAATTGCCTCTGCGGGCGTAACTTCTAAAATCAGGTCAATAAAAGACAAAAGCGAGCTTAATAGTATACTGGAAGCGGTTTCAATAGCGGAAGAATCAATGCTTGACGCTTTGAGAATTTTAACGGAAAAAAATTACTTTACAGAAAGCGATTTAGCTTCGGTTTACAAAAAAAACTTGATAGAGCGACGTTCCAGGGAGTCATTTGAAACGATAACTCTTTCAGACAAAAATTCAAGCCTTCCCCACGGTATGCCGTCCGATAAAGCCATTAATAAGACAGGCGTCTTATTGTGCGATTTCGGCGCTGAACGAGACGGTTATAAAAGCGATGAAACCTTTACCGTTCACTTTGGAAATCCGGACGGTAAGTTCATGGATGTTTACGATACCGTTTATTCCGCCCAGCAAAAGGCTATTTCAGAGATAAAACCGGGTGTTAAATTCAGCCGTTTGGATAAAATTGCAAGAGACTATATCGATAAAAGAGGCTACGGAAAATATTTTACGCATTCGTTAGGTCACGGAGTAGGGCTTGATATACATGAATATCCTTATGTAAGCAAAAATAACGGCGATACGGTTGAAGAAGGTATGGTATTTACCGTTGAACCGGGTGTTTATATAGAAGGGGAGTTTGGCGTACGAATAGAAGATATGTGCTATGTAGAAAAAGAAGGCGCGCGCGTTATCACAGGAATTAAAAAAAATAAATGCAAAATAGAAGACTTGTCCTGAATTTTGAATTTATAAATTTAGTAGTTGATTTTTATTTTACATTGTTTTAAATTATAAGCATTGCAAATAAATCATAAATAAATACGAACACAAATAAACGGAGGTTTGTTCAAGTGTATTCCACTACCGATTTTAAAAAAGGGCTTAGAATAGAAATGGAAAAAGAGCCTTACGAAATTGTCGATTTTCAACATGTTAAGCCCGGAAAAGGAGGGGCTTTTGTTAGGACAAAATTAAAAAGCCTTATTTCCGGAAAAGTTATAGACAGAACTCTTAGGGCCGGCGAAAAGGTTGAAACGCCGAATATTGAAGAAAAAAATATGCAGTATCTTTACGCTGAAGGAAACGATTTTGTTTTTATGGACAACGAAACTTACGACCAGATACATATTGATAAAGAAGCCTCTGCTGAAAGCGCCGGTTTTTTGCTTGAAAACATTCACGTAAAAGTCCTGTATTATAACGGCAAGCCGATAAATATCGAAGTGCCCAATTTTATAGAGATTAAAATAACCCAGACTGAACCGGGTCTTAGAGGAGATACGGTTTCCGGCGCCACTAAGCCGGCAACATTAGAAACCGGACTAGTAATAAGCGTTCCTTTATTTTTAAACGAAGGCGATATTATAAAGGTCGATACTAGAACTAAAACGTATATAGAAAGAGTCAGTTATAAGTGACAGCCAGGTAACAGCCGTCAGATTTGCCATGTGTCAGATGGTCAAAGAGAATGGTTAGGAAAAGAGGAAAATACCATGAATATTAAAGATATAAAAGATTTGGTAAAATTTATTAAATCCAACAAACTTAAGGAATTTTACTATAAGAAGGGCGATGAAGAAGTTAAAATTACATTAAGTACAGACGAAATTTATAAACGCGGTTTAAAGAGCATAATTTCCGACAAAAAAGAATATTATGAGCAAATTTCCGGCGGGGAGCAGGCAGAACTTGCAAAATTTGCAGCATACAGGGCCAAGTCTATAGAAACCGAGATTACGCCGGTAGTTAAAAATGAACATCTTAAGGAGATTGTATCGCCGTTCGTCGGTTCGTTTTACAGGTCTGCTTCCCCTGATAAACCGCCTTTCGTCGAGGTAGATTCTATCGTGGAAAAGGGTAGCCCGGTTTGCATAGTCGAAGCTATGAAGATAATGAACGAAATAGAGGTCGATATAAAGTGTAAAATAGTATCTATCCTTGTAGAAAACGGGCAGTTAGTAGAGTTTGGTCAGCCGTTATTTCTGGTAGAACCTCTTTAATTTGATTTAAATTTAAATTGTCGCTTTAAGTACATGGAGGAACTGTGTTCCATCCTCACCAAAAATAATAAGGTTTAAAACCTATAAGGTCTATATAAAAATATTAATATGTTTAGAAAGATTTTAATTGCCAACAGGGGCGAAATTGCGGTCAGGATTATTAGGGCATGCAAAGAAATGGGAATAAAGACGGTAGCGGTATATTCTACTGCCGACAGGGACAGCCTTCATGTTAAATATGCCGACCAGAGCATATGTATCGGACCTGCGCCTTCAGCAAAAAGCTACCTTAATATATCTTCAATAATATCTGCGGCAGAAATAACCGATAGTGAAGCTATACATCCAGGATACGGTTTCTTATCGGAAAATTCTAATTTTGCCGAAATATGCGAAAATTGCGGCATTAAATTTATAGGACCAACTTCGGCAAACATGAATCTTCTAGGCAATAAAAGAAATGCCAGGAAACTTGTTAAGAGTATGGGTATTCCGGTTCTGCCTGGCAGCGATGATATAGGAGACAATGAGGAAGATATTAAAAAGGCCGCCGAAGATATCGGTTATCCATTAATTCTTAAAGCTTCTATGGGCGGCGGAGGGAGAGGTATAAAGATGGTCTTGTCGCCGGCGCATCTTTCTCAGGCATACCATCAGGCAAGGCAGGAGGCGCAATCTTTTTTTGGAGACAAAGACGTTTATTTAGAAAAATATTGCGAAAATCCTAAACATATAGAATTTCAGGTGTTAGCTGACAGATACGGAAACGCGATTTATCTGGGAGAAAGAGACTGCTCCATTCAAAGAAGGCATCAGAAAATAATAGAAGAAGCGCCTTCTGTTTCCGTTAAATCTGCCGCGAGAAAAAAAATAGGCGAATTAATATTAAAGGTCGTTAAAGAAATTGGCTATGTTAACGCGGCTACCTTTGAATTCTTATTGGACAAAAGCGGCGAATTTTATTTTATGGAAGTGAATACGAGGGTTCAGGTCGAGCATCCTGTGACGGAGTTTGTAACTGGTACGGATATTATAAAAGAGCAGATAAAGATAGCGAATGGCGACAGGTTAAAAATAAAACAGGAAGACGTTAAAATTAAAGGCCATAGTATAGAACTAAGGATTAATGCCGAAAATCCGGTCAACTTTAAACCGTCGCCCGGATTGATAACATTTTATAATAAGCCTGGAGGATTGAACGTCAGAGTAGATGATTTTGCGTATTGCGGATATAACGTACAGCCGTTCTATGATTCCTTAATAGCAAAGCTAATAGTTCACGATACAACAAGGATGGGGGCTATAAATAAGGCTAAAAACGCGCTTAACGAGTTTAATATAGAGGGTATAGAAACAAATATTCCTTTCATAAAAAGCATACTTAACGACAGCGATTATATATCCGGCAATATAGACATAGGATATGTACAGAGGTTTATAGAAAGATAAAATTAATTAAATTATTTAAATTTTATTGTTGCATATATTTTAATAATATTATTAAAATATACTCATAGGTTTTATTATATTATATGAATATATAAATTATAAATAAAGATTAACAAAAAGGAAGGGGGATTTATGGATTTTCCAAAAGGATTAAAATACAATTCGGAACATATTTGGGTCAAGGCTAACGGAGATAATGCTCTTATAGGCGTTACCGATTACGCGCAGGACCAGTTAGGAGATATTATTTACGTAGATTTGCCGGAAAGCGGATATGAATTGGAACAAAACGAATCATTCGGCACTATAGAATCGGCTAAATCTGTTTCCGAGCTATATGCTCCTGTCAGCGGACACGTTGTAGGCGTCAACGATTCTTTAAAAGATGAGCCGGAGCTTGTAAACGAAGAACCTTACGATTCAGGATGGCTGCTCAAAGTTAAACTCACAAATGAAGACGAACTTAATGAATTAATGGACCAGGACGCATACGAAGAGTATTTAAAGAGCAACGGTTAAATGAGTTTTAATCTTATAGTTTCAAGTTCTGACGGCTGTTCCGGCAGTTTTAATATGTCGGCGGATTTATACTTATTAAATAAATATAAAGTAGCAGACGATTTTTCCAGCCGTCCTACCTTAAGAATTTATTATTTTTCCCCGCCCGCCCTTTCTCTAGGATTCTTTCAGAAAGATAAAGAAATAAACGCAAAAATTATTGAAAAAGCAAAGCATAAGGGTTACGATATCGTTTCGAGACCTACAGGCGGCAGGGCAGTATTACATAAGAAGGAGATAACTTATTCCGTAACCGCGTCTTATAAAGACGGTATATTTGCAGGGAAACTTATAGATACATATAAAAAAATCGGAGAATTTTTATATCTTTTTTTTATAAAATTAGGTTTAAAACCTGATGTTTGCGGCATTGCCGCAAACGGCTCTATTCCGCGAAGTAAAAATAATAAAAACAATAAAAATAATAAGGCGTCAGAAAATAATTTTAATTGTTTTCTTAAAGCACATTCATACGAGATAACGTTTGGCGGCAGAAAAATCTGCGGAAATTCTCAAAGAAGAAATGATACCGCGTTTTTACAGCACGGTTCTATTTATATCGATTATAATCCAGAAGAACATATAGAAATATTCAATGGCGGAAATTCGGCAGATAATCTGGAATATTTTAATAATGTTACCGGTATCAGGCAGGAAATGGAAAAAATAGGGTCTTTTGAAAGAAACGATGCCGATTATAATCTTAAGTTTTTAACTTTTGAGAGTCTTTCAAAAATACTGTCTGAATCTTTTTCGGAAACTTATAATATAGAAGCTGTTACTGTGCCTGAAAATGAAATATTTAGGTCGGTTAACCGCCTTGCCATGAGTGACGGGGTCAATGTTTTATCGGCAATGTTATAAAATACAGTAGAACAGATTGAATATTCTTCATGATAATATTTAATCCCTCAATTAGCTTATAATCCCTATAGAGCCATATATATTAAAATTAAATAAGGAATATATGCGAGATCTATAAGCCGTCAAATTAAAAACAAATGAAAATGGCAGGCTAAAAATAACTTTGATTAAACATCCCATCATTTTACAATTTTTTATTTTTGTGTTATAAATATAAAATACGCACACATCTATAGAGGCGTGCATAAATAAGCGGGCATAGCTCAGTTGGTAGAGTACAAGCTTCCCAAGCTTGGTGTCGCGGGTTCGAACCCCGTTGCCCGCTCCATATTTTATAAGGCTTTTCTGGTTTCGATATTTTCCAGGTTTTCTTCACTATGCCCAAAATATGCCTTTTTATCCAAAACACCCATAGCTTCTTTAAAGACGTCCGGGCTTAAGTGGGCATATCTTAAAGTCATTTTAATATCTTTATGCCCTAACAGTTTTGAGACGGTTAATAAAGGCACGCCAGACATGACGAGCCAGCTTGCAAACGTATGCCTTAAGTCGTGAAAATGAAAATCAAGAATTTTTGCTTTCTTTAACGCCGTATGCCAGGAACGGTCAAGCCTTTCAAACGGCTTTAATTCCTTGTCTTTAGGATTATAAAAGACGTAATCAGTTCCGATATGTCTTATTATGCCTGATAAAGTATTATAAAGCATATAGTTTATCGGAATCTCCCGCCTTTCGCCGTTTTTAGTCTTATCTAACAGTATTAACCGGTTTTTTAAATCGACCCTATTCCATGTGAGCTTAAGAATTTCATTCCGGCGCATTCCGGTATTGAGCGCCGTTATAACTACTGGCTTTAAATAAGTAGGCTCGCAAGCGTTAATTAAGCTTTCCGCTTCTTCGTCGGATAAATACCTTAAACGCTTATTTTCGCCCTTAAGGTTCTTGCACTTTGCAAGCTTTTTAACGATGGACTCGTCGACAAGTTCCCAATCAACGGCTTTGCGGAACATAGTCTTTAATAAAATAGGATAATGATTAGCCGTCCTTATCGATAAACCTTGCTTAAGCTTGTCATTTTGCAATTTTTCAATATCCGATAACGTAAAATCGGAAAGGTTTTTATTACCAAAAATATCGACCATTTTCCTTGCCATGTATTCGACGTCGCCTGCCGATTTAAGACGCCCTTTAATGAATCCTGTATATCTTTCCACAAGTTCCCGGAACGTTATCTCCGGTTCCGGCTCTTTTTTCTTGGCCGTCTCCACCGGTTCGCCATTCTTGATTTTCTGCTTAAGTTCTGCAACCCAGTCTTCGTAAAAAGCCCTTGCTCGCATTATAGACGTCGTTTCGGTTGATGTGCGGTATTTCCGCCCGTTAATCGTCTTTCTTACCCAATAGAATTCACTATTTTTTTGCTTGTATATACCCTGTGGCAATTTTGCCATATTTGATACCCCCTTTTCGTTTATGGATTGTTTTTTAAAACGAAACGCAGGTATATACAGCTTATTTCTTGGTAAGAATTATATCATTGCTCTGCTTAGAAAGCCAGACAGAAATTTTCTGCCGGTCGAAGCGCAAAGACCTGTTTGTGTGGCCGATTTTAACGTAAGGGATTTTGTTTTCATAGACCATGTCGTAAACTGCGAATTTAGACAAATTCAATAACTCGGCAACTTCTTTGACAGTTAAAAGTTTTTCCATTTTTTAAATCTCCTTTTAATAAATTTTATAAATATTTTTTTTAATCCTCTTCTACAAAATACAAATGTGCTCGCTGCTTGAAAAACTTATCGCAATAAATCTTTTCTGATACGCAAATATGCCCTAAATCATATTGACGGACATATTCCGCATGAAAGCATTCAACTTTAAAAATAGAAGTATTTTTTATGCAAATTTCGTTTTTAAATATATGCGAAATCTTAAAGCACGCCGGCAAAATAAACCATTTTGTTTTATTGATATTTTCCATATATATATAGCTAATTTAGCTATTAAAATATAAACAAAATCTTAAGGGGGGGTATGATTTTTAAAAAAAATAGAAAAAGAATTGACCTACAGAATGACGACAAAATCTTAATTTCGTTTCTTGCCAGGCATAAGTACTGCGACAACGTCGCCGGCAAAATACTGCTGAATAAAAAGAACGACAGAGCATTCTGGAAACGTTTAAAGAAGTTAAAAGAATATAAAATTTTCCGGACCGGCAAAATATTTTTAAATGATTTAACCTTTAATAAGCAACCGGAAATTGTAAGCTTAATTGCTCTCGACGACGAGGGATTGAGGTTAACCGGCACGCAAAAACGTTTTAGGATAGCAACTAATTTAAAGCATAATCTTTATATAAAAAGGGTATGCGCCGCTATCGAAAAAATGAAAGAACAGGGATTTGAATATGAAACAGAATACGTTCATAATTTTAAAGAAAAAACAAAAAATGACGATTTTCCTTTTCTTTCCGACGAGGTAAAAAGAATCCGTCCGGATGTTTTTATTCTTAATTTTAATATAGATTTTGAGATAGAATTAACGATAAAAAAACGTTCCGACAGCTACGGAGCAAGGCTCTTTTTTAGTCAGTTTTTAAATGATTACAATAAAACAATTTGGATTACTGCCAATGTAAATGACAAGATAAAATTAATAAATATTTTTAATTCTTACCGCGATGTTTGGTTTGTTTATGACACAAAATATAACCTAAAATCTTTCATAGATGGCAGACAAATAAATAAAAATTTAGTCCTGACTATTGACGATTTTTTACAAAATTATGAGCAAAATATTTTAAAATTTGCAGGACTTTTTTAAGCTTTTTTTAAAAAAATTTATATAAAAAATTCGTTTTACCTACTGTTTTTACCTTGTGTTTTCAAAAACAGATACTTTTTAAAATAAAAACATAGTAAAATAAAGGCTTTTGGCGGTAATTAACAATAAAAAAAGTTCAGTATAAAGCTATGATAGTGCGTGTGTATTTATTATTTTTTATCGTACGGCGGAGAAAAATAAAAAAAGAAATTTTGATTTAGATTGTATGTCGCAGATTCTCATTTCTAAAACTCAGTTCGAGCTTTTTCTAATTAATAAAAAAATAAATTAAACCTGCTTTACTGGAAATATGATTATAGGGGTTCGCAGGCTCACCCCTATACCCCGTTAATCAGGGCTACGCCCTACGCTTGCCGTTCCGTTATCTTATGAGCTCCTGTTGGTCGCTGCGTAAGTGCAAGCGGGCCCGCCCGCCCGCCCGCTCCCGTTGGTCGCTTTCAGCATTCTTTTAACGTGCTACTTGTGGCAGGCAAGCTACTCAGCTTCGCTATGGTTAGGAAAAGAAAGTTTTATTTTTTGCTTTTTTGTTTTTTAAGTTCGGTATAGAAGAGAATATCCAATATTGCGCTATGCTTTTGTTTATCGTCAAGCCTATCGAATCGTTCGTGTAGATGATAGAATTCGTGCATTTCGATTTTATCGGCTTCGTTTTCAGTTATCCACAAAAATTTTCTTACAAAGTCGTTAACGTTGAAGTCGTCAATCATTCTTTTGGTCCCCTATAAAAATTTTAAAATAACCGCAACTGCCGTCTTTCGGCATATGAAAATACCAATATTTATCTTTTTTTTGTCTGACGTATAATTCAAATATTGTGATATAACGAGTATTTTTACATCTAAGGCCTTGCTTGAAATACTCGGTATCGCTATTACACAAAGGACATTTATCCATTAAGAACCTCTTATTTATTTTTAATAAAACCTGTCCGCCGGTTAAAGCGGACAGGCAACGGAGGTCAATGCGATTTGACCTATTATTTATAGCTAATTTGAATCTGGAAAACCCACCTTAATTCTATATCCGAAAATGAACTATTTTAGGATAGAAAGATATTTTTTCTTTTAAAAAAATCTTTAAAATCCTGTATTTTTCCCTTGACTTTTATCTTAAAATATCCTATAATAATATTATAGGATATAGATAAAAAATAAAGATATTTTGAAAAATTCGCATTGCGTTTTTTTAAAAAAATTTAAAGGAGAACTTAAAATGGAAATGCAAAAAATATACGAAGAATTATTGCAAAAAAGAATTAAAAAAATGGAAGAATTGAATTGCAAAAATTGCATATGGAAAGGTTACGACAAATCACATCCGGCTTGCAGAAATATTAAGGTTAAGGCATACGTCAAACCGTGTCTGGAATTTCAAGAGATATGGAAACAGGTTTAAATTTCCGCATTGGAATTTTTTATTTTAATAGGCTTTTAAAAAAAAGTTTAAGGGGGTAATTATGGAAAACGAAATTGCGGTTTATTCCGAAGTCGTGAAGACAAGCAGCAAGACAAAACTTATTAAAACGGAGCTTAAATCTAAAAGCTATTATGAAAACGACAACATCGTATTTTATACTACTGAGCAGCTTAAGACGCTTTTAAACAGCATTACAAACGATTTTCATAAGCTTATAATTCTATTGCTTTATGAGACCGGCGCGCGCGTCGAGGAAGCAAGGGAGCTTCGGTTCGCTGACGTAGAATCCTCGACCGGCCGCATAAAAGTATTAACCTTAAAGCAAAGAAAAAACAATAAGATTTATCGCTATTTAAAGATATCCGACAAACTTATGTCTTTAATCCTAAGCCATAGGTTAGAGGATAAATTGAACGATAACGACTTTATCCTTGCGAAAGAACCGAACGGAAAAGCCATAGATAGAAAGAGCATAACGTATGCATTAAAGTATAATACTTTAAAATTATTCGGCAAAGAGAACCTTTATAAAGCTCATCCGCACGCCTTAAGACATTCCAGGGCAATACATCTACTCGACGCCGGAATGAATATTATGCTGTTGAAAAACTTTTTAGGGCATAGTAATATTAGCAATACATTGATATATTTAAAGTATTCAAATAAGGATTTGGCAGAAGCGGTTGATAAAGCTAACTCGGTTTTTGTTTAAAAAACTGCGTAGGAAGCCCGTAGAGGCGTTTTTGAAAGTTTGTTAATGGTTTTCTATATAAACAAACATATAAGCAAAGGAGAAAAAATGGGAGCGCTTATCGGCATTATACTTATTTTTGTTGTCTTTCCTATCGTTTATTATGCTATTAAAGAGTTATATTCTACGACTGAAGATAAGGACAGAGAAGATAAGGAAAGAGGGTCTGCTTTTATGAGCTTAATATCTCTTCAACATCCTTTTCTTTTATTGCAGAAGAAAAGGCAGAAATTAACTGCAAATTACATTAAGAATTTAGTCGAGGATAAAAAGAATCCTATTTCCACTTCCGAAACAGCTTTGGATATTCTAAATAAAAGATATGCAAAAGGGGAGATAAGTTCAGAAGAATACAAGACAATGAAAGAAGATATAGAAAAATAAAGGCGGGCTTTTAGACCCGCCTTGGAATGGCATTAATTGATTTTTACTAGTTTATTACGCCAAAAATAAAAGCTCTTGCAGGTGTTTTTGACGGATTTTTTATTTATCAGATTAAATAAATAATGCGCCCGGCTTGTCCTGGATAGGCAATACAGGAATACGGTATATTCTCTCGACCTAAATTTCGAATACGCTCTGTCGACTTTAATGACTCTTGTCGGATTACCAAACTTACGCATAAACGCAATTTCTGACATTCCTATCTTGATTTTAGACTTTTGGATAGCCTGCGCCGTTCCTGTTGTGCGAGTATTAGTATTGGCAATTCCGCAACCTGAGACGGCTACTGCAAGACCGATAATACTGAAAGCAATTAATAATAAGTTTCTTTTTTTCATGGTCTTTCTCCTTTAAAAGTTTTTTTAAAATTCAATATCCGAAAGCAGGTCGCTTTTGGACAAAAGCCAGTCGGCTACTTCGATGCCGCCGCCGTCAACAACCCTAACGCCTTTCTTCGGGAACCATTCTCCGTCTTCGCCGTCTGATATAAGTATGCCTTTATCGGTCTCATGCTCGATGTGGTATTTTTCAGGAAGTTTTACGAATTTAGCGCTTTTTAATTTGAATTTTGCCATAATAAATTACTCCTTTTTTAAATGCTCGCCAGTTAGGGCGGGCGGTTAGATTAAATGATTAAGGTTTAGTTGCTTGCTCGATAGTTTTAATCGTTTGCGCTTGCTGAGGGTTTAAAGTCGGAGCTGGAGCGGGTGCCGGAATATGCATTGAGCTTGGGATATACGGCTCGAATTGGCGTCCTTGCGGAATAGCTCTGCCGCCTGCCGCGCAACCTGCTAAACTAAAAGCTACGCCCGCGATTCCTAAGCCGATTAAAATTACTCTTTTGATTTTCTTTTTCATAATAAAGCCTCCTTGACTTTTTAAAATTGTTAATTTTGTTTTTTGCTTCTGTTAATATAGCTAATTTAGAATTTTAATCTTATGAAATTGATGTAAACATAAAATCCTAACTGGTTTAAAACATAAGCGCTAAACTGCCGGCGGCATAAAAACTTATTAATGTCGTTTATTTTCTTACCGAGTTTTTTGATTTTCATACAACGGTTTTGTCTTTCTTGACTGTTTTTAACTTTAACGGCGGGTATTAGAACCGTTATATTTTTGTCAGGTCTAAATAAATTAGCCTGAGTTGTATATATGTTAATAGCGTAAGCATTTGCCGGAATTAATAAAAATAGAAAAAATGAAACTAAAATCTTTTTTATGGCTTACCTCCCGCCGATTCATGCGACAAGCAGTCGCATTTTTCGTTGCTTTTGAGAATCGCAAAACAGTAGTCGCATATCCTGAAGTTTGAAATATGGATATGGTTATCGCATTGGTCTAACCGCATATGATAAAGCCGGTCCGGAATGTTTGCCTGTCCTGACAAATAAAATTTTAGAGGGCGCAAACTGTTAGAGGAACCGCAAATAGGACAACGGTAGGAATCGGTTATAAAGCCGCAGTGGTAACAAAATTTTGAATTGTTAATGTCCATAATTTCTCCTTTTTTGTGTTTATACTTTAATAGCTAATTTGGAAAAATTATGACGTATGGCCGGAAATTAGAAAGGAATATTTTTACTTTAAAAAAAATGAACGGAAAGGGGTTTTAAAGGCACGAAAAAAAGAAACTGGTATAAAACTATTAAATGTTTTAAAAGCCTTTTAAAAAGGTTTTAGGGGTAATTAAGAACCCCCGCTTTATGCAGGGGTTTTAATTCAGAGTTTTACTGGAATGTTATTTGCAGACAGGCTTATATTTTAAATATGGATTTCTCTTAATATTAAACGGGTGTTTATAGTAAGCCGGTTTATGCTTTTCTTTGAGCCAATCAACTTGACTGTATTTCCTGCTAAAAACAGTATAAAAAGTCCCGTTAATACCATAAAGAAAATATTCCGTAATTTTTTTTAATTTCGTTCTCAATGCAACATCAAAAGCCGAAGGCTTGGGGACGTTTCTTGAATAGACCATTATCGGATATACGTTATTTGTCGTCCAGGTATAATATTTATATTCCGCGTATGCCGGACCGCTTTTATGGAAGTAAGAAGTCCAAATATATTGATAATTATTTAGATACGGCAAAGCACCGCCCTCACTATTAGAAGCGACATTACCGACTGAGTAAGATGTTATGGCTGGGTTAATATTGCAGTCGTTCAGTAAGTCATATACTACGTAAGATTCTCCCCTTGCAGCTGCAATATAAAGAGAGGTTTGATAGTGTCTGCCTTGTTTGTTGATATTTTGAGAAACCGAGGGAAAAGTTTTAAGAACCTTATAGACAAATTTAGCAAGGGCTTTTTGCCGTTTAGGTAAAGCAGGGGACAAATTAAGATAGTTTTTAACCCACGCTCCATACCAGTTTCTTGAGCCGTAATAAACCCTTGATAAACATAAAGTATTGATTTTTTCTTTTACGATTCCTTTTTTACCAAGTAAAAATTGATAAGAAACGCAATGCGGATTCGGATTTTTAGCCGCCGCTCCGGAGCCGCCTATGGAATTAAAACTGCCCCCGCCTGCCGATGACGACGCATAAGCGGAAGAACCGGCATAATTCCTTAAGAGTCCTCTTAAATCCTTAACGGTAAAAGTGGCTTTTTGCATAAAAACAAGATAATTAAGCGTTTTAAGCTCTTGGAAGGCAACAGGATGAGAAACGATACTTTTTACGATAGAAGCGTTGTCCGCAAACACCTGCGCTGGCAAAAAGGCAAGCGTAAATAAGATTAAAACAAAAAAATTTTTCATAGTTTCTCCTTTTTAAAATTAAACATTATTATTTTTAAGGTTTCGCAAGCGGCGGACGATTCCTTTTTCTTTCAGTTTGTTCCAAGGTTCCCCTTGAGTTTTAAGGTCTTTATATTTTTGGCACAAATATAGCATATAAAGGTCGCGAAATGTTCTTAATTGTTTTGATGTCTTTTTAGATTCATTAACGAATACCGCCTCTTGGTTATTAAAAAACCAAGAATATGAACCTATGCTTTCTATGATGTTTTTTGCGGCGGTTAGATGATTAGCATTAATATCGTAAAGCGCCTGCCGTATTTTGTTTCCGTTTTGAGTCAAAACTACCGGCACCGGAATACTATTAAATACCGCAACCGCTTTATTAAATTGTTTAAATACGATTAACTTTAAAAGTTTCTCGGACGTCTTTTTCCTAAATTTCGATTTAGAAAAATATATATTGCGCAAAAGATAATATACAAAGCTATAAAAATTAACCGATTTAGCGTCTATGACAGGATAATCGGCAAGTTTAGCAACGTATAATACGGCAGAGTAATTAAGATTAATAAGGGATATCGGCACCCTGCCTGCGGTCGTTCCGCTATTAAACGCCGCTACCCCCGCACCGACAGCCCCTTCTATGTGTCTTATGGAGTTGAAAGGAATATATAACTGTTTTTTACTAAATTTTTTATTAAAATCGCGATTGAACAATTTATGGAATCGTATTAAATTAGAGGGGCTTTCATTTATTTTACCGAGGAATAAATTAGAATTATAAAGTATGGTATTATAGCTTACGTCAAGATTGGCCGGTACACCCATATCTTTTAAAAAGCTCGTTTTTAAATCGCCGTATCTCGAAACCAAGCCTTGCGTATAATAATCGGCAACTAAACTATACACCACCTGACGATTTGAACCCATAGCGCCGACTTTCGTAATAATTGAATTAAGAGAGCCGTTTATTTGATTATTCATATTAGAAAGGGCAGTCGCCTGTTCGGCGAGAGTGGCAATAGTAGCTGCGCTTATAAAGTTTACGCCTGCCATCCCAGTATAGGCGTTTGCAAGGCCGTTGATGTCCATGGAACCAAACCTTGACGGAATTTCTTTAAGGTATGAAACAGCTGGGTCATAAAAACTTTGCGGGTTTACAACGCTAAAGATTAGCGATTCAAGACCTTGTTTAGACAGTCCATATGTATTTTCGCTTGCAGTAATATTTTGGAATTTTTGCAAATCTACGACGGCAAAGTTAATATAATGCTTTAATTCGTCTTTAAATAATTTATTTTTTGATGTGTTTGCCTTATTATAACCAAGCTTAGTAGCAGGGTTGAAATCGTTATATTTAAGGACGCTTTTAAATTCATGATAAGGTAAAACACGAACTTCGCTGCTTTCATTATAGCCTGATTTTTTAAATGGGATTTCTAATTTAAATCCCGCCCTGCTCATTTTTTCTATTACGCCATAAGCCATATAACGAAAAAGTTTTTTAAAACCGGCATTCGTATTTCTATTAAATACAAAAACTTTATTATTATGTATAGAAAGAGTTTGATTAGCTAAAAACTGTAGCAGCATATATTTATACGTCGTTTGTGTAGGTTGCGGATATACGACATTTCTTGTTTTCATTTTATTTCTGTAAAACCATGAAGAATTATAATATATAAGATTGCAAGCTTGGGCTTGCACAGGATAACCGTGCATTGCTTGGAATTCGCAAGTACGGTAATTCAATAAATTATATGGCTTACTCAAAAATATCACTTTCATTCCTGCTTTTTTTGCGATATAATCAGCAGCCTTTTTATATTGAGAAAAAGTATAGGTCTTTGTTATCGTATAATACGATGCAAAAGCTTGTGTAGATGTTGCAGAAAAAGTTAAAAACATAAATGCAAAAAATAAAATTAATTTTTTCATTTTTCCTCCGTTTTTTAATTAATATTAATAATTATAGCTAATTTACATAACAAATTCCGCATTGCGAATTTTTTCTATATATTCCTCAACACCGGTTCTTATGGTATCGCTCATATTTAACTTTATGCCTAATTTCTTCGCTTTTCCCCGCGCCTGCCGGTATTGTTCGAATAGCGGTATAGGTATTCTTACCGATACGTTTTTGTCTTTTTTAGGATATTTTGTTTTCATAATTTCCTCATTTTAGAATTTAAAATTTAACGTGGGTATTAATGTTTTTGTTTAACTGATTATTGTTTTTTATAGCGTTTCTTGGGCTTAAATTCGCATTGCGTTTTTGGCTTGAGTTATTGTCTCCAAACGCAGAATTAAAGCTGTTAAACTGCCGATTAAACGTTTTGGTTTGCTTTGCTATTTTAACGTTTACCTTATGCTGGTTGTGAATAACTAAGTAGATGATAAAAATAAACAACGGAATCGTTAATAACATAAGTTTCGATAAAAAGTTTTTCATGGCTTTTTCTCCTTTTTTTATTAGAAAATTGAATTTAACAAATCGTTTGTCAGATTGTTCGAGTTTTCGTCCAAGTGCTTAATCGCAAGACTTTTATCCAGGTTTAGGCCGGTTTCGCTGTCTTTGTTATAACCAATTTCGATAATATCGTTTTGACCGCCAAAATCCGTCTGCGGATTGAACCAGTCGAGTCCGCCAAACGACATCACGGTGTAGGATTCCATATTAAGATAAACCCCGCCGCATTTTAAACTTTTACCATAATAGACGCATTGCGAATTTTTAATTTCTTGCCTTATTATCCGATATTCCGCTTTAATGCGCCCGCCCTGGCTTATTATTGCGTTATAAAGGCTTTGGGCTATCATATTATAAAAATTATTATTATTTACATGATATACATCGTTTGAAAGAACTTGCCCGGCGCCGCTCTGTAATGAATTATTAAAGTTTTTAAAAGCTTGCGAAATTATTAATCCGTAGCCGGCAACACACAACATATATTTTTTGGTTTTCTTTTGAGACAGCATTTTATTCCGCATACCGAATTCGGCTTTCTTTTGAAATAAATCTACGGCATAAGTGTTTATGCCGAAAGGAGTATTAATACCGGCGTCGGACGATAAAAAATAATTCAACGTTTTAGGGTTAGTTACAACTTTACATTTTTCAAATGCCGGATTATGAGATTCTAAGTAAGCCAAAAACGGTAAATATAGCGCATAAACAGATATTTCTTTATTTATATGATAAGTATTGGAAATAGTTTTTTTCTCGTTTAAGGCCCTGTTTAACGCAACCTCAAGGTTTGAATTAGCCGCCGTGCCGACAGAAAGGGCATAGGCTCTAACATTGAAAAACAAAACTAACATGAATAATAAAATAAAAACTTTTTTAATCATAAAATATCACCTCTTTTTATATAGCTAATTTGATTAATTATCTGCCGCCCGGTCCGGAAGGCGTGACCGAATTTGTTCTTACCGCCTGCGCTTGTCCGCCGCCTCTTTTTTGCTCCGTTTGTCTTACTACCTGACGAACGGCGCGGACGTCGGACCTTGAACGCATATCGGAAACACTTGTTTTAATCTGGGTTTCTTTAGCGTTTTCTCTTAAGGCTTCTTTATTGTCCGTTATAACCCTAAAATCGTTTACGCCTCTGGTAACAGCAACATAAGTATTGTTTTTAGTTGCATGCTTAGAAACGATGTCGGCGATGATTCCGTCTCTTTTCCCGCCTTGAAAGCCATTTACCGTCGAAGCGTAAGCATAGTCGATATGATTAAATTCTTTCATATTCAAAGTTTTCGTTTTATCTTTAAACTTAACCGTAACTAAATCGTTTTTAATACTGGTTATAACGCCTGTTTGTCCGTTTTTTACGGCGTATTTATTGTCGTTTTTCGTAATACGGATTTCTTCATTTGTTCCGAATTCTCTTTGGCTTTCGCGAAAGACCCCGCCTATTTTATCCGTTAAATTTTTATCTTTTAAATTTAATTCAACTGTAGTTTTTACGACTGATATACCTGAAACGTTCATATAGTTGCCATGCTGGACGACGTCGGACATCGAGGACGAATGAATTAAAGTAGAATTCTTACCGACGACCGTTTCCTTTGCGACTGTATGGTCTTGCATAGAGGACGTATGAGAGGAGAAAGCGCTCGGCAAGGCATAAGAAACGGATTTAACGTTTTCAACTTTTAAAGTGTTATTTTGGGCGTCTATCTCCGTAATGCGGAATTCCGCTCCCGCCTTGCCGATTCCTTCCACGCCTTTTTTTAAAAAAATCAAATCTCTGGCTTTGTAATTTGCGGCATTTCTTAGCTGCGTGGGAGATAGGTTAAGGTTTTCTTTAATAGTAAAAGTATTAAGGTTTTTGATATTTCCGTTTTTAATTTCCGCATTGCGAATTTCTTTGTTATAAAAATCTCTGTCCTTGCGCAAAATCGTAACGATTCCGGTATCTTTAATCTTAAGTTTCATATCGTTGTAAGCTTTAAGGGTTTCCTGTCTCCTTACGTGTTCGCTTTGCGCTTCTACGATTTTTCCTGCTTTATCCATTTTATTAAAGGCCTTGTCGAATTTTTTATCGTTTAAGTCTTGGACTACGGAGCGATAAAAGGGGTCTCTTTGTCTTATCGAGATTTTAAGCTCCGTTTGCGTAAGTCCGAATTTTTGACTTTCTTCGAATATTTTACCGGCACCAATACTTAAAATCTGGTTTTTATCGCCGACATTAATTAACCTTGCGCCTGCTGCTTCGACTTTTTCGACGATAGCTTTCATATCGCGCAAGGAAGTCATCGACGCTTCGTCGTTTATTACGACGTCGTTTTGTTTTAAAGTTATACTTTTAAAGCTCTCTATAGTGTGAGCTTCGGAATTAATAGATTGAGCCATTTCATTTGCAGCATTTCCTTGAAAACTAATTGCAACGACGTTAAATCCGTTTGCTTTTGCGACTTTGTTAATAATATCGAGCATATCGGTTTTACCAGCTCCGGCTACGCCCTGGACGTTTTGATACCTGTCAACTGATTTTAGGATATTATTAATACCGGCTATTTGTTCGCTGTGAAAACTAAAGTCAGATTTGGCTTCGTGTTGATTTATCGCATTTTGGATTTGTTCGTCCGATTGGGCAATAGAACTCACGGCGCCTACTCCTGCCTTTTCGGTTCTTTCAATATATTTTTGCGCTTCTATAATTTCTTTAGACGTAAAATTTCCGGCTTTTTCGATTAATTGACCGCTTTCTTTGAGCCTTAGCGCAGCATGTTCAATATCTGAAAGCCGGGCATATCCGACGCTGTATTCAAGGGCTTTGCTGAATAGTTCATTTTTAGATAAAACAGCTTCCCGCTGGGTTAAATCTAAAAAGGCGGCAGACAAGGCTTCTCCAGCATTCATTTTATTACCGCCTTTAACTAAATCGCCGCCGGAACCGCCTTTTTTACGCTCTTCCTCTTGAACAGTTTTAATGCTTTCTAAAATATCGAAACCCGCCGCTTTGGCTTGACTTTTCCAGCTTTCAATATTACTTTCCGATGAAACTTTGTTTAGGTTCTTCTCCGGACGCGTAGCTAAAGCGGCCATTTCTTTTAACTCTGCGTCGCTTTTAGTGTCGCCGTATTTTTTTTTTAGGTCGTCATAAGTCTTGCGCATTTCTTGCGAACGCTTAGAAAATAAGGCTATCATTTCATCGGTTACGCCTTGAATCCTGAAGCCGTTTTTAGTATTTTCTATGGCAATTCCGGCTTCGACGAGATTTTTAGCTAATTCATTCGTAAAGGCTCTGGAATTTAAGGTTTGATTTTTATATATCTTGTTATTTTCTATGGCTTTAAATTCGTTGCCGTATCGGTCTTTTTCGGGTAAATGCGTTAGATTCATAAAAACAGCGTGGTAATGCAAGTCCATATCAGGATTGTCGCCCCTCGTTGTTTCGTGCTTAAAAACTGCTATCATCGCATTATCCGTCTGGGTTCTTACCGTTTCGCTGCCGACGGTTTCACGAATTTGTAGTTGCGTTGCTTCGATGTTTTTAACATTTTCGAGGGTAGCGCTTTCTACGGCTTTATCTATTATTTCTTTAAATTCTGGCATGAATTCTCGCATAATAGAGACCGATTTATCGGGCGAATAAGCAATATCGTAGCTGGAACGATGGTTCTCACGCCCGGCGTTATAAACAAGTGCTTCTTCGGTTTGAGGGCGGAAACCTTTAGATAAATTGTCCATAGCCGTTTTATCGACAACCTGTCCGTTTTTTAATCCTACAAATTCAAGGCCTTTACCTGCCCAAAAGCCTGCAGATTGCTCGTGCTGGTTATAATAATCTCCGCCTTGCGATTGAGAATAATAATCAAATCCGCTGCCGCCTATACTTGCGCCGTCCGATATCGAAACTGCCATTATTCGCCCTCCTCTTTAGATTCTTCGTTTTTAAGGGTGAACGCAAAAGAATTATTAAGAATAAAGCCCGGAGCTTGCGGTTCTTTATCATACGGTTTAAGCCCCGTAAATTGCCAATTTTTTAAAATGCGAACATAAGCAGTAAGATTATCCATTGATTGAAATTCCGACGGCAAAATAAGAGGTTTTATCTGCTGGCTCTGCTGGCTTGAACTATCCGCTCCGGCGTCGTTGGAACTATGCGACGACGTCCAGACTTCCGGGGAGGAAACTAAATCAGAGGCAAATTTAGCGTTTGAAAATTCGTTTTGCGCCAAAAGAACATAAATACTACAGGCGTTTATTAGGGTATTACGGGTTTCTTGACCATAAAGTTTATCAAACTGCCCTATATCTTGCACTCCTGCAAACGTCCTTATGCCTTTGCTCCTGCCTTGTGTTAAGAGGTCAACAACGGAATTTAAGCGCCCTAAGGTTCCTAACTCATCAAGCAAGAAATAAAAGCGACGATTGCGGTCCTCTGGCAAAAACAGAACATTCTTACTAATAAGGTCTATGAATAAAGCAAGCAAAGGCTTTTGAATGTCTTTGATTTTTGGGTTATTCGCGACAAAAATAAAACGTTTCGATGGGTCGTTTAACCAAGACTGAATAGTAAAATCTCCGTCCTCAGCATATTCGAGCCAGCTTATATAACGCATTAAAGTTGACATCACGTCACTTGCATTACGGGGGTTCGAAATATGGACGGCTTCAGGGGCGTTTTGCTCTTGTAGAAAGACAAGAATATCTTCTGTTTTTTGCGATAAAGCGGAAAATAACTGCTTATTTTTCGTCTTGCCTGAGAGCAAAAACTCTCTTGTCATCGCTGTAAAAATCGCTCTTGCCGTATCGTTCCAATGCTGCTCTGTTCCGACTGCGTCTGGAATTAGAGATTTAGCTACCGAAACAAGGTCGGCTTTGTCTTTTATCTCGTTAATGATAGACCATTTCAGGGTCCGAGAATCAGCAATGTTTAAAATTAAGTCCTTTTCGGGATTGTAAAAAAGCGGGATATAATCAAACTTTTCATCATAAATAATGGCCTTGTCGTTACGCTGGATAAGCTTCTCGATGATGTTATTATACACGGTCGTTTTACCGCTTCCAGGGCGTCCAAACAAAAACATTTGTTTGTTTTCTTCCTCAACCGGAAGCTCAACGTCTCCGATAAAAATGTTCTCGTTTTCGTTTGATTTTTTCTTAAAGGAAAACTTTTTCGGCTTGATAATTTTAACGCCGCGGACGTGTTTATCTTTCACTTTTTTATCATAAAAAATGATAAAAATATAAACAAAATAAAATAAAAATATGCCTGCCGCTGGGACGGGATATTTAAAAATTAAAGCTTTAGTTGCGTTAAAAAATTCTGTAAAAAGCCTGATAAATCTTTCCATTTTTGGTCTCCTTTTAATTTAGTTTTAATTTAATTTTCGTTTAAAAATTTGATAAAATTTTCTTTGAATTTAAGAAAGTTTTCGGGAATTAAATCGCTTTCTTTTTTAAAAAAAGAGAGAGTAATTTTGCCCGCCGTTTTAATTTTTTCCGCTTCTGCAGTTTTAATTTCTTTTTGTAATTTTGCGATTTCTTCTCTTAATTTTTTAATGCCTTTCATAATAAAAAACTCCTTAAAAATTTTTATTATTTTTTATTTTTTA
Organism: bacterium; assembly: GCA_021777135.1. GTDB lineage: Bacteria > SZUA-79 > SZUA-79 > Acidulodesulfobacterales > Acidulodesulfobacteraceae > Acidulodesulfobacterium_A. The sequence continues at coordinate 60,618 of JAJYDX010000006.1, read as the reverse complement.
AACTCTTATCCACGAGGTCAAAAAAGTTTGATTTTTGTTCCGGCGGCGTCTTGGCTTTTGAAACTCTATCGTCATTTTGGTTATCGTTTTTTTGGTTTGATGACGACGAAAAAGCAGAATTATTTAATGAAAGTTTCCGCAAAAAATAACGATAGTCGGTAAACTCTTTATTGATTTTTGTAACGATATTTTTACTTAAAAAATTAATAAGTTCGGCATAGTCGTTTTTGTTTTTTATGAGACCTTTTTCGATTAAATTTACAACTGTCTGATTAAAAGATTTTTGATTTTTAGACGATTCTTTTATCTTAAAATATAAGGCTTCGTCGATTCTGATTAACACTGATTTCTTTTTCATAAGTGCCTCTAATTTTTTACTATATCTATATAGCTAACTTGCAATTTTGACGTTAGAAAACTATGCTATCAACTGATAGCACTTTTTGGCATATTTTGATATTCAAATCAAAGTTAATAATTATAAGGCTTTTGCGCATATTTATATTTTAAAAAGCTATCATTTTATATCACGAACAACCCCGCATATTTGCTGATAAAAACGGGATTTTGCATTTTGCAAGTTCGTTGCGTGGGGTGTGCATACAAAATGAGGCCTTTACTTTTTTATATCTGCCAACTGCACCTCTTACGGAAATATTTCTTCTCTTTTTTGACTTTGGCAAGCTCCCTGATTAAAAATTCGTTCAAACTTTTCAACTTTTTATTTTTACTTTCTAGTTCTAAAATTTTCTCGGTTAATATTTCGGCTTCGGTTTTCATATTCATTTAGATAAACCTCTCTTCTCTTTTAAAAATTAATTTAATTTTTTTTTGGTTTTGTAGTCTTAATAATTCTTGAATAACACAACGAAAAAAATTAAGACGTAATTTAAAATTCTAAAGCTTGCGTCCATTAAAAATTTAAGCACATAAATAAATCTCGATGTGTCAAAAAATAATTCAAATAAAGATACGGTTAGCAACACAAATAAAATAATTTTTTCTAACATTTTTTTACCTCCTGGCTTTTAAAGTTAATTTAAAATTAAATCTTTACTTATATAGCTAATTTGATTTTTTTATTTTTAGTAGGTATAATTTAAAAAAGGAAGATGAGGTTTTAAGGGTTTAGAAAGTTTTTTTAATAAAAAGGGGGTGTTCTTGTTCTATGGTAATACAAATTAATGGCGCGCCGGTTGATAGTCCTGGAATAAAAGAACAAGTAGCTATTTCAAAAGAGCAATTAAAAGAAATGAAAAATACGCGCGTTTGGTCTATAATAGCCGTTATTATTTCGTTTGTAGCTTTAGCAGTTGCTATATTAACTTTAGTATTTAGCATTCATGGTTAATATCTCTAATTTAAACTATTTATTCAGAGGTTCTCTATGAGAAAACAATTATTGATTTTTTAAAAACGCCGTGTTCACGTTTTAAAACGTTTTTCGATGGTGGTTGATAGGAAAAATACTTAAAGAAATTTTAAAAGTCTTTTACGAGGCTATAATGAAATATTTTAAAAATTCGGAAATTTTAGGCGAAATAGTTTTTGAGGTTCCGCTCATGGACGGTAGGGTAATTTATATGAGTCCCAGAAAAACCGCCGCTTTAAACGAAAAAAGATGTGTAGTCATTGTGGACGCAAAGAAATTTCTCGATTTATGGAGAATCGAACCTAACAGCGGGCATTATGAAATAGCTAATGGCAATCCTGAAACATGGCGGAATGATAAGAAATATCCTAATGCCGAACTTGGCTTCTCGCAAGGGCGAAATAACCCTGTTCCTTTAGCTGAGGTTGCATTTTTTAAAGCTGGTTCCATTAATTTATGTCAGAATCATGTTAGGTTTACGGATGGCGTAACCAGGACGATATGGTTATTAGCTAATGGTTGCCAAGAGTTTCCGGTTGAGTGCCTTTTATCAGGAGATGCCGAAGGATTATATGAAGCTGCTGGCGCAGTAGGAACGAGCCTAAAAACTATTGTTGAGATAATAGAAGAAAGTAGATAAAATTTAACAAAATATTAATGGAGGTAATTTCATGAGTGATTCTGATTTAGAAAAATTAATGAGTGAGGGTGAGTCTTTATCAAAGGAGTATAATGAGAAATATAGAGAAAAAGTTAGAATTTTAGAGCCTAAGATTGAAAAATTAAAAAACATTTTAAAAAACATTCCTGATTCTAAATATATTAATTATATATATAATAATGGTCCACAAAATTCATTTTTATTTTGGGACGGGGTAGATTTATTTATAAAAACATTAACACAAGATAAATATAAGGAATATAAAATATCTGTAACAATAGATGTTCCAAGTGTTTTTCTCAATGATATTGAAAAAATGACTGCTAATTTATTAAACAAGGTAAATCAAGAAATTAAAGGTTATATTGACTATATTAACTACCGTAACAAATAAATAGCCACTCTGTTTTTTTGCGAGAGGTTTTATAAATTTTGCGATACTTTAATTACATTTTTTCAGATTTTTCTTTGATTAATATGTAAATTTTTAACATTAAATTACAAGGAGATAAAAGAAATGAATACAGTTTCTAAATTGAATTTTAATTGTGCAAAATGTAGTACCCCGCATAATATCGAAATTGATAGCACAAGTTTTGAGCATATCGGCACTGACCCCGATAGAGCAATGGGCGCAGAATACCAATATGAATTTGTGCATGAATTTCAATGTGAATGTGGTAACGATATAAAAATTATTATCGGTTTATGGGAGTATCCAATAGGCGCGTATAATTATCATGAAATTCTCTCTTTAGAAGGCGTAAAAGATTTTAAAAAAGATAATAATTTTATGAATGTCTTAATAGAATCTTGTCAAAGACGTTTATAAAATTTGGATTTCAAATATTACTGACTAGCAATTAATTTTGAATATTACCTAAAAAAACGCCGCATTTGCCTTTTAAGGTTGTTAAAAATAAGAATAGGTATAAAACCTACTTTTTAAATTCCTGCTGTTGAGTTTTTCCGGCGTTTTTCTTTTCAAAAGATACCCCGTTTTTTCTTTAAAAATTTTTAAGTTCCAGGGGATTTTTAAAAAAGGCAAGCAAAATGCATCAAGCATTTTTGCTTGCATACATATGCTCTATGCATATGTATTACTATGCGTTTTTTCATTGAATTAACAAAGCTTTTATTTGTTTGGGTTTATTGATTTTTTAGATTTATTTTCCCTACCGCTATGGATAATTATTTATGTTCTATTTTGCCAATATTTATATAACGTTGGCCGCTTTTTTTTGTAATTTCAAAACTTTTAATAATGTAATTGTTTTTGAGTTCGACTAAAGACCGTTTTAAAATCACTTGCACATTATCTTTTCTGGCGGCGGTTATTACCGCCCGCTCAATTAATAAATCCTCCCTGAATTTTTTACCGGAATTTGATATAAAAAATCCGTATAGGTTTTTTGCGCCGGGTTTTAAATTTATAAAATTTTTAAGATTAATGGTTAATGCTCTATCTCTAAATGCATAATAGGTATCTTTCGGCATACGAATAGATAAAATTCCAGTTGCCGGATCGAATTCAACTTTATCGATGATATGAAAAACAATAATTTTCTTTTTTTTATCTTCATATTTAATTGTAAGTTTTGTAATTCTTTCTAATGCTGAAACGATATAACCATCATTGTTGCAGTTTGTTAATTTATGTATTTTGCTTATTTTTGTGATGAAATTTACAGTCTCTTCGCCGTCTTTAATGTTGTCAGAACAATATATTGAAGAATATAATTTTTCCGCGTCGCTTACAGTTACTGGTTCTGGTGCAGTAATGGTTATTCGTATCTGTCTTTTTAAATGGTGAATTATCGTCATTGGATCGTTGCCTTGGCGCCAAGGCACAAAAGGGGGATATTTTAGCAATCTGCGATACACTTTTAATTCTGTTTTTTTATTATTCATAGTGAAAACTCCTTTTCTCTATGTCTTCCTGCTGTTTTTTTAGTTTCTATTTTGGATTGTTCTACGAGTTTGTTAATTTCGTCTTTTGTAGATGCATATATCTTAGATAAATGAACGCCTGATACGTATCTGCCGTCTTTGCTTATAAGAGGCGTCAAATTGCAATATTTATCTTTATACACGTATTCCATGTTCGTTTTTTTAATTAGTAATTTATTGTTAAATAAAGTAAGAACATGCCGTAATTTGTTTAGTATATTGACACTGCCAAACACACCCTTATCATCTTTAGCTAATTTCTCGTTGTAGGCTTGGCCGCTCATGTGATGTAACAAAAGTGCCGTTCTGTTGCTAGTCGCATCTTTAATAATTCGAAACGCATCTTGCACTTGCGTCCCATCTAAGAAATTAATTGAATTCGTCGACATAAATGAGTCTATAATGACAAAATCGGGGTTAATCTTGTCAATTTGCCGTTTTAATTTATCGAAAAATTGCGATTTTACAACTTTACTATACTGCGTCGTCGCAAAAATTACGTTGTCAGATGCGATAATCTTAATCTGTTCTTTATTGATTTTATCTTTTGCGTTAATCGTATTAATTAATTTTTTAAAAATATTATTAACTTGTTTTCGGCTTGCCTCACCAGTCAAATATAGGACTTTTTCAATTTTTTTACAGACTTTGATATCTTCATTAAAGTCTTTGTTCAGCAATAAGTGTAAAGCAAGTTGCGCCACTAATGTAGTTTTACCGCTTGCGCCTAAACCGGCAAGGGTGGTTATTTCTTGTGCGGGTAACAGATAGTCGATTAACCATTCCTGCTCGTCATCTAAATTATAATCGAAATCATATACGCACAAGTTGTCGTCGTCGTTATTATTCGAATAATCGATATTATCGAGTATTTGTTTTAATTCTAAGTAAGTTACTTTATTATTTTTAAAATCATTAATAACACATAATCTTCTACGCTTAGTGCTTTCTTCTTTAATTTTTTTTGCATAAATTTCAATGCTAAAAAAGGTCGGTGTGAAGTCTATTAGTTCGGCTACCTCGGCATACCAGTCCTTACTGTCTTTGCTATTATTTTTTAGATTTTCAACGATTAAGGCAACGTCGAAAGGTTCGTCATCTCTGAGACAAACGTCTATAATAGACTGATAAATCTGCCTATACGTTGAATCATAAAAGTCGTCAATTTCGAGTGTTTCAAGTTTTTCGAGGTTTGCGCCATTCTCTACAAATAGCGCCGAAAGCAAAGATTTTTCTATAATTTTTATGTTAGTGAAATTATCCATTATGCACCTCCTTATTATTAGCAAATAAGGAAGGTTCTTCTGTTGCCTGTTGTTTTTGTGTTGCTTGATGTTTGTGGCGGTATTTGTTTATGTTAATAATGTTATTCGGACTTGATAGGCATTCGAATAGTTCGCCGGTCTCAGTGCGGCGCCTGGCGTCATATTCTGATAGCAGGCGTTCTTTATCATCGTCGGATAGAGTGTCGAGGATAGCCTGCTCGCCTGCCACTTTCTCCTGTAATAGTAGGATAGCTAACGGGTCTGGCGTGCGGCCAGGTATTATATCATGTCCTGTCCGCGGCTTGCCGTCGTTGCATGGCAGAGTAGCGTCAAGGCTTATATCTGCGCGATGCCACGCTGCTACGGCGTCGCGCATGACAGGTTGCGCTTTTTTATTTGCGCGCTTAAGCGCATAACTCAAGGTCGGCAATATCTGCCGAATTATACAATATTTGATATTTTTTTCGAAGGTATTAAAATTACTGGGGATAGAGAAGTCCAGAGGGTAGGAGCGGTTATTAGCCGCCACTTTAAGAGTTAATTTTTGAATTACATATTTTTTTATTTCTTCTTTTTTGAGTTTAAATTCAAATTCGGAAAGGTCATCGAGGATTGGCGGGACGAGAGCGGAGAGTATATCAAGGACGTAATCTATAGGCGGCGCGGCAGGCGGAGCATTGGCATATACTTGTTTAGTTGCGACGCTGCCGACCGCTATATACCCGTGATTATTCATTATTATTATTCTAAGCATAGGCAGAATAGATTCTGTGTCGTCGAATACTATTTTTGACCATTTTTCATCGAATTTTTTTTCAAATTCGCAAAATTTTTCAAATTTTTTTAAAAATAAATAAAATAGAAATGGCAAAGCAATAAAAGACAAAGCCGTAAAATAGGCCGCAAAATCAATTAGAATCGTATTCATTTTTTTACCTCCGTTTAATTTTTTAAGTTAATTTAAAATTTTATTTTATATTTATATATTATCATATTTTTTATAGTTTGTCAAGACTTTTTTTATATTTTTTTCATATACTGCAATATTTTTTATAATTATTTTATATAAAAAGTTTAATTTACAGTGTCAAAAATACTTGACAATTTTGATAAAATAATATAAAATACGGTAAAATACAATAAAAAAAGACACGATAGGACAAATGCTTTTGAGTTTTTAAAAGTTTTTCTTTTAAAAAATATTAATAATTATAGTAATTTAAGATGTCAATTAATTTTTTTTATGGAAATTTTATTAAGTTTTGATGAAGCCGTTAAAGCCGGAGCGCCTGAAAAAGACTTGCGTTTAATGATAAAATTAAAAAAAATAAAATACAGGAAAGTTGAAGGCCTACGTAAGAAACATCTTTTTTTATCAAGCCTTGTTTATTTTTTTAACATAACGCCGCCTGTGCCGGTTAATATTACAGAGTCCGCCAAAACTAACAAAGATATTTTTTTTGATTTATTAGAAAAATGCGATTATAATCAGTCAAAGCTGGCAGAGAGATTAAAATTAACAAGACAGGCGGTATCGCTAATTTTAAAAGAATTTGAATCGCAATGACAAGCAGCTATAAAAATGTTATAATAAATTAAAAAATATTATCGGGGGTTGTTATGTTTACCGCAATTCTTAAAAAATCAGATCCTTGGTGGATAGGCTGGATAGAAGAAGTTCCGGGCGTAAACTGCCAGGAAAAAACTAAGGAAAAATTAATAGAATCCCTTAAGGTAACACTCAAAGAAGCCTTAGAAATTAACCGCAACGAAGCGCTCAAAGAAGCCGGAGATGATTTCGAGACAGAGCTTATAGCCGTATGAAGCGGCAAGCTCTCATTAAACATTTAAAATCGTGCGGATGTTTTCTGTTAAGAGAAGGCGGAAGCCATTCCTGGTGGCATAATCCATCCCAGAATAAAAGCTCCTCAGTTCCAAGGCATACCGAAATAGACGACAATTTAGCAAGAAAGATATGTAAGGACCTTGGCATTAAAAAAATAAACTGAAAAGGTTATCGCAGATTTTTACTATGCCTTTTCTATGTCCTGATTTCTAAAAAAAAGCATAAAAAAACTTATTTTATAAAAAATTATCTATCGTTGGAATATTAGAAATAAGCTGTATTACTGCGTTTCGTGATTTTATTAAAATAGCTTCCCAAGCTTGGTGTCGCGGGTTCGAACCCCGTTGCCCGCTCCAGTATTTACAAGGGTTTGCGGTTTTACTCGTTTTTCGCTTTTTCTTCGGCGTGCTCTTTTCGTGCTTTTCTATCTAATACCCTTACCGCCTTACTGGTATGCCCCGGAGCCAGGTGTGCGTACCGCATTGTCATTAGTATGCTCTTATGGCCTAATAACTTCTGGACGGAAGCCAGGTCAACGCCTTTCATAACGAGCCAGCTTGCAAATGTATGACGCAGGTCATGAAACTTAAAGTCCGTTATTTTGGCCTTATTTAATGTCGTATGCCATGACCTGTCTATCCTGTCTAAAGACTTTAACGTCCGCGGGTCGTAAAACAGGTAATCCGTTTTGATGTTCCTTATCATACCGGACAGCGTTTCGTAGAGAGTGTTGTTAATCGGAATTTCGCGCCGGTCGTCATTCTTGGTTTTGTCGAGCAGGATAAGGCGGTTTTTAAGGTCAACGCGATTCCAGGTAAGTTTTAGTATCTCTTTTAGCCTCATTCCGGTATTTAACGCCGTTATGACTACCGGCCTTAAATACGAAGGCTCGCAGGCTTCTATAAGCCTGTCCGCTTCATCTTCATCGGCCAGATACCTAAGCCGCTTATTTTCGCCTTTAAGTTTTTTCCATCTCGAAAGCTTCTTTATAACGGATTCGTCCACGAGTTCCCAGTCAAGGGCCTTGCGAAACATTGTTTTAAGCAAGATAGGGTAGTGGTTGGCGGTTCTTATCGCCCGCCCGCTGCTTAGCTTATCGTTTTGCACTCTTTCGATATCGACGAGGGCAAATTCATTAAGCGGCTTATCCTGAAATAACAAAACCATGTCGTTAGCCATATACATAATGTCTTTTGCGGACCTAAGCCTGCCCCTGGTGAACTCGACGTATCTTTCTGCAAGTTCCCGGAACGTCGTCTGCTCTTTCGGTTCGACTTTAACGGTTACAACAGGTTCGCCTTTTTCAAGTTTTCCTTTAATTTCCGCCACCCAATTTCCGTATAGCTCCTGCGCCCTCATTTTCGACGCGGTGTCCGTCGCCCGGCGATATTGTTTACCGCCCACGGTCTTTCTAAACCAGTAATACAGACTGTCTTTTCGCTTGTATATTCCCATAAAATAGCCTCCTTTTGCGTTTAAATTTAAAACTTAACGCGGGAATATACGGCTATTTCCTATTGAGAATTTTATCATTACTTTGCCGAGAAAGCCAAGCGTTTATTTTGGCCTTGTCGAAACGGACAGACCTATTAGTCCGCCCGACTTTGATGTATGGTATACGGTCGGCGTAGACCATATTGTAAACGGCAAATTTCGATAAGCTTAACATTTCCGCGACTTCCGATACAGTCATTAATTTTTCCAATTTCTTCTCCTTTAGATATATGGTTATCGTTATATATTTATAGCGAAGTTGCGGTTTTTCTCCCTAAGGGTGAGCATGCCGGTTCTCCGCCGGAACCGCGAATACGGCATACCCGCGCGAAGCGGCGGGGCAGAACTGCCAGAATAGCAAGGGTTTTGAATGACCCTTAGAAAGTTTTTTATGATGCTCTTAAAAAAGTCTTTCATCGAAATTGTTTTAGCGGCTAACTCGGAAAAATGCGATACCGCCCGTGGCAGGCGATGACGAAGCAAGCGAACGAAGCGGAGAATCCCTTGCCGGCTGACCCGTTTTTTGCTTTTCAATGGCCGGCGAGGGTTCGACGCGTAGGGAGCGCAGCAAGGAAACGCCGATAGCGGGCGGGCGGAAAAGGCCGGATATGGTATTAATAAGGTATATATATGGTATCGATACAGCAGCGTTAGGATATCGTTCCTAACGTTATCTAACGCCAGTCTTAAAGTAAAACAATAGTAAGAATGATAGTAAAAACGATAGTTGACATCTAAATTTTTTTTGTATAATATTAATTCAAATAGCATAAGCTATTGATATGGAAAACAATATTATAAAAGAGGGGCTATTATGTCTTTCGAAACTGAAACATGGATGTATATAGAAAATCTTAATGATGCATCGGTAGTAGAGTGCTATGAAGTTTGCAATGAAGATACTCTTTGCGACATAAGAAACAGTATTTTTAGTTTCATTGCTCTCGGCTTTGCAAAGCCTGACGATTCCGATAAAATAAATTATGCATTAAAAAAGATAGAAGTATTTTTATGTCCAGGCCGGGCAACCAATAAAAAGGCTATGGAAAAATGGAATGACATTCCTATGTTTTTAAATAGGTAGCAATATTTGGCATTTTTAAAAAATATATGGTATTAATATAAATATGCGTAATAATAGCAAACTGTTCAGATATTTATTCGTTTTTATAGTTGGTTTTTTAGCCGGTATTTATTTCTTTATATTTCCATGCGTAAATACCTCGGCGGCAAAGGGTATATCTAAATGGATATGCGTAACAGCCGATTCAAAAGGCAATTGCGATGGATATTTCGATACGAAAGATATCAAGCTAATTTCTAAGTCAGTTTATACCGTATGGTGTAAATTTACAGGGAGAAGAGATAAAAACGAGGAGATAAATCTTGGAGTCAAGTATGACGGGCTATCTGCGAAAGATTTTAATAATTTTTCATATGAACTTGTATCCTATAATATAAATTGTCAAAACAGGACATATACTAGTGTAACATCCATAGATTACGATATTTACGGTAAGGTTATTAAATCAATTGATTCTTCTGCTTTTCCAATGTATAGTTCTGCTCCTCCAGGAAGTATAGCGCATTTTTTTATAAACTTTGCATGCGATAAAAAATAGCGAGTTCTTGCCGAAGCAAGGTCTTATCCATAGAGGTGCGATTTGGAAGTTGGTTAATGGTTTTTGATAGGGTGATATTTTTAAAGGCTTTATTCCGGCGGATAAGCGGGTGATGTGTAACGTTACCGGTAACGTTATTCTAACGTTAGATTAACGCCCGTCTTATATACGTCTTACAAGACAGCCTTAAGACGTCTTAAAAACCGTCTCACTTTCACAAATAATATTCTTGAAAGTAAATTGATAATTTTACGGATAAAATCCTGCGGAATTTTAGGGATTTGTATTTTCTTTTTTAGGAGTTACTTTCATAAAAGGGTTCAGAGTTCCGATGTCCCCCCTATAATATTTTTGCATTTAACTAATTTCTTAAGGACGGATTCATCGACGAGTTCCCAGTCCGCAGCCTTTCTAAACATGGTTTTTAAGACCCTCGGAAAATGGATCGCGGTCCTGATTGACAGCCCGCGCCTTAACTTGTCGTTCTGGATACCTTCGGTGTCTGCTAAATTGAATTCGTCAAGCGGTTTGTCTTTAAATACGCCAACCATGTTCTTTACCATGTACTCAAGGTTTTTGTATGATTTAAGCCGTCCTCTGGAAAATTCGAGTTACTTTCCGCAAATTCCCTGAAAGTAATTACTTTTTTGGGTGCCTGGCGGTTCGTCGTTACTTTCCCGCCGTTCTTGAGCTTTTCCTTGAGTTCGACGACCCATTCTTCATAGACGGCTTTTGCCCGCATCTTGCTGTCCGTTTCCGTGGACTTGGAATATTGCCGTCCGGCTACGGTTTTCGACATCCAGTAAAACTTACTTTTTTTCTGCCTGTATATGCCCATTTGCTATCTTCCTTTCGCCTATAATTAAAGGCGGGCATCTACGGCTTACCTAAAAGTATTTTATAACAGGAATTTTTATTTAACCACGCGTTAATTTTTTGCCCCGGTCGAAGCGGACTACCTTTCCCGTCGAGCCGAGCCTGACGTACGAAATTTTGTCCTTATACACCATGTCGTACACTGCGAACTTGCTTAAGGACAGCATTTCCGCCACATCGTTTACGGTAAGAAGTTTTTTTATATTTTTCCACCAATTTTTTTGGCGTTAGGTTATAATTTAATATTTCATTTTATATTTACTATGTCAAGATAATTTTCTTGATATAGTAAATTAAAACTGATAAAATTTATATCCGATGTATAATTTGCATAAGATATAAACATCGTAAAATTTATAAAAGAAATAACAGGGAGTTTTAAATATGGCTATCGACTGCGAACTACTAAAGAAATACAGGGGAATACCGGCTACGGAGGCGGCCAGGATTTTAAAGGTAAGCGTAGCTACCATAAGCAACAAGAGAAAAGAGTGCGGTTTAAGCGAACCCAGGGGGAACGTCCCTTACGATAAGAAAACCGTAGATAATATAATAAAATTAAGGCAGGAAGGTCTATCCATAGGCAAGATAACCGAAAAGACCGGCGTAAGCGTTTGGACGGTCAGGAAATATCTGCGGCTTAATGGGTACGTCCTGCCGGTGGAGGGCAAGAGAATCCCTTTGCCGCAAAAGACCATAAACAAAATGAAGAAGCTTAAAGCAGAAGGCTATTCTGGGACCGAGATAGCCGGGAAGCTTAAAGCGTCCCCCAGCGTGGTCTATAAATATACTGCCGAGCCGGTAAGCGGCAAATATTCCCCCGAGAAAATGAAGGCCCTTTTGACAAAGCACAAATTCAACGCCGCTTCCGTCGGAAGGGAACTCGGCATAGAAAGGGCGAGGGTAAGCCAGATAATCCGTTCCTGCGGGATATGGGAGTGGTTCAATGAGGAAAGGGGAAAGTTCAAGAACGACATGCCCAAAAGGGTGCTGGCCTTAAGAGAGGAGGGTAAGTCCATAGACGAAATATCCGAAATAACAGGCAAGCCTATCCCGGCGGTCGTGGATATGCTGCAGATGTATAAAAGCGAGAGGGTTAAGAGGATAAGGAAGCGGTAGGATAAAGCGATTTATAACGGGGTATAGGGCTAATCCTCTATTGCCACATCATAATAATTTATTGACATTTCCAAGTAACTACATTATAATTACATACATGAAGCTTAATTTAATTGCAATAGGAAATTCAAAAGGCATAAGGATTCCGTCAGCCGTCCTTAAACAATGCGATATAGACGGCGATCTTGAGCTTGAAGTCAAAAACGACAGGATAATATTAAAGCCCGTAAGGAAGAAGCCGAGAAGCGGCTGGGACGAGGCTTTTAAGCTCATGCACAAGCGGGGCGAAGACGCGCTTCTAATGGGTGAGGACATAGACCGGGATGAGGAAGACTGGCAATGGAAATAAGCCGGTACGACATATACCTGGTAAACCTAGACCCCACTATAGGGCATGAAATAAAAAAGACCCGCCCCTGCCTCGTAATATCCCCCGATGAAATAAACCGGAACATAGCAACGGTTATAATTGCGCCCATGACCACCCAATCACACGATTATCCGACCAGGATAAAAACGCGGTTCGACGGCAAGAACGGGTGGATTGTCCTTGACCAGATAAGAACTATCGACAAGCGGCGTTTAATTAAAAAAATAGGCAAAGCCGGGCCAGCAACCGTATCTTCGGTTAAGTCGGTCATTAAGGAAATGCTCGTGGATTAGGGGTTTAAAAGAAAGAGTTTGCATGGCAAACCCCTTTTAGTGATTTGCCATGCTGACCCGCTCACCCGCTGTTCTTGGGCGTCGGTAAATATAGTCAGCCTCCTTGACTGTGGGATATAATAAATTTATCCCCTTAAGGCGGTGCCTGTCAAGGTTATTTTGGCATATTTTACTTTTTATAATGGGGTATGGGGGCAAGCCCACATTACGCTCCTCGCCCGTGGGAGAGGGGAGGGGAAATCACAGGTTTTAGTCTTAATTATTTCAAACACTAATCGGACTGCCGCGCTTGCGAAGGTGGACGCAACGCCGAAGCCAGCGGCAGTCCGCCAGACAAGTTCGGATTATCAAAAAAACTTAAGAGTTTATATTATCTATAAATGGGGGAAAGGGCTCGCTTTGCCGCCAAAACTGCCTCCTTATCCTATACCCCCAACCCCAGTAAACCGGGGGATATGTTAAAGGCAGGCATAACAATATTTTAAGGGTTTCTACTTTCCGATATAAGTTGAGCTTATCTCTGGGCGGGTATGTCCTATTTCGGCAGAGATTATGTCTGCAGCCTTATTATATTCTACTTTTCTTTTTCGTTCATATCTATTATTGCTCTCCCCCCGCCGCAGGGCAAACCGTGTCGGTGATATCTGTAAATCTGGTTTGGGCGTAATTAGTGCGGAGTCCGTGAGGATGAGCGTCCGAATCGTCAAGGGTCTTAATAGTGTTTCCCCGCCGGAAGGCGTAGTCCAAACGAGAGCGAAAGTTTTCTATACGCCCTTTAATTTCGAAACCTCTAACAGCTATAGCAACATTCCGCAACTTCTGGTCGCCGTCTCTCATTGCAAATGTGCGTTCTACGGTACCTTTGCCCCAGCCTCTCGTAATGTGCAGCTTGCCGTCTTTTAAAGCGTTATGACCCTTTGACAGCTTATAAGTAACCCTCAATGCCTAGTCCCGCCGCAAGCCATACCGACATTAATTGTACGGCGGCCTTAACGCCGGCTTCTTTATCTCTCGGACGCAGCAGTAAGCGGTTTTGCTGCTGGAAAAAAAGTTAGTCGCAAATATGCCATTAATCCCGCTTGGACGGCATATCTTTAATAATAATTAGGCACGATTCCTTGTTGCCTCAAGGAACGGCTTTCTTATAAGAGTTTAAGTATCGGGGTATAGGCGAATAGAGTTTGACTTAAGGCCGTAACCTGAACGCTAATTAACCCAAAAGGCCGTAACCTTCGATACTTCGGCCTACCTGACTGGAAAGCGTGATATATGAACAATGCGGACCCGTAGGCAACTTTAACCGCACCCTCCATAATCCACCGAGCCGAATAGCCTTCTCAGTATGTCCAATCATCTACTCTCGATAGTGAAAGGCTGACTTATGGTTATCTAAAATATGCTCGGCTGGTGTCGACAGCTAAATACATACGCGAGAAAAAAAACATAAACACCTAATAAAAGATATTTTAAGTATATCGTATTATTTTTACCGTGTCAAGGAAAATTAACGATAAAAAATTATCTTAACGCTTTCCTTAAATTCCTTTGAATATTTCTCGATTACGGGAAAGGGAATCCTATGCTTCGTTTTGATATATGTCGTTCCGAAACGCTTCTTGCGGTCGTATTCGCGCTTAAGGCAGATAACGTCTATATAGTTTCCTTTTTTAAGAACATTTCCGGTATCATTCTGTCCGTCCTGGACAGGGTTATCATTGGGACAATCTTTCCGTTTATTTTAAATATCCCAGAACCTTGTACGAAAAATAAGTATGTCTGGTCGGGTTTGTATAGCGTTCTTTCCTGCAAGGGCTGGTTTATAAGGGGATAGTGGAAATATACCGGGAAGTCGTCGTGGTTCACTTTTATATGGTCCTTCTCCACGGACTCTATAAACCCCTTTAAGCGTCCCTTCGAGATACTTAAGGTTGTTCAGTAACATGTCCGCTTTCTCTATAGCCATGTATTTGGGAATTAGGCGTTTAATTTGAACTATGAAAGAAGGGGTTATTTCGTCGTGGGTAAGTTCTCTCCCGCGCCTATTTCTGTAAATCACGATATAAGGCATTTCGTCGTCCCATGTGAACTAGGCCCGGTCGGCCTTAAAAGCTCTTTGTAAGACGACGACGAAAGCCCGCTCTATAACCAGTTTGGTTCTCGACAGACTTACGTGATATTTGCAGGATAAATCCTCAACAATTTTTTTAAAGTCTATAGGCATAATGATTTCATTATAATACTATAAATGAGTTTTTGCACGCTTAGAAAATATTGGTTGTAATTATCAAAAATTGTTTAATAAATTATATAAATTGGTATATAATAAAGCAAAGAAAATGTGTTATCATTACAAAATAATAGTTCCGTTTAACTATTAACGGTTTTATAAAAATATTCATGAATAATTCTCATACTTATTTTAGGGTTTCTAAAGAAGACGCCTATTTATTTTTAGATAAGCAAATTTATAATGGCATAACAAATTCAATGGAGGGGGGCCTAATATGAACTGGACTATTTATATTGCTTATTTTTTCGGGGGTATTTTCTTATTCAACGCCATTCCGCATATTGTTAGCGGAATGATGGGGCGTGCTTTCCAAAGCCCATTTGCTAAACCAGCCGGAGAAGGGCTTTCGTCATCTACAATTAATGTTATTTGGGGTTTTTTTAACGTTACGGCGGCTTATTTTCTTATTTTTCAGATTGGAACATTCGACCTGCATTCAATTCCAGATGTCTTTGTTGCAGGATTGGGAGCTTTTTTGATTGCCATTTTCAATGCGCGTCATTTCGGAAAATTTCATGGCGGCAATTCACTCAAGACTTAACTTAATCAGTCGTATTTGCAATTAATTTCTTTTCTTTTCCCCAAAAGAACGAATGACCCTGGCCGGATTACCCGCCATGAAGCTATTAGGCGGAACGTCCTTAGTAACTACCGTACCAGCTCCGACAACCGAATTTTCTCCGATCGTAACTCCGCCCAGTATGGTGGCGCCAGTAGCAATCCAGACGTTCCTTTCGATTACTATCGGCTTACCTTCAATGTAAGCTCGTCTTTTGGACGGCTCCATAGGATGGCTTGTGGTAATAATATTCACGTTAGGCCCAATCATTACTTCATCGGCGATTTCCACCCCTCCCATGTCGTATATAGTGCAGCACTGGTTTATGGAAACCTTGCGGCCTACCCTTATCTCCCGGCCGTTTGCCGTATAGAAAGGGGGAATAAGGTAAAAAGACCCATCCACTTTTTGCCCCGTTAAATCGCAGAATATTTCCCTTATCTTTTCAGCATCGTCGAACGAAAGCCTGTTCAGTTCTGCCGTAAGCCTCATGGCGCGCTTTACGGCATTAAACTCCCTGTCCCATTCGGGGCTGGGAATTTGTACGCGTTTAATTTTAGATTGCTTATCGCTATCCATGAGGTTTATATCCGATTATGTAAATAGCTTATTTAGTGGAAGAGATAAAGATATATATTTACGCAAGGCAAGTCCATCGGACTCGCCTCCGGTTCCCGTTGTCTCTTCCTCCAGGACGGGACGACCGTGTCTTTCAGTGGGTTTGGATTAAATTTATTTTAAGCCTTCCGTAATTTTGTGTCAAGGAATTTATAGCCTTAATGATTTGGATGATAAATTAGAATGATAATAAAAATACTTGAAAATAATCCCTCATTGTATTTTAATAAAATTAGCTACTTCTATTGAACTTGTCCATAAATAATTATAATGCGTATATAATACTTTAATATAATATAAACCATGACCCGATCGTACTACTCAAAACCCGGCTTTTCCCTCTACCTCGGAGACTCCCTTTCCCTTCTGGAAGAACTCCCCGAAAACTCCGTGGACATGGTTTTCGCAGACCCTCCATATTTTCTTTCGAGCGGCTCCTTTTCCTGCCACAGCGGAAAAAGGGTAAGCGTTAAGAAAGGCGACTGGGACTTAAGCAGCGGGGTCAAGAAGAACTTCGAGTTCCATATGCAGTGGATTAAGGCATGCAGGAGGATATTAAAGCCCAACGGCACAATATGGATAAGCGGGACGTATCATTCCATATACCAGTGCGGCTACGCCTTAGAACTTAACGATTACCATCTCCTTAACGACGTAGCCTGGCTTAAGCCCAACGCCCCTCCCAACCTAAGCTGCCGCTTCTTTACCGCAAGCCACGAGACCCTTATATGGGCGAGGAAGGACAAGAAAGGCAAACATACCTTCAACTACGACCTCATGAAGAACGGAGAGTGGCCGGAAGACTCCCTTAAGAAGCCCGGTATGCAGATGAGGTCTTACTGGTCCATAAACGCCCCTAAGCCCATAGAGAAGAAATTCGGCAAGCATCCAACGCAAAAACCCTTCGACCTCTTAAAAAGAATTGTCCTTGCAAGCACCAACGAAGGGGACCTAATATTGGATCCCTTTACCGGAAGTTCCACTACCGGCATAGCCGCTTCTTTCTTTAACAGGGACTTCATAGGTATAGACAATGAAAAGAAATATCTTGATTTGTCCGTTAAGAGGTTCGAGGACATGAAGGTTAATATTAAAAACGAAGAGGCATATGCGCGGTTATGAAATATTTGGATTTTTATTCTAAAATTCTAAACTGTAATACCGAAGACGACGTTTTTAAATATTTTATTAACAACCTAAAGCCCAGCATACTCCTGTGGTCTTATTTCGTGAACTGGGATAAGGTCATTAAGAATACCAAAAAAATTGAAATAGCCTTAAATAGCTTAAACTACCTTATAGGCAAGGAAGACTTCGACAAGGAGTTTAAGCACCTCGTAAAAGAAAACCCCTCCGTAATTAAAGCAATCCCCTCCCTCATAGTAAGGGACGGAAGTAATAGCCTGAGATTCAAAATCCTTATTGATTATAAGCATAAAAAGTTCGTCTATGAAGACTACGACTTTACCGTTACCAAACCCACCGGTAAAGACATAGAAAAATACCTGTATTTTATAAAGGAGTCCGGCCTTAAAGATTTAATCGTATCAAAAAAGATTAAAAACCTCGTTGATTACATGATAGGCGTGGAAGCCGGACTTGACAGCAACGGAAGGAAAAACAGAAGCGGCCACAGCATGGAAAACATTGTCGAGTTCTTCATTAAAGACCTCTGCGACAGGAAGAACCTCGAATATATAAAGGAAGCCGATGCCGGGAAGATAAAAGACAAATGGAATATAGACGTTCCGGTCGATAAGTCTTCCAGGAGATACGACTTCGTTATTAATAACGGCAGGGAACTCATTATCTTTGAAACCAACTTTTACGGCGGAGGCGGTTCCAAGCTTAAATCTACCGCCGGGGAATACAGGAATCTCTACGACGTTTTAGACGGGAAATATAAGTTTATATGGATTACCGACGGCTACGGCTGGAAAACCACGGAGAGGCCGTTAAGGGAAACATTTGACCATAACGAGTATGTATTTAATTTGGATATGGTGGAGAAGGGGATATTGGATTATATAGGGAAATAATATTTCATATTTATTTTTTTAAATAACTACAAGAGATTGAGAAATAAAAAGGGAGGGGTAGTAATGAATAATCAAAAACATAAAGTCTTTATTAGTTATTTTCATGGAAATAAAGAATGCAAAGGAGATGAATTGTATAAAAACAAATTTGAAAAATTATTTAAAGATTTATTTATACCTAAGTCTGTTCAGAAAGGAGATATAGATATCGACAATAGCAATGAATATATAAAAAGATTAATTCAATTGAATTATATTGAGGATTCATCGGTTTTGGTTGTTTTGGTCGGCCCTCATACTTGGAGTAGAAAGCATGTGGACTGGGAAATATCGGCAGCTTTAAATAAAAAGATTGGTGGCTACTCAGGTTTATTGGGAATCTGTTTGCCTAACCATCCTGATTTCAAAAAAATTGAAGTTGATTCCGATATTGTTCCTCTAAGGTTGGTAGATAATATTGATACAGATTATGCTCAATTATATCCTTGGACAGAAGAAAAGAACAAGATAAAAAAATGGGTCGAGGAGGCTTTTCAAAACAGAATAAAAAAAGCCGATTCCATAGATAATTCTCGCACGCAATTTAAATACAATAGAAGCTGTTAGTATAATTTTGAATCCGTTTATCTATGCTAATGAATAAATTACAACGTAAAAAGAGTAAAAATGGACTTAAGAGATTTATTCAATAATGATTTGCCATATTTTGGCATGGGTATCAGATTGGAGGAGTTATTTATGAATAATACTCACCACAAAGTGTTTGTAAGCTATCATCATAACAATGATGAGTATTATCGTGACGAGTTTGATAAACTAACGGATGGCATTGTTATTCCCAGGTCTGTTGAGATAGGTGATATAGATCCCAGACTGTCAGTTGAAACTATTAGACAAAAAATAAGAGATGAATACCTTAGAGACTCTACCGTTACTGTTGTATTAATTGGCGCACAAACATGGCAACGCAAACATGTTGATTGGGAAATAGGTTCAAGTATTAGGAATACCAGTTTAAACCCAAGATCTGGACTTCTTGGAATCATTTTACCAACATATCCAAGAAGCGATATTAAACATTATGATCCTTATACTATACCTCCTAGGCTTTATTATAACATCCAACGTAATTTTGCGAAGATATATAATTGGACAGAAAATAAAACTGAGCTGCAAAATCGGATTGATGAGGCTTTTAATAACAGAAATAAAATAGAGCCGGACAATTCTTACCCTTCGTTTATTAACAATCGTTCCGGTGAGCAATGGCAGCCATAAAATTAATTAAATATAATAAAATATTTGGTTTTTATTTGTAGAAATATGTATAAGCCTCCATTATCAATATACTTTATATGGCATCCAGCTGATTTAGATAAAGTTAAGCCTTTAGTAGATTTTTGCAGTAAATTATTACAAAGAGACTCATCCAAGCCATTTTCACGCTCCATGAACCTTCCTATTTTTTATAGGACTTCAATTAATAATAAAGTACCTGACCAAATTGAGTTAATAAGTGAAAAAACCATAATCTTCTCCTTTATTGGAGAAAACATATTAGCTGATAAAGAATGGGCCAACTATATAAAGGATTTACCTAATAACGAAAAGTGCAGATTAATCCCAATAGCTTTGGACAAAACGGCATTTAATTTAAGTTCTATTAAGCAACTAAATTTTATTAGGGCATATAATTTTGAACAGTGTTATTTAGAAGATTATTTATTTATTTCTATTGCGCATGAAATTTACAGATATGCTTTAAATAAAGATTTTAAAGAAAATAAAACAGGAAAACAAACTGCTTTGAAAATATTCTTAAGTCACGCAAAAGATGGAAAGCAGGGGATAAAAGTTGCCGAAGCGCTGAAAGAATTCATCGATAAATCCGTAATGAACAACTTCTTTGATGCTACCGATATTGCGCCAGGTTATCAATTTAACAAGGAAATTGAAGATAATATCAAAGATTCAACACTCATTGCTATCCATTCTGACATTTATTCTTCGCGGTATTGGTGTCAAAAGGAAATATTATGCGCAAAAGAGCTTGAATGCCCTATGATAGCCGTTGACTGTCTTGAGGAGTTTGAGGATCGCAGGTTTCCTTTCGCGGCTAATATTCCAGGGGTACATGTGGGTTTAGATTGCGACTACATAGTAAGTAAAAAGGATTTATTACGCGTTTTAAGATTAGCGTTGCTTGAAACTATAAGGTTTTTTTACTCTGAGTTTTTGTTAAAAGAATATAGGAGGATAAAATGGATTCCTAATGACGCCCAAATACTTTCAAGACCCCCAGAAATGTCAGATTTAGAGAAAATATTCAATACCAAGACCGATAAAGTTTTTGAAGAATGCAAGTTAAAGCCGATAGTTTATCCGGAACCCCCGCTTTATTCAGAGGAATTATCCTTTTTGAAAAACAAGGGTTGCATAATTGAAACTCCATTATCACTAGGTGGTTTAAATTTAACCGGAAAAAGGGTAGGTATTTCTATTTCTAATCCTTTACCAAATGAATTAATAGAAATTGGACAAGATGAGCCGTACCTTACCATTCTTTCTCAAGATATAGCAAGGCATATACTTGCAAGGCATGGAATATTAATCTACGGAGGCGATCTAAGAAAAAATGGTTTTACCGAATTTTTATTTGAAGAGGCTCAGATATTACAAGCGAGACTTATTTCTGAAAATATTCATATAGAAAATTATATTTCCTGGCCAATATATTTAGGGGACACCCCTGAAATTATTAACTGGAAAGCTAGATATAATAATGTGGCAGAAATGAAAGAGGTTAAATGTCCTGGCGATGTTAAAGGCCTTATTGCAAATGATAAAGCATTTTTAGGCCCTATTGGAAAAGAGAATATTTTTGTTTGGACAAGATGTTTATCCGAAATGAGAAAAGAAATGATTGAAAACTGTGATGTTAGAATATCTGCTGGAGGAACAAGTAGCGGGTATAAAGGAAAAATGCCGGGTGTTTTGGAGGAAATCATTATAGCGGTAGAAAAAAGGAAACCATTATTTTTATTAGGTGGTTTTGGAGGAATAACTTCGAAGGTTTGCGATTTAATAACTAGTAAGGGGACGCCTGAAGAACTTACCGTTGAATGGCAAGTCTATAACAATAAAGGGTATAAAGACTTGCTAGACTATGCTTCTTCAAGGAAATATAATTACGCTGATGAGTATGGTAATGCAATAAATACTTTTAAATCTTTAAGTATATCTAAATTATTAAATAACGGGCTTAATGATAAAGATAATCGTAGACTTTTTGTAACTCCTTTTATGGATGAAGCGATTTATCTTATACTAAAAGGATTAAAAAAAATATATGAATGAAAGTATAAAAAAATTTGATTCTTTTATATCTTATGTAAATGAGGATTTCCGCCTTGTTGAACGTATCTATAAAGAACTAACGTCAAGCGGGTATGGCGAGCCTAGTTTAGATATTTGGCGTGATGAAGACCGAATTAACTATGGAGATAATATTATAACAAAGATAAACTTTGGATTATTAAAAGAATCTAATTCTGCTATATTGTTAATCACTCCTAATTATCTTAATTGCAGAAGGGAATGGATTAAAATGGAGGCTGAATTAGCTTACGAACAAAGTCTTAATGATGAAAATTTCAAAATTTTTATAATTCCATATGATATATCCAATAAGGAATTAATTTCTAATAAAAAATTCAAATTTTTATCAAATATTCGTTCAAATTTAGATTCAAGAGACAATAAAGATTTGCCTAATACAATTTTTAAAATTAAAAAATCTTTACATGATAGTAAAAATAATCAGAAAAATTATAGCAAAGGCAATATAGAAATTGAAAAGGATGCTATTAAAATGGAAACTTTAAAACATTATATTGACGGTATTAAAGCAAGAATTATAAACTTATTCCAATCGCATGGGATAGATTTATTTAATATGGGCAGTTTTATAGGGCAAGAAAATTTTAAAATTTCTTCATTATTTGATAGTAAAGAATTTATAGATAATATAGATTATAACTTACTAAGAACATTGGCTGAAACTTTCCGTGTAACATATGAATGGCTATCTTTTAAAAGTGATTTCTGCTATACATTTGGTTTAGAAGTTCGTTGGTATAAAAATATTCATAATATTGGAAGAAAGCTTTTTAAATATAATTATAAAGATAATTTACATACAGAGGTAATGTTTATAAGACGAATGAGTGCTGATTTTGAACAAGCTAAGTTAGATAATGACCGTGGTAAATGGCGAGAAGAGCCCATAGGCGTGATAATTAAATTTAGAAATAAAACTATTGAAGGTGTCGAATATTATACGTATGAAGTATTGGAGATAGAAAGATGGAATTATCATAAATGTAGAAGCGAGCTTAAGGAGTTAATTTGTTTTTGTGAAGCAGCTAGGATTCCCTTTTGGGGGTATGAGTTGTCGGATGATAGTATTAAGCAATTTAGGGAAGCAACCCGTCTTCCGGTTGATATCATTACAAAAGAGAGGCACAATATATGGTATCCAGATGATTATGCTAGTAATCAATTCGAGGTTAAAAAAGAGGTAGATGAATGGGAATATATAAAAGAAGATTGTAGAAAAATGAAAGAATTTGCTAATGATTTAATTGAAGGCAAACTTCCAGTTATTTAAATAGTTTTATAAAATCGTTGCAAATAGTTTGCAACACTCGTCCAGAATCTTAAATTAAAGCTATATTTATTAATATCATGGAACAATCTTTCCAAAATTTTTCAGATCCACCAACACAATTAGAGTTCTTTGCTCCAAATATAAAAGAGAATCCATATTATTTATTTTTATCTTGATTAGTTTTTTAAATTAATCCAAGAGCGGGTGAAAATAAACGCAACTTGCCGGGTGAATTTACTTGCAATTTAACAATAAGGCGGCCTTGGCCTGCGAATGCAAAAGTGTTTCTTTCGCCTTTAATTATGATATAATTTTTCTTATCGATTAACCTCCTTGTTATGTTTGTTTATTGTCTTAAGACACAATAATTATAACATATTAGAAGGTTTTTTTATATGTCTAATGCTAAATTAAAGGATTATTATTTTTTAAATATTTTTTATTTACGAAAAATTAAAACACAACTATTATGAGAATATTTAAAAATTTATTGATTTTTTTATAAAATATGTTAAATTTATATCTAAATATGGAATTATTATTATAATCTTTTAATAAAAAATAGGTAAATCATATGAAACATATGAAAATTAAATCAATTTACAATTTTTACGAGAAAATAAAAGCTGGCAAAAGTTGGTTATGGGCGGTTTTTAAAGAAAAAAGAATAAAAGAGATAATATTAATATCATTTGTCTTACTATTAATTGAAGTAGCTGTTATTTTCATTCATTTTGGTTTAAAAGTAAACTTTGAGTTCATTCTATTGATATTACTATGGCTTTATATAGATATTATTGCTTTATTTTTTATTATTTCTATTGTTGCAATATGGAAAACCTTATCTAATCTTTGGAAAACAAAT
Organism: bacterium; assembly: GCA_021777135.1. GTDB lineage: Bacteria > SZUA-79 > SZUA-79 > Acidulodesulfobacterales > Acidulodesulfobacteraceae > Acidulodesulfobacterium_A. The sequence goes on along the minus strand of JAJYDX010000006.1, from coordinate 36,710 downwards.
CCGCGCTTAACCATAGTAGGAATAATAATTATTACATATATATTTTACATATTCCTTACACCTATTTCTAAATCTATTACTTTTTCAACAATCAGAACCATATTGATGTCTTTAGCCACAATTGGAGCATTATTTGTAGGATTTATTCCACAGGGTATTATAAATATAAACGAGCAATATAAACCGGTGGATGATTGGGGTGTATTATATGATAAGAAAGAATTATTAAAAGAATTAAAGGAAATTATACATCATTTAATAATATTTGTAGGTGCTTATATATTTGATATTTTATTTGGACTTATATTTCCAAACGCTGATAATGTTTATGATTATACAAATAAATATATATTGCATCATAATAAATCACTTTGGGGATTTGCAATAGAGATTTATCTATTTGCGCTGATCATTGGATTGGCTTCCTTTATATATGGATTTACTAGAATTTATTCTATCACTTCGTATTTTTATTCTTTTAATGTAAATTTTAAGATATTAAAATCTAAATATCCAAAGTTAAATACCGAAGACTTGATATGGTTAATCAGGAATAAACTTGATTATCATAGTAAAAAGAAGAATGACACTATTTTATCTATTGATAAGTTAAAGCGGGAATTTCAAGCAGAAAAAGAAACCCATCCTAATCTTTCAGTTAGTTGCATATTGAGAATTATTAAGAAATCAGGAAATGTAGAAGATATATTTAGCTAAAATAAAATACAAGAATATTTGAATAAATTGGAGATTCGCACATACAAGCAAAATAAAATTTGCACCAAAGGAAAGACATAGTGAATTAGCCGTTAATTTAGCCGGTTGTACGGCATTATTTTCAATTATAACATTCCAGGAAAATTTAAATAAAAGAAAATAACTTAATTTATGGAGGAGGGAAATATGAAGAAAGTTTATACAGTCAAAGAAAAAGTAATAGTTAAAAATGTTAATGGAACCTCTGAAAACACCTGTCCAAATTGTGCCACTTGGATAGGCCATTGGGGAAAGTTAAGCGGAGATATTACCTTAATTTGTTCTATATCGGGTTATCGGGTTGTGAGGAACCTGCCGAGGTTGGCGCCCATATAATTAGGCCACACGCAGAATGTGAAGGCTATAAAACGCACCCTTACATTATTCCGATGTGCAAGAAACATAACGGACAAAATGGTGAACTTCATACAAAAGAAAATACCACTTTTGTTTGGACAAATGTTGCTGAAACTTGTGGAAAAAATAAATAGTAATTTTTGTTTTACCCCTTTAAATTTGAAGTTTTTTAATTTCTTATTATTAAATTTTAACAGATTTTGAATCTTGAGGAATAAGAAATTAAAAAATGCTGTTCAAATTTATGGGTTCATTATAAATTGCCTTCGCAACCCCCGGCCACCCAGGTATAGCGAAAGTATAGTGAAATTTATAAAAATTAATAAAAAATTACCTCTAAAACAAAAAATATAAAATCCCCTTAAATCCAATAGGTAAGCCGGGATGCCCGGTATTGTTAGTTTTTATAAAAAAGCCCGGGCGTAATTCCCAAGCTTGGTGTCGCGGGTTCGAACCCCGTTGCCCGCTCCAGTATTTACAAGGATTCAGAGTTCCGATGTTTTTGCCTGATAACGCTATAATGTTTACCTCTATTATAACTAACCGACTTGCGAACGTATGACTTAAATCGTAAAAATTAAAACCTTTTTAACCAGGCACGAATTCAATGCCCCTTCCGTCGGCAGGGAACTTGGACTAAAAATGGAGAGGATGAGCCAAATAATCAGGTCCGTGGGGATATGGGAGTGGTTTAACGAGGAAAGGGAGAAGTTTAAGAATGACATGCCGAAAAGGGTGCTGGCGCTAAGGGAGGAAGGGAAGTCTAAGGGATTTTCCTAAGAACCTCTAAACATTCCAGAATACTTATAAATTTAGCATTAAATCGCGAAAGCAAACACACTTGTTATTTTTGCTTGACCGCAGTTGCAAACATATATTCTTTCATTGTTTCATTGTATATTTTTTCAGAGCTAAAAAAATTTTTGGCTCTATCAAAACCTTTATCGGCTTCAAGAGCCATAAAGTCGGGGTCGTTTGCGTAAAGTTTTATGGATTCCTTAAGGGCATATGGATTTTCCGGTTCTATTAATATATTAGTGTCGCCGTATATTTCTGGAACGCCGCCGCTGTTGGGTGCTATACACGGTTTTTTCATAAGCATATATTCTAGATTGTTTATTCCAAAGGGTTCTTTGCTAGTATAGGAAACCGCGATGTCGAACATATTTATAAAAGGCCTTACATCGTTCTGATATCCCCAGAATTTGACGCTGTTTTGAAGTTTTTTGACCGCTACGGCTTTTACGAGATTTTTTTCATTATTTCCGTTTCCTACGATATGAAGCATAACCGGTTTGCCCGCAAGAGAAGGCAGCGCTGTTTTATCGTTTTCTTTTTTTATCAGGTCCAATGCTTCTATGAGGTAATGTTGACCTTTCTCTACAGTAACCCTTCCGGTAATTCCTATATTAAAAAAACCTTCGTATCCGTTTATTTTTTTGTCGTTGTCTGAAAATACATCAGGCAGGGTATCTTGGGCTATTCCAGATTTAGAGTTAATTTCTTGAACGTAAATATGACCAAATTTAAAATTAAATAACCTGTTTATCGTTTTTTCAACTATATCTGGATTGTAATTAATAAAGGATTGAGAATTAAAATAATCTTTAATAAAGTAGTTTTTTAAGTCCTCAGAAACGAATAATAGCCTGTCCGCCGCCGCATAGTAAGGATAGCCGCAGTATGTATTTATGCGCGAAACGACCGGTATGCCAAGGCTGTTTCCGGCAATTAAACCTATATAACAGCCTGTTGCAAGGTGAGTGTGAATAATGTCAATTTTAAGACGATAGCACAGGTTTATCAGCTTCTTAATAGCAAAAACGTTTTTTCTTTCCGGATCAAAAGCCGCAAAATATGGCACATTAACAGAATTTAAAACGTTTATCATTTTTCTGTTAAGGGAATGTATGAAAAAATATGCCTTATTTCCTTGTTTTATTTGTGATTTTGCAAGATAAGCCGCGCTGTTTTCCGCCCCGCCCCATCCCTTGGACGATATTATATGAATTATATTCATTTTAATGATTATACTAAATGGAATAAAAAATTTAAAATAAATTACACTTGAATTTTAAAAAATGCGCGTTATAATTAAATTGAGGAATTAAATAAGCATAAATGAATTTGGTATTAATAAATCTTTAAGCAGTGTACCGCCGTCAGTCAGTTTAATGCTTAACTATAAGCACATTGGACGTTAAAAACCAGTGGCTGATACGGCGGTATTTTTTTGTTTAAATATCACGTTTAGCCCTCCGCGTTTTAATGACAAACTGGGTTTTGGGTCAAGTTTGACAGGCGATATTTCCATAAAAAAATGATAAAATAAAATTATTATGGATTTGTTTAATCTTGTTTCGGAAAATAGTCCTGCGGGAGATCAGCCTGAGGCGATAAGCTTATTAGTAGAAGGCGTAAAAAATAAAAACCTGAGATATCAAACGCTTCTGGGAGTAACCGGTTCAGGTAAAACATTTACAATGGCCAACGTTATTAAAAGGCTTGAAAGACCCGCCCTTATAATAGCCCCTAATAAAACACTTGCCGGTCAGCTATATTCAGAATTTAAGACTCTATTCCCTGAAAATGCGGTTGAGTTTTTTATAAGTTATTATGATTATTACCAGCCGGAAGCTTATGTTCCTTCAAAAGATTTATATATAGAAAAAGATTCGGCTATTAACGACCAGATAGATAAAATGAAACATTCTGCAACGCGATCTATTCTTTCGCGCAGGGATGTAATAGTCATAGCATCGGTTTCATGCATTTACGGTTTAGGTTCTCCAGAAAGTTATAAGGATATGCTACTTGAGGTCAAAAAGGGTGAAGAAATTAACTTAAGCGACGTTCTTGAAAGGCTTACCGATATTAGATACGAAAGAAACGACGTCGATTTTCATCGTGGAACTTTCAGGGTAAGGGGAGATATAGTCGATATTTTTCCGGCATATGAAGAAGAAACATCCGTTAGGATAGAGTTTTTCGGCAACGAGATATCTATGATAGCCGAAATAGATCCTTTAAGGGGTATTATTAAAAGAAGGCTTTCAAAGGTTGCAATTTATCCTGCGTCTCATTATGTTGCCGATGAAGTTACTTTAAAAAGCGCGGTAAAATCTATAAAAGAAGAGTTAAAAGACAGGTTGATGGAGCTTAAGTCTTTAGGAAAACTTGTAGAAGCTCAAAGACTGGAACAAAGGACTATGTATGATCTTGAAATGATGCAGGAAATGGGTTATTGTTCTGGAATAGAAAACTATTCCAGACATTTGACTGGAAGAAAAAAAGGAGAGCCTCCGCCTACTCTTTTAGATTATTTTCCGGACGATTTTATAATAATGATAGATGAGTCTCATGTTGCCGTTCCGCAAATCAGGGGGATGTATAACGGGGATATTTCAAGAAAATCTACCCTGGTGGAATACGGTTTCAGGCTGCCGTGCGCTTTGGACAACCGTCCATTGAATTTTGAGGAATTTTCGTCGCATATAAAAAATCTTATTTTTGTTTCGGCTACGCCGGCAGAGTATGAACTGGAAGTGAGTTCGCAGGTTGTTGAACAGATAATACGTCCTACGGGATTAATAGATCCTTTAGTAGAAGTCAGACCCGAAACAAATCAAGTAGATGATATAGTGGGAGAAATTAAAAAGACGGTTGCGGGTGGCGGAAGAGCTTTAGTTACAACCTTGACGAAAAGGATGTCGGAGGAGCTGGCGGAGTTTTTGACGGACAGCGGCATTAAAGCAAAATATCTTCATTCAGATATAGATTCTCTTGAGAGATTTAAAATTATAAGGGAATTAAGATTAGGCGAGTTCGACGTTCTTGTGGGAATAAATTTATTAAGAGAAGGATTAGATATTCCCGAGGTGGAACTTATTGGAATTTTGGATGCGGACAAGGAAGGATTTCTTCGTTCAAAAACATCCCTTATTCAGACTATAGGCAGGGCGGCAAGAAATATTAAAGGCAAGGTCATACTTTACGGAAATAAAATAACCGATTCGATGAAGTTTGCCATTTCTGAAACGGAGAGAAGAAGAAAAATTCAAGAATCGTTTAACAAAAAAAATAATATTACTCCTAAATCTATACAAAAAAATATAGCAGGACTTTTGACTACGATATTCGAACAGGATTATATCGATATATCCGGTGGGTTAGGCGAAAACCCGCTTCTGATTATAGACCCTAAGGAAGCAGAGAAATTAATAAAAAATTTATCCAGAAAGATGAAAAAAGCGGCAAAGGAGCTGAATTTCGAGGAAGCTACACGCTATAGGGACGAAATAAATAATATCAAAAAAAATATGCTGTTAATGGATTCTGTTTGAAGTTATGAACGAAAGTTTAGCCCGCAAAATTAAAAATATTTCAGCGTCTCCCGGAGTTTATATTATGAAAAATATAAACGGAGACGTTATCTACGTGGGCAAAGCCAAAAACTTAAAAAAAAGAGTTTCCCAGTATTTTTCAGGCAAGAACGCAGGAATAAAGACGGAACATTTAGTTTCAAAAATCTGCGATATTGAAACAATTATTTCCGGCAACGAACTGGAGGCTTTTCTGCTTGAAAATACTCTTATAAAACAATATAAGCCAAAATACAATATAAGTCTTAAAGACGACAAGTCTTATCCTTATATTAAGATAGCCGACACAAAAACCGGTTTTCCGTATGTAGTAAAAACAAGAAATTTTAAAAAAGGCGATGGCGAGTATTTTGGTCCTTATTCAAGCGCTTTTGCAGTTAATGAAACGATAAACACGGTAAACAGAATATTTAAAATGAGAACTTGCACAGACAATAAGTTTAATTTCTATGCCGCTAAAAAAAAACCCTGTCTTTATTATCAAATAAACAGGTGTTCCGCTCCATGTTGCGGATACGCCGACGCGGAAACTTATAAAAAATCTATAGAAGGAATAAGGCTTCTGCTTAGCGGAAAAAACAGTAGGTTGTTAAAAACGATGAAGCGATCGATGGATGCGCATGTTAAAGAATTAAATTTTGAAGCTGCCATAAAGTTAAGGGATAAAATCAACGCCATAACTACTATCAACGAAAAACAGGCGGTAGTACTTGAAGAAGAAAAAGATATAGACGTTATAGGATTTTATCAGCAAGATGATAAGCTAGACGTTGTAGTCCTGATTATAAGGGGCGGCAGGGTTACAGGAACTAAAGATTTCTTTTTTAAGAATATTTATTTAAACGATTCAGGTATGCTATCCGATTTTTTGAACAGGTATTACGCAAAAAATTTAGAAGCAAACGCAAATATTCCAGACGAGATATTTATACCAGTTAAAATAGAAGACGAGGATAAAAAAAGCCTTGCCGAATATATTAAGCGTTTTTCTGGTAAAAAAGTAAAGATTTTAGATGTAAAAAGCGCGGTAAGAAACAAAAATAAATATGAAACCGTTGCGGCTATGGCTTTAAGGAACGCAAAAAAGAATTTTTTCGAGAAAGCTGCAGGTAACCGGGGAAGCGGCGGCGAAGAAAACATTAAAGAGACGAATCTAAGCAACAAACAAAATAACACCATTAGCGTAAAAAGACTGAACGCCCTAAAAGACATCCTGAGGCTTAACAAAATTCCTGAAATAATAGAATGTTTCGACATATCCAACATTTCAGGAACTTACGCGGTAGCATCCAAAGCAGTTTTTAAAAACGGAGAAAAAGACGCTTCCTTATACAGGCGTTACAGGATAAAATCAAAAAATACCCCAGACGATTACGCAATGATGTATGAAGCTTTAAGCAGGCGCTTCGGAAATGCCGTTTCCGGGAAAGACCCTCTGCCGGATATTATCATGGTGGACGGAGGAAAAGGGCAGCTTAACGTCCTTGTTAAAGCGGCTAAAGATTTTACGGATAACGGAAGCATAAAAGCCGAAAATATGCCCGCGCTTATTGCAATCGCAAAATCTAAGGATGCCAGAGGAAATAAAAAAAATCACGAAACGGATAAAATTTATCTTCCTAACAGAAAAAATGAAGTAAATTTTGGTAAAAACAAGGAGGAAATTTTTTTGCTTATGCGTTTAAGGGACGAAGCCCACAGGTTTGCCGTGTCTTATTTTTCAAAAATAAAAGTTAAATCGCTGATTACCTCTGAATTATTAAAAATAGACGGCGTAGGAAAAATAACTTACGGTAATTTGATTAAAAAGCTTGAAAGCGTAGAAAATATAAAAAAAGCGCCGATAGACGAATTGGCAGCAATTAAGGGCGTAAATAAAAATACCGCAAAAAATATTTACGATTATTTTCACGGCTAAAATATTACTAAAAAATAATTTCTTTTAATTTTTTTATTAAAAAATCGTTTTCGTATTTTTTTCTTACGGCTATCCTGAAATATTTATCGTCCAACCCCCTGTAATATCCGCAATATCTTATTAAAATTCCGGACTCGTGAAGGCTGTTTTTTAAATCTAAGGCGTTAAATGTCTCTGGTGATGCTGTTTTTATTTTTATTAGAAAAAAATTTGCTTTACCGGGTATGATTTCTAAAAATTTTAATTTCTTAAGCTCCGTCAGAAGATTATTTTTTAATCCGTTCAATAAAATACGCGACTTTGTTATATAATCTCTGTCTTTTAAAGATTCTGAAGCTATTTCAGAGGCTAAAGAGGTTATTTTCCACGGCGCCGAGTATTCCGCGAATTTTTTAATAATTTTATGGCTTGCTAATATATATCCCAGTCTTTGCCCCGGCATAGCAAAAAACTTTGTCATAGACCTAATTATTATTAAATTGTCAAACCTTCCGCCGTCTGCGATTAACGTTTTAGAAGAAAATTCTTCACAAAAATCCATAAAAGATTCGTCTAAAACTAAAAATGCTTTTTTTGTTTTAGCAAGCCCCAATATTTTAATAATAGTATTTAATGGCGTTACGGCGCCTGCAGGGTTAGAAGGAGTTGCGATAAAAATTAAGTCGTTTTTATCTAGCTTTTTAATATTTTCTAAAAGATTTGACAGACTTTTTCCTTTCAGCTCAAAATTATCCGAAAAATATGTATTTATATGAATAATATCTGATTTTTTCGTACGAAGCGACGCAGCTCTTTCATATTCTAAAAAAGAAGGTTCGACGATAATAATTTTATTAGGATTCAACATGCATACCGTGTTAAATAAAAGGTCGGCGGCTCCCGCACCGGGGAATATGCATTTTTTATCTGCGGAGTGGTAATCCGATAAGTTTTTTATAAATGATTCGGGATAGATTTCAGGATAATTTTCCGTGAAGTATTTTAATCTGCCCGGGTATTTAAAAATTTTTGCTGCTTTTTTGCTTAATCCAATGGGGTTTATATTAGCGGAAAAGTCGATTATCCCGCTTTTATATCCGTACGGCATTACGCCGCCCCCATGGTCTTCGAGGTTAAAAATAGACTTCATTATTTTTTTATTGTTTTCGGACTTTTTTGGCAAACAATTCCAGAAAGCCTGCAGAAGTTTTTACGGCCTCCGGCAATATCCTATTCATAGCGTTAAAATATTCAGCTTTAGTTTTTGCGTAAAGCAATTCAGGTAGAAACATCGAAGAATTATGCGCGTTATAATCCACCCATCCGAATGGATGCATATCCTTATAATGCCCTTTTAACGGCTTGAATTTATATGTGCCGTTTTCTAATTTTAAATTGACGTCTAAATAATGTGATGACATCCATCTTTCAAATAGTATATGCTTTTTAAGTGCCATATTAGTCGTATGAAAAGGTATGCAAAGGTCCTGAACTAAATGAACGGCTCCGCCAAGAGCAATCATCGATTTTTTAATTCTGCCATATTCCCAATCCTTAACTGCAATATTAAAAAGCTGAGCGCATTTAGTGCCGGCGTCAGAAAATCCTCTTATATAGCCGGCATGTGAATGAGGATAGAGATAATGTCCTCCAAACCAATGTATCCTCATTTTTTTTATTGCAAGCCTGTCAATTATGTAAGAACCGTGCTGCATAAGCTTAATTCTTTCTTCAACGGATACTGCAGAAATGCGCGGGTCGAAAATAGTTTTTAAAACGTCGCTTCTTGAGTCGTTATACAAAAGCTCAAAAGTTTTATCTATACAATAATTATGAAGTTTAGGCTGCATATTTTTGTTGAATTTAAATTATGAACTATTATATAATAAAAAAAGGATAAAATGCAAAATTATAAAAAAGGATAAAAGTATGCCTTTACTTAGCGAGCAGGATGCCGAATCTTTAAGGAAAGATTTTAGCGATAAGCTTGAAAACAATATTAAGATTATATTTTTTAAATCTGAAGACGGCTGTTTATATTGTAAGGAAGCAAAAGATATATTAGTAGAATTATCAGGTCTTAGCGATAAAATCACCTTAGAGGAATACGATTTCGATAAAGATACGGACAAAGTAAAACAGTACAATATAAAAAGAACCCCTGCTATCGCAATAGCAGGCGACAAAGATTACGGCGTCCGATATTACGGAATGCCGGCAGGACATGAATTTATGACCCTGATTCATGCCATAATTAATGTTTCAACTAAAAAAACCGGTCTTTCCGAAAAAACTATAGAAAAGCTTAAGAGCATTACGAAGCCTTTAAATATTCAAGTCTTTGTAACGCCTACCTGACCTCATTGTCCGCCGGCGGCGGTTCTTGCACACAATTTTGCGATAGAAAACGAAAATATTACTTCGGATATTATAGAAATTCAGGAATTTCATAATCTTTCCGACAGATATTCGGTTTTCAGCGTTCCAAAAACGGTAATTAACGAACACACCGAAGTAGTGGGAGCAGTTCCGGAAGCCGTGTTTTTAGGTAAAATTATGGAAGGATATTCTCAAGAATAACCGCTTATCCATATTTTTTAATATAACACTAACATTTGCAATGGTATAGCAAAACGGGAATATCCGATCTTCTTACCACGTTTTCGGCTATTGAGCCCAATACTAATCTTGTTAAACCTGTTTTTCCGTGGGTTCCCATTATTATAAGGTCGTGTCCGTCTTCTTTTATGGTTTCCAATATAACGTTAATCGGCATTCCGTGTGTCAGCACTGTTTTAACCTTAATGCCTTTTTTTTCGCACTCGTCTTTAAGTTTGCTCAAGATAGGTTTCTCTTCTTCTATTAGAAGATTTAAATCGTTTATTCCGCCTCCAGATAGGTCGCCTATGTTTTGTAACGCTTGAATGTCTATAATGTGAATAAATGTTAATTCCGCTTTAGCTTCGGAAGCAAAATTTATAGCGTTATTAGCGGCGCTCATAGAAGTGTCGCTGAAATCTACCGGGCATAGAATTTTCTTAAACATTGAACATCTCCTTTTAATATTAGAATAAAACCTTAACTAGTATTAATATATCTTATATGGCTATAAAGTCAAGAAAAATCTTGACAAATTCAAATAAAAAATTGATTTTTGCCATTAATAATGTATAATAAAATAAATGTTTTAAATTAAAAAAACACATAAAAAAGAGGCATTATATGTCGAGAAAATTTTTAATGCTATTAACCGTTTTGGCGCTTTTTTTTGTTTTATCGGCCGCCTTATCAGCGCATTCTGAAACGGTCGCAAAATTGCCAGGAAAATCATCTAAGAAATACTACACCGAAGGCAAGAAGTTTATAATGCTTAAAATATCCAAAAATCTGGAAGCATACGTAAATAAAAAAAATCAAAAAGTTTATTATTATTATCATAAAGCTTATTATTTTTGGTCAAAAGGCATATGGTTTAATTCCAAAAAAATAAACGGAATGTTCAGCATCACGCCGCAAAGAGAAATACCGCAGCCTTTGAAACACGGTCCTATTTTAAGAGTGAAGAGGAAAAATATCCCAGCAGGTTTTGCGGCCTTAAAAGTGCCTCCGCAACCCGTAAAAAAAGGACTGCCTAATGCGGCAACAGAGCATTTATATAACCTTCCATTGACTTTACACGGACTTGTTATTTATAAAAAGAGTTTTAATTTTAATAAAATGGGCAGCGGTAATTAATAATTAATTTAACAGGCAATATATGGAATTTCTTAAGATTTTAGAGTATCCAAATCCAAAATTAAGAACAAAAGCACGTGCTCTAAACGCCGATGAAATAGCAGGCAATATTCTCCTGATAAAAAACCTTGTTTACACGATGTATAAGGCAGATGGGATAGGTCTTGCGGCAACTCAGACCGGAATAGATAAACGTATAATAGTTTTGGATATAAGCAGAAAATCTGATAATAATAAATTGTTTTCGCTTAACGAACAAGATATCCTGACCGCCAATAAAGACTTGATAATAGCTATTAATCCTGAAATAGTTTTTAAGGAAGGAATGATTTCCTATGAAGAAGGATGCTTGTCTATACCTAAATTTAATGCCGACGTCGAAAGGGCTTCTAAAATAAAAGTTAAAGCTCAGGATATTTCAGGCAAGGAGTTTGTCGTTGAGGCAAAAGACTTGCTCTCCGTTGCATTTCAGCATGAAATAGACCATCTTGACGGAATTTTGTTTATAGATAAAGTTTCACCGCTAAAACGTTCTTTATATAATGCTTCGATGCAAAAAAAGAAGACTATAAAACATCAAAAAGAACTAGACTATACTTCTTGAAATACAGCCATTAATCCTATGCCTTCTCCGAACTCTCTTAATATTGTATTTATGGGTACTCCCGAAATTGCTTCGGAATCTTTGTCCCGTATTGCCGAACTAGAAAAGCTGAATATAATTACTTTAAAATCGGTTTATACTAAGCCTCCGGTTTGGAATAATAAAAAAAAAGAATTTACGTCATCACCGGTTGATGCATTAGCGCGCAGTTATGGCATTAAAGCTAGGACGCCTAAAACTTTAAAAGCCAATACGGAAGAGATAAATTTTTTAAAATCACTGGATTTAGATATAATTATCGTCGTAGCGTTTGGACTGATTCTTCCGGTTGAAATATTAAATATTCCTAAATACGGCGTATTAAATCTGCACCCTTCTTTACTTCCTGATTTAAGAGGCCCTAGTCCGATACAGTATGCTATATTGAAACGAATGAAATTTAGCGGTGTTTCCATAATGGCATTAGACGCAGGCGTAGATACGGGACCGATTGTAGCCCAGCAAAGGACTGACATAGATAAAAACGAATATTTTTCGACTCTTTATGAAAGAATGTCTTTGACTGGCGCGCTTTTACTTGCTGAAGTTGTAAAGTCGCTCTTCAAGTTTAGGACGAATATTTATAAATACGCTTATCGGCAGGATAATTCTTATTTGGATTATTCAAGTTCATTTTATTTAACTGAATTAATTAAGCCGGATGAGATGAAAGTAGATTTTTTTGTTGACGACCCGTTGGATATTTATGCTAAGATTAGAGCTTTTACTGAATCAGGCGGAACTTTTTTTGCTTTTGGGAACAAAAAAATTAAAATAATAGAAGCAAAGTTAATCGCCGATAAAAACAATAAAGAAATAAAGGAGGAATGTTTAAACGTCCAGGAAGAAAGTTCGGTATTTAGTTATTGCGACTATCCTGACGATTCTGATTTAACAAGCTATTTGTCGCATGAGGGGGCTATACAGGATATAATACCAGATAAACCCGGAACCATAATAATCGCAAATAAATCAGGGTTATTAGTAACAACCGTTAAGAAAGGAGTTTATATTCAACTTTTAAAACTTAAGCCTGAAGGAAAAAATATTATGAGTTATATTGATTTTATTAATGGATTTAGGATAAAACAGGGTGCTGAATGCCGTTAAAAAAAGAACATATTTATTTTTTAAAAATAATTTCCGTATCTATTTTAACAATTTTGGCAATATCGTCATTTCTATTTTGGATTATATCCGGGGGGCTAGAAAAGCTAAGTCCATACCTGCCAATATATATATTTTTATTTTTAGATGCCGTTTTATTATTCGTTATTTTTATTTTTTTTCTCGGACTCATAGGGAAACAAAATAGAAAAAATAAATCCGTTTTAATCTATGCCGCAAGATATATACTGGTAAGAATACTATATCCTATGGCTTATTTTATAACGTCTATATTCAAGATAAACAGGGACAAGATGCAGAGTTCTTTTATAGCCATAAATAACTTTCTCCTTTTTTCTTTAAATAAAACAATAGCTTTAGACAGGATATTAATTCTTCTTCCACACTGCTTACAGCTTCATAACTGCAAGGCAAAGATTACCGACGATATTCATAACTGCCTTAACTGCGGTAAATGCAATATAAAAGAGCTTGCAATATTGTCCGATAAAAAAGGTATATTTATTGCCGTGGCAACCGGCGGTACTCTTGCTAGAAGGGTTCTAGAGGAAAAAAAACCTAAAGCCGTTATAGCCGTAGCATGCGAAAGAGATTTAAGTTCCGGTGTTATAGACAGCTTTCCGCTACCTGTTTACGGCCTTCCAAATATAAGGCCTAACGGTCCATGCAGGGATACTATGGTGGATGTGGCGGCTTTGAGCGAACTTATAGAAAAGATTACCTCTAAATCTTCTTCCTGAGGTCATTAATCCTTTTTGCTTTTCCCTGACTTCTTTCTAATGTTTTTGGGGGAACCGCGGTTATCTTTGCCCTTATTCCTATAAGTTCGTATATTTTATGAGATATCTCGTTTGATATTTCATTAATTTTATTTTCTCCTAAATTAAATATCTCATTTTTAGGCTCAATTATTATATTGATTTTGTCAAGAAGATTTTCGGTGTATAATTCGATTATGTAAACCGGCTCCAAATATTCGTAGTTGAATAAAACGGATTCAATCTGAGACGGAAATACGTTTACTCCTTTTAGTATTATCATATCGTCAGTTCTGCCTTTTATTTTATCCATACGGACGAACGTTCTTCCGCAACTGCATTTTTCGCGCGTAAGCCTGGTTATATCTTTAGTCCTAAACCTGATAAGGGGCATTGCTTCCCTGTTTAGGCTGGTAATGACCAGTTCTCCGGTCTGTCCGTCGTCAAGGACTTGTCCGGTTTCAGGATTTATTATCTCGGCAAAAAAATTATCCTCGTTTATATGAAGACCATTTTTATATAAGCATTCAAACGCGACACCCGGCCCCATAATTTCACTTAATCCGTAAATATCGTAAGCGTCTATATTCAGAGATTTTTCTATTGTTTTTCTTAGTTCGTCTGACCATGGTTCTGCGCCGAATATACCTTTTTTAAGCTTAATTTTAGACTTATCCGTTATATTCTTGTTTATTTCTTCAGAAAGAAACAGCGCGTACGACGGAGTGCAAAAAAGTACGGTTGCGCCGATATCCTGCATCATAGTCAGTTGTCTTTCAGTAAATCCGGTTGACATAGGGATAATAGTCATTCCTATTTTTTCCGCTCCGTAATGAAAACCTAATCCTCCGGTGAAAAGACCGTATCCGTAAGCGTTCTGTCCGATATCGCGCCGGCTTATTCCTACGGCGCAAAAAACCCTTGCCATAAGTCTTGCCCAAATTTTTAAATCGTTTTTGGTATAACCTGCTATAATTGGCTTTCCGGTAGTGCCGGATGATGCGTGAATTCTGGTTATATCGCTTAACGGTCTGGAAAAAAGTCCAAAAGGATAGTTGTTTACAAGGTCAATTTTTGAGGTAAAGGAAAAGTCTTTTATATCAGAAACAGATTTAATTTTTTCTATTGTTTCTATATTTTTTATGCCCGATAAAGCCAACTTATTTTTTAAGAATCCGTTTGCGGTAAAAATCCTTTGAAGAGTTTTTTTTAATCCGTTAGTTTGCAGCGCTTTAAGCTCGGAAAACTCTAAAGTCTCCTGTTTTTTTTCAAAATATTTTATTTTCATAATAGTTTCTTCCTGCCAAAAATGCTTTAACGTTTAACTCAATAGTTTTTTTAGGTACGTTTTTTTCCACTGCATTGAGCCATGTATCTTTTTTAATTTCAGTAAAACCAGACAGCATACCAATTAATACGATATTTGAAACTTTGATATTTCCTAATTTTAATGCTATTTTTTTATCGTCTAAAAGATTTAAAAAGTTAAAATTATTTTTTAAGAAGCCGGCAACAGCGCCGGAGTTTATTAATCCATTTTTAATCTTAGACGTCCAAGAAGGAATTTTGCCGCGGTTAGATGATATAATTATAGTTTTTTCATTTGCAAAGTAATTTGTATATCTTGCAGTTTCGTAAATATCAAAAGAAAGTATTATACTTGCTTTATTTTCAGGTATCAATGGGGAAAAAATTTTTTCCCCGAATCTTATATGGGTCGATACAGAACCGCCTCTCTGAGACATACCGTGCACTTCAGACGTTTTAATATCTAATCCGTATTCAAATGCCGCAAGGCTGATAATCTTGCCGGCAAGAACAACCCCTTGTCCTCCAATGCCGCATATCAAAATATTTTGGATTAACTTATCCATTTTGATTATTTTACTTTTATCCGCATTAATTTTGTATTGGTTTATTTTATTTCATCTATAAAGTTAAATACACATATATCCTTGCATATAGAACAGCCTATGCAAGATTCGTCTATGAATGGGAGCTTTTTATTGCTATTGCCGGAAATGTTCAAAGTATAAGAAGTCAAAATAGAAGGGCATCCAATCTGCAGGCATAAATCGCACCCGAGACACCCCTTAATAATCTCGAACTTTTTTCCGTAATTCAATTTTTTTGGGTATAGTACGCAGGGTCTGTTTGTTATGACCACGTTGAGTTTATCGGATTGGAGCGCTTTTTTTAGAGTTTTATATGTTTCGTTATAGTCGTAAGGGTCGATTGTATAAATCTCGTCTATTCCAATTCCCTCGATAATTTTTTTAATATCAATTTTATTTGAAAAGGATTGATCCAGAGATAAATTTCTGCCTGTTCCCGGGTGATCCTGTCCTCCTGTCATCGCTGTAGTGGCGTTATCCAAAATAACCGCTGTAAAACAGGCGCTATTGTATTTTGCATCTATGAGCGAAGTAATGCCTGAGTGAAAAAAAGTCGAATCGCCCATTATGCCAACAGTTTTTTTTGTAGAGGATTTAGATAAAGACAATCCCTGCGCGGCTCCAAAAGCCAAACCCATAGATATACAGCTGTCCATTGCGTTAAGCGGCGGCAATGCTCCTAGAGTGTAACATCCTATGTCGCCCATGACCGGAACCTTTAATTTTTTAAGAGCATAAAATACAGATGTATGCGGGCATCCGCTACATAAAGCCGGCAGTCTCGGCGGAAGAGATTCCTGAATGTTTTCGGGGTCGTCAAACATATTAAAATTAAAGCGTCGTGTATTAGTATTTTTATTTTTAAAGAATCCCGCACCGGACAAACCTTGTTCTACTAAATCTAAATTAAGTTCGCCGTCACGAGGGAAATACTCTTTACCTTTTAAATTTATGCCTAAAGATGAAATTTCGTTTTGTATAAAAGGCTCTAATTCTTCTATTATAACGACGTTCCTAACATTTTTTACGAATTCCCTGACGAGAATATCCGGAATAGGGTAAGAAAAAGAAAGTTTTAAAAAGGAGGCGGAGGGTATAATCTCTTTAGCGTACTGATATGAAATTCCGCTTGTTATTATTCCGAAATCCAAACTTCCGTATTCTATTTTATTTATGCCGGAATTATTTGAAAAATCAGCTAAATATTTCAATCTTTCTATCGCGGATTTGTGTCTTTTTTTTGCGTAAATTGGGACCATTACGAATTTTTCTATGTCTTTTATAT
This sequence comes from bacterium, assembly GCA_021777135.1. GTDB lineage: Bacteria > SZUA-79 > SZUA-79 > Acidulodesulfobacterales > Acidulodesulfobacteraceae > Acidulodesulfobacterium_A. The sequence goes on along the minus strand of JAJYDX010000006.1, from coordinate 19,874 downwards.
AAGATTTGTTTTTGCTTATATAATCGCTATTTGAAGGGCTTAAATTAAAATTGCCTTCAGTTTGGGTAATATCCTGTATGGAAACTATACTTCTGGAATGAGATATCCTTGTGGTTGTCCTTAGGATAACGGGAGTGTCAAATTTTTCGCTTATATCGAATGCCGCAGCCGTGAAACTGAAACATTCTTGGCTGTCGGAAGGTTCCAACATGGCAATTTTTGCAAATTTTGCGTAAAGCCTGTTGTCCTGTTCGTTTTGAGAACTGTGCATGCCAGGATCGTCAGCAGTAACTACGACCAGTCCGCCCCTTACTCCTGTAATGGCAAGCGTCATAAGCGGGTCAGACGCTACATTTAAGCCGACATGTTTTGTAGTAAAAATAGACCTTTTAAATCCTATGGACGCTCCAATCGCAATTTCCAGAGCTGTTTTTTCGTTTATGGACCAGTTTACTATCGCGCTTTTGAATTTAGCGAGAAATGGCAGAATTTCCGAGCTCGGTGTTCCCGGATAACCAACGGCAATATAAACTCCGGCTTTATTGGCTCCGGAAGCTACCGCTTCGTTTCCTGTCATAAGAGCGCTGGCTTTAGCGTCAGAATTACTTGAACCGTCAATATTTATAATATTGCATGAATTTGCGGTCAATTTAAAAAAAAGGTAAAAGTTTAAATTTTAAATAAATCTTTAAAAAATAAATTCTTAAATAAATAGATTGAGCTAAAAAACGGCATGAATAAAGAGCAATCCGATTAAATACGCGCATCTTGAATCGATACCGTTGCTTTCTTTCGAACCTGGCGGGGTTTTCAACCTCAATACCGTACCGTCGGATTACTCCTTAACAATTATAGCATATAACGGTCGTTTTTAAAAAGAATTATTTTAATCCCAAATACCTTTTTAAGAAAATTTTTATGAGTTCCAATTAGGATTTAAGCTATACTTTAATCGTGGTGGAGAAATTTATCATCCTGAACTTTATCGTGTTTTCTAATATATTCCATAAGCATTGCCGCATGTTCTTTTTCCTCGTCCCTGTTATGGGAAAGGATATGTTTTAATTCTTCGTCGTTAGTGTATTCTATCCTTTCCTGATACCAGTTAATTGCTTGAAATTCTTCAATTAAAGACAACCTTGCCATTTCAAGGTTTCTTGTTTCTTCGCTCAATACATCGTCGGCATGGTGTTCTTCGCACATAATTTTCTCCTTAAATTTAAAATTCAACGTTTTTATTTGGTAGATTTTATATAAATTATATTATACCTGAGGCCGGACAGTCAATGGAATAACTAAAACAATGTTTAGGAAAGCCGTCTGTTTAGGAAAGCCGTCTTGAAAAAAAGGGGTTAATCAGATAATATTATATTATGGAGATGGAAAAAAAAATTCTGATAGCGGTTGATTTGAATTTTGAAACAGGTTTCGTATTATCAAAAGCCGCTTCTTTTTTCAGGGAAAATTCCGTAAGATTTTATATCTTACATATTATTTCTGCTGATATATTTACGTCTTTAGGCAAGCAATCTACAGTAAAATTAAGATCTGAAGAAGCCTATAAATCTGCTGAAAACGAAATTAAAGAGGCCGGCTTATATTATTTGAATTATGAGATTTTTATTTCAATTGGTGTTCCCGCAACGGAAATCCTTAATTTTTCAAAGAAAAAAGGTATTGATTTAATTGCCCTGGGAACACACCAAAGAATAGGTTTTAAAGAATTTGTTTCGGGGTCGGTTTCTTTTTCTGTTTCAAAGAATTCGCCATGCCCGGTCCTTTTAATCCCCTTAAGGGATGCCGTTAAAACCTCGGAAAAACATTTAGTCAAGGAATCGGCGGTATCTTTAATTAATCCATCATAATGTTTATGATAATAGTTTACGACTTTAAAATTCCGGCAGACGGTTTGGAGAAGTCCAAAAATGACGAAGAGATTTTCTCGGATTATTTTATTAATTATTTAAATAGCCGCATACCAGGGGAATTCAAATCCCTTTCTAATTTTTTAATGCCGGTTCAGAGTTTTGACGTAAAAATTCTAAAAAAATCCAGAGATTTAAGGCAAAAGGAACAAAAAACCGTTTTTAAAGTTTTGATACGATTCAATTCTCCAGAGTTCTTTTCCGATGTTTCCGGTACTTATGGCGTTTTTGACGATGCGTTTCTTAAATTATTAAATAAAGCCGGTATAAAGGCAAGGAAAGCGGATAGTGAAGAAGAAAACTTATTTAAAATTAAACCGGAGTATATTGAGAGGGTTCCTGAAACAGAAAGCGAAACTGAAAGCAAAAGCAAAAACGTCACCCACTCGCACGACAGTCGCAATAAAACTAAAGTCCTTATAGCCGGCATGGGTCCTGCGGGGATTTTTGCCGCAGCCTATTTATTAGACAATGGTATCAAACCAATTCTGATAGAAAAAGGAAAGCGCGTCGAAGACAGGATAAAAGACGTAGAAAATCTTCTGCATAACGGAAAATTTAATAAAAAAAGCAACGTCGTATTCGGAGAAGGCGGGGCAGGGACGTTTTCAGACGGAAAACTTACGACTAGAAAAAACGATAAAGCTGTGTCCTATGTTTTAAATTTTTTGGTAAAAATGGGAGCAAATCCAGATATTTTAATAGAGCATAAGCCTCACGTAGGTAGCGATAATTTAATTTACATACTTCGTAACATAAGGAATTACCTTAGCAGCAACGGAGCCGAAATTTATTTTGAAGAAGAATTGAAAGATTTAGAGATTAACGAAAACGGTTCTATATGTTCTGCGAAAACCGACAAGAGGAGTTTTGAAACGGATTTAGTTATTTTAGCTTCAGGTTCTAATAGTTACGACACATATGAAATATTAAGAAATAAAGGCGTAATCATGGAAAGAAAGCCATTTGCCCTTGGGTTCAGGATAGAGCATAAAAGAGATTTTGTGGACGGTTTATTTTTCAAAGGAAATATTGGAAAAATTGAAGGAGACGAAAAAGCAGAAGTAAAACTTAAAGGAGTAAATTATAACATATCGTCTAAAAAATACGGAGGATATTCATTTTGTATGTGTCCCGGAGGCGTAGTTATAAATTCCAGCGCTGACGAAAATCTCTTATGTATTAACGGTATGAGTTACTCAGGCAGGGATTTGGAAAATTCCAACAGCGCCGTAGTTGCGGCAGTCAGGCCTGAAATGTTGGACGGGATTGACTCCGAGAGATATTCTTCAGGAACCGGAGCGCTGCAATTCAGAAAAGATTTAGAGCTTAAAGCATATGAAGCAGGAGGGGGAAGCTTTGCGGCTCCTTATCAATGGACGCCGGATTACATAAAAGACGTTTATAATGCCCAAGCCGCTTTCAAAAGCGCCTTTAGCGCTAAAGCCTATAATGACGTTAAAAATGCAACTTCTACGGGCATACCTGTACCATCGTATAAGCCGTCCGTTATGTATTTTAATCTTTTTAAATTGCTGCCCGATTTTTTAAACATGTCTATTGCCGGTTCGCTTACCGAGTTTGAAAACAGATTTAAAGGGTTTGCCGCAAAATCGGTTTTAACAGGATTGGAGACAGGCACTTCATCTGCCGTTAGAATTAAGAGAAACTCCGATTACGAATCTGTATCGGTCAAAGGTTTATATCCATGCGGAGAAGGTTCGGGATATTCCGGCGGTATAATTACGAGCGCTATTGACGGAATAAGATGCGCGGAGGCTTTAACGATAAAAAATATTAAATAATAAAAATATAATTTATTATCAAATTTTTGTTGCAATCCTATTTATAAAAATATAAAATTAACAATAAATAAAAATACGCATAAAATTATTTATATATTATATTTAATTGTCTGATTTAAGAGCGGGTGCTTTGTATGAAATTCCTATCCGGTAACGAATACCAAAGATTACTTAAAGAAATAAGCGAACTTAAAACAAGAAACAATGAAATTGAAGTTTCTTTGAAAAAAAAGGATTCTGAAATCGCAACTGCAAGAGAGGACTATAAAAATGAAGTCGAAATTTTAAAATCAAAAATAAGTTCTCTAGAAGATGACTTACGCGGTAAAGAGAGTCTTTTGAACTCATGTGCCAGCGATTCAGAGGAGCTGCCAAGGGTCAATGAAAAGTTCAATCAGTTTGAGGCAAAATGCAGGGAATCTAAAGCCGGTATTAAAAACTTTGTCGATTCTTTAAGCCATATGTATTCGAGTTCTTTTTCAACTCTTGAAAAAACTTATAAAGATTCGGTCGAACTTTATAAACTCACTCTTTTTACTGACGAAATTTTGAGCGCTATCGTTTCAATTACCGACCAGATTAATCTGTTAGCGTTAAATGCTGCTATAGAAGCGGCAAGGGCGGGAGAGGCAGGAAGAGGTTTTGCCGTAGTAGCCGACGAAGTCAGGAAATTGTCAGAAAAGTCCTCTAGTTCCACTAAAGAAATATCCAATGTCCTTTTCGGCATCAGAAAAGTAAGCGCCAAGCTTAACGATACTCTCAGGATAGACAGCAAAATGAATGAAGGGCTCATGAAAACTATAAAAAATATAGACAATAAAGTTAACGATATCTGCGTATAACGTAGGGAGAGAGGTATTATAATATGATATCAGAAGTTCTATACGAATCGCCGAACCATAAGTTCGTTTATATAGGTAAAGATCCGGAAAGGCCGGATTATATAATAGATACAAACCAATACCTTCTTATTCATGATAAAATAGCTACTATAATGGATCCGGGCGGCATAGAAATGTTCTCTTCTGTTTCGTCTGCTTTTGCCGGAGAAGTCAGGATGTCTGACGTGAAATTTATATTTTCTTCGCATCAGGATCCGGATGTTATTTCGTCTCTGGCTTTGTGGCTTTCCATTACAGATTCTAAAATAATTATAGACAGAATATGGTCGACTTTCATTTCTCATTACGGCGCAAGACCGGATAATATGATTATGGTAGAGGATGCCGGAATGAAGCTTAATATGACGAAAGATTATGCCTTTGATATAATTCCAGCCCATTATCTTCATTCCCCGGGGCACTTAAATTTATATGATCCTATATCTAAAATACTTTTTACCGGAGATATCGGTGCAGCATTGGTTCCAAGGGAGGAATTTAAAGGTAAAAGAAAACCTAATGTTTTTGTTCAGGATTTTGACTCGCATATAAAATATATGGAATATTTTCACAAAAGATGGATGCCGTCTAACGAACCTAAAAAAATATGGATAGACAGGGTGTCTAAATTAGACATAGAGATTTTGGCGCCTCAACACGGCTTGATTTTCAAAGGAAAAGAAATGGTCGACAAGTTTTTAAACTGGTTCGACGGTTTAAATGTAGGCTTGTATTCTAAATAAAACAATAAGATAAGAACTTGCAGTTTTATTATTATAAATTCAAATAAATTGGGAGCCGGATTTTTAAATCCGTCTCCCTTTTTACGTTAATGATTTTAAATATTTTATGGTTCATCCAGTTTTGTTAAATAATTATACCGGCGATTTCGAAAGTTTAGTTCCAGCTATAGAAGCTGTAATATTTGCTTCCGAAGAACCTGTTTCCATAGAAAGACTGTTTGAATTGTTTAATGTTCAAGGAGGTTGCGAAAGCAATTCCGGTAATAAATCTGAAAAGTACGAATATAAAAACTTAACGGGCGGACGACATATCAATATTAAAAATAAGAACAAGGAAGAACAACTTAAAAAAGAAGTTAAAGCAAAGAAAGAAATTATATTAAAAGCACTCGAATTCATAAAAAAAGAGTTTAATGAAAATGTAAATCATGGTATATATTTATCTGTTAACGACAAAGGAATAAGTTTTAAAACAAAGCCGGAATATTTTGACGTTATATCTGGAAGTTTAAATGTCAAACCGTTAAAATTTACTGGACCGCAACTTGAAACGCTTTCGATTATAGCGTATAAACAACCGGTTACGAAAAACGAAATCGATGCTATTAGAGGGTTTGATTCAGGAAGTACGGTAAAATTTTTACTTGAAAAAAATCTAGTCAAAGTTGCCGGAAGGAAAGAAATAGTCGGAAGACCATTGATTTATAAAACTACAGATTATTTTATAGAGGTTTTTAATCTTAAAAATTTGAATGATTTACCTTCAATTAAAGAGATGGAAGATGTCGTAAAAAATGGAAATACTGATAATGAAAATTCAGATGAAGGCGGAAGTAAAGAATTAGAAATAGAAGCAAAACTGTTTGAAGAAAATTGAGTAAATTAGTTTTTATGGTATAATATATGAATATATATAGATTAAATAATGATAAGCTGAATGATAAGTTGAAAATTAAAAAAATAAAATTTTAGTTATAAGATGTTTATTGAAATGCGTAGAGGTTTTATATATAGATGAATTATTTTAAAACTTTCCTGCTTATGCTGGTGCTTACGGGATTGCTGATAATTGCCGGCGGCGCTATAGGCGGCGAGCAGGGAATGATAATAGCTTTAATATTTGCGGCTGTAATGAATCTTGGAACTTACTGGTTTAGCGATAAAGTAGTTTTGTCAATGTATCATGCTACGCCGGTTACAGAGTCGGAATATCCGGAACTTTATTCTATAGTAAGAAATCTTGCCGTAAGGGGAAATATTCCGATGCCTAAGGTATATATAGTCGACGAAGATACGCCGAATGCTTTCGCCACGGGCAGAAACCCCAATCATGCCGCAGTATGCGTTACTACGGGAATTATGAGAATTTTAAACGCAAACGAACTATCCGGGGTTATAGGGCATGAACTGACGCACGTAAAAAACAGGGATATCCTTATAAGCTCTATAGCTGCTACAGTAGCAGGCGCTATAAGCATGATCGCGTGGATGGCGGAATGGGGAGCAATGTTTGGCGGTTTCGGAGGAAGAAGCGACGACAGGGAAGGCAATATAATCGGTATTATAGCGATGGCTATACTTGCACCGTTGATCGCGACATTAATACAGCTTGCCATATCCAGACAGAGAGAATACGCAGCTGATAAGGGAGGCGCAATGTTAAGCGGAAATCCTCTCTATCTTGCCAGCGCTTTGAATAAATTAGAAGAAGGCAATGAAGAGGAACCTATGCCTGCAAATCAAATGACAAACGCTACCGCCCATATGTTTATTGTTAATCCTCTAAGAAGCGGCGCTTTTAAAAGCTTATTCAGCACGCATCCGGCTACCGAAGACAGAATTGCAAAGCTTAAAGAAATGTCCAGGGGCGGGATATAATTCTAAGTTACCGTTTCTGTCGGATAATTGAATCATAATTTAAATATCATATTAAATTAAAATAAGAAAAGAGGAAAAATTTTGAAAAAAATTGCACCGTCCATTCTCTCTGGAAATTTATTAAATCTTTCCAACGAAATTAAGCTTTTGGAGGAAGCGGATGCCGACTTAATACATATAGATATTATGGACGGCATATTCGTTCCTAATATAACGGCAGGTTGTGATCTTGTCGAAGCTATAAAGTCGCGTACGGACATTCCTTTAGACGTACATTTAATGATAGACAGGCCTGAACGGTATATAGAACAGTTTGTTAAGAGCGGTGCTGATATATTGACTGTCCACTTCGAGGGTTCGGTGCATTTACATCGGATGGTTGAGAAAATAAGAGAATTGGAAGCAAGCCCTGGAGTTGCGATAAATCCGGGAACGCCAGTGGATTTTTTAAGCGAGATACTTAACTATATAGACATAGTTGTGATTATGTCGGTTAATCCGGGTTTTAGCGGACAAGAATTTATTTATTCTTCTCTATTCAAAATAGAAAAAATGCGCAAAATTATTAAGCGTCGCGAGTTAGAAACGTTAATAGAGGTTGACGGCGGTATAAAAGTAATAAATATCGCAGATGTTGCTAATTCCGGCGCGGATATTTTTGTTAGCGGGTCGGGAATATTTAAATCAGATAATTATTTGGAAACTATGAATGAAATGCGCGAAAGAATTTAGCGGTATACTGCTTTATTATATGTCAGATAAATAATTTGTTGTAAAAATTAGGCAGATTATATTATAATAAAAATTTAATAATTAAAATTTATCTAGCCTTTTGATTGTTTTTCACTTCGGGACGTAGCGCAGCTCGGTAGCGCACTTGCTTCGGGAGCAAGGGGTCGCTGGTTCAAATCCAGTCGTCCCGACCATTCAAAACCGCAGTAAATAAGGCATTCTGGCAGTATCCTTTCTCTTGACAATATTTCCAAAAATGGTAAAATAAGGTAAAAATTGGTAAAATATTGTCTCAAAATCGTCCCATTTTTAGGAGGAGAAAAAATGTCAAATAATATCAGGCTACGGGGTAAGTATTATTACTACGATATGATAATCGACCACGTTCGATATAAGGGGACAACCAAGACGACTGATAAAAAACTTGCCGAACAAATAGCCAGCACGATAAAAGCGGATATATTGCGGCAGAAACACGACCTGCCAACGATAGTTAATTATTCAAACGATTATAATTTTCGCGATGCGTGGGAACAATACATGCAAGCGCAAGCGGTAAGCTCCGAAACGGTAAAATTAAGACAACACATTGCGAAACATTTCCTGCCGGTTTTTTCGGACTCGTCTATAAAAATTATAACGACTGATTTGATAGAAGCATACCAGCTTAAAAGAAAAATCGAAAAAACGGCTATGCCGAAGAATATAAAAAAAAGAGAATCGGAAATATCGTTCAGGGAAGTCAACTTGGAAATATCTATCCTGCATAACTTTTTTAATTTCTGTATTAAGCGAGGATATATCGATAAGAACCCGGCTTCCGGCATTAAAAAACTTAACGAACTATCCCGGCTTAAAACCTTATCCGACGAAGACATTCAAAAATTAATTTCCGGAGCCACGAATAAATTAACCCGGGATTTGATAACTTTTCTTATTTATACCGGCTGCCGAAAAGGTGAAGCCCTAAATCTTAAATGGGACGACGTGGATTTAAAGATAGGCGTTATAGCGATTAAAGGGACTAAAACAAAGTATGATAGGTATATTCCTATCAGTAAACCGTTAAAAGAGCTTTTAAAGGGTATTGAAAAAAACCAAGACTGTTTGTATGTATTCAACAGCAACGGGGCTAAAATCGGCGATTTTAAGAAGTCTTTCCATACCGCCTGCCGGAACGCCGGACTTAAGGACTTACATATCCACGATTTGCGCCACGTCTTCGCCTCTAAAATGGTAATGAACGGGACGTCGCTATATATTACAGGCGAGCTTCTGGGACACAGGACGACGCAGATGACGAAAAGGTATTCGCATTTGGTTCCAGATACGTTAAAAAAGGCGGTTGACGACGTGTGGGGAAAGTCTTTAACGGTTTCCCCAATGACGAAGCAAAAAAACGAATAGTAAACTACCTGTTCGTCCCTTTTCGAGCCTTAAAACGCAAATTTGGAAGGATTTTAAAGCCGAGTGGCGGCGTTTTTTATCGTTCTTAAAATATAATCATCGATATGCCCCTTTTTCCGGTTCTCGATATTTGGCGAATATTTACGGATAGCCGCCGCGATTTCATCTTGAGAAAATCCATGGGAAAGCGCAATTCTTGTTGCTTTCCAATCAAGCAACGAGATATCGCCGCCGACTTTTGTATTTCTATAAATCGCTGAAATATATTTATCGCAACTGTCGTTGTCTTTTTTTTCTCCCGCCGCCGTAGGCGGCAAGGGAGCTGTGGTATTAATATTATCTTTTTTCGGGATTTTGCTTTTGCGGGGTAATATAGGCAATAAACTTTTGTCCAATACTACCGGCTCGTCTGTTGCGGCTGTTAGTCTTACGAATGGATATTGTCCGTTCCGGTAATATTTTTCTTTGCGATTCGTATATCCCGCCAGCCGGAAAAAATGCTCCGTTCCTATACTCCCGGCGTCGGCGTTATATTTCTTTACGAAATATCTGTTTATTTCTAAGTATTCGTCTTTATCCTCTATTGTAGTATCAAATCTCAAGATAACTTGGAAATTTGCAGGCGACGTTTCGAGATAATAAAGCGGTTTCAATCCGTCCCGAACAAGTTCGTCTATACTTTCTTTTTTTAAATCGTCAAGCAGAAAATCGACACGCCCCCCCGCCGCCGGGCGGGGGAAAAAAAAGACGTTGAAGCCGGCGCAATTAAGATGTTTTAAATATGCAAGGTATTTCGTAGAATATTCAAAATAAACGATGTCCTTTTTTACCTTGATTTCGTCGGTTTCGAGATTTATAGCTTTAACGAAAAAATGGGTCGTGATTGGGTATAAAGACAATTGCTTTAGACTTAAATGTTCCATAAAATTATTACCTATTAAGTTAAAAATTACTAATAACTTCCGAAATTGTGCGGGCTTCGTGGACTGAGCGTATTTCTCTAATGCTAATATCGTCAATCAAACTATTGCTGGAATAAACCTTCCTAATATACTCATAACAGCCGGTATTATTGTTTTCCGTCTTTCTTTCTCCCCGCCCTTGTCCTTCGGGGGCTGTGCGTGGTTGTGCGTGTGGGAGCGTAACGTAAAGGGGGGCGCCTAAAGCGCCGCCCCGGTGTAATATATACGCTCTATGCGTATATATTACTATGCGTCATTTTCGCCAAATCCGCAAAGCCAATATCTGCGGGGTTCTGGGGGGTTTTTGCGAAATAATTTCCCACCTGCTATGGACGGGTTCCCCCCCCCTGCTGTGGATATTATTTTTTCTAAAAAAATATATCTTGTCCCATTTTTTTTCTCGTATTTAAAATTTTTAATCGCATTTTTATTTTTTAATTCGACAAACGCTTTTTTCAATATTTCTTGCGCTTTATCTTTTCTAACCGCCGCGCTGGCGGCGCGCTCGATAAGTAAGTCCTCGCTGAAATACTTCGCAGAATTTGAAATTAAGAAAGCATATAAATTTTTAGTAAGAGGCCGCAATTCTATATATTTTTTGAGATTTAAAGTCAAAGCTTTATTTAAAAACGCGTCGAAAGTCTCCGTAGGCATTACAATTTCAACATCGCCGGTTTCTCTATTAAACTCTGCGCTGTTAATAATATGAAATACTTTTATTTTTTTAAAGGCTCGATTATCATATTCTATCGTCAGTCCCGCTATGCGCTTTATCGCCTTAAAAATCTGTTCAAAATTGTTAGAATTAGTCAACCTTGAGATGTCGCTGATTTTAGACTTAAATCTTACATTTTCCTCGCCTCGTTTTTCTGAAAACTTGCAATAAACCGCCGCGAAAAGCTTTTCAGCGTCGGAAACAGAAACGCATTCGACCGCCGAAGCGGTTATTGTTCCGTTTCTTAGTTGATGGGTTATTAACATCGACATGCCGTTCCGACGCGTCGCTTTCGGCGAGAACGGCGAATATTTTAAGAGGCGACGGTAAATTTTTAATTCCATTTTTTCTTGATTTTGCTGATAATTCATAATGAAAATTCCTCCCTGTTGTTTTTTATTTTTTTATATTTCTTATACCCTATTGCTGCCGGGGTCGCCGCCGCTGGCGCGGTTACTGGTTGGTAGAAAAAAGACGGAAGCGTCACGGAATTAAATATGGCGCGTTCAGGACAACAATTCGACTTTACAACAGAAATGACGCGCCCAAATTCCGTGGACGGGTTGCTTTCGACATACGCGGCAAAACGGCAAGTTTCGATTATTGCGGACGCGCCTTTGACTTTTTCGAGGCGAGCGGCTGCCTCGTCGGCAGAGAGTTTGAGCGCGTTGACGCTCTTAATAGACAACCTTTCAGCGACTTTTTTATTCACGTGATGAGAAAAAATAAGCGACTGTTCTGCCGTCATAGCGGCCTTTACGGCGTTAAAAAATTCGCGATTCGCGCTGTTATCAATTACGTCAAACCCGCTTGCGAAATTCATTAAAGGGTCGGCGACGATGAGGTCGTATTCCCTTATCGTTTTTTTAAACTCGCTAAATCCCTGCGTTTTCTGCCAAATCCCCGACCGCGTTTTTTCAATCAGCGCGGACGGCATTTTCGTTTTTAAAATCACATTCTCGAAATTTAAATCATAGACAGCAGAAATATATTTAATCCTTTCGCGGATTTGAAAAATGTTGTCTTCCGTGAGCCATATCAAGACTTTTGCTCCCGCCGCGCTCGCTTCTGCGGCAATTTTCATCAGCATGTAGGTTTTGCCGATGCCGCCCGCGCCTGCCACGACGGAAATATAGCCGCTCGGGAACCCCGCGATAAATCTTTGCTCGCCGTCTAAATTTAAAAGTTCGGCGGCGCTGTATTCCTCGTCGTCCTCGCGGGTTTCCGCGGCGTCCTCGTTCAATTTTACGAGCGCGGCTTGAACGGTTATTTTACCGTTTGCGACATCATTTAAAAGGCTTGTTTCGCGCCGTTTTTTCGCATATTTTGCGATAATTTGCGCGTATTCTGCATAGTTTGCTCCGTCCGCGCATAAAATCTCGGCATATAAATTGTCGTCGAAAAGGTTACTGCTATTTTTTAGTTGTTCGCGAACGGTAATTACGTCAATAACCTCGCAGTCGTTCTCGATTTTAACAATTGTTTTATAAATTTCTCTGTTAAACGCGTCATAAAAATCATTGCTCGAAAGTTCGATATTTTTAATGCTCGCAAAATTAATAATTAAACAAGAGAGCAATGCGCGCTCGGCGGAAATGTCGCAGATTATATTATTAGACATGGCAGAAATTTTATTTTAATTTTTAATTGTGAATTGCTAAAACTTTTTTAATCTTTTCTATATCGATACGGGCTTTATTGTTTTTAAAAACGTTTTTGGTAATGACATTTATAGAATTAAACTTGTGATTATTCATAAATTCTTCTAAGTCTGTTGACTTGAAGCGGTAACGCGGCTTTTTATTATTTACGGATGGAAGACGGTATGCGGAAATTTGACCTCCGATCGCAAGATTCGCAAGCGTTCTTGTCGAAACTGACAATATCTGTGAAGCCTCTTTCAATGTTAGATATTTTAATTCCGCCATTTTTCCCCCATATATCTTATAGCAAAACTTTAGGGGTAGCTGAAAAAATATTTTAAAAAAAATTTAATTTTCACGTTTCCTCTATCCGCACCCTATCCACCATGCCCCTCAATAACGCTCAAAATACTTTTTCCTGACTTTGACACCTCTTTCCAATCCTGCCACTGCAAAACACCATAATTACTGCATCCTTCATCCGAAAAATACCGTTTTTTCCCAGAAATGGTAGTAAAATATTTTAATAATATTTAATTTATTCTCTTGACATTATATCAATAGTAAAAGTATAATATGGTTATGTTTCTAAAAACTATTAAAGCTGGAAATCACACTTACGCCCAGATAGTAGAATCGTATAAAGAAAACGGTATATCTAAGCACAGGATTCTATTAAATTTCGGAAGAGTCGAAAGCATTAAGGAAAGCAGAGGAATTAAAAAATTGCTCCGCTCTTTATCCGCTTTGATAGAAGGAAAAGATATTAAAGCGGAAGAAATTCCCGAAGGAGTCATGTTTAACTACGGCTACCTTCCTTATAAAAAGTTATGGAACGATTTAGAACTTCCTAATATTTTAAAAAAATCTTCAGGCAATATTGAATTTTCTTTAAACGACTCCGTCTTCTTAATGGCCGTAACCCATCTCTTAAACCCCTCTTCCAAACTAAAAGCTTATAATTCCCAGAACGGATATTTAGGATTACCCGATATAAAACTCCACCACCTGTACCGCTCGTTGGATATTCTTGCGGATAACAAACAGACGATAGAAGATCATCTGTTCTACCGGACGAAAGATCTTTTCAATCTAAGTCTTGATATCGTATTCTACGACGTAACGACATTTTATTTCGAATCCGTCAAAAAAGACTCGTTAAAAGACTTCGGTTTCTTTAAAGACAATAAGCTTAACGAGGTTCAGGTGGTAATGGGTCTTTTAATAGACAAAAACGGAATGCCCGTAGGCTACGAACTCTTTCCCGGCAACACGTATGAAGGAAAGACTTTGGCAAAATCACTATTAAAACTTAAAGAGAGATTCAACATAGACAGGGTCATAGTAGTAGCCGATAAAGGAATGAATTCCAGAATCAATCTTGAAAAAATTAAAGATATGGGATTCTGTTACATCATATCTTTAAGGCTTAAATCGATGAACAAAGAACTTTTAAAAAAAGTTCTTTCCAGAAAAGATTTTATTAAAGATAAAAATTACGATTATAAAAAATTAGATTTAGAAAATAAAAGTCTTATAGTAACCTATTCCGAAGAAAGAGCCGGAAACGACGCAAAGAAAAGAGAAAAGCTTATTAAAAAAGCTATGGAATACGCATCTAAGCCTTCCCGTATAAAAGCCTCTAATAAAAGAGGAGGAAAAAAGTACATAGAAAATACCGGCGAATGTTCCTACTCTTTAGACGAAAAAGCCATTTTAAAAGATGCGGCGTATGACGGATACTACGCCATAGAGACCAATGATTTAAATCTTACCCCTCAAGAGATAATTGTCAATTACGGAATGCTCTGGAAGATAGAAGAGTCCTTCCGCATTATGAAATCTACGATGGAAGTAAGACCCGTATTCCACTGGACGGAAGACAGAATCAAGGGGCACTTTATGGTATGCTTCTTATCCTTCCTTTTAGAAAGAAACTTGGAATTTAAACTTAAAGAGAAAAATATAGATTATTCGCCGGAAAGAATTAAGGAAGCGCTTAATTCGATGAATATAGTAGAAGCCGATATGGAAGACAACAAATTTATCATGAAGGTAAAGCCTCTGCCTCTTGCGCAAAACATATTCGCCGCGCTAAGAATAAACTACCCCAAAAACATTCCCGATACCGCTTAATCCCATATAAACACTGGTCAAAATAGCAACGGTAGTAAAATTTTGCAGGAAATAAAAATACAGATGCGCTATTTTATTGACTTTGAACTGGGTAGGGTGTCAAAGTCAGGAAAAAGAAGGCGGGAATATTTTACGATAAAGAGGATGCTGTTTAAAACTTAATTTCCTTATGCCGGGTACCCGGCATAAGGCATAAATAAAGGAGGAAAATATAACCTATGATAACTTAGCTATTTTAAATTAACTTACTGGTGTATTTTTACTCTGCCGATGTGGTGCACTTTTAGATTGCCGTTGACACCAAATATTGCCGTATTAACTTACGCCACTTTTTTGCCGGTCCTTATTATTTCGGCAACAAAGGGATTATCGGCATTAAAATCTTCCGCAAGGTATGGATGGGGTTCTATGTTAAAGTCTATGTCTCTAGCAACTTTCATGAGAAGAAAACGAAAATCCACGCTGTCTCCTATGAATTTATTTGTGATAACCGCCAAGTCTATATCGCTCCATTTCGAAGCGTTACCTTTAGCGTATGAACCGAAAAGATAAGCGCCTTTTATATCGATATTTTTCTTTTTCAGCTCTTTGAGATATTTTTCTATTGTTTTATAAATCAACTTTGTATCATTTCCAGCAGCCATACCCTTAGCCTCTTTATTTTTTCCATGTTTTCCAGCGCAAATTCCTTTGTGCATTTTTTATAAAAATCCTTTTTATACTCCTCGTATCTCGATTCTATATTAAAAAGCGTAATGTATTGCAAAACGTCTTTCTGTTCATCGGATAAATTAATCCCGGAAAGCATTGCCAGTTTATAAAGGTCATGCGTCCTTGGAACTTCGATGTCTTTTATTTTAACATAATACGCCTTTAAAAGCTTCTCCGTGGAAAGATGGCCTATAAACAATGCCCACATATATTCTCCGGCGTTAAATATCCGTAGCATTGATTCGTAATTGGCATTTGAAGAATCTATCCAGTATTGAACGATATCCCGTTTTTTCACAAATAAACCCGAAAAAATTTAATAAAGTATTATATATATTTATTTCAATCTAATTATAACACATTTAATTAAGACTATTTCAACTATGAAGCTTCTGCCCAAATAACTTAATCCACGACTTTTTTAAGGTTTGTTTAAAATATTTATAAGAACAGCCGACCTGCGCGAACCCGGCTTTCTTGAGCTATTCCGCCCAGTCGTATTGCATCTGTTTGCCCGGTTCGGTCTCGAACCTAGGGCGTTTGCTTTAGGCTTATCTCCTTTGTTTTTCCTAAATATCTTAAGAATCTATGCACCGACGATAAAGAGCCGTAGTATCCCAGCCTTTTAAGTTCATTGTGAATACGAGTGCCTATAAACTCATTTTTAAGCATACCTTCTATTTCTGTTTTAAACGTAATTAATCCGCTCTGGCGGGCAGGCTTATTAAAAACCGGCGGCATACTCGATTTTAAGTATTTTTTTACCGTGTTTTTTGAAATCTTTAACTTTCTTGCAATAACTTTTATTCCGAATCCTTCCGCTTTTAATCTTTTAACCTCTTTCCATTTAAACATACTAATCACCTCTTTAGCGCCTCCTTTTAGTTCGTTAAATTAAACTTGCCAAAAGAAGATTATAAGTTAATTTAATGTTAAAAAGGGGGTCAAATTTAAATGACGAAAGGGGTCAATTCTATTTTACGATTTATAAATTATGGAATAGCTGTCCTTAAGATAACTCATAGAAGACGCCTCGAAGCATCGTAAACTACAAATTTCGGGACGCCGTATTAGGCGGCAAGCCCGGAAATCTGGTCTAATATGTAATCGTTATTGTTTCATAGGGTTATTTATATCGTATAATGCCAAATTTCTATTAAAAATCCATTAAAAATCGAAATTTGACATTTTGGAAGGTTTATGATTTATTATAAAAATAGGCAGACTATAAATATCTGCAATATGCATATTAAAAGTTATATAATTTTGTCGCATATATATGGAGCAAAAAACGGCAGGCTTTTGGGAACTTATTTTTGATGTCTTCTATTTACGGATATTCATTAACGCTGCAACAGGATTGTTCTTTTTTTTGTCGATAGTTTATATATCCCCCTCTATTTTCAATGATTTATATCCCATTGCTAACAATGTTTGCAGCTACCGGAATACAGATTTTGGCATTTCATGCTTTATTCTTAACATAAAAAGACTTGCGTTATATTTTTATAATCATGAAAGTTTTTTAACCGTTTTTACCGTAATAACTGTACTTGTAATACTGGGAGAACTTGCGTGGATATTGGGTCATTATTTGACCTATATATTCTTTTTAATAGAGGAAAACGAGAAAAATAATTTATGCAAGCATAACGCTAATTCGGCAGATTGCAAAGAGGATATTATGGAAAGAATTTCGCCCAATTCCAGTGCTTATCTAACTTATAGTAAATTTGTTCTCGTAATGCAAGGAAATTCTTTTAAACATTCCGAAATATATTTCAATATGTACAGGGTTTTATCCGGGCTAGCGTGGATTATCCTATCCCTTTTGTTTTCTTTTATTTACAGATTTAATCTTCAAATTAACGCATTAATATATAATAATGGCAGGCTCCTTGAGATAGAAATGCTTATGGGGACGGCAATTATTACCATAGGGACAATTACGTTATATGCGTATTATTTTAAAACAATAAAAATAACAAAAGATTTTTTGTTCTTATTATTATCAATTGCCGCGGCAGCATTTTTTGGCAATAATCTTTATCCAATGTTTCTTATTGTTTTATTAATTTTAATTTTAGACCAGGCAAAAGAACAATTGACCCATGCAAATAAAGTTATTTATTATAATTTTAAATAAAATTGATTTCAAGTTATTATGAATAAAGAGAATAACGACTTACCGTATAATTTGTCTTCTAACATTATAAGAGACTATGCTTATAAAAATGGGAATGCCATATACGAATTCATGGATAAATTTGAAATTGGGAAAAGTAATTATGGTAAAATAATGGATGCCGCAGCTAAAGGAAAAGGTGTGATAGCCCATAGATTATATGGACATCATTTGATTTTTAATTTTCCACTTGATTCCCCTCAAAATATTAGTCCTTTTTTAGAGCATATTTTTTCTGACCTATTTACTAAGCAAGGGATTCCAATTATCCCTGGAGAAATATTGGAAAATACTGATTTATTGAGATTCTGTGACAGATTGAAGAACAGTTGGAATTTTGTCAACGGCTTTGACATATTAGCTGGGACTATTGCTTTTTACAAAGCATTTGACAAATTCAAAAAAATCATTGATTACGATATGTCTATTAATGATTTTAAAGATTTCGCAAATACTTTTGGCATCGGGGCAATAGAATTAGCTATAGCAATATCTACCGCTAACCCTTTTTTACTAATCGGAGCGGTATTATATCTCACATCGGGAGTAGTAGGAATTTTGAACGATGACTCTTTATTTTATTTTAAAAAAATTCATAAATCCTTGTCCATAGAATTTTCCTTAAATGCTTTAGATGTTGAATCATATTTAAAGCAATATTCAATAGAAAATTATTTATATAATATATCTATAGAAAAAAGTTTATCTGACATACAATTAAGAGAAGATTAAAAATTTTTGGTGATTATAAAAATATGAAATTTCCGGAACGTGATGAATTAATAAAAATAATTAAGAATTGGGATTTGCGCATTTTTCAGTTATAATATAAATATTTACTTTTATGACAAACATTGAATACAGGCAGTTTATGGATGAGATTTATTTTCTAATTAAAAATAGTGATAGATATAGAGCGAAAATTGGTTTAGGTTTCGTTTTTCAACCGGAAAGACTAACGGAGTCGAGAAGAAAGAAATTTAATTTCTCATTTGTCAATCTTTGTAAAAAATATGGAATTATTGATGAGACTTTATATAATAATTTAGATGAAATATGGTCTAAATGTAGGGATGAAAATGAATACATGTTTAGATTTGATAAAACTACTGCAATGCGTATGGTATTTAAGGACTACTTATCGAAAGTTTATAATTATTACGAGGCATTTGGAAAGGAACAAAAGAATAATCAAGAAGATGGGAATTAGTTATATTTAGATATGGTCCATCAATATTACACTACTTTTTATGACAAACATTGAATACAGGCAGTTTATGGATGAGATTTATTTTCTTAGTAAAGGATTTATGTCTGGCTGGCAGGCTTTTAAAATTTCACTAAGCCCTTTTATTTATCCGGATGAGGCGGAAGTGCTTACAGTTAAAAGAAAGAAGTTTGATTTTGCTCTTGCCAATCTTTTTAAAAAATATAGAATTAATGAACTGCTCCCATTTGTCAATACAATTTTTTAATATTATTACTTCCTTGTTTTTATCTTTTGTTTTTGTCTTTAACGGTTAATTTTAAATTGTCTTTCAGGGGGTCTGGGATATCTTTAACGGCGCTTATGGAAGCCGGAGGCTTTCATGCCGTTAAAGATGTGCCCCCAGCTTTAACCCCTTTTTATGCCGCCATTTCAAAATATTGCCTGTAAACTTTCATCGGCATGCTGTAATTAAGCGCCGAATGAAGCCTATCGTTGTTATATTTATGGATATATTGTTCTATCCCGACTCTTGCGTTTTTCAGCGTATCGTAGCTTGAAGGATAGATATTTTCGTATTTTATCGTGCGCCAGAATCTTTCCATAAATATATTGTCTATAGCCATATTCTTTTACCGCAAAAGACATGCTTTTGCAAAACGCGTAAAAGAATATAACTTTGGAATCCATAGATATGGATATGTTATGCCTTACCAGCGTATTTATGAAGCCTTGCGCGGTATATTGCGAACCCTGGCCTTAAATTAAATATTTCGGGCTTGCCGTATATTAACAGCGCATCTTCGCCCGCTGAAAAGGCATGCTTTATAATGAACCAATAATTTAATACAACTTTTTAAAAATCTTACTTCCCTAATTATGAAAATTTAGTTAAAATTTTAATAGCCGGTACGGCTATTAAAAACAAAATAAATTTATATAAA
>JAJYDX010000042.1 GCA_021777135.1 bacterium | reverse complement strand
TACTATCACAAATAAAGACCAGGATAATTTACTTGGAACAGGTCTTGACTTTGCGTTCTAATCCGGTTCTCGCCAGATTATAACTTGCGATTGAAAGATTGCATAAAAATTAAGCGGAAAAGCTATCAAGCTTTTCCGCTTTTTTATTTAAAATAAATAAAATAAAGGCATCTGATTTATTTATTCCTTCGATACCGGCAACTTCTCTGGATGATGACTATTATTAGATGCAAAATAGGTGACGAAAAAATTGAGGTTTAAAAAAAATAATCGTATCGCTTTCCGTTATTTCCGTTATCCCACCCCCTTTTTGCCCAACGTCTTATAATCTTTTCTTGATATAGCTTAATTATTGAATTATAATTATATATAATTATAATGAAAATACTCGTCGCAATACCGACTTATAACGAAAAAGACAATATAGGGCGTATGATAGAATCGGTTTTTAGCGTCGACGGGTCCGAAGCCTTCAAAAAATCCAATCACTCCTTAAATCTGTTAATAATCGACGATAATTCGCCGGACGGCACCCGGCTGACAGTCAAGGAATACATGAAGATGTTAAATAACACTGAAAGCAACGGTGCGGAGAAACTTTTTTTAATTGAAAGAGAAAAAAAGATGGGTCTTGGTACGGCTTATATAGCCGCATTTAATTTTGCAGCTCTAAATGGATATGATTACGTTTTAACTATGGACTGTGATTTTTCACATAATCCCGAAGAGATTGCCGGGTTCGTGAGACTTATGGAAAGGGAGAGGTGCGGTATGATTGTCGGTTCAAGGTATTCTGGAGGGATACGCATAATAAATTGGAGTATTAAGCGGCTTTTGATTTCATACTTTGCAAATATTTACGCGAAGTTGGTTACGGGTATTAAAATAACTGATTTAACAGGCGGATTTAATATGTACGACGTAAACTGCCTTAAAAAAATAAACTTAAGCGGAGTAAGTTCAAGAGGTTATGCTTTCCAAATTGAGATGAAATACAGGGTAATAAAAGAAGCATTATGCGGTTTTAAAGAATATCCGATAATATTTTACGAAAGGACAATGGGAAAGTCCAAGATGTCAAACGGAATTATATTTGAGGCTTTTTTTGGGGTAATAAAGCTTAGGCTTCGGCTATATAAATAAACTAAATAAAAAATTTTCCTATAATACTTGACTAATTTAGTAAAGTATGTTTTAATTTATTATAGGTTAAGATTAGTTTTGAGTTTTATAATATTTTAAGTAAAACAAATTTAAACATTAAATGAAAGTAGGGAGGTAATATTATGCCGGTATATTCGGAAAAAGTAATGGACCATTTCCAGAATCCTAGGAACGTGGGCGAAATAGAAAACGCGGACGGGGTAGGAGAGCTTGGAAATCCCACCTGCGGCGATATAATGAAAATATATATAAAAGTTAAAGACGATAAAATTGAAGACGTAAAATTTAAAACATTCGGTTGCGGTGCGGCTATAGCCACTAGTTCTATGGTAACCGAACTCGTTAAGGGGAAGACTTTGGAAGAAGCAGAAAAAGTGTCTAATGGCGTTGTAGCAGAAGCCTTAGATGGTTTGCCGCCGGTTAAAATGCATTGTTCTAACCTTGCCGCAGACGCTCTTCATCTTGCTATCGAAGATTTCAGGGCTAGGAAAGCCGGCAAAGGACCCATAGGAAGAGTTGAAACGCCAGAGCACGACGAAGACGAGCATGATTTGTTGGAACACGCTTAATTACCTTCTTATCTTTAAAGCAGACAGATAATAAGAAGAGGCGCCAAAGGTCAGGTGGTCAAAAAATATGAATTACGATTATGAAATAGATACTTTTGGGTTATCGTGTCCTATGCCGATAATGGAAGTTGCGGAAGAGTTTAAAAAAATTCCGGAAGGCTCAGTATTAAAAGTAACCGCATCGGATGAGGGTATCATAGAAGATTTAAAAAGCTATTGCAAAAAAACCGGACATGAATTTATATCCTATGAAATAAATCTGCCAGAATACATAGTTTATGTAAAAAAATAGGTTCGTTAATTAATTTAAGACTCGATTATTCATTAAGTTAAAGCTAATAATAATATATTAATATTATATATAGGGAGGCAAAATTGAAAATAATTAATTTCGACCATTTTGCGGCTACAAAGATGAGGCAGGAAGTAAAAGACGCAATGGAACCCTATTTTATAGGAGAATACGGCAACCCTCAAAGTATTCATACGCTAGGAGACGAACCCAGGGAACAATTAGACAAAGCAAGGCTTCAGGCGGCTGAACTTTTAAACGCTGCGACTATCGAAGTTATATTTACGGGGAGCGGTTCTGAAGCGAACAACCTTGCCATAAAAGGTACTGCTTTTGCCAGAATGGACAAAGGCAGGCATATAATCGTTTCAAAGATAGAGCATTTTAGCGTTTTAAATTCCGTTAAATCTTTAGCAAAATTAGGATTTGAATTCAGCGAAGTTCCAGTCGATAAGTATGGTTCAGTTGACCCGCAGGACGTAAAAAACGCATTAAGAAAAGACACTATTCTCGTCAGCATTACTCAGGCGTCAAATGAAATAGGCACTATTCAGGATATTAAAGAAATTTCAAAAATAGTGCATGAAAACTCGGCGGCATATATGCATACTGATGCAAATACATCCTGCGGTTTTATAGAAACGGACGTTAAAGAACTCGGCGTCGATATGCTTTCCGCAGCTCCTCACAGGTTTTACGGACCAAAAGGCGTCGGGCTTTTTTACCTTAAAAAAGGTATACGCATAATGCCTCTTATAGACGGAGGTATTCAGGAGTTCGGAAGAAGAGCCGGGACAGAGAACGTGCCGGCTATTGCCGGGGCGGGCGTTGCCTGTTCTCTTGCCAAAAAAGAATTAAAAGACAGGACGGCACACCTTCTGCCTATTCAAAAAACGATTACCGACGGCGTACTGGGCGGTCTCGACGAGGTTTATTTAAACGGACATCCCGAAAAAAGACTGCCGAATAACCTTAATTTTGTCGTAAAGTACATAGAAGGCGAGTCTATGCTTATGTGGCTTAACAACATAGGGATTATGGTAGCCAGCGGTTCCGCCTGCACGTCGAAAATATTAAAATCGTCGCACGTGTTAAATGCAATAGGAGTCGATCCCGCGCTTGCACAGGGTTCGCTTCTTATATCGCTAGGCGAAGATAATACGCTTGAAGATGCCGAATATTTCGTCAAAGAACTGCCCGCGGTGGTTAAAAAATTAAGGGAAATGTCGCCTCTTTATGAAGAAGTCATGAAAAGAAATAAAAAATAAAAATAAATTTTAATTAAAAATTTAATATAAGGAGGGTTTAAATGTCCGAAACAGTTTCTTTAAAGGGAACCCCGGTATCCTTGAACGGACCGGCTTTAAACGTAGGAGATGATGCACCTGAAGCCATAGTTTTAACTAAGGATTTAAAAGAAAAAAAAGTAGGCGGCAAAAAAGAAAAAAATCAATTATTAATTACGCTTCCCTCCCTCGATACTTCAGTCTGCGAAATGGAAACCAAAAAATTTAACGAGATGCTCGCTAATTATGACACCATAGACGTCAGCGTAATATCTATGGACCTTCCTTTTGCTCAAGGCAGGTTTTGCGAAAGCTACGGCATAAAAAATATTACGACCGCATCTGATTTCAGATATAAAGATATGGAAAAATACGGCGTTTTAATTGGCGAAGGCGCATTAAAGGGATTGATGGCAAGGGCTGTTTTTATTGTCGACAAAGAAGGTAAAATTGTCTATAAACAGTTAGTTCCCGAAATAACTACAGAACCCAATTACGATGACGTAATAAAAATCATATCCGGTTTAAAATAATTAATATATAATTCTTGAATTGGCTGATTTTAAATTATATAATAAATTAAGTAGGATAATGATGCATTAATGCTTTTTTGTCCTAAAGGGCGCGTAACTCAGGGGTAGAGTGCCACCTTCACACGGTGGAAGCCGTGGGTTCGAGACCCTCCGCGCCCACCATTCAAAACCGCACCCAAGAACCAGCCTGCAAAGCCTTCCATTTTTGATAAAATCAATGATATAATAATAAATAAAAAAATATTATAAAATGTGAATTTGCGTTAATTTATGGAATTAAATGGAGATTTTGATATTAAAAACCTCGACGGATTCGTTTATGCCCTGTTTCGTTCAAAGACTATAGGGGTTTTTATTTATCAGGATGACTGCAAAATTGTTCTTTCAAATCAAACATTCAGAGAATTTATAGGATATTCCGAAGACGAACTGAGCCGTTTGACCCCATACGATATTATTCCCGACGAATACAAAGCAGAGGTTAAAAAGCTTGCCGAAAGAAGGATTAAGGGCGAAATTTTTGCCGCCGAGCAAATAACCCATATGCATATAACTAAAGACGGTGTTAATAAGCCAACCGTTATTTTTGCATATACTATAAATTATAACGGCAAACCTGCAGGTCTTGTTCTCGTGTTGGACGTTTCCAAACAGAAAATGTACGACAATCTCCTTCTTTCATTCAGGGCGCTTCAAACTATGTATGCCACGCTTTCCGAGGTAAACCAGATTATAGTAAGGGCAAAAGACGAACATTCTTTGTTTTCAGAAATATCAGGCAGGATAGTGCGTAGGGGATTGTTTGTAAATTCTTTTATTATGCTTTTCAGTCAAGACCTCAGGATACAAGCTACATTTGCCTACGAAAAAAGCGATTATGTCGATTTCTTAAAAAAACATCTTAATACAGGCATACCGGATATTAAAAAAGGACCGTTGCTAACTTCTTTTTTAAAATCAAAAATAGTAATTAATAACGATACTTTAAAAAACCCCGCTATGCTGCCTTGGCGTACCGAACAGTCAAAAAGAGGTTATCTTTCTAGCGCCGCTGTGCCTATCATAAAAAAAGGCAGGACAATAGGCGTTTTTTCTTTATATGCGGCAGAGAAAGGATTTTTTAAAAAAGAAACATTTGACTTATTAAATGAAATGAAAATGGACATAAATTATGCTCTTGATAAAATAGAAGATGAAAAATGGCATTCTATGATTATGACGGCATTAAATTCAGGTTCAGATTTTGCGGTTATTTTAGATAAATACTTTAACATATTGTTCGTAAATGAAAGCGCGTATAAAATATTCGGCTACCATGCAAACGAATTGATAGGCCAACATTATTCAAAAATATTCGGCGGCGGTTCTGGTAAAAAAGAACTGCCCGAAAAATTTCTAGGCACTTTTATTTCCGGCGAAATATTAACCGATATTTTTATGTATAAGACAATGAGCAGGGGCGATGTGTATTGCTATACAACGATTACCCCGTATAAGCTTGATCTAGAAAATGGCGGAGATATTGAATATTTCATAACTACCGGAAAAGATATCACCGCGGAAATAAAAGCGGAAGAAACGATGGAACAGTTAATGCATTTCGACGCTCTTACCGGTCTTCCAAATAAAAGGTTTCTTAAAGAAAAGATTGACGCGTATTTAAAAGACGCTGGCTATTCAGAGGCAGATTCTTCGCCTTATCAGCTTTATCACTGCGCGCTTGCATTAATAAACCCCGTAAATTTTTCTTTAATAAACCATACTTTCGGTTTTGAAACCGGAGATAAAATAATCGTTGCAATATCAGAAAAGATAAAAAAAGTCATAAAAAGTTACGATATTTTAGCAAGATGGGAGGCGGATAAATTTGCCGTATTTTTCAAACGCTTAAAATTCGACGAAGACGCGCTTCATATCGTGGATAGGATACTTGATGTTCTTAGCGAATCATATATA
>JAJYDX010000041.1 GCA_021777135.1 bacterium | reverse complement strand
TTTATAGGAACCGGCGCAGGAACGCCCAAGTTTCTTAATATTCCCGGAGAGGAACTTAACGGGGTTTATTCGGCAAATGAATTTCTTACCCGCGTTAATTTGATGCGCGCCTATAATAAATCAGAATACGATACGCCGATTAAGTGCGGCAAAACTCTCGTTGTTTTTGGAGCCGGCAATACGGCGATGGATGCGGTAAGAACGGGTTTAAGACTCGGTTACGACGATGCGAGAATTTTTTATAGAAGGTCCAGAAAAGAAATGACGGCAAGGCTTGAGGAAGTTCACCATGCCGAAGAGGAAGGGGTTAAATTCGAATTTTTAATAAATCCCATCAGATTTATAGGAGACGAAAATCATAACGTTACCGCTGTTGAATGCGAGCGTATGGAACTCGGCGAACCCGACGAAAGCGGCAGAAGAAGACCGATACCTATAAAAGGCTCGGAGTTTATTACGAAAATAGACGCCGCGGTTATAGCCATCGGCACCAACGCCAATCCTATCGTCCCCAGTTCTACGCCCGGTATGAATCTAAATAAATGGGGACATATAATTGCGGACGAAAATACCGGTAAAACCACTAAAAAAGGGGTTTTTGCCGGCGGCGATATAGTAACCGGAGCCGCAACGGTCATACTGGCTATGGGAGCGGGTAAAAAAGCCGCAGTAGCAATAGATAAATATTTGGAAACCGGAATATGGTAACCCCCCTTTTTAAATAAATTTGACAAATCTTATATTTATGAGATAAAATTTATTACTCGATTTTAATCGCCGCATTTACGAAGTCTAATTGCCGGGGTGGCGGAAGTGGTAGACGCAAGGGACTTAAAATCCCTCGGAACTTAGTTCCGTGCCGGTTCGATTCCGGCCCTCGGCACCATAAAATATATATGGTTTTCCTGTTTTTAAAGTCCTCCATTTTTAATCAAATAATATCGTTTTTTACCCCTTTTTGTCTTTTTTATGGCGGAATTTTCACATGGGTGATATAATATCCAAAGAACCCTATGAGGCGGGTAAAATATGGCTATTGTTAAAGAAGGCAAATATTATTACTACGATTTCGTATTCGAGGGCAGGAGGTACCGGCGTTCATGTAAAACGACGGACCGGAAAATTGCCGAGCAAATTGAGCTATCTGTCAAGAACGACGTTATCCTTTTAAAGCGGAACCTGCCCTCCAATAGAAACAAACGTCTGCTATTTCAGGCCGCCTGGGAAACTTACCTGAATAACGACGGAAATCCAAAAGAATCGGTAAAACGAAAAACTACCGCCGCGAAAAATTTCCTTCCATTTTTTAAAGATAAAACCTTGTCTGATGTTTTGCCTCTCGATATAAAAAACTACCAGTTGCATCGGAAAATTGAAATTATGGCTATGCCGAAAAATACCGGCAAAAAAGACAGCGAGATTAATTTCAGGTCGGCTAATTACGAAGTTACCATAATTTCCGGCTTATACAGTTTCTGCATTGAAAGGGGTTATGTTCAAAGTAATCCTGCTGCTAAAATTAAGAAACTTAACGAATTATCGCGACTTAGGACATTGTCCGACGATGACATCCAAAAGCTCGTTGCCGGCGCAACTAATAAATTGACAAAAGATTTAATCAGCTTTTTAATTTATACGGGCTGCCGTAAAGGGGAAGCACTTAATCTTAAATGGGAAGATGTGGACTTAAAGAATGGAGTTATTGCCGTTAAAGGCACTAAGACTAAATACGACAGGTATATTCCGGTATCGGAACCGTTAAATAAATTATTGACAAATATCGAACCTTCCGACAAAAGCCCTTATATTTTTAGTAATAGATACGGAATGCGGGTAAAGGATTTTAAGGATTCATTTAAAAATGCCTGCGTAAACGCTGGGCTTAAGAACCTTCGCATCCATGACTTAAGGCACGTATTCGCAAGCAAAATGGTAATGAACGGGACAAGCCTTTATATCACCGGCGAGCTTCTTGGGCACAGAACGACGCAGATGACGAAAAGATATAGTCATTTGGTTCCAGATACGCTGAGGAAGGCCGTGAACGACGTGTGGAATAAGAAATAGGAGAGATTTATTATAATTTTATTGATAATTTATCTAATTAAGAATTAAAAGTGGGGGTGATTATGTCTGATTCAATCGTTCCGGCAGAATTAATCGAAAATAAAATCTATTTAATCCGCAATAAGAAGGTTATGCTCGACAGCGATCTTGCGAAACTTTACGATGTCGAAACTAAAGCCTTAAATCAATCCGTAAAAAGAAATATCGAGCGTTTCCCCGAAGATTTTATGTTTCAGCTAAACAAAGAGGAAGCAGCCAAAGTTTCAAGGTCACAAATTGTGACCTTGAAGAGAGGATATAATATAAAGTATTTGCCTCATGCTTTTACCGAAAACGGCGTGGCTATGCTCTCCAGTGTCCTAAAAAGCGAAAGGGCGGTACAGGTCAATATTCAAATAATGAGAACCTTTACGAAAATCAGGGAAATGCTTATCTCACATAAAGACCTAAAGCACAAAATAGAAGAAATGGAAAAGAAATACGATTCTCAATTTAAAATCGTCTTCAATGCCATAAAAGAATTAATGTCCCCGCCGGAAAAACAAGTCCGGAAAATAGGTTTTAAAACAGAAAAAGAAAAATAACCGCCGCTATAAGTGCAGATAAATCTCCCCCTCCATAAATGTTACCGCACGCCCCGATATAATCACGCGGCCTTTTTCTTTTTCCACCCTGCATAATATTTCCCCGCCTCGTCCGGAAACCTGCCGGGCTTTTAAAATGTTTTTGTTCAGCCTGTCTGCCCAGTAAGGGGCAAGTTCACAATGGGCAGAACCGCAGACGGGGTCTTCGGGAACGCCAAGCTTAGGCGCAAAAAAGCGGCTGACGAAATCAGCGTTATCGCCCGGGGCGGTGACTGATACCCCTCGCAAACCAAGCCGGTTAAGCAATGTCTGGTCAGGAATAATAGAGCGGACGGTTTCCTCGCTGTCGTATATGGCAATATAATCCTGCGCCTCAAGCACCATAACAGGTATTTTCCCCAACCCTTCCGCAAGGTACTCCGGCATTATACCCAGCTTTGGCGTATATAAGGGAAAATCCATCTCAAGTAAATTTCCGTTTTTTCTAACCGTCAAATCTCCTCTTCTGGTTTTGAATATAATATAATCTGAGGGATATCCTATATGTTCGAATATGACGTGAGCCGCCGCCAGAGTTGCATGCCCGCACAGGTCTACCTCTTTAACGGGGGTAAACCACCTTAGTTCGAAGTTATTTCCGGCAGGCACGAAGAATGCTGTTTCCGACAGGTTGTTTTCTTCGGCGATGGATTGAAGGAGATTATCTTCCGGCCAACTCTCAAGAGGACAGACTGCGGCGGGGTTGCCGCCGAAAACATGGTCGGTAAATGCGTCTATCTGGAATTGTTTGATTTTCATAAATTATTTAAAAAAAATAAATCGGATACCTTTTCTATAATAGATGAACTGCCCTTAGACGAGCAGGCAAAAGTGTTTGCCTATATTGATGTGTTTATTGTAAAATAAAATTCCCCATAATTGCAAAATACAGTCAAATCTCGTGCAAACAACGAACAAGACATTTAACTGCATCACTATATAGCTTTAATTTATTACCTTTAACTATTTCGGGTAATATATTTTCATCTTCTGTTAAATATAAAGGATAATTGATTTTCTTATTTTTATTACATTCGCTACTATCGGAATTAAATTTTCCTTTGCACCAGTTTTCATATTTGGAAGCTTCAAAATATTTTTTTAAATCTTCTTCAACATATTTCTCAAAATTAGAAGGGGATTGAAAGAATACGTTATGCCTATTTTCCAATATAGTTTTCATTTTTTTAGGATCATTAGTTTTTAAATTAGGATCATTAGTTTTTAAAAATGATCCTAAATTATTTAATGCATTTTTTTTATTTTTTTCATCAAAGATATCTTCATCAATTATTATCACATAGTTTAATTCAAGTTTATCAATAATATTTATATAGTTGATTAAACTTCCTATGCCTTCCATGTTAACTACTTCAATATCA
Source organism: bacterium (assembly GCA_021777135.1). GTDB lineage: Bacteria > SZUA-79 > SZUA-79 > Acidulodesulfobacterales > Acidulodesulfobacteraceae > Acidulodesulfobacterium_A. Next base: position 1,750 of record JAJYDX010000041.1, on the reverse strand, counting down.
CCTAAATTTACCGTATTCTTAGAGTTTTTATTATCTGATTCATTTTTTACACAATTTTCAAAAAATTCATTATTTCTTATTAATCTATTCATAAGTATTTCTTCGGAAAATCCTTCTACTAAAATAACGCCTTTAACAAAAAATAATCTTTTTAATTCTTCATATTTATAAAATTTATTTTTATCTAAATCACCAGGCTCAAATTTATAAATAATAGTGGCTTTATCTTTTTGTCTAAAAATAAATATATTTTTTATAGATTTTTCATCAATTTTCACTAAATCTGGGGAATGTGTAATTATAAAAAATTGATTATTATTATCTTTATTGTATTTTTCTATCTCTATTAAAATCTTATGCTGTAATATTGGATGTAGATTTTGAGCGGGTTCATCGAGAATAATTAATTTATTGTTATTTCCAGCTATTATAGCCGAAAGCGTCAGCATCTCATAATATCCGGCAGGGCTAAATTCAAACGGATATTCTTCCGAATCCTGACTATCCTTAAAGGATAACTCTAATTCTAATTTATGGTCCTCAACAGACACCGCAACGCTATTTTGGACTAGATTAATTTGTGCATCCAACTGTAGCATTCGGGGAGTATTTGGGGGAAAGTCCATTTTGTTTGAAAAATCGCTTATTCCCTTAATCCTTATATCAAAATCTTTATCATTTGATAATTTTTTAAATGTTTCTTTAACTTTATTATAATCATTAAATTTATTAATTTTTAATTGCATTAAGTAAGAATAAAGATTATTGGAATTAAAATCCTGCATCTCGTTTATTTCTTTTATAGACAGAATGTTTTTTAAAGGACACCTAAAATTATCCAATATCGTTATTGAGTTTTCAAAAATCCACATAAATATCGTGGAAATCGAAACTCTATGTTGCTTGTCTTTTACAAAATTTTTCTTCGCAAACTTTATTACGTCGGATATTATAATTTCATTAGATTCCACTTCTTTCTTATTATCGCGTCCGAATTGATCAAAATATTCTAAAGTTAAGTCGTATTTTAGATCTCTATCTAACCAATCGTTAAAATTATTATTATTTATCTTATCAATAAATTCTTTTTTTGTTTTTTCACCTTGTGATCCAAAATCAAAAATATTTTGATGAATATTGTATGTATTCTTATCGTAGCCTGCAATCAGAAAATTATTACCTATATCTATAGCAATTTTTTCTTCGTGTATAGATTCATAAATAATCGAGTGTTTTTGTGTAACATCGTCGTATTCTATTACAAGCTTTCCATTTTTAAATTTTTCTTTCCAAAGAGACTCAAAAAAGCTGATTGCATTTGGCAATGACAATTTATATTCAGAATTGATATTGATTTTTTTAGTGAAAATCATAGCGATTGCGGATGAAACCATTTTAATCTCATTAACATCCAAAGACAAATCGATATCGGCTTCTATCTCTATTTTGTGAGAGTCTTTTTTAAGATAATTTTTAATATCTGTCGCATATGGAAAATTATAAGAATTTAAAATAGCAAATTTTATGAACCTCATTAATTTCGCAAAGTTGGTTTTACCTGAGCCATTCGGTCCTACTATAAAATTAACGCTCTCGTTTAAATCTTTAAGTTCAATATCTTTAAAAGAAAGAAGACCGCTTGCCTTGATACTCTTAATTTTAAATCCCGGCATTGATTATTCCTCGCTTAATTAAAATTTAGCGTTACCATCTTTCGAATACCGCTCCGAATTCTCTTATCTTTTCCTTT
>JAJYDX010000040.1 GCA_021777135.1 bacterium | reverse complement strand
TGTCACGGCAGATTGACGGCGATGGAATCCAAAAATATATTTTTAAGGCTGGCACAGTATGAAAGATATTTAGATAAAGAATTCCAGATAAATCTTGCAAAAACCATAGTAACTATTAAATTAGAAAACGAAGTAGAACTTATTTATTCGTTTGCAAAAAATTACGGTATATCTAAATTTAAGGAAACTTTAGCAGCTATTCAAAAATGCAAAGAGCTTTTAAAGAGCAAAACCGCAATAAATTCTATTATGGGAATAGAAGGCATAGCCGCCTCTTATTTTTTTAAAGCCTTTAAAATGATGATTAGGGACGAAAATTTGGTTTTTAACGTAAGGCAAAAAAATCCATCGGTAGATCCTATCAATTCATTATTGAGTTTCGGATATACGCTCGTTACGAACGAAATATTAAGCGTATTAATCGGACAGGGTTTTGACCCATATATTGGTTTTTTGCACGGTATTAATTACGGCAGACCTTCGCTCGCCCTTGATATAGTCGAAGAATTCAGAAGCGCAATAGACGGCTTTACGCTTAAACTCTTAAACAAAGCTATTTTGACGGAAGACGATTTTATATCAACGCCTGACGGAACATTTTTAAAGCCGAATTCTATAAAAAAATATTTTATCCATTACGATAAACTTATGTCTGCGTCAAGTTCCGATGTCGATGCAAATTCTAATTCTAACTTAAAATCAAAAAGGCTATATATCAAAGACAGAGTAAATATGTTGAGGAAATCCGTAATTTATAAAACTGAATACGACCGTGAATATATAAAAGAAGAAACGAATATATCTTTAAATAATTGAAACCACAGAATATTTTCCGTGTCCGAAGGTAGTATTTTTTCCGATATGTATTAATTCGCCGAGTTTAATTATCCATAAATATTCATACGGAACGTTTTCGAATGAAATATCGCCGATAAAGCCGCTTAATTTCATATGAGTTTTTTGCCTGTTTGAATATCTGTCCAACGAATACCATTTTAACGATTTTTTAGAACTTATATCGAGGGATTTTTCGATGTAATAATTGAAGTCTAATTCTAATCCGCCTACGTCGTTAATGCAGTGAAAAAAATTAAGATTCGATATTCTTCTTAAAGCATTTCTAACATATATATGAAATTCAGGTTCGGAAACGAGTTTTTCGTTAAACATAATTCTCGTCGGGGTTATGAATTTTAAATTGACTAAAAAACGTTCGTCCTTATAGGCATCATAGGCATCGGTAGATGTAAAATCGTTTATAGAATAATAATTATTTAAAGATTTAAGTTCGTCGTTTTTATAATAATACAATACTTGTTTATCTTTATCGTTTATTATTTTCGTAATTATAAATTTACCTTTCTTCTGCCTGCCTATGCCTTCTTTCCCGGCAAGTCCGAAAGAATAAGCAAAATAAGGGAATAAAGAAATCGCCTTGCCTATCAGTATTAAAGAGAATTCTATTATCTCGTTCTTTTTATAAAAGTTTTTTTGGTCTAAAGGCGGTTCTATTACATAAGGATGAGGAACGGCTGAGTAGTTTCTTAATTTCGTGGAATCTGAAGGCGGAGGAGAATCGAATATTTTTTTAAACATACAGACTTTATCGAAACTGCATTCCCCGCATTCACCGGAATGGGATATGCACATAACGTCTTTAAAAATATGTCCGAATACGCCCCTTAAGGTGGAACCCTTATAATCCGGAAGAACGACGTCGGTTTCAGCCTTGATTTCAAAGTTAAATTTTGCCGCTTTGAAATCTTTAAATATTTTTTGAATATCGCTTAAATTATTGCCCGGCATAAATTTAATATAGCATATTTTACGTTTTTGAAAAACAACATTGTTTTGAAATACAATTTATTTTAAATCTTCTATAATTTAATTAAATATTTTAGTTATTTTAATTAAATTAACCTTTAAGGAGGATTGAAGATGAAAAAGATGAAGTTAAAATTAAAATTTAAAAAATTATCGTTTTTTCTGGTTATGCTTGCCGCCGTTGCATTTTTTGCGACGGGAGCGGTCAGGGTTTATGCAAGTTCTTATTCTAATTTCAACGATTACTACATGAGCCTTAATGGAGGACTGGCGGAAACAAGTTCGAGCGGTTTGTCCTCTGAGTCGGGAGGAACTTATAATCTTTCGTTCGGCAAAAATTTCAATCTTAACCGTTTTGTGATAGGCGGCGGGGCAATGCTCGGTTATTCGAGCAACGGTTCTTATACCGTGAATAATTTTGACGGTTACGGCGACAATGCGACGGCTTCGATAGATTCCGTTTACTACGGGGTATTCGTGAAAGGCGGATACGATTACAAAAACATAATGCCTTTCGTGAAACTTGGTTATATCGGATATTCTTTTGGCGCCAGCTATTCATATTCAGGACCGTATGACAGCTATTATGCGACTTATTCGACCCCTATCACTTCGGAAGGAGGTTTGCTTTACGGCGCAGGCGTTGAGTATTTAATAACTCCGAACTGGGGCGTAACGGCGCAGTATTTTGGCGCATCGCTTTCAGGCGGAGATAAGGTGAATAATTTTACCTTAGGCGTAGATTTTAATTTCTAACTTTAAATTATGCTTTAATGTTTTAAAATTATCCCGAGCCGGTTTATCTTTACCGATTAATGGCCGGTTCGGGCGTATAATTAATATTCGTATTGCAAAAGATTTTCAATAATATATAATTTAAATGAATATGAAAACAATTTTAGTAAGCATTGCAGGTTTAAGTCCTCAAATAATTACCGAAACCCTATACTACTATTTAATCGAGAGAAAACCGCCCATATGGATTAACGAAGTAAAGGTTTTGACGACTTATCCGGGAAAACAAAAAATAATGGAAACACTTTTAGATAAAAATAATGGAAAATTTTATTCATTCTGCAAGGATTACAATATAAACCCTAAAAATATTAAATTCGATGAGAGTTCCGTTTTAGTTCTTGGCGGAGATGCGCCTATAGAAGACATTATTTCCGATAAAGACAGCGCCGTAACAGGAAACGAAATAGTTAAATTTACGAAAGAAATTTCGATGATTCCCGATTCAAACCGCATTTATTCTATAGCCGGAGGCAGAAAGACTATGACTGCATATCTGTCGCTTGCCGCTCAATTATATGGAAAAGACGACGACGTATTAAGCCATACTTTAGTCAGTCCCGATTTTGAATCAAACCGAGATTTTTACTATATCCCCCCGGAAAATAAAGAAATGGAAGTTAAAGATGCATTTGGAAATATCATAAAAACGTTAAATACTAAAGACGCAAAAATATATTCTTCCGAAATAGTTTTTTTAAAATTGAGGAAGTTTTTGAATACTAAAGACGATTTATTTTACGACGATTTAGTCGGTATTGCCCAGAAAAGAATAGATTTCTGCGGAGACAAAATAGTTGCCTTCGATATAAAGAGCGCCTCAGTACTTTTAGGGAGCAAAAAGGTAAAACTGCGCCCGATAGAAATATGCATATATTATCTATTTTATTATTTTAAAATTAAATGTAAAAATGATTTTTGCGGGGACTGTACCGACTGTTATCTTTCCGTAAATGACATTTCTTCCAATGAGAATATTAAGATTATTTTAAACGTTTACGAAAAAATTTATTCTAAAAACAGCGGTCAGTTTGAAAGACTTTCAGAATCTTTCAAAAATCAGAATAAAGGCAACGAATTTTTTATGCAGAATGTTTCGAATATCAATAAAAAACTTAAGAAACACCTGAATGCTTTTGAATATGCGGTTTACAGAATATCTAAAACCGGAAATTACGGCAAAAGATATGGAATATTCGTCGATAAAAGAAATATTAAGAGGGAAACTTTATATGGTTGAGATAGACTTGTCTTTGAATAATGAAGAGATATATAAAAATGTAAAAATCGAAAGTTTTGGCGGCCGCAAATCTTTTAAGGTAAATCAAGAAAACCTTGATACGATTGGTAAAAATATCGCCGAATATATTCGGCGCTTAAAAGAAACTTTTAAAAATAAAGAAAAGAATGATTTTAACGATTCGGTAACGTTGACCGGGGCTACGGCGATACCCGTTTATCTCGTAGCGTTTCATATAGTAGTTCACAGTTTCCATGAAGTCAGATATAAAAATGAAATGTATGACGTTATAACGGCTAAACACTAACTTTAATCAATTTGTTATTAGTTGTTTAATTGAAAATTTATGTTTAAAAAATTTAATAAAGATTATTTTATTTTAGCCGGATTATTGTCGGTTTGGCTAATTTTAATCGGAATTGCAGGAAATTATTTTACCGACATTATAGATAATTATTTTAAGAATACCCTGCCTATATTGTTAATAAAATTATTTATTATGTCAGTCTTGCTTTTACTGTTCATTTCTTTTTTGTATATAAAAAAGAAAAGGTTTAAGTTTTACGCATTATCCAACGAAGTATTGATGGAAAATGACAGCTTTAAGGCCGTTATTCTGCCCATATCTATTCCTTCCAAAATTATTAATATTAATTTTTCGTATATCGATAACAATAATGAAGAGAGGTATTTAGAGGATGAAGATATTAAGAATATTAAATCATTAGACGATGTTTTAGATTTAGTGAAACAGAAAAATATAAAAGAAATTTATTTAGATTTAAGAAATTCTGAGAAAGATAACGGCGATACTAAGTGCTTAATTTTTTCTAAAAAAAACAACGAAGATGAAGTGGAAAAAAATAAAAGATTTATAAACTGGTTAGAAGAAATAACAAAAAAGAAAATTAGATGGAATTGGGCGGTGCAATTATTGATAATTGCAAAAAATTCAAAATCGTTAGAACACATAAGGTTTATATGTACTGAAGATAGTATAGATAAAATATATATTTTAAAATTTATAATTATTTGCCTTTTAAATAAAATTGGCGAAAATGAGGGTATAATCGTCTGTGAAATCGAAAGTTTCGAGAATTTTACTATTCTTTCCGAACTTGTGGAAAAGATAGAAGAAGACTTTGAAAACAGGTATAATTTTAAAGATAAAGAAATAGCTTTTGATATAACCGGCGGAACTAAGCCGGTCAGCGTTATAGGAACATTTTTTACCTTAAAATCAAGGACTCCCATATTATACGTAAGTCAGGAAGATGAGTTCGGCAAAATACTGCAAATAAATGCGATTATTAATATCGAGCCGCCGGAGTAATGAACTGTTACCTGTCGGCAATAACTTCTTCCACGGGCGACGAAGTTTTGTCGGGCATAAGATAGCTCTTTATATCCACGACGTTTTCGGGGCTGTTGCCCTTCACGGAAAGAATTACGTAAGAATAGAAAGGCCATGAAGCGTTTATATCGAAGTTAGAGGGGATTGCCGGATGGTTCGGGTGGGTATGATAAAATCCTAGTATATCAAGATTTTCTTTCATACAAAATTTATCCATTTCCAAAATATCTTTGGGTTCGATTTCAAAGCTGTCCCATGTAATTTTTCCGTAGCGGTTTTCGGCGGGATACGCTTTTACGATAATCTTGTTTTCTCCTTCGATTTTTCCAAGAAGTCCGCCGCATGCTTCATACGGAAATATTTCCGCCGCATGTTTTTTGATTATTTCGAGCTCGTTTTTTGGAATTATAATTGCCATAATGTTTTTTACCGTAACTCGGCAAAGACTCTCGTAGAAAGATATCTTGACCCTGTGTCGGGAAGCGCCGTAACGAAATTTCCTTTATATTTTTCCGCAAGCTTACTGATGCCGTAAACATTTGCCCCGGAGGAAAATCCGCATAAAATGCCTTCTTCTCTCACGAGCCTTTGAAGCATCGCGTAACTGCCTTCGGTATCGACTTTTACAAAATCGTCTATTATTTTATCGGCGTCGAATCCTTGGAAATTTAGGGAATAGTTATATTTCCAACCTTCTATCCCGTGCATTTCATTATCCGGCACTACGGCGATAATTTTTATTTTATCGTTATATTCTTTAAGCCTTTTGCCTATACCAAGTATCGTCCCGCCGGTGCCGATGCCCGTAGCGAAATAATCGATGTTTCCGCCGGTCTGCTCAAGAAGTTCTAACGCCGTCGTTTCATAGTGGGCTATCGGATTATAAGGATTATTATACTGGT
>JAJYDX010000039.1 GCA_021777135.1 bacterium | reverse complement strand
TTCTTATATCAACATCTTTTGTTTTCATATAGAATTAATCGTATTTATACTGTATATCTTTAGCAACCATATTAAAATATAACACTGCAATAATTGCAAGCGTTTTTTTGGATTTAGTTCTCGGTGTAGTTGGCGGGGTTATATGTCTAAAATTAAGTTTTTAATATAAGGTATTACTATAGGGCTATTTTTTAAGGCTGATACAATTCTTTTTTTCAAATCTGTGGGAATATCTCTTAATTTTATTTCAAAGTCATTTTCCCAGTTAATAATTTTATTATTTTCAAAAAACTCTTGTTTTCGATTAAAAACGGGCTGGTTGCAATCTATTACGGTATCATCTTTATATATAAAGGGGAAATCTTTATGGGGCTCTATCGAAATAATAGAATTAAGGGCTTTTTGATTCGTCCTGTTGTAATAATCTATTTTACTGTTTAATTGGGATGTTAACAAAACAAATAAAAGGTAATCGTCTTCTTTTAGCGGAATCGATATATGGTAGTGCAATGGGGCGCTCGGGTCGTGTGCGGCATCTTTAAAATGACAAACGCAAAATCCGGAAAGCGATGTAATTATAACACTTGGAGGTAATTTCATTTCCAAGCATAAGATGTATTGGATTTAAGTATCTTTCTTGATTCATCTATATGCTCGGCGGGCATTTTTAGAGGGTCGTCATCCCCTAATACCGATAAAAACTCCTCTGTTTTCAAACGTATTCTTTTTGTAGCACCGTTTTTAAGTAAATCCTCATATTGAGCCCATTCCGGATATTTATGCGTATATTCGCTTAACTCGAATGATTCTTTATCTCCAAAAGTTTTGATAATGAAATCCAGAGCCTCAATATCGGTTTCAGAAAGCATATCTAAAGAAATATCGACGTTTTTAGCTCTATAGTCGTAGGCTCCGGTCTTTTCTATTAATTTATTAAGATATTCAAACTCGTTTTCGGAAATATTAGTAGGATAGTCGAAGCTTAATATATCTTTTACCGTCGTGCCTACGGGACCATATTCCATAGCATAATAATCATCGTTTAAAATTGTTCTACCGTAACGGATTAGATGATACTTATCGGCGAGATATAATAATTTGATAAGTTTTAATTTATCGCACGTTCCAGTATTTTTAAGAATATAAAATAAAGATTGAGTGATTGTTGCGCTAATAATCATAATGAAACCATTTTAATTGTTTTTATTTATTATATCATATAAAATATCGTAAAATAAATAACAATTCTTTAATCAACATTATCCATTTAAAAATGGACATCACTTAGTTATGCTAACCCATCAATCTGGAATAATATTATTTGAAAAATACGAAAGCGTAGATATGGAATTAGAAATAGTTCGAAATATAACAGATTCTAACCATTAATGGTTTGTCGCTTAATGAAGCTATTCTTCCTAAAGTATCCCAACCATTTATTAAAATATTTATTTAAAATATAGTTTATAGCTTCAACTGCAACTTCAAATTTCTTCATAGCATGTTATTTTAAATCTTTATCGGTTTTATTATATTTATTTTTTTCTTTCATATAACGAATAGTAGCCATATATGACCCGACTATACTCCCAAAAACAATTATTAATGCCCCGCCAGCCAGCCATTGCTGACCATTCAAACCTAAATATGTAATACAAACCAATGCAAATATTACAACAAGAAAGGCGGTAATTTGCCCAAACATATTTAAAAAATGCCGCCGGTCTCCTTCTTTTTCCACACTAGCCATTACCCTATCTGCCCTATCCATTATTCTTTTTGCAAAGGTCGGGTCTATTTCATTATATTGTTTAAGTTCTCTTGCCGGCGGGAGAAATAGATCGCTGCCGATACTAATGTGGCCATCGATTTGTATCGATGGCTTATTGTTGTCATGATGTAAATTAATATCATGATTATCTGGCTTCGGCGGCGTGGATAAGTTTTTCTCTTTTTTTGGCATTATTCAAATGTTCGGATTCTTTTATAAAAGCATTATTTATATCACCTAACACTGTCTTGATGTCTTCTTTAATGGATTCTTCATTGGAAGCAAGTCTATGCCTGCCGAAAAAACCGCCAGCAAAAAGACTACCGTATCCTTTTATAAAAGCATTATCTGTTTTAAACATTTAAATCACCTTAATTTATTGTTTATTTTTTCATTAATAGCACGGTTAACTTTATTTTTATTTTTTAATAAATCGTAAATTAATTTTAATTGTTTTTATTTATTATATCATATAAAAAATCGTAAAATAAATAACAATTCTTTAATTAATCTATGGGCATATTATTATTGCTTATAAATATAATTTTTAACCGTCAGTTCTTTGAGGATAGTACTTGTATAGGGCATTTTTCCCCATAGTTTTTTTGAACCTATAACGTGAACGGCTAATTTAGCCCTTGTAACTGCGACGTTGAAAAGGTTAGGCGTGCTTGTTGCCCAGCTTCTTGCCCCAGCTCTTTTTTTTCCGGTTCCTAAAATTATAAATACGATATCGGCCTCTTTCCCTTGGAAAGTATGGACTGTCCCTATGGACTTGCCTTTGTTTTTTATTCCGTTTTTATATAATAATTCTTGCAATTCGTATGCTATCTCTTTAAAAGGCGTTATGGCATACCATGATTCATCCTCCATATTGGCTTCTCTTATTAGGTTTAAAAATATAATTCCTTCGCCATTTATATAATGTTTACCTAAAGGCTCCTCGTCTATATCCCACCAGGTCGAAGTATTAATCGTTTCATCTCTGAAATTATTTTTTGGTCCGCTGTGGACCATAAGTCCGTCATAGGCAATTTTATTTGATATATTAAACATAGGGTTCTTGCACCTCCTATGTACGCGCAAGGGTGAACCAATCCAAAATCCGCTGTTTTTTTTATCAGAAGAATTTATATAGGTGCCTATGTTGTTTGCTCTATCCGAAATTATTTGAGCGGAAACCCCAGGCGGAGCCCATTCTGTATAATCGATATTGTAATATCCGGATAGCGTTTTTATCGCTGCGGTAGGCAAGGGCGCAACCGGTTCGAGTTGTAAAGGATCTCCTACCACAATAGACCTTTTAGACCTATATATCGCACCTAAAGCATTCTGGGGAGTAGCCTGTCCGGCTTCATCAATAAGGAGCCAGCCTATAGATTCTTTGTCTATACCGTTAAATAGCCTACCTAAAGAGGAGAATGTGGTGGAAATTACCGGAACGGCCATAAAAAAAGTATCCCAGATATCCGAACTGATACGCTTCCATAAAGAACTGTCGGCGTCAATTTTATTGTCGAGCCAGTCCATCATTATTTTTAAATTGGACTTAAGCTTGTACCCACCTCCTATTAAGAATAATTCATGGATTTTTAGCGCCCTTGCAAAAACCTCAGATTTAATAGATTGCCATTTAGCGCTATGCCAAGGAGATAATAATTCTCTCTTTGATTCGTCTAAATTCCAATAATTTTCATCGGGAAAGAGGTCTTTTAGATTGGCAGCAGCACTTTTTATATCCCTTTCCATGCCGAATATTTCCGCTTTTAAGGCGGGTATTTCTTTATTTAATTTGGCGATAGAAGAAGATACGGCCTTCTTGTCCGATTCGAGGCCGCTTATTTCACTTTCAAATTCTTTGATACTTTTTACAATATCGTCATGTTGCTTTACCATACCTGAATATTTACTGTTCCATTCTTTCCATCTTTTAGTCTTAAAAAATTCGCTAAAACAGAATGGTTTTGCAGTTTTTTGAAAATCTAATATTTTTTCAATTCCTTGCTTCTGGGATTGTATGTTAGATTTATTTTCAATAAGAGTACTTAACTCGATGCAGATATTATTTAACCTGTCTTTATATTTTTCCAAATCCGATAAAAGGCTTTTAAGCTTACCACGGTATCCAGCTAAGCTATTTAACGCCTTATATGCAATAGTTCTCCACTCTCTTTCGAAGTTTTCTTTTTCGAGAGATTCTTTAAATTTTTCTATAGCTTTATCCCATGTTTCTATCTCAAACGGAGTCTTGCTTAATATTTCATCTAGATTTTTAATTTCAGAATTTTCATCCCCCTTTTCCTTCCAGAAAGAGTTTAAAAATTCTCTGCGGTTTTGAGTATTACCTAGTTTTGCGGCTATCATTCCCCATGCCGGTTTTTCCGGCTTTCCGTGAACCTTTTCGGCAAGCGAGGTAAAATACCCGCCATATTCATCAAACCAATCTTGGGCTACTGTCTTTTTGACTGGAATCTCTTCTGTAATATTTTCGACGGCTCCGTTATTGCTCGAAGCGACGACTATCCCGAAATTCTTTAGTTTTAAGTCTAAAGCATACCCATTAACTGATTTTGTGGATTGTTTATAGAAATAAGAGCCTTTTATATCTTCGCTTTTATCGTGAAATGAGAGTTCTGGATGCTTAAAGGTAATCATCGCTTTTGCCCGCTCCACAATAATCATCGCAATTATATCCCTTAGCAAGGTAGTCTTTCCCGTTCCGGGAGGACCGTTTACGGAAAATATACCGGATGAATTCAGAAGTTTATCATAAATCGCGTTAATCGCCAGTTGTTGTGAATGCACAAGGGTGTGCTTGTCTGCATCCGGCCAGATAGCCTGAGGATAATTTTCGGGGGATAAAATAGATTTTGCTTTATCCAAGTCTTTCAGAATGTCGGATTTCTCTTTAGGGTTTATAATGTTGAGATATTGTTTTAGTCCTGTCCCGATATCCCGTGAAGATACCGCTTGGGAAACTCTTGTAATTTCTTTAGCTATAAAGCTGTTTAGGAATTCAGAGGTCCTATCGTTTGAGGCGTCGAATTCCCTGGATGCATAGAATGTTTCCCAGTAAAGCATGTTTTCTGCGGAAAGCGGGAAATTTTGAACAAGGTTTATTTTATCGGCTATGTATGAGAGAATTTCTATAAAATCATTATATTCTAACGGTTCGTCCTGAAAATTAGTTTCTTGATATTCCCTGAAATCCGATAAAATAAAATTTTCAGTATCGTTAAAGGTTCCTATTTTAAATTTATCAGGGTTGCTTATTACGATGCTATATGCCCACGGAAATGCAGATAATGATAAACTATCGCTCATCAAAACGCCGTTTTCATCGAGAATAACGGAAAATATAGCACCGATGTCATTAGTTTTAATTCTTTCCTCGTCGTCAATATCGGCGGATTTTTTAAGGGCGTCGGTTAGATTTTCCAAGACGTCCTGATGCTTGAAGATGCCGAATAATATTTTGTAGTATGTGAGTTTATTGTTGTAGTTCTTGGGAGGCGATTGCCAGGGAAGATAACGCTTATTAAATTCTACGAATCCGGCGGAACCATTTCTCTCTAAATCTTTTTTTCTTTCTATTTTTTGTGGAGATAAATATTCTAACGCTATATAAAAATCCAATAAATCGTTTGTGGCGGAATGATTATTCATGATTTTTAAAAATTTTTACATTGTTTTATTTGCTGGGTTGCTTTAAAAACCCCCATTCTGTTATAAGTTCCTCACAAACAGACCAATCCTTTTTATTTTCAAAAAGCTGTTCAACTCGAGCAGGACTAGTTATGTGAATACGACCTCCTTGAATCCAGTCTAAAACTCCGCCGGTTTCCCGCATAATTTGTTCATAAGTTTCCTTTGGGCAATTATCAAAACGGGCTTCATACTCACCGTTTTCTATCCATAGAGAGAAAATTCTGACCTCGCCATCTTTTGGTTCATCAAAACTCCATCTTAACATAATTAGCTCCTGTCCTAAAGAATTTTTATAAAATTATCCATAGCATAATCTAAATTATCTTTAACAGTATTTTCCCATTTGATTTTTTTAAACAAAAAAATAGCTGGAATGATATACGCAATAGATAAAACAAACAAAAATGGTTTAAGCCACCACGGTTGCAAATATGTCCAGAAGAAATATTTTTTATATCTTAAATTTTCTAACAGATACTTACGGATAGCGGGATTATATGTGGCTATCAAATACTTATCTTGCTCGGGGAACCCTCCAAAAATAACCCATATTTTATGTCCTTTTCTGGCTGATATAACATCTCTTAATTCGGATTCATTTCCATTGTTATATTTAACAAAATAACGCTGTCTTTCGATAACATTGCTACTGATGGTAGGGGCTGAGACATGGCCGCCATGTTCCGGATGAACATAACCGCCGCCACCGCTAGAGTTTATATGTGTTTCCGTCCAAATTTGCGGTTCGCTCACGACCTCGGCTTTGTAAGCCGAAAAAATAAATTTATCTCCAAAACGACTGTTTGGTAGAGAGATTGATTTAGAAATTACCCCATTTTCATTATCAATGATTTCATTATTTAATTCAACATGTTGGGAAGTTGCACTAAGCGGGTTCTTCTTAATTATAAAAATAACCCCTAAAATTATTAGAATTATAATAATTAATGGCAATGGTAACAACGGTAATCCAAACATATCCCACCTCAATTTT
>JAJYDX010000038.1 GCA_021777135.1 bacterium | reverse complement strand
CGACGCCTCCGGTAAAGATAATCGTGCCTAAAATCAGCCCGTTAAACGGACCTGCAAATCCGCCGATTACCGTAGCCAAAAGCGTAAGAGCTATGCCATAAGCAAATAAACCCAACGCTGTTGGATCGCCAACTTTTTTTTCTTCTGCCATAACGACTTCCTCCTTACTTAAAGGTTTAGTTATTAAAATACCTAATTCCTTGAACGAATGCAAGGTCATTTAAGGTATTTAATCCCTTTTACCTAGTATTTAGATAAATAGGCCGTTACTTCTTTGCAATGCTTTATTGAATACATTATAACGTAAAGCAATATTTTATCAAAAAATTTTTATTTATTATATAATTTAAATATAACATAAAGCAATATAATGTCAAGAAAATTTTATTACTACAAGTGTTAATAGCTTTTACGCCATTTTTAACTGATATTTTAATCTTTTCGGCAAGTTTTGGTTATCTTTTCTATTCGTAAAAGAAGTCGTAAAAGTAATATTTTGCCGTTATCTACGATAGACATGACAATACTCCCATATTTTACAATCATTTTTAAAATATGGGAGTATCATATCGCATATATGAAATATACCGGCATAAAAAAGACAAAAATGAAGTTGCGTTAGAGTATTGGAGTGAGTGGTAGAGAGAAAAATTAAGGAAAACTAAAAGTAATGGCAAGAAAAGAGCAAAAAGAAATTGTTTAATTTAATTTTATCCATATTCATCCTCTGTTAATATTTATATTTTTATACTATTCCGTTTTCACATCGCCTCTTCAAGTATTTTTTGGCTTATGTCGGGAGTAAGGTCGTGCGTTTCGGAAAGTGCGGTCATGCCGTGTTCCTTGAGCTTTTCAATAACTAACGGTATCTGTTCCTTTTTAATTCCGTATTGAGATAAGCGGGTTTTTATGCCGAGGCTTTCGAAAAATTCTCTGGTTTTATCAATCGCTTTATCTATTTTATCTTCGTCTTTAACTTCTTTTATATTCCATACGCGTTCGGCATACTGCAATAATTTCTCTTTTTTCTTATCTTTTCTTATTTTTAACATAGAAGGCAAAACTACCGCTAAAGTCTGCGCGTGGTCTATGCCGAAAGAAGCCGTAATTTCATGTCCTATTACATGAGTAGCGAGGTCTTTTGGAACGCCGGCGCCTACAATGCCGCATAGGGCTAATGACGAACACCATATATGATTAGCCCTTGCATCGTAATTTTCAGGTTCAGTTATTATAAAAATCAAAATTTAACATGATAGTAAAACCTCCTTTATATCATTAACCTTATTAATCTATAAATTTAAGTCTTTTTAATTTATTTTGTTATTTATTTATTAAAGCCCGCTTCTTTTTTCCAACTCTTCCGGATATCTATTGCCTTCAATCTTTATTTTTAGCGATACATCGTCTAAAGTCTTTAATTCGTCAGGAGACAGCTTTAAATTAAGACTACCTATATTTTCTTCCAAGCGGGAAAGTTTAGTAGTACCGGGTATAGGAACTATCCATGGTTTTTTCGATAAAAGCCAAGAAAGGGCAATCTGTGCGGAAGTAGCTTTTTTTTGACGGGCTGTTTTATCGATAAGCTCTACTATAGCATGATTGGCTTTTCTTGCCTCGGCGGTAAAACGAGGCAGTTTATTGCGAAAGTCGGATTTATCGAAAGACGTATTTTCGTCTATTTTCCCCGTAAGATACCCTCTGCCTAAAGGACTGAAGGGAACAAAACCTATATAGAGTTCTTCCAAAGTAGGAATCAACTCTTCTTCCGGTTTTCTCCACCATAAAGAATATTCGCTCTGGACGGCGGCAACCGGATTTACAGCATGAGCTCGCCTTATAGTTTTAACTCCTGGTTCGGAAAGCCCGAAATATTTAACCTTACCTTCTTTAATGAGATCTTTTATAGTTCCTGCAACATCTTCTATGGGAACGTTAGTATCGACGCGGTGCTGGTAATACAAGTCAATATAGTCGGTCTTAAGCCGCTTAAGAGAGCCTTCTATACTGCGTCTTATAGTTTCAGGCCTGCTGTCCTGAGCTTGTTTTCCGTTAGCGTCAATAAATATGCCGAACTTAGTCGCTATAATAACCTTATCTCTTAAAGAAGAGAGGGCTTCTCCTACAAGCTCTTCGTTTGTAAAAGGACCGTAAACTTCTGCGGTATCGAAAAAAGTGATGCCCATATCTACGGCTTTATGCACAAGATTTATCATCTCCTTTTTATCGGCAGGTTTCCCGTATCCGTGAGACATACCCATGCAACCAAGTCCAATGGCTGAAACTTCAAGTCCGCCGTTTCCTAATTTACGTTTTTCCATTTGTCTTTACCTCCTTAAAATTTGTTTACCATATAAAAAATATTTTATTTTATTATATCTATCTTAATTTAATTTATATATAAGTTAACAGGCATTGACGTATCTGGTTTAAAAACAAAAATTTACAAATAAACACGAGTTGACGAGATTTTTTAATTTTTTTAAATATCTTATCTTTATGTCTAAAATTATATCACTTAAAATAGTAGTCTGTTATCCTAATCGTCTTGATTTATTGCCTAATAGTCCAAAGAATGGCAAATGGTTATTGAAGGAACCGGTTTTATTTGTTATTATTTATAAATAAATCAAGAAGACTGATGTTGGTAGAACGAATAGATGCTTCTACCGCTGCGTTCAGAGTAGGCTATGAAAGTCCGTCCCAATTCAGCCGAGAATATACCCGTCTATTTGGGAAACCGCCTTCGCGGGATATTGAAAGTTTACATAATTTTAAAGAAAAAAATGCGAAAAGGGTCCGGCTATCATAACTAACCCGCACAGAAGCTTCTATGAGCGGATAGAATATCCATCGATGATATATTTGCCTCTTTTTACGATAGACATAACATTTATTTTACAAGCATTTTAATATAAGAACTGGGCGAGGATATATCAACTATGTGAAAATATAACAATAAAAAAGACAAAAATGGGTAAAAAATGGTCTTATTTGATTAAATATGATAAATGCTTAAAACTGGAAAACCTTATGGAATATGCGGTTTTAAGTGGGGTGGATGACAGGTTTTGAACCTGCGACCACCGGAGTCACAATCCAAAGCCCTTATCTTATAACTGATATATTTTATTGGGATAATAAGCTAACGCTAAACCTGCCTATGTGAAAATCTCGCCATAGCGGTTTCAGACGGCCATATATTCCGCAAAGGAATAAGTTTCGGGTATAGGTATATTATCTTCCCTTAATCCCTGAACATGCATGCTTATGGCATCATGCATATTCTTCTCGGCTTCTTCTCTGGTCGCGCCTGTTGCCACGCACCCCGGAAGGTCAGGGGAATATGCAGAATAATTTCCGTCGGCTTTTTCTATTACTACTAAAAAACGGTGCATTTTATTTTACCTCTTTTATTTTTGCCTGTTTCAATATACTGTTTAGCGTTCCGGGAGCCAAATCGTCGTTGGGATGTCCGGCTATCGTTACCCTGCCGGGTTTAGAGGGATGTTTATATTGCCTGTGACTTCCTCTTACCGCGACTTCCCGCCACCCGTCCAATTCTATTAATTTTATGACGTCCCTTATTTTCATTTATTTACCGTTTTTATTATATCATTAATTATAAAAAAAAATCAGGATTTTACCCCTTCCGCACCTCCGGTTTCTTAATCCCAAACTTCTTGGCCAGAAGGCTAAAAAATTGTTTCGTGTTTCCAGTCGCTTGGGCGGCTTTTGACATGTTATAGTCGTTTTCACTTAAAATTTCCACCACCCGTTCTTTGGTCCATTCTGTTTTCTTGCCGGGTTTTGAAGCCTTGTAAATATCATTCCAGTTTTTGACGAAAAGGTAAGGTTCCTTAGGATCGTAGTTTCTTCCGAGCAATCCTTCCTTAAAATAAATATCTATAGCCCTGAGCGCAAATTCCCGTTCTTCTTCCACTTCTTTTGATTTATCTATCCTAACAAGAAACGCAACCGACACCGGGAAGAGATGGTTGCCGGGATCCATCGGGTTATATTTTTTGTGTATCGCCTTGTTTGACTTTACTTGCAACTTCCCATCGTTATTAAGCTTGGCGGCAAAAAGCAATAAATTAATCCAAGATAAAATCAACCTGTCTTTTTCGGGATAATTATCTAAAGCCTTTATTTCAGGGATTGTAAAAAAATCTAAGGGGAGTTTTATGTACCTGGGGGTGTCTATATCTACGTCAATTTCTTCTAATTCTTTTTTTATATCATCCATGATTTATCTTAATTATATAAAAGAAAAAATAATAATTCAAGCTGATAATTACTTATCAGCTTGACATTTAAAATAATTGTATTATAATATAGGTAAAGTATTAAAGTAATTGTCTAATAAACCTATCATGCACAACGAAATCTTAATAATTCAGGAAGCCGCCGAGTATTTAAGGATTTCCGTAACCACCCTCAGACGTTACGCATACGAAAGGCGTGTAACTCACTATAAATTAAAAGGCAAAGTTGTCTTCCGGAAAGCCGACCTGGAGAAATTCTTAGATACCCGGAAGATAGAAAGCTTCGAGGAGTTTAAAGGAAGGAATGTTTTATAAATAAATATAATTTTTTACTGCAGAAACCCCGATTACCTCCGGCAAAGGTAATATTACTTATTATTGGCGGTTCTATGCTATGCAGGTAGAATTAAAAGCCGCCCGGAAGCCCGCAATAATTTGTTAAACAGGCCCCTTTCCGATTAGCACCGCAACCATTATTCTAAATTTATCGCAGAAACGGTTGCAGGAAAACGGTCTAAAGTAGTTTCTCAGATTATCGCGAGTAGGTTCGGGGCAGGCCCCTTGCGCTTCTTATAAGCGTACAATGTAGACCGAACCGAAGCGAAATGAACCGGATACGTCCGGTTTTTAAAGAAAGTGTATGGGCAGTCCGCAAGTTTAAATTGCCAGTCCGCTATGTTACGGCTGGATTTGAACCGCGTATTACTCGCCTTTCTCTATGTTTTTGAACACAGAGAAAGGCTCGTGTGAAAATCCGTTAATTGCGCACCTTGTGGCGGTATTAACGGACACGAACAAATATATAATAGTTCCGACAATCTGGAGTTGCCTTCCGTCCGAAAGGAAAACAGGTTCTTTATTTAACAACCGCTTGCGGTGTATCGGAACATTTAAGGTAACGGATAAATATTTGGAGGGAAATATGGGAGGATTAATGGATTTTTACAAGCAGCACCGGCGGCTGTTTTTGGCTCAAAAGCACCAGAACACCCGCCAGACGGAAAGATTTAAGGATATGGTTATAGTCAAGTTCTTAGGCTACTGCGAATCCCAAAGTATATTCCATAACGGCGGGATTAAAAAAAGAACTGCGGCAGGCTTTTTCCGTTCCCGTGACGTAATAAGCTTATCTAAGGAAACCAAGCGAAAATATTTTCTGGTCCTGCGGGAGTTTTACTCCCGTAATAAAAAGATATACCTAAAAAAGGAGGACTGCGGGTTATGAGCGGCAAGGCGCTTTCAATCAAGAACGACTCCAAAATAAATTTTCTGGCAATGGAAATAACCTCTTTTACCGGGCGGGGGTCATCCACTACCGAAAAACTTATCACCACACTAAATGAGATTAAACAAACCGCGGGCATTAAGAGCCTTAAAGATTTACAGCAGGGACATATTGCTCATATAGTTGAGGAATTAAGCCGAAAAGCCCGGTCCGGCAATACCTCCCAATCCAACGCAAATTCTTATATCTCGTCAATCAACAACATCGTCAAATACATTGGAAGGGAAGATTTGTACGTTATAAAGGCCTCTGATTACGGATTAAGCCGGAATATATCCGAAAAAGACGGAATAAACAAGGAAAACGTCAGGGAAGCCGCAAATGCCTACAAGGAATGGTTAACTAAAAAATACTTACAAACCAACGATTTGAGGTACGAAGCCCTTAGACACGCCGTTAATATCCAGTCTGTAAACTTAAGACTTAGGGAGAGCCTACTTATTAAGCTAAGAACTAAAGATTTATCCGGCAATATTTTGAAAATATCCGAGAAAAAGGACGGGGCCAAAAACTCCAGGGCGAGGGAAATCAAATTAAACCCTGAACAGAAACGGGCGTTAATCGAAGCGCGGGATTTTATTAAGTCCAATAAGTTAGAAAATCTCAACATCGGCTTATTAAAACAGGGACGGAATTTTGCAAATAACACCCTTACGTCTTTCCGTAAAGAAACCGGCGTTTATTTCCATTACCACGGAGAAAGACACTTTACGGCTCACGAAGCTTATAAAAACGCATGGACGGATAAGGGATATAGCGTCGAGTGCAGGGCGAGGACCGGGGGAACGAAAGAGGAATGGCTTAAGAATTTATTAAATAATACCGGACTATCCAAACAAGACTTTACGGCAATAGACAGGGAAATCCGCCAGGGTATAAGCCGGGACTTGGGACATGAAAGACTGGAAATCACAAACCGTTATCTGGGGTAACCATGAAAAAGCATATCCAATGGGAAATCGAATGGCAAAGGAAATGGTTGTCCGCCAATGAAAAAGCGGGAGACAGAAATTTGAAAAAAACGTCCAAGAAATTTATCGAATATCTGCTAAGGGGCATTTTACGGAAGCCTTACAAGGTTTTAAAGAGAAACCCAGGCCATATAACCTTATGCGAGGTGAGCAGGATGCCAGACCACGATACTCAGGAAATAGCCTCAAGGCTTTGCCGCGAGAAGATAGTGTTCGTACCCAGGGATGAATTTCAGGCTATTTTAGACCAAAACGAGAAATCATGGCAAGAATGGGAGGAAGCCGAGCGGAAAAGGCTTAACAAAAAAACTAAAAAAGAAGGGAAAGGATTTTAAAAACAATATATCGGGGCTTTGCCCCGGAACCCCACAAGCGTGCGGACGCTTGACCCCGGTTGGGTATCTAAAAAACAATAACGAATTTTTATGCCCTGCTCGTTGGCGGGTGAATACTTTTATGATAGACACGGAAAAACTTAAAACAATCGATGCTGAAAAATCTTATGCGTTATCTGACCGCAATATAAAAAGAACCGAAAATGGAATTATAACTTCGACAGTTTGGCAGGAAGAAA
>JAJYDX010000011.1 GCA_021777135.1 bacterium | reverse complement strand
GCGGGAATGACTATGCGTGATTAATGCTTAATCTAAAGGGTGTCATTCCCGCGAAAGCGGGAATCCAGAATTTACGTAAAATAGAAACATTTAAATATTTTCTATTGCAGGATTAAGGTAATATTCTATCTGTTATGCCTTTTATTTTTAATAAAAAAGGCCACCGCCGCTCCAAAAAGCGTTATATAACCAAGAATAGCAAAGGAATCTCCGTAAGACGCGATAGAAGCCAACATCTGTACTATCTCGTCAAAAAAACCTAATGACGGATTGGGAAAGATAGTTCCAGGTCTTAAATATGCCGCAGCTTTACTAACCAAATTGCCGTTAATAAAATTTATCACGCCTTGATAAGCGTAAGAGTTATATTTAATATCTCTTGCATACTGGTTTAAGTGGTAAACCTGTCTTATTGCAAGTTCGTTGCCTATAAAAGCTATTCCGAATGAAGCTCCTATTTGAAGCGATACGGGAATTAAACCGGATGCTTCCGGAATCATATCTGTTTTTACTGAATTTAAAGCGGCACTCATAACCGGAGCATTTAATAGACCTATACCAACGCCTCTAATAAGCTGATTTATAATTATATCGTAAACTGTTGTTTTTAATGAGAGATTATCAAACATAAACATAGACGCCGCAACGATTAGCAGTCCGGCAAAAAGAGGGTATCTAGGTCCAATCCTATCAGATATTTTCCCTGAAAATGGAGAGATAACAGCAACGGCTATCGCCGTAGGAGCCATTAAAACACCGGCATTCATTGCATTGTAGTTAAGAACGTTTTCTAGGAAAAGCGGAAGGAGAAACATTGCGCCAAAAATTCCTACGGCTCTCACCATATTAACCATGAATGCTATGACGAAATTATAATTTTTAAAAATATCGAGGTTAAGAATCGGGGTTTCCACGAATAATTCTGCTATTACAAACAAAACAAAAGAAAATCCGCTTATAACTTCCGATTGAATTATTATAGGCGCATGCCAGCCAAGCGTCTGTCCTTCGTTTAATGCATATAGTAAAGTCGCCATAAATATAGCCATAAATAAAAAACCGGGCATATCGAACTTTTTTATATATTTTTTTATCGGTATATCATGGGTTAAAATCACTATTGAACCAAGTACGGATATAATCCCTATGGGAACGTTGACGTAAAATATCCACCTCCAATCAACATAATCCACAAGATATCCGCCTAAGGACGGACCTACCGCAGGAGCTACCATTGCGCCTATAGACCATATACCCATGGCCTCGCCTCTTTCGTCCGGCGGGAACACCTCCGCAAGCAGGGTAAGACCAGTCGGCGTAAGTCCGGCGCCACCGACAGCCTGTATAACTCTAAATATAACAAGGTCTGCAAAAGAAGGGGAAAGCCCGCATAAAGCAGAACCAATAACGAAAATAATGATTGATACGATAAAAGGATATTTTATTCCCCATTTTCTCCTGACGTAAGCCATGGGGAGTATTACAATAGAATAAGCGATAGTATATGCTATCATTACCCATTCGGCGTCAGTCACGTTAATTCCGAAATGGGACATCATCTTGGGAAGCCCGACGGTTACTATATTAACGTCGAGTATTGCCATAAAGGAGGAGACTACTACAAGCGCAAGAACTATCCACTTGTAATTTTTGTGGGATTTTTCGACCATTTTCTTATAAAAGATTACTTAACGGATATGCCGTGCAAAAAAAGATTTAATATCTCTTTAGTGTCATTTTCTATCATTTCCGGCGTAGGTTCAAATCTTTCACTAAGAAAATTGTATATAGCCGCTGTCTTAATTAAAGATACCAGCATATAACCGCTTTTTGCCGGATTCAGACCGCTGACAAACTCTCCTGATTCAGCTCCAGATTTAATAATATCACCAATAAAATCCGAATATCTTTTTCTTCTTAAATTAAAAGATTCTTTTGATTTTTTTTTCAAAAAAACGACGTTGACTTCGTCTAGAAAAATAGTTTTAAAGAAATATCTATTTTCATAAATATGATTTATATTTTCGCTTATCAATGCTCCAAGCTTGTCAATAACTCTGTTTTCTACTGCAACTCTGTTTTTAATCCTTTCGAACATTTTTTCAAAACCGGTTGATAAAACTTTTTCCAAAAGGTCGTCTTTGTCTTTAAAGTAAAGATAAACTGTCCCCTTGGCAATGCCGGCTTTTTGCGCAACTTTATCCATAGTTAAAGACGAAAAACCTATTTCTTCAATAAGCTTTCTAGAAGAGGATAAAATCAATTCAAATTTATCTATATTTTCACTCATATGTAATATTCTTTATTAATATTATTATACTGACTTAAAAGTCATAATTCAATAAAAAAATAATTTTAAAGTTTTTTATTTAACCCTGGCAGAATTGCATTAAAGGCTGTCTTAATTTTTTGATAAGAAAGGAAAATGCTAAAAGCATTATAATGAAGTAAATTATACAAAAAACAGTTCTAACCGCGTAAGCGTTTTCTGCATTAAATCCATAAATTAATAAATTAGCGAATACTAAAACCGGGAACGACCACATTAATATCCAGCCTTCCGCAAAATGAAAGCAATGAGCTTCTTTTCCGTAAAGTCCGGCTAGTCCGGCAAGTACAAGCCCCATAGATATTATCAAAATTTCCGTATTGCGATATATAAAAAGATAAGCAAGACCGAAGAAAATACCCAGAATTACGCATGATAATATAAATATTTTAATTTCTTTTTTCCATACTAGAACAAACAATGAAGAAATAAGGGTACCGGCATAAAATATTATAATACCGGCATAAAAACCGTATATATTCAAAAAAACATAAGAAAAAACAAATAATACAATCCCTACAAAACCAGTTATGTAACCGGACCTGTAAATAATATCATAAAATTTAGGGTAATAAACCTCTTTTTCCATAAATAAAAGCAG
This sequence comes from bacterium, assembly GCA_021777135.1. GTDB lineage: Bacteria > SZUA-79 > SZUA-79 > Acidulodesulfobacterales > Acidulodesulfobacteraceae > Acidulodesulfobacterium_A. The sequence goes on along the minus strand of JAJYDX010000011.1, from coordinate 30,474 downwards.
CCTGCTTTGAAAATAATGTATTAATTTTAATCACTTAGTCTTGCCGAGAACTGAAATATTCCTGTTATTCCTGTTTGAAAATAATCGACCGGAAATTCTTTTAATTGCCTGCCTGTCAACTTTTTCTATCTTTTTTAATACCTGGGATTTAGAAATATATTTGCTTTCATAAATTTCGTTAACGGCATTACGATTCATTATTTGACTGGTAGATTCCATGCCCAGAAGAAAACCATCATATATGTGTTTTTTGGCATTAATAATTTCGTCGTCGCTAATATTTCCGTCTACTATTCCATCTATTATATCAAAAATAAGTTCTTTGGAAGGTTTAAACTTTTTTGGGGATACCCCTGCATAAATATAAAAATATCCGTCAGACTTATGAAACACTGAATTTGAATAAATAGAATATGCAAATCCCTTATTTTCCCTGACCTCCTGAAAAAGCCTGGAACTGACGGAACCGCCAAGTATAGTGTTTAAAACTTCGGCTGAAAAATAATCTTCATCTGATTTGCTTATGCCCTCAAGTCCTATTAAAAAATGTGTTTGCTCTAAATCTTTATCTTGAAAGAAATCGCCGTAAACCTTTTCTGTCTTAAATTTTTTCCTAGCGGTTTCACCGACTTTCGGCAAAGCAATTTTGCTCATGCGATTTTCAATCGAAGCGGCCAATTTATCATACTCGAAATTGCCCGCAACCGAAATTATTATATTCCCCGGATTATAATGCTGATAATAATAGTCTAATATTTTTTTTCTGTTAAAATCTTTAATGGTATTCTCTGTTCCGAGTATTGGAAAGGCATACGATGAACTTCCATAAAAATTTTTATGGAAAAGCTCCATTGAATAATCAGACGGATCGTCTTGTACTCCCGATATTTCTTGCAATATGACACTTTTTTCTTTTTCTATTTCGTCTTCAGGAAATAAAGAATTAAACATTAAATCGACTAAAAGGTCTATAGCGTTATCGAAATTTTTATATAAAACCTTTGTATATAAGCAAGTTAACTCAGTTCCCGTAAAAGCGTTAAGAGCACCGCCCATTAAATCTATTTCTCTGTTAATTGCTTTATATGTCCTATTTTTAGTACCTTTAAAGAGTAAATGCTCTATGAAATGAGATATGCCGTTTAATTCCGCCGGCTCGTAAACCGAGCCGGTTTTCACCCATAATCCGATACTTACGGAATTAAAATAAGATTTTTTTTCGGTGATAAGCGTAATGCCGGATTTTAAAACTTCCTTCTTAAAATTTTTCATAAAGTTTCTTTTCTGGAGAGCTTTATCTTGCCGGCTTTATCTATGTCTATAACTTTAACCTTCACTTCATCTCCTTCTTTTAACACGTCGGAAACTTTTTCTACTCTCTTTGTGTCTATCTGTGAAATATGAATTAGTCCGTCCGTTCCTGGAAATATCTCTACGAAAGCCCCAAAATCCATTATTTTTCTAACTTTTCCAAAATAAATCTTACCTATTTCAGCTTCCTGAGTTATATCGTTTATCATAGCTACGGCAAGCTTTAAAGATTCTCCGTTTGAAGAGGAAATTGTTACCTTTCCTGAATCTTCTATATCTACCTTTGCACCGGTCTTTTCTATTATTCCCTTAATAACTTTACCGCCAGAACCGATAACCTCCCTAACTTTTTCAGGTTTAACCATCATAGTAACTATTCTGGGAGCATTTTTTGCCATCTCTTTTCTTGGTTCGGTTATGGATTGAAGCATTATATTAAGTATATGTATCCTCCCATCTCTCGCCTGTGAAAGGGCATTCCTTAGAATTTCCTTTGTAACTCCGGAAATTTTAATATCCATTTGCAAGGCGGTTACGCCTTTTGAAGTTCCAGCGACTTTGAAATCCATATCTCCCAGATGGTCTTCATCACCCAAAATATCTGAAAGTATCGCAACTTTATCTCCTTCTTTTATAAGGCCCATAGCTATTCCGGCAACAGGAGCCTTTATTGGAACACCAGCATCCATTAAAGACAGCGTGCCTCCGCATATAGTAGCCTGCGATGAAGAACCGTTAGATTCCAAAATTTCTGAAACTAATCTTATTGTATAAGGAAATTCTTCCGCAGACGGAATTATATATCTAAGAGCTTTTTCTCCAAGCGATCCATGCCCTATTTCCCTCCTTCCGGGGGACCTCATCGGAGCAACCTCTCCAACCGAAAAAGGCGGAAAATTGTAATGAAGCATAAATCTCTTGGTTGATTCTTTTTCGGGCGCATCTATAATTTGTTCGTCGAATTTAGTTCCTAGTGTAGCGGCTACTAAAGCCTGAGTTTCTCCTCTGGTAAACACCGCGCTTCCATGAGCCATTGGAAGTTCGCCGACAGAACAGTTTATAGGCCTGATATCTTTAAGACCTCTTCCGTCAATTCTTAAACCTTCATTTATTATATTAGTTCTTAGTATGTCTTTCTGGATGGATTCTAAAATATGAGCAATTGCGGCTTCCTGTCCAGGATAAGATTCGTTTAAAAGCTCGATAACCTTAGTATTTAAGCTTTCCACTCTTTCATTTCTTTCTAGTTTTGCAGAAATTTTAAGGGCATTGGATAAATCTTCGTATGAAAGCTCTCTTACTCTTTCGTATAAACCTTCGGGCATTTTAATATCTTCTATAACAGCTTTATTTATGCTCATTTCCGATAAAATCTTGTTTTGAAATTCAGTTAATTCAATGATTTTATTATGTCCAAATTCTATCGCGGAAATAAGCTCTTCTTCGTCTAATTCATTAAAACTTCCTTCTACCATAGTTATTGCATCCTTAGATCCGGCGACTATAAGAAAGGTGTCGCTAGCTTCAAGTTCTTTGTAAGTAGGATTGGCAATGAAACTACCATTTACCCTTGCAATTCTTACGCCTGCGGTTGGTCCATTAAAAGGAGCTTCTGACAGCATTAACGAAAATGAAACGCCTAACATTGCCGCCATATCCGGATCATTTTCATTATCCATAGAAACCACGGTTGCTATTATCTGGGTATCGAAAAAATAATTGTCCGGAAAAAGGGGCCTTATAGGTCTGTCCAAAAATCTGGATGTAAGAACCTCTTTTTCGGAGGGTCTGGCCTCCCTTTTAAAAAAACCGCCTGGGATTTTCCCAGCCGCATAATATTTTTCGACATAATTAACTGTGAGAGGTAAAAAATCAGTCCCTTCCTTTATTTTTTTATTCAAGCACGTAGTAACGAGAACCTTTGTATCTCCTATCGTTACTAATGCGCTTCCAGATGCCTGTTTTGCAAGCCTGCCGGTTTCGATAGTTATTTTTTTACCGTCAAACATAAAAGTATTGCTTGTCATCTTATCTCCTATTAAAATCTAATTAACTTACTTTAAGAAAAATTATTTTACCGTCTATTTGCGAAGATCAAGAGCTTCGATAAGAGATTTATATCTTGCTTCATCCTTGCTTTTTAAATAATCCAAAAGGTGCCTTCTTTTTGAAACCATTTTTAAAAGACCTCTTCTTGAATGATGGTCTTTGGCAAATTTTTTAAAATGCTCAGATAATAAATTAATTCGGTATGTAAGCAATGAAACTTGTACTTCTACTGAACCGGAATCGTTGTTGTGCGTTTTAAATTTCTCGATTATTGCATTTTTTTCTTCTTTTGAAATAGGCATTTAATTAAACCCCCTTAAGGATATGTTTTAGTTATTTATTATTTTTAGATTTTCCATTATAAAATCAGAACCTTTTTCGAGCGATTCCAAGGGCAACGCTTCCGAAATATCAAAACCGCCAGCGCTAGTCCTTTTAAGGCTATAAAGATGCGCGGGAATATCAAATTTATCCATTATATCCTGAGCAACTGCCCTTACATAGGTTCCTTTCGAAACTGTGCACTGGAAATCTATAAAAGGATGGCTATAAGATTTTACTTCAAAATTATAAATCTTAACTGTTGATGTCGGGTTTTCAGGAACTACTTCAATATTTTTTCTTGCGTATTTATATAATGGAATTCCCTTATGTTTTCTTGCGCTAAAAGCAGGTATTTTCTGGATAAAATCTCCTTTTAAACTGTTCAAATAATTTATTACCGGTTCTATTTCTAAATCTGAAACATTTCTTTCACCGTTCTGACATCCGGTTATATCTAGCGTATCAGTGCTAACTCCTAATTTAATGGTTCCCTCGTAAGATTTCGGAAGATTGACTAAACCGTCCTGAAGTTTAGTAGCTTTATTTAAGAGGATAGGCAGTACACCGGTAGCAAACGGGTCAAGTGTTCCTGCATGGCCTACCTTAGAACAGTTTAGCTCTTTCTTTACAATGCAATCCACTTTAAAAGATGTCATATCTTTCGGTTTATCTATTACTAAAATTCCGCTTAAACCGTTATCTTTTTTTATATTCATAATTTTACAACATTATATTATTTCGTTGCAATATTTATATACTTCGCTTTTAATTTCGCTTATATCTCCGCTTACTTTGCATCCTGCCGCAAACTTATGTCCTCCGCCGTTAAACTTCTCAGCTACGTATGCAACATTCGCATAACTTTTTGACCTAAAATTAATTCTATATTGGTTAAAGCCGGTTTCCCTAAAAAAAATTGCTATCTCGACTCCCTGAATTGATCTTGGATAGTTTACGAAGTTTTCGTATAAACCGTTTATTCTGCCGCCATCGGCTTCTTTAAGGACATCTTCGACCATTTTCTTAGTTCCGACCATCGATGCCACTTTCCCGTTAGAAGAAAATTCAAGAGTATTGAGACTTTTGCCAAGTAAAAAATACATCTCCGCCGGTTTTGTTTCAAAAAGTTCCGTGGCTATTTTAGCAGGATCTAAATTATACTCGTTTAAAACTGAACATATATAAAAAGATCTTTTATTTGCGGAAGAATAATGAAAAGAACCGGTATCGGTCAAAATAGACGTGTACAAGTTTAAAGCAATATCCTCATTTATAAACGATAATATTTTTTTTCTTTCTTCTTTTAGACAAGGAAGGGGTTCACCTAATTTATCCCCAAGAAAATTATCGTAAGGAGAGTACTGAATACCTGAAGCATATGCGCCATATGCCAAAAAAAGATAAAAAAGAACCTCGCCTGCAGAACTTGCGTCCGGCAATACAAGGTTAGAATGACCAAAATAAGTATTCGTGAAATGATGGTCAATGTTAATTATTCTGTTTATTCCAGATAGCTGTTCATAATTAGACCCTATACGTGAAAATTCACCACAATCTACTACTATAAGCAAGTCTATAGGTTCATTGGGAAACTCGTTCAAAAATTTATCTACCCAAGGCAAAAATTTCAAATTATTGGGTATCTGGTCTTTGTCATATAAATAAACGTCTTTATCTAGCGCTTTCAAAAACATTCCAGTTGCTATGGCCGAACTTATGGCATCGCCTTCAGGGTTTTCATGGGTCGCTATAAGCACTTTTTTTGACGTTTCTATAATTTTAAATATATCCCGCGTAGAATTATTTAAATTTTTTAAATCAGAATCGGAATAGTCTTTTTTTACAGATATCATATTTAATAAATTTATTATAATTAATTAATTATCAGTTTGTTTTTGTTTTGTAGAATTATACCCGTTTATAATTGCGCTAATATCAAAAGATTTCTGTAACCCGCCGTAATATTCAAATTTTATTTCAGGAACTACTCTTAAAAGAACCTTTGAAAAAACAATTTTTTTTATAAAATTTTTTGAACTTTCAAAGCCGCTTAATGCTTTTTTTACTTCTTTTTCGGGACCTAAAACACTAAAAAAAATTTTACAAAATTTCAAATCTTTAGAAATTTCAGCGTTTATAATAGTGACGTTCCTCAATCTTGTATCGTTAACTTCAAATTCTAAACATAAAGAAACTTCCCTTGCAATCAATTCGGCAACCCTTTTGTTTCTTTCTATCAATTTATCCCCACCTCTTAATATTATAAAATTACACGTTATTACTCTAAGATTCAGAGGAAGATTCCATAGTCTGTTTAATATATTCTATATCATAAGCTTCTATAATATCGCCGACTTTTATATCGTTAAAATTTTCAAGCAGAATACCGCACTCGAAATTTGCCTGAACTTCCTTAGCGTCTTCCTTGAATCTTTTCAATGAATCGATATGTCCCGTATATATTACGACATTATCTCTTAAGAGCCTTACGTTAGAGGATCTTTTAATAAATCCGCTTAACACGAACGATCCCGCAACAGTTCCAGACTTTGGAACATTAAATACGCTTCTTACTTCCACCTTTCCGGTAATTTTTTCTTTCTCTATCGGAGCAAGTAGCCCTTCCATTGCATCTTTTATATCTTTCACTGCATCATAAATAATACTATAATATCTAATTTCAATTCCTTCTGTCTCGCTTAATGCTGAGGCTTTAGATTCGGGACGTACGTTAAAAGCTATGATTATAGAATTAGTTGCCTTTGCAAGCATAACATCGCTTTCGGTAATAGCAGATGCGCCACCGTGTATTATGTTGACCTTAACCTTAGAATTAGAAAGCTTTTTAAAGGACTGTACCAATGCTTCCATTGAGCCGTAAACATCGGTCTTAACAATTAACCTAAGCTCTTTTACGTCGCCGGATTTGATTTTTTCGTATAATCCTTCCAATGTAAGCCTTGCGTTAGAGCTAAGCTCTATTTCCCTGTGCTTCAACTGCCTTTCGGCACTTATTCTTTTAGCTTCCCTGTCATCCTTTAGCGCTATGAAATTATCTCCAGGGGACGCGACGCCTTCGAGGCCAAATATTTCAACCGGAATCGACGGACCTGCAGTTTCAATCTTATTTCCTTTATAATCTAACATCGCCCTGACTTTAACATAATATAATCCACACACAGCGCTGTCGTTCACTTTTAAAGTGCCGCTCTGTATTAAAACGGTAGCCACCGGACCACGACCTTTATCAAGTTTTGCTTCGATAACGGTTCCTCTTGCAGGCTTATCCGGATTTGCTTTTAATTCCAATATTTCTGATTGAAGTATTATAAGCTCTAGAAGTTCTTTTATGCCGTTGCCGGTTTTTGCCGAAACTTGCGCATAAAGAGTTGTTCCGCCAAGCTCTTCGGAAACTAGGCCGTATTCCAGCAGGCTGTTTTTGATTTTAGCAGGATTGGCGCCAGGTTTGTCTATTTTATTGATAGCGACTATAATAGGCACGTCGGCTGCTTTCGCATGATTAATAGCTTCAATTGTCTGAGGCATAACTCCGTCGTCAGCCGCAACTACTAGAACAACTATATCTGTTATACCTGCGCCTCTTGCCCTCATTTCCGTAAAAGCTTCATGGCCGGGGGTATCCAGAAAAGTAATCATAGAATCGTCAATCTTTACGCTATACGCACCTATGTGCTGCGTTATGCCTCCTGCTTCGTTAGACGTAACATTAGTTTTTCTTATGGCGTCAAGAAGGGAGGTCTTGCCGTGGTCAACATGACCCATAACAGTAACTACAGGGGCTCTGGGCAAAAGCGATTCTTGTGTGTCAACCGATTCTTCGAGTGCTATTGCCTCGTTAAAACTGACGTTTTCTACAGTATATCCATACTCAGAAGCAATGAGGGAGGCTGCGTCTACGTCTATTATGTGGTTCATAGTAGCTATTATGCCGACGTCCATTAATTTCTTTATAACTTCGGAAGCCTTAACCCCTAAAGCCTGCGATAATTCGTTGACTGTTATACCGCTGCTGATTTTGATTATTTTTTTAGACGCCTTTTTTTCAGGCACAACCTGTTGAATATGTTTAGGCTGTTTATGAAATTTGCCGCCAAATTTTCTCTTATGTTTCCTGAAAACAAAAGATTCTCCTTCCTCTGAAGTATCTATAAATTTTTCGTTTTTTGTAAATTTAGCTTGAGGTCCTTTTTTTGTCTCTTCTTTTTTGACTGATTTTTTATGAAGAGCAGTTTCTCCGGCTTCTTCTGTTAAGTTTTTAACTTTCGATACATCTAAGGTTTTTATTACGCTTAAGACATCAGGCTTTGGAGCCTCTTCTTTTTTACCTGTTTTTTTAAATTTAACGACTTTTTCTTTTTCTTTTACAGGTTTTTCGTCCAAATTTTTTTGAACAGATGGATGCTGCGGCACAACATTTTTAATGCCTGTTAAAACTTCGGCGGCATCCGCAGGCTTTTCTAAAATCTCCTGCTTCTCTGTTAAAGATATATTTTCAGGTGCCGTTTCAACCGTTATTTGCTTGGTTTCTTCCGGTTCCGTCCTGCTTGCCCTTCTCCTTATAACTCCCTTAGAAACCCTTCTTTCTTCCATTATATTTATCCTTTTTTGATGAGTACGTACTTAAGTTAGTCCCTTTTCTCCCGTTAAATAGCGTCATTTTCTATTTTTTCTTTAAGCTCCATATCTGATTTTACTTTTTCTAAATATACGGCTGCAGAATTAATAATCTTTTCTGCTTTTTTTACATCTACGGAAATATCTTTAGCTAACTTTTCCGTATCGGCATTAACTATATCGTTTATCGCAACATAACCGCTCTGATACAAAAGCTTTGCGGTTATATCCCCTACTCCAGGTATATCCATAAGTTCTTTATAGGCGTTTTTATCTTTTGTGCCTATTTTAGACGCGCTCAAAATGTCTATTTTATAACCTGTAAGTTTTGTAGCAAGCCTAACATTTTGACCTTGTTTACCAATCGCGAGGGCAAGCTGGTCGTCCGGAACTATAACGGTAATAGATTTTAAGTCCTCATTTACTGCAACGCTTGAAACCTCAACGGAGCTTAAAGCGCTTACGACAAATTTCGAAGGGTTATCGGAGTAAGGTATAATATCTATTTTTTCCCCTCTAAGTTCATTTGTTATGTTCTGTATCCTTATTCCTCTCATGCCAACGCAGGCTCCAACAGGATCTATATCTTTATTAGTCGTAGCAACTGCAATTTTAGACCTGAATCCGGGAGCTCTCGCAACCCTTACTATCTTAACGACTCCATCATATATTTCAGGAACTTCCGTCTCGAAAAGCTTAATAAGAAATTCGTCTGAAGCTCGGGAGAGTATGAGTTTGGGTCCTCCTTTTTCCATTTTGATATTAGACAGAACAGCTCTTATCCTGTCATGAGGCCTGTATGTTTCGCTGAATATTTGTTCCTGCCTTGGCAAAACGGCTTCTGTCTTTCCAAGATCTACTATTATTGCTGATTTTTCAACCTTTCTAACAAGTCCGCTTACTATATCTCCTTTTCTTTCGTTAAATTCATTATAGATATTTTTATATTCTATTTCTTTTATTTTTTGAAAAATCACTTGTTTGGCAACTTGAGCTTCTATCCTTCCATAAATATTCTTCTCTACCTTAAGTCCAAGACTGTCGCCAATAATAACATCAGGATCGACTTTAAGCGCTTCTTCAAGCGATATCTCCATTTTTGCGTTTTTAACCTCTTCTACAACCTGCTTAAACATAAAAACTTCTATCTCTCCGGTTTCTTCTGTAAAATGCGCTTCTAAATCGTAACCCTGACCAAGATTTTTTCTTGCTATGGCAAGAATAGCCTGTTCTAAAGCCTCCACGACCAAATATCTTTCGATATTTTTATCTTTGGATACCTGATCTATTACAGGATTTAAATCGTTTATTATAATTTGCGGCACTTAAAGACTCCTTAATTTTATAAATTTATGTTATACGACCAATAAATTTCCTTTTTTTATATCGCCAAAACCAATAGTCCTAGGTTTTTCTTCTATTTCGTCAAAAATCGTAATACCCTGATTTTCCTCTTCACCAGTTGCTTCAGTTATTTTTCCTATTAAGTTAATTCTGCCCTCAATTTTACTTTTTAAAGTTATTTTAACTCTTTTGCCGATAAATTTTTTATAATCGTTAAATTTCAAAAGAATCCTGTTTATCCCAGGCGACGAAACTTCGAGAGTATATTTAAATTTTATTATGTCCTTTACGTCCAATATCATGCTTAATTCTTTAGATATTTCTGATAAGGCAGATATATCTACTCCACTGTCATTATCTATATATACCCTTAAAATTGCGCCGCTGTCTTTTCTTGCCGGAAAAAAAACTGCTCCTACAAGATAACAGCCATAATATGGAACTATATCCTCGATAATTTTTTCTATGTCTTTTATCAAATTTTCATGCATAAAACAAAAAAAGCGGGTATAACCCACTTTTATATAAAAATCCTATAAGCAAAATCTTTTATATATTCTATTATATAGAATTATAAATAAAATTCAATAAAATATCAACTATAAATTTTATGCCCGTATTTTACCGAATATAAAAAAAGACCGCATGACGGAGCGCATATCCTATTAAATGGCCGGTTTTCACCCGTAAGCATATCTCTTAGGACAAAGTTGTTTATTTTTCCTGTTCCGCATAAAATTAAAGAGCCTACTATTCTTCTAACCATATTCCTCAAAAAACCTTCACCCTCTATAAATATGTTTAGGCCGTAACTTTTTTCGCAGATTTTTATTTCCTTAATCACCCTGCAATAGTTTACGGATTTTTTCCCTTTTTCTCTTTTAACGAAATTAAAAAAATTATTTTTTCCAAGAAAAATATCTGATGATTCTTTCATCAGATTTATATTTAAATCTTCTTTAATAAACCATGATCTGCCTGATAACAGCGGGCTTTTAAATCCGGAATTTATTTTATAAAGATAGGTTTTTGAAACCGCATCTCTGGTCGCGTGGAAGGAATCATGCGCTATTTCTATATTCTTCACAGATATATCCGGCGGCATAATCCCGTTTAAGGCAATTTTAAGCTTATTTAAATCATAATAATATGGAAGTTTAAAATTAGCGACCTGATTTAAAGCATGAACTCCGGCATCCGTTCTGCCGGAAACTAATAATTTTACGTCAAATTTTGTTACAACTTTTATGGCTTTAAGAATTTCATTTTCAATAGTTTTATTTTTGTCCTTTGCGATAGCTCCGTTTTGAACTTGCCAACCATTATAGTTAGCTCCGCAATATTCAATTACCATCAAATAATTCATACTGATATCAACCGTTATTGGCGTTTTTTGAAAGTATATACCTCAAAGACCTTAAAGATAAACCGAGGCTTTTTGCGGCTTTCAACTTTGAATTTTCCTTTTTTATTCTATTTGCCGTTATATATTTTTCGACTTCTTTAATGAAATTTGGAAGAGATACAGCTTCTTTTTCGTTAATATAATCAAATATTCGCGCTATCTCGGACATATAATTTTCATCGTCGCTTGTTTGATGCGCAACGCTTTTACCATCTCTACTAAATATATGACCCGGAGTTACCGTTATATTATTTTCTTTTTTAACATTGTTAAAAATATAACCGGGGAAACATTCTATGCCTATTTCTTTTGATGCGTCACCCTCAGCTGGTATTTCGTCGCTTTCACAGTAAATACATGCCCTTTCGATAAGATTTTCAAGTTCCCTAACATTACCTGGATAACCGTAATCCATGAGTATAGAGAGCGCCTGATGAGAAATAGAATTTATCCTCCTGGAAAACTTTTTTATAAAATGAGAAATAAGAATAGGAATATCTTCTTTGTGTTCCCTTAACGGGGGCATCTCGATATTTATAGTATTGAGTCTGTAATATAAATCATCTCTAAATTTTCCTGCGGATATCAATGTATCTAAATTTTTATTTGTAGCGGCTACTATCTTAATCTTTACATACTCTTCAATATTAGAACCTAATTTTCTATATGCCTTTTCTTGTAAAACCCTCAATAATTTAACCTGAACCTGCATAGGCAAATCGCCAATCTCGTCTAGAAAAAGAATTCCGCCGTCCGCATATTTTATTAAACCCATTTTTTCAGTTTCAGCTCCCGTAAAAGCACCTTTAACATAACCGAACAGTTCGCTTTCAATCAGATTATCTGGAATAGCTGCAAGATTAACCGGCACAAAAGGAATATTTTTTATTCCGCCAGAATTTTTAGAATAAATTTCATAGATTAATCTGGCCGCAAGTTCTTTTCCCGTTCCAGATTCTCCAGTGATAAGAATATTATTGAAAGTCGGGGAAACACGGGTTATCTCTTTTAATATATTATTTATCGCCTTAGATTCTCCTTTTATCTCCCCTGAGGCAATATTGACTGATTTTAAATTATTTAATTCGTTAAAAACTGAAAAATATTCCAATGCCCTTCTAACTGCTATCTTAAACTCATCATTATCGAAAGGTTTTGTTAAATAATCGAATGCGCCTAATTTTATAGCCTCTATGCCTGTTTTAATATCTGAATATGCAGTCATCAATATAACTGGTATATGCTTATATTTAGAAATAAAATCGGCTTTTTCGCTCCTGAAATATTTTATGAAATCTATACCGGACATTTCCGGCATCCTAACGTCCGATATGATCAAGTCAAAGTCTTTTTCTGCGATAAGTTTTATTGCCAAATTTGCATCTTCCGCAATAGAAATATCGTATCCTTCCAATTTTAAAAGGATAGACAAAGATTCAAGTATAGATTTTTCGTCGTCTATTATTAATATTTTAGATTTATCTTCCATTTGATATATATTTTGATATATATATTAAGCCGGTATATTTATTTTTATTAAAGTTCCTCTGCCGGTCCTGCTGAATATTCGCGTTTCTCCGCCCAGGCTTTCAGTTATAGAATACACTATGGACAGTCCTAGTCCAAAACCGTCTTCCTTTGTAGTAAAAAGGGGCTTAAACGCATTTTTCAGTATAAAATCGTCCATTCCTTCCCCGTTATCAGAAACGCTAATGGAAATATAATTTTTATCGGCATCAGTTTTTACTTTTTTTGAGCCTATTCTAATAATCCCTGTTTCCCGCAAACCATTCAGGGCAGACGAAGACTTTCTTTTTATAGATTGTACGGCATTTTGTATCAAGTTTGCAAGTACTTGCCCAATTCTTCTTTTTTCTGAAAATATTTGTGTGTCCCTTCCTATGCTATTGTGTATTTTTATCCCGTTAGCTATATATTTTGCCGTTAATTCTTCCAAAAATAAAAAAAGATTAAATTTTTCAAAATTTCCGTTTTCGCCGATAGTTTTAGACTTGATTTTTAGCGAACCTAAGAAATCGTTTACCAAATTATCTAATTTACGAACCTCTGTAGATACGATATCTAATAATCTTTTATAATCCGCTTCTTTGCGGTCTATATTTTCGGAGCTTAATATATAAATAGACGTATTTATGGCGGAAAGCGGATTCCTTATCTCGTGCGCCAGCCATCCGGCAAGCTTGCCTGCGGTAACCAGCCCTTCGTTAATTTTGGACTCTAATTCCAACTGTTTTATATAAGTTATATCTCTAAATAATAAAATATATCTGCCTATTTTAGTTTCCACAGTTTCCAATTTAGTCAAACTGAAACCTAAAATCATATTTCCATATTTTAACTCAAATCTTTTCAAATTATTTTCCGTATCATTTTCTTGAATAAAGTTATTAACGGGAAAATTTTCAAAAATATCAGATATTTTTATGTTAAATTTATGCAGAATACCTGATTTACGGTCAAAATCAGCGTCAATATCCTTCAAATTAACCATTTTTACGCATGCATCGTTCAAAAAAACTACAGAGAAGTCTTTATCGGTAACTATTATGCCCTGTGAAAAACTATTGAATAATTCCCTGTTAAAATTTTGCGAATCTTTTATAAATTCATCTCTTTCTATAATCGCCCTGCTCATAATACCAAGCTCACCGGAAAAATGATAAAGCAGCCAGCTAAATATTAAAACTCCTAGTATATTCGTGCTTGTCAAAAATAGCAGCTTATCCGGATTATATGAAAAGTAGTAGTGGTATCCGATATTGAAATAATACTGTAAATCCGCAATCAAACCTATAACTATAACTGATGCAATTCCAAATATCATTACTCCGGTTTTTAAAAAAATAAATCCGGCGATTAATATTAATAAGTAATATAAAAAAATAAATTTATCGTCTAAACCCCCATTGAGTAAAACTATACAAGATATAAAGATAAAATCGGCTGATAACTGGATATAACCAAAATATACCAAAAACCGGTAATTTTCTTTTTTTTTAGGATAAGACAGAATTGTCCAGTAAATTAAAGTTAACAGTATTGCCGAAGCTATGAGGAGGTAAACATAAAAAGAATAGCGGCTTATATCTTTAAAATTAATCAAGATATAAGCTAGGGTAATTAACGAAAAAGCAAGCACCCTGAAAATTATAGTAAATTTAATCTTATTATATATCTCTTTGTAGCCGATTTTTTTGTCGTTATTCATCCTTTGATGGCTTTTCCGAGATTGAATATCGGCAAATACATAGCTACGACTAACGTTCCTACGACTATTCCCAGAAATATTATTAATGCCGGCTCCAACATTTGCGTCAAATTATTAACGGCGTTATCGACTTCTTCGTCATAATAATCGGCAACCTTGGCAAGCATTGCATCCAGATTACCGGTTTTTTCACCTACCATTACCATCTGTATAACCAGAGGGGGGAAAAGTTTTGTTTTATTCAAAGCGGCACTCAGCGGAGAACCGGAAGAAACGTCCTCCTTTGTCTGCATAAGAGATTCTTCTATTATTTTATTGCCGCTTGTTTTAGAAACAATGGCAAGACCGGCAAGTATAGGTACGCCGCTTTCAACCATAGTAGAAAGCGTTCTGGCAAATCTTGCTATTGCTACCTTTTTAAGCAAAATACCTACTACCGGTATTTTAAGAATTATTCTATCTATATTTTTCTTCCCGCTTTCCTTTTTACTATAAGCCCTGAGGGCAAATATAAGAACGCCTAAAGCAATTATGATATATAGTATATATGCTCTCATAAAATCTGAAAAACTTATGACGTCTCTGGTAAGAGCCGGCAGTTTTGCTCCAACACTAGAAAAAAGGTTTGCAAAAACAGGAATAACAAATGTCATTAATATAACGATAACTCCTATTGCTACGCTCAAAACTACTATAGGATAAATCATTGCTCCTTTAATCTTTCTTTTTAGCTTCAATATCTTCTCGAAATATACGGCAAGCCTTTTAAATACCCTGTCTAAAACTCCGCCTTTTTCGCCTGATTCCACAAGGTTAACATATAAATCGTTAAAAACCTTAGGAAATTTTCTTAAACTGTCCGACAAAGACGCGCCGCTTTCTATGCCCTCCCTTATTTTAATCAGGATGCCTTTTAATTCTTTATTTTTTTGTTGTTCAATCATTATAGACAAACCTTGAAGTATAGGCACTCCTGATTCTATTAATGAAGAAAATTGCCTGGTAAAAACTATAAGGTTGTTATCGCTTATCTTTGTATTAGGACTTATTTCTTTTGTTCCCTTAAGGCTTAATGTAAAAAATTCGTTTTTTTTCTTTACATCTATAGGATAAATATCCATCCTTCTTATCTCTTCTATAACCTGCTCGTAATTTTCGGCCGTAATTTCACCCTTTAAATATTCTCCGGTATGTTTTTTCCCTTTCCATTGATAAACAGCCATTAAACACCTCCTATTATAAGTTGCCGAAATCTATTCCCGAAAAGGGCTCTTGTTTTTCGCCCATATTTGGCTTACCGGCTGATAAACTCATGGAATTTTGTCCTGCCGCATTATTACTGTTACCTATTCCGCCTTTAGACATAACGCCGGAGCTTATAGCCTGTTTTAATTCTTCTATATCTGACGACCTGTTGTACGCGTCCTCTTCATTAATGATTTTTTTATTTACTAAGGACGCCAGCGCCTGATTAAGCGTCTGCATTCCAAACTTTTCCTGTCCTAGTTGAAGCTGTGAATAAATCTGATGAATTTTATTTTCTCTAATTAAATTTCTTATAGCGGCGTTAGGTATCATTAATTCTGCCGCCAATACCCTGCCTGACGTGTCTATTCTCGGAATAAGAGTCTGGGACAAAACCGCCACAAGGGAGAGAGATAGGGAAGACCTTACTTCGGGCTGTTGATTTGGCGGAAATATATCTATTACTCTGCTTATAGTCTGCACCGCCGAATTAGTATGAAGTGTTCCAAAAGTAAGATGTCCGGTTTCGGCTATAGTAAGAGCGGCTTCCATTGTTTCCATATCTCTTATTTCTCCTACTAGAACCACATCCGGATCTTCTCTTAATATATGCCTTAATGCTTCTGAAAAACTGCTTGAATCCTGACCTATCTCTCTCTGGTTAACAAGGCAGCCTTTATGAGGGAAAACATACTCTATAGGGTCTTCTATAGTAATTATATGTTCATGCCTCGTTTGATTTATCTCGTCTATCATTGAAGCAAGGGTGGTCGTTTTACCGGAACCGGTCGGTCCCGTAACTAATACTAATCCTCTGGGAGATTTTATTATTTCCCTTATCATAGGGGGAAGACCTAATAAATCTATGGACGGAATTTCATGCGGTATGACTCTAAATGCTCCCGCGACAGCGCCCCTGTCAAAATATAAATTGCCTCTAAACCTTGAAACTCCTTTCTGACTGAAAGAGAAATCAAGTTCGTGCGTTTCTTCAAATTTTTTCTTCTGCAAGTCGGTAATAACGCTGTAACAAAGACCCTGCGTATCGGAAGGAGCAAGCACAGGAAAATTCAGAGGAACAAGCGAACCTCTAAGTCTTATTTGAGGAGGCGTACCCGCAGCTATATGTAGATCGGAAGCCCCCTGATCTACGGTTGTTTTTAATAAATCGGCGACTGACGGCATATGCGACTCCTTTAAATGTTATATATAATTTTCAGATAATTTACCTTGTTTTGCGATAAATTAAATATATATTTAAATATCGGCAGTTTTTTCGTCTAAATACTGGATGATTTCTTCCAAAGAAGTAGTTCCGTCCAAGAACTTCTCTTTCGCAGAATCTTTTAACGGCTTCATTCCCCGGCTTACCGCAATCTTTTGTATTTCAAATTCATTGGCGTTTTCGTAAATCTTGTTTTTAACATCGTCTCCTACGTTAAGAACCTCGTATATCGCTATTCTTCCTTTATAGCCTGTTTTATTGCATACAGGACAGCCCTTTGCTTTATAAAAACGCTTATCCGCAATTTCGGCGTTTGTAAACCCAGATTTCGCCAAAACATTAACATCGGCATAATAAGGCTCTTTACATTCTACGCATAGCTTTCTTATAAGCCTTTGCGCAATGACTAAATTAAGGCTGGAGGCCACAAGAAAGGGCTCCACTTTCATGTTGATTAGTCTTGATATCGTTGAAGAAGCGTTATTAGTATGTATAGTCGAAAGAACAAGATGACCCGTAAGCGCCGCCTTTATCGCAATCTCTGCAGTTTCCAGATCTCTTATTTCTCCAACCATTATAATATCGGGATCCTGTCTAAGAAAAGACCTCAAAGCAGATGCAAAGGTTAGCCCTATTTCTTCGTTGACCAGAACCTGATTTATTCCTTGAATATTATATTCTACCGGGTCTTCGGCAGTCGAGATATTAACGTCAGGCCTGTTAACTTCAGAAAGCGCGCTGTATAATGTAGTAGTCTTGCCTGAACCGGTAGGTCCGGTAACAAGAATCATTCCGTAAGGTCGGTGTATGGCAGTCTTAAAATCTTTCAATTGATCGTCTGAAAAACCTAATTTTCTCATATCAAGCTGAAGATTAGATTTATCCAATACTCTTATAACTATTTTTTCACCGAAAAGTGTGGGAAGGCAAGATACCCTCATATCAACTTCTTTATTATCCATTCTCGCCTTAATACGCCCGTCTTGCGGCAGTCTTCTTTCGGCTATATCCATTTGCGACATTATTTTTAACCTTGAAATTATAGGATTTTTTAACTGCCCGGGTATCTTCATCTGTTCTATTAATTTTCCGTCCATACGGTATCTTACTCTGACAATAGATTCATATGGCTCAATATGAATATCGCTTGCGCTCATTTTAACGGCATCTAAAAGAACTTTATTGACAAATTTTATAATAGGCTGTTCGGAAGACGACCTCTGGAGCTCAGATATGTCAACTTCCTCGCTTGTTTCCTCGATGGCTATAGAATTTAGATAATCTTTGTTTTCGGTAAGAATACTTGATGCGTTGTAATATTTAGATAAGGCGGAAGATATCTCGTTTTCTGAAGTTACTACCAGTTCTATATTAAGACCTGTTAAAAATTTTATGTCGTCTAAAGCTTCAACTCTAGTGGGATCGGAAACGGCAAGATACATCGTGTTACCCTGCCTTTTAAAAGGGACTACCTGGAGTTTTACGGCTAAATCCGGCGGGATGAGTTTTATTACGCTCTCAGGTATATCGCCTTCAAGAAGGTTTACAGTTGCCGCTCCGAACTCTTTGGAGAGAAAGGAAACTAACTCCGAATCTTTAATAAAACCAAGTTTTGTAAGCTGTTTTCCTATGCTACCGCCGAATCGCTTTTGTTCTTCAAGCGCGGCATTTAATTCCTGCGCTGATATAATACCGTTTTTTAATAGGATTTCGCCAAGCTTAACGTCTTTGAGTTTTTCGCCTTTAGCTATTCCAGATCTTATTCTTTCCTGTATAAGCAGGGCATTAGAAATATCGTCTCTTTTTGCGACGCCGTGCTTTAATAATATATCCCCTAATTTTTCACTGGAAAAACCAGGGGACGACGATAAGAAATCGCTATTCATTAAAATACCTTTTAACAACTTTTTTAAAAGTTAATTAATATTACCTATATAATTTTATCATACAATAGGTAATATTAAAATATATCTGTCAAACTCTAAGCTGATTTAGCGATTTATTAAAATTAAATTCTAAATCTGGTTTTTCGTCAAAACTTCTTTAGCTACATTAAAATCGACTCTTTTCCCTGTCCAAATATAAAAACTTTCTATAGCCTGAAACAACAACATAGACAATCCGTTAGTATATTTAAAAGATTTTTCATTATAAATTTTCAGAAAATCTGGAGATGTTAAGGGGTTATAAGAAGTTGAGTATGAAATATCAAAAAAAAATAATTTGCCGTTAAGAGTTTCCATGCCGCCGAAAAGGCTATTTATTAGTTTTTCGCTTTCATCGGATGGAGTTATAGTATTTACTATAATATCCCATTTTTTAGACAAAAGTTTTTTTAAAAGCACGCTATGATTAAAATCTGAATATATAATATCTGCATAAGAATTTAACGGTATTTTCCATAAATCAGCTTCTTTTTTAAGCTTAACCGCGTTTTCTTCGCTTCGGTTAACTATTATAATGTTTTTAACGTCTTCTTTTATTAAGGCATAAAGCACTGCTCTAGAAGCGCCTCCCGCTCCAATAAGAATCACGTTCTTGCCGTTTAAATTTTCTTTAAACTCATAATTTACTGCTTTTATAAAACCGTCTATGTCCGTATTGTACCCGCGATAATATCCTTCTTCTTCCAAATTTACAGTATTAACCGCCCCAACGATATTGGACTCCGGGCTTAAAAAATCGATATACTTCAAAACTTCAGTCTTATAAGGCTTAGTTATGTTCGCGCCTTTCATACCTAAAGCTTTAAAGCCGTTAAATGCATCGGCAAAATTCTCAGGAGAGACGTCAAATCTACCGTAACACAAGTTGGCATTCACAATCTTATTCATGAAACTATGCAGAAGGGGAGAAAGAGAATATTTTATATTATAACCAAAAATACCTGTTAAATAGGGAGGCGCAAAAAGAGAGCGGGTATTTCGTTCTTCCATATTAAGAGCCCGTCAGTAATTGTTTTAGCATATAATCTATTTTAGCGGCTTTTTTATCGTCAATGAACATATAAACATATCTTTCAATATCTTGAATTGCTTTAGTTAAAGACTGCCTGTCTCCTTTCCCGAGAACATTAAAATCAACCGGAATTTTATCCGCTTTATTGCCAAGTTGTTCTTTTAATATCTTTTTGACGGAATTAACCAAATCTACACCCTTAAAAGGTTCGCTATGCGGAGGGTCAAGCTTAATATAGCCGCTTTGCAATAAATTGTAAAGGGTTTTTAAAACAAAAAAATCGTTTTCTACGGTCAACGAAAGAATCTGATTAACATTCCTTTTACCGTCTACAAGAGAAAGAACGTTCCATATCGAAGGAGTAAGTGAAAGAGGTCTTAAGTTGCCGCTTCTGTTTGTAATTACAACCGGAATGTAATTTTTTGAAGGTATAACCTTAGTCATAACTGCCAATTCGTCGCGCCTTTTCTTGCAGTCGGACAAAATGGGAGATAAATTCATAGGCGTTGCAAAGTTAATAATATCCGGCAGGGGTTTTTCGTCGAAAGCAAATTCTCCGTTTGTTAAAAAAAGTATATAATTTAGGGTTTCGGATATATAATTTGAGGTAAATTCATGTTCTTTCAGTTTAGATACCGCTTCAGACTTAAAAAAGTATATATCGAAACCTGCCGTGGTTTTATAATATGTCCTGTACTTTTCAAGCATCTGCAAGTAGTCCTGCTTGCTCATGTCGAGAAGTTTTAATACTAACTTTTCCAAAATATTGTTATCAGAAATAGAAAGAAAATATAGCACTCCATCTTTTATAAAAAGTTTGGCGGCAAAATTTTCGAACCTCAGGTTTAAGACTCCGGTCTTTTTTGAAATTTCCAAGAATTTCAACACGTCGAAAAGCTCTAAGTTCGTTATATTGCCTTTTACGTCCATGATAATAACCTCTGTTTTTATTTATGAATTTCAAGTTCTCTTATTAAGTGATATATAAACCTGTTGACTACCCCGACAAATACAGAGCCAAAGAACAAAACGGCTCCTATAAGGAAATAAGATAAATTTATATTATTAAGTGAAGATATAAAGAAAAACGCAGCTGTTTCAGCCAAAAAGAAAAAGAACATAAATACCCACATTATGGTAAGCCATTTGCCGACAAATCCGCCTGGTATCCTATTTTTTAGGGAAGCCGCTATAATCATATTAATAAACATTATTAATGCTCCTAATATGACTAAAAGATAAAAAAAACCTTTAAAGTTTAAAATAGAACTTAAGCTAGCCTCCATAATTTTGCCTCCCCGCCATTTTTATTATTTCTTATTTAAAAAATTAATATTAATTTAATAATACAAAATAGAAATATTTTTTTCAATATGTTTTTTATTTGAATTTTTAATGCCGATGTTGAAAATTTTTTGTGTTTATCTTATAATAATTTTATGGACTCAGAAAAAATGGATTTAAGCGATTTGACATTCGAAGATGCCTTAAAAAGACTTGAAGAAAATGTTTTAAGTCTGGAAAAGGGAGATCTTGGTCTTGACAAATCCATAATGCTTTATGAAGAAGGAATAAAATATTCGGATTATCTCCTTAAAAAATTAGACTCCGCCGAAAAAAGAGTCGAAGAATTAAGCGCTAAAAACGACGGAAACGGTCAATCTTCTTTAAGTACCGAGCCTATGAATATATAAAACATATGAACGACTTAGCGCTATATATAGAATCAGGCAAGCAATTAATTGACAGCTTTATAAACGATCACTTTATTAAAAAGGGTTACGGTAAGAAATTTCCACACAACAAATTTTCTCTTGCCGAAGCTATGCTTTATACCCTGACCACTCCTGGCAAAAGAATAAGACCTATAATCCTGATGCTGACCGCGGAAAGCTTAGGTTTTCAGGATAAAAAGAAACTGCTGCCATTCGCTTCTTCTATAGAGCTCATACACTCATATTCCCTTATACACGATGATCTTCCTTCGATGGACAACGACAGTTTGAGAAGAGGTAAGCCCACAAGCCATATAGTTTTTGGGGAAGCCACGGCTATACTAGCTGGAGATGCACTCCTCGCAGAGGCTTTTGCTATGCTTTCCGATATAGATTACGTATGCGGGTTTGACCCTGTAAAAATCATAGAAACGATAAACGAACTTTCTAATGCTTCGGGAGCATCCGGACTTGTAGAAGGACAATTTCACGACGTAAACTCTTTCGGCGAATCTTTAAAACTAGAACATATAGAATATATAAACGAAAAGAAAACGGCAAGCCTTATCTCTGCCGCTTGCGCGGTAGGAGCAATATTATCCGGAAATGACAAAAACATAGTAACGGAATTTAAAAAATTTGGCCTATATATCGGCTTAGCTTTTCAGGCGGTTGATGATGTTTTAGGCGTTACCGGAAATAAAGAAATCCTTGGAAAAACCGCTGGAATCGATAAAATTAATAATAAGCCTACGACGGCGGAAAATATAGGTCTCGAAAATACACGCGAATTAATTAAAAAATATAACAAAAAAGCAATGAACCATTTAGAAAAAACTGGCGCTAAAACCGGCATGCTCATTAAACTGATAAGTTATCTTACTGACAGGATAAATTAGAAAAAATAAAATGATACTTGAAAAAATAAAAAACCCGAACGACGTTAAGACCTTACGCCCTGAAGAGATAGACGTGCTTGCGGGCGAACTCAGGGAAGAAATTATATTGGTATGTTCTAAAAACGGCGGGCATATCGCTTCCAGTCTCGGCGTAGTCGAACTTACCATCGCGCTTTTAAAATCTTTCGATATAGAAAATACCGATAAAATAATATGGGACGTAGGTCACCAGTCTTATCCTTATAAAATTCTTACCGGAAGGAAAGAAAAATTTAGTTCCCTTAGAAAATTTGGCGGAATATCTGGATTTCCTTCTATTTCAGAAAGCAGATACGATTATTTTGGAACCGGCCACGCAGGAACGTCTATTTCTGCCGCGCTGGGAATGAGTGCCGCAAAAGATCTTAATAACGAAAGCAAAGAAAAACGCGAAGGCAAGATTATAGCAGTTATTGGAGATGCTTCTATATCAAACGGCCTCGCGCTTGAAGGATTAAATAACGCCGGTTCTACTAAAAAAGACATCATAGTTATATTAAACGATAACGAGATGTCGATATCTAAAAACGTTGGAGCTATTTCCAACTATTTAAATAAAATAATGACCGGAAATTTTTATCAGGGATTAAGGAAAGAAGCCGAGAAAATGCTTAACTCAATACCTTTATTCGGCGGTCAAATGGCGAGGCTTGTTTCTAAATTTGAAGAGTCTTTCAAAAATCTTATCGGTCCCGGCATAATATTCGAAGAACTAGGTTTTACATATATCGGTCCTATAGACGGACACAATATTCCGCACCTTTTAGATTCTTTTGAAAATATAAAAAAAATAAAAAAACCGGTTCTTTTCCACGTTATCACTAAAAAAGGCAAAGGATATGGACCGTCTGAAAAAAATCCCTCTATTTTTCACGGAATTTCCGCTTTTGACAAAAGCACCGGATTGACGCTGAAAAAATCAGGCAACATATCTTACGGAGAAACAGCTTCTAATTTTCTTACAAATATGTCTGAAAATAACGATAAAATAATAGCGGTTACCGCCGCAATGCCTGATGGAACAGGTCTTACTAAATTTTCAAAGTTATTTCCGGAAAGATTTTTTGACGTTGGAATAGCGGAAGAACACGCCGCTACTTTTGCGGCTGGTGCGGCGGCTAACGGATTAAAACCTTTTGTTTTCATATATTCCACTTTTCTTCAACGGGCTTTAGACCAGATAATACATGACATATGCCTTCAGAACCTTCCTGTCGTATTTTGCATAGACAGAGCCGGAATTGCCGGAGAAGACGGCGCCACGCATCAGGGAATATTCGATATATCGTTTTTAAATTTTATACCAAACCTGATTTTTATGTCGCCGCGCAACGAATATGAACTTATACGGATGATTAAAAGTTCGCTTTCTTATAAAAAACCTGTTGCTATTAGATACCCTAAGGTAGAAATTCCACACTTCAGCCTTCCGGATGAAAAAACCGTTCCCATTATAAACGAGGGGGAATTCGAAATCTTGATAGACTCGGTTCAGAATTTCGTAATAAGCCTCGGCGCTCCTCATACTGAAATTCTTAAAGACATACTGACCGAAATAAATGCGGATGCTTCACAATATGAACAAAAAATAGGACTCATAAACGCAAGGTTTATATCGCCTATTTCTCAGGCATTGATTGATAAAATAAAAACCGCTAATAAAATTATGACGGTTGAAGAAAATGTCGAATTTTCAGGTTTTGGCGCAAAGCTTTTGACGCTCTTAAGCCGGAATGGAAATTTAGCCGATTTAGAATATAAAATAGTATCTCTTGGAAATAACTATATAGAACACGGCTCCCGTAGCGAACTTCTTGCTGTTTCGGGATTCTCTAAAGAAAAATTATTGGATTCCGTTAACGGATTTTTTATTATAACCGGTGAAAAAAATAAGACTGGATATTCTTCTTTCTGACGCGACTTCTGCATTTGATTTAACTAGAACAAAAGCTGCTTCGCTGATAATGGAAGGCATGGTTTCGGTAAACGGTCTCGTATGTACGAAACCCGGGACTCTGGTAAACCCCGACAGCTCTATAATAATAAAAGAAACAAATCCTTACGTATCTCGCGGCGGATTAAAATTAAAAGGCGCGTTAAACGGTTTTAATCTGGATGTTAAATCTAAAAAAATTATAGATGTGGGCGCTTCGACTGGCGGATTTACCGACTGCCTTTTGAAGGAAGGAGCCGCTTTCGTTTATTGCATAGACGTAGGTTACGGACAGCTTCATTACTCCTTAAGAAACAATCCTAAAATTAAAAATTTGGAGAATACAAATATAAAATATTTGACGTTTGAAGAAATAGGGGAAGAACTTGATTTGGCCGTTTGCGATGCGTCTTTTATATCGATTACAAAAATACTTCCCTATATTTTAAAATTCGTAAAAACACGAGGGTTGATGCTATTACTGATTAAACCTCAATTTGAAACTGAAAATAAAAAAAATCTTAAAAAGGGCATAATAAAAGACGCCGGATTATATGAATTAATTATAGATAAAATAATAGATTTTTCTAAAAATTTAAATCTTACTGTTATCGGAGTAAAAAAATCATGCATAAAAGGGAAAAAGGGGAATACAGAATTTTTTATACTACTCGAAAAAAACATTTAAAAATATTTAACATTTCTTTGCTTTTAATTTTCTTTTTAATATTTTTTGGATTTTTAAGGGGAAAAGCATATTCTTTTACCGACGCGCCTGTTTTTAATACTACGGCTGGTTTTATCTATTCTTATAACGGGAATTATGTAGAAGCTATCAAATATTTTAATAAAGAATCCTCTAACTTACTTAAAAATTCTTATTTTAATTATACCCTTGCAGCATTGTATTTTAAAAATAGGGAATACGGCAAATCATTAAAACATATAAATCTCGCCTTAAACACAAATAAGCAAACAAATAAAAACAATAAGCTGTCAGAAACAGAAATTAATTATTTAATATTGAAAGCTAAAATAACAGCAAATCAAGGTCATTTTAAAGAATCGGAAAGAATACTTAAAAAAATTCTGCAAAAAAATCCTTATAATCTTAAATCTCTTTTATTCCTCTCAAATCTATACTTATATAAAAAGGACTTAAAAACCGCGGTATTTTATTTAAACATAATAAAATTAAGCGCTCCGGACGACATAAACGCATATTATTTATTATCTAAAATATATTCGTCTCAAAATAAGTATAAAAAGGCGGAAGAAAACCTTATAAAAATTATAAAAATAGATCCCTATTTTAAAAAAGCATATTTTAGGCTTGCCGCTCTTTACATCCTTACTGGAAAAGAAAAAAAAGCAATAAATATTTTCAATAAATACCTTAAGATAGACCCTTATTCAAAAACAGCGATTTATCAATCGGCTATATTGGAATATGCCTTAAAAAACTATCCTGCATCTAGAAAACGTCTTTTAAACTTCATTAATATAACAAAAAATTCTAAAAATAATTTCAGGCTAGCAAATAACGCCTATTTTTTCATAGGTATATCATACATATTACAAAAAAATTATAAAAAAGGAATTTTTTATTTAAATAAGCTTAAACCCGGTAGGCATTATATAGACGCAAAACTTCAAGAAATAGAAATATATATAAGCAGATATAAAAAAACCGGAAATATTAAATACAAAAAGTATATCGAAAGAATCATACGCGGAATGCTTTCCGACCAGAAATTAAATAAAAACTTAAAATTTTATTATTTTTCAGCGATAGCTCTTACGGAAATAAAAGATTATCCTATTTCGATATATGTCATAAAGAAAGGGTTATTAAAATTTCCTTATAACACCGCGCTTTTATATGAATTAGGCTCTGCCTATCATACGCTGAAAAAAAACGGCAAAGCTTACGAAACGATGAAAAAAATTTTAAAAATAAATCCTTATAATGCTGACGCCCTCAATTATATAGGTTATTATCTTGCCGTAAAAAATAAAAATTTAAAAAAAGCCGAGATGCTTATAAAAAAAGCTTTGTCTTACGATAAGGGTTCTCCATTTATTCTTGACAGTCTGGGATTTGTGTACTATATGGAAAAAAAATATGACGTAGCGCTTAAACTATTTAAAGCCGCCCTTAAAAAATTAGGTAATTCGCCTACGGTATTAAAACATACCGGCATGGACTATTTTAGACTGAAACAATATAAAAAAGCGCTGAAATATCTCGAAAAATCTTATAATATCAAAAAAACAAAAAAAACTGAAAAATATATAAACATAATCAAAAAGATTAAATTTTAAAATTTTTCTAATTTTCTGTAAATCGTTTTTAAACCTATTTTAAGGTCGTTCGCAGTTTTAGCTTTATTGAAACGGTTTATTTCTAATGTTTTTTGTATAATAATGTTTTCCGCATCCTCGAGGGTAGTTCCAAAAGGTATTTTTATAAAATCATCTACGTCTGAAATAAAGGTATCTGATTTTAAACCAGATAACTTTATTTCAGACCCTGTTTTTTCCTTTAAATAGCCTGGCAACAAAGATTCGTCGGCCATACCGCCTTTAGAAACAGCGGTCATATATTCTATTATGTTTTTAAGCTCCCTTACGTTACCCGGGTAATCATAATTTAATAAAAAATCCAAAGTTTCCTTGGTAATACCTGTAACGTTTTTACCGTTTTCACTTGAAAAATCGTCTAAAAACCTTCTTATAAGAAACGGTATATCCTCTTTTCTTTCCCTAAGCGGTATGAGTCTTAAATTAATTACGTTAAGCCTGTAATACAAATCCTGCCTAAATTCGCCTTTGGAAACTTTCTTTTCTATATCCTGCGATGCGGCAATAATTCTTATATCTATCTTAATAGTTTTGCTTCCTCCAACCCTTTCAAACTCTTTTTCCTGCAATACCCGCAATATCTTAGACTGAGTTTTCAAAGAAATCTCCCCTATCTCGTCTAAAAAAATAGTTCCTCCGTCAGCCATCTCAAATCTTCCTTTATATAAAGAATCAGCACCCGTATAAGCACCTTTTTCATGTCCGAAAAGTTCGCTTTCTAAAATTGTTTCGGAAAGGGCGGCACAGTTTACTTTGATAAAAGGCTTATTTTTTCTCAGGGAATT
Organism: bacterium; assembly: GCA_021777135.1. Taxonomy (GTDB): domain Bacteria; phylum SZUA-79; class SZUA-79; order Acidulodesulfobacterales; family Acidulodesulfobacteraceae; genus Acidulodesulfobacterium_A. Next base: position 3,014 of record JAJYDX010000011.1, on the reverse strand, counting down.
ATTGACTATAATGTTTGCAAGCAGTTCTTTACCGGTACCGGACTCTCCTTCTATAAGAACCGTTGAATTGGTTCCCGAAACAGCAATCGCCGTATCGACGATAGCGGTCATTTTAGGAGATGAAGTGATTAGATTGCCAAAATTAAACTTCTCGTCAAGCCTTGTTTTTAATATGTTTAATTCATCTATAAGGCTTTTATTTGATATTATGCGTTTAATTATTAGGTCTAATTCTTCAAGGTTTACAGGCTTGGTTATGTAATCGTAAGCTCCAAGCTTAATAGCTTCTACGGCGGTTTTTACCGAACTGTAACCGGTAGCGACTATTACGTCGGCGTTTTGAATTTTGCCTTCTTTTATTGCTTTTAAAATATCTAAGCCCGTTCCGTCCGGCAGTTTCAGGTCGGTAATAATAATATCTATCTTATCGGTAAATTTGCCTGAATCCGTAGAGGAGAATATTTCAAATGCCGATTTAAGGCAGTCGGTTTCAAAAACTTTATATCCTTTAAGGTTTAAATATTCGAAAAGACCGTTTCTAGATGCGTCGTCGTCTTCGACTATTAGGATAGTAGCAGGTTTTCTTAATAGTTCCGTATCGATCATTTTTAGTTATTGCAGGTCTTTCATTACTACGGAAATCTTAGTTCCATGTCCTTTTTCCGACTCAATGTTTATATGAAACCGGTGCGCGGCTATAATTTTTTTAGTTAATGCAAGACCGAGTCCTGCGCCTGTTTTTTTTGTAGTAAAAAAAGGTTCAAAAATCCTATTAAGTAATTCTTTTTCTATGCCGCGTCCATTGTCTTCAAAAGTCAAAGATACTTTATTTAAAATATAAGAAGAATAAATTAAGATATCGCCTTCCTTTCCTCCGTAAGACTCCGCCGCATTAGATATTAAATTTTTAAATACCTGAAGCATTAAATCCTTATCCATCTTAATATATATATTCTTATCCACATAAACAGAAAAATTTATGCCTTTAGTTGAAAGACTGTCTTTAAGCAGTTCATATGCCTCGTCTATGAGTGCCGAAAGGTTAACCTCTTCAAGATTTATATCCAAATCTTTGGTGAATTTAAGTATGCCATCCATGGTCTGCGCAAGTCTGGCTGTTTCGGTTTCTATTAGACCGCCTGTTTTAACGATACCGTCTTTATTTAAATCAAAATCTTTAATTTTTTCCGTCAGCACTTTGGAATTAATTAAAACGGAATTTATATTTCCTCTAATCTCGTGCATAATAGTGGATGGTATTTCAAGAACGTTTTTTTCTATATTTCTTAATGCTGATTCAGTGTATGCCTGTGTTTCTATCATTTTGTAAAAATATACGAACATAAAAATTATCAAAGCTAGCGAAAGTAATAAAACAAAACCAAATACGGAATAAAACGAAGGGGAACCGATACCGTTTGAAAATGCGGGGTAAGTAAGCTTTAAACCATTATTTCCGTTAACAAAAATCATCCCGGACTGCTTAAGCGAATATACTTGTTCAGATGTTTTTGAATGAATGGCGGTAAACATCTCTAAAGCGCTATACGCAAAAAATCCTGTGGTTACAATCAATAAACCCGTAATAACGCTTAAAAGGAAAAGTTTAATTTTTTTTGCTCCTGCCTTTTGCATTATCATAATACTTTATATTTTATTATATTTTTTATTAAAAATCAAAATTTACAGGCAATGTGCTTTTTTATATCTCCTTTTAAGTATAAGATTGGCAATTTCTATATCTTTCCTGATTCTTGCTTCAAGTTCATTTATATTATCGAATTTAATTTCTTCTCTTAGCCGTTCCAGAAAAAAGACTTCTATTTCTTTATCGTATATATCTTCGCTTAAGTCGAATATATAAGATTCTATCCTTCTGGTAACATCGTTAAACGTCGGATTTGAACCGACATTGGTAACCGAATCGTAAATCTTACCGTTTATGCTTACCTGTGTTACATATACGCCGTCTTTAGGAAAGAGCTCTTCTTCGGGTATAATATTTGCCGTAGGAAATCCAAGCTGTTTGCCCCTGCCGCATCCTTTTACTACGAATCCGTGAACAGAATAATCCCTGCCTAAAAATCTTTTAACGGCGCAGACTTTTCCGGTAATAACCAATCTTCTTATAAGCGTGCTGGAAACAATTTCGTTGTCGATTACCACAGGCTCCACTACTTCGAGCTCGAACCCTAAATCTTCTGAGAGCTTTTTAAGCAAGTCTATATTACCAGACTTATTCGCCCCGAAACCAAAATCATGACCTACTATAATCTTAAGCGGATTTAATTTTTTTACTATAATGTTTTTAACAAAATCTTCCGGCTCCATATTTGCAAATTCCGGCGTAAATGTTATATAAATCAGGTAATCTATTCCTGTTTCTTCTATGAGTTCTATCTTTTTTTCAAACGTCGTAATAAGATTGATTTTTGTTTCAGGATGTATAACTTTTAAGGGATGCGGATGAAAAGTAAGGACAACGGATGAAGAGTTTAGCTCTAAAGCAGAATCCTTGGCCATTTCCATCAGCCTTCTGTGTCCTATGTGTATTCCGTCGAAACTGCCTATGGTAATGACGGAATTTTTAAAATTAATACCGGTTTGATTTATTTCCATTACTTCCAATTTTTTCAACTCCTTTATGTTATGTTATTTTTATTTAAACAATAAAATTAAAATATATATTAATCCCAAAACCCACCCGGCTATTCCCATAATTAAAATATAAAAATGCGAAAACTCGCTTCCTATGAGTATAAGAATACCCGAAGATATTATTACTGATGCGATTAAAAGCCCGTTTGTAAGCCGTTTGCTCGATTTTTGGATTTCTTCTATAAACCCGTCCAGCCCCTTATGAATAAAATCAATAGAAAAATTATCCTCCGACATTTTTTTAAGTATTTTTTCTGCTCTTTTTGGAAATCCGCCTATTAAATCTTTATAGCCCTTCAATTTTTCAACTAATGATTCTTTAATGTCTTTAATCTTTTCCTTCTTATCTATCAAAG
>JAJYDX010000037.1 GCA_021777135.1 bacterium | reverse complement strand
ATTTAATCTTGCTTTCGTCGTTATCGACGCAGTAAACGGTATTGCCGGAGTCGGCAAGACAGACGCCGGTAACGAGACCTACGTAGCCCGTGCCTACTATGGATATTTTCATACGGTAAAATCCCCTATTTCGAAAAATTTATTGAGAAAATTAGTTATAAATTTATAACTGTATTGTAATTTATTATAATTTAATAAGAAACTTAAGATTTATTTATTAAGCTCAATCTTGCCCTTTTTAAGTTTTTTTAATTTTTTTCCATCGTCATTATACATTTATTCATATCAGTTAGCACTATATGTCTATATAGCACTCTATTCTTTTATATACTACATATTAAATATTCGACAATAAATATACAATATTCTATCCTCTTTGTCAATAAAATTCACCCCCCCAATCCTTATAAATTAAGGAGTTGACAAGCAACGGAACATATTCAATAAATACAACCAATCAAGGCAATCGAATAAAAGGAATGCGAATAAACGGAAGAATAAACGGATGAATAAACGGATGAATAAACGGGGCGGATTTATTTATTTGCTTATCGCCTGCTTTAGATATACCTGCAAACCGCCAATGCATGTCACATATCAGCCCGCAGTCATCATCATGACTTGCCTAAACGTTTTTAAAACCGTATATCCTGTTGTTTTCGGCTACTTCTTTTAAGAAATCCAAAGCTTGTTTCCTGTCTATTTTTTTTGAAATGAGAGAACAGAAAATATGCGAAAATTCGTTTCTTAAATTTGTAGAGAATATTCCTGTATCGTCGGAACCGAGACAGACTATAGGTTTTGGCTCGGCAGAAGTTTTATCTGCGCCGAGCCACCTGAAAATATGATGTTCGCCGTATTCTTTATAAAAGCTTATTCTTAAGTTGCTTGTAGGAAGAGTTTCTACGGCTATTCTCTTTTCTATCAATTTATTCGTTACGATATTTTGGAATATTTTTAAAACATCTTTGTTAAAAATTTCGTCTGTTTTCACCTCTATATGTTTTCTGGACTCCTTAATAGTTTTTTTATCGTGGTAAGATCTAAAAATTTCAAAATCTTTTTTCTCTTCTAAACAATTTAGATTTGCCGCCTTAAATATTTTAAATAAATTTATTTTGTTTTCTAATCCCTCGTCCGTAAAATAATCTTTAAAATTGCCAAATGAGCCGCCGGTATAATTGCTATAATTATATGCGTATTTTTCGTATCTGCGCTTAAAGATGTTTTTTAATTCTAAGTTTTTGAATTCATCGAACATATGGTAATGCATTTCGCCGAAACTTAATTCGGGGTCTAATTTTCTTAATTTCCATGCTTTTATCAAATCCTTTACGGTAATTTCGTCATGACAGTAATATTTCCTATAATCTACATAAATGTCATAAAAAAGTTCTTTTATCTTTTCCGAAATAACGAAATTAAGGGAGTTTAGAACGTTTAAAGCGTTTAGGGAATTTAGGGAATTTAGGGAATTTAGGGAATTTAGGGAATTTAGGGAATTTAAATTTTGATAATCAAAAGAATTTATCGAATTTAAAAGATGATAAGCAAAAACTAAATCGTCCAGCCACTCCCCTTTTTCTATAATCACGGTACTGCCTATTCTATCTAACCACAAAGCTGGTTCTATTCCTAAAGCGGTTGCATGCCCGATGCGGTCGCCGATGCCAAGTTCCAAAAAATCCATAGCTTCGTAAACGGCTCTTATACCGCTTAATAAGTGAACGAAATCCTCCCCTGCGTGAAAAGTAAATCTGTTAAAACCAAAAAATCTTGCCCTCCTAAATACCGGAGCGAAAACTTCCGGCCTTGCATACATTTCGTTATTGGCTGCGTCAAAACCGCAGAAGAATTCCTTTCCGTTTTTAACAAGCCTCAAAGAAGAATTCAAATAATTAAAGTTCTTAGCAATTTTGGTTCTTAACTCAATATCCCTGAAAGGCGCAATTTCCGGTCTTATTTTATCTTTTTCTTTAATAAAATGGGCTATTAACGACAAATCGTAGCGCAATGATTCATTATCGTTATTGTTGCTATTGCCGATATTGTAGTTGCCGTATTTATTAAAATTTTGATAATCTTTAATAATAGACCGTAAAATTTTTAGGTTGTCTTGTAAATTTTTTTTAGGAGCAAATCTTCCTTCCAGCGTTACCAAGTCTTGTCCGTACATTCCGCGCAGCTGCTTAAATCTTTCGGTATAATGCGTTTCGCTGAATTCCCTGAGTTTATTATCGGAGACTTTAAGGAACTGTTCAAATCCCGTCGAGTCTTTTTGCTGGGCCAAAAGACGATTGCAAAACGAATAAATTAAGAGATAATAATAGAAAAGGGGCGCAAATCTATAGTCTCTATTATATTCCAGATGCCTAAAAGCTCTTATTAAAAACAATGCTTCATACTGAATGCGGTTAAATTTTTTAAATTTATTTTCATAATCGTTTTCGCAAAATTTACTATCGCCGATTCTATCCTCAATCTTCCTGTACGGATGTATTTTATCGGCATAATCGTGCGGCCTTGCTTTTATTGCATTCAAAAACTGCGGATTAAGGAAATTATGGTTACCGTTATCGTTACCGCTATCGTTGCAATATCCATAGTATTTGTCGCCGTTTATCATCCCAATTAGCAAATCCCTTACCGACGAAGCGGTTTTAACTAAATTGAACACGTCGTCGTATTTAAAATCCCCCAGTTGCGCATACTGCTCCGACATTTCTATCTTTTTATCGCTTCCGCTCCTGTATAGCCGTTTTATATTTTGATAAAATTTGGCGGGATGTGAAAGCGCATCCTGCCAAACAAAATCCGATTCCGTAGTTCCGCTTAAATGCAGATGAATTTCCGTAAGTCCTTTGCTAGATATAAAATCTTCTATCTCCGGCTCGTAAATCGAAGGAAGCGCCGAATTATTAAGTATCCCGCCGACAAACTTAACGGTAAAATAGTCGAAAGAACGCTTGTAATTATTACCATACTCGTATGCTTTGCATTTATCGTATATTGAATAAGCAATAATCGGCAGGGGCGGCAATTTCGATATCAAATCCTGCCAATCTTCAAAATTGTCGCTCTTGATATATATGCGCTCAGACCTGAAATAAACAAATCTTTCGGTAATTTTTTTGAAAGATTTCATCAAATATCCGCTTAAAGAATCTTTGAATACAGATACTGATGCAGATGTAGAAGTAGAGATAGAAGCAGATTCAGATTCAAAGAAAAGGTCGATTAACTTTTTATAGGAATAATCCGGCTTATCCGGATTTTGGGAGCGAAGTTCAATGAAGACGGAGGATTTAAGCTCCTTCATATCGACAAGCATCCTCAACCCGCCGTCATCGCGACAGCGGCGCAACAGTTTCATTGAACTCAATAATGCTTCGGCTGGCGATATGTCCATAAATATGTTATATATGCTATATATCCTATATACGCTACGCTATAGATTTTATCAATCTGCTTTTGGTTTTAGTTTTGATTTTGACTTTAGTTTTGATTCTGCTTTTTTAGTTTCTCCAATATCGCTTTAACGGTAGCGCTTGGTACCGTTCTTGGCTTAAAGTTTTCCTGTATTTTGTTCCTAATTTTATATACATTTCCTTGCATATCAGCATTTTTAGATATTATATCCGGAATAGAAATATTTAAAGTAGCCATAGCTTTTTTTACTTCGATTTCTTTTGCTTCCTGCGTTAACTGTCTAAAATCGACTTTGTCTTGAACGGACGCTTCTTTAAATCCATCAAATTTTATGTCTTTTGTTAACTTAACAGTAGTTATTGTTTTAAATATTTTTTCATATAAATCTTCATTTGTATTTATTTCATTAAATATAAATCTTTGAAGATTCCAATAATAACTTTGTATATTCGTATTTTCATTTTTCATTTTAGATTCATTATTAAAATCAATATAAACGCCCCATAAAGGACAACTGAAAATAAAATTAAAAAGGCTAATTTTTTTTCCATCATCTATATCCATTAAATGTTTTTTAAAATCGCTTTTGATTTTGTCATTAAATACTTTGTCGTTTGTAACCGGATTATTTTTTGATATTTTTTTATCTGGCTGGGATTCTACATAAACCGAATTCAAAAAAGCTATACAATAACGGTGTAAGATAGAAGCAAAATTATTATCTGCACTTTGATTTTTTAGCTGATTATCTATATCGGTAATATTTAACAAAAAATTGGACCATATTTTATTGAATATTGAATGTGATACCGGTTCTAATTTTTGAATAAGTTTACCCCAATTCAAAAGAGCCGGTACAAAAATCTTTGAAAGATGCTTCATATTTTCCTCATTGTAATCTTTAAAATAAATTTCTTCTTCGTTAACCTCAGGATTATAACTTTGGTCAAATAAACTCGGGTAAGTTTTTATATTGGAATATTCTAAAAGTTTTTCAATAATTGACTTTATTTTATTTTCGTCGGTTAAATTCCTTTTACTCATATCCGTTATTAAAGACAAAATTCCCGACATTATAGATAAAATTGAAAAGAAAGAACCGAATAAATAAGTAGAATTAGTTCTTCTATATGAAATATTAAATAATATTGCGTCTAAAAACAAAGATTGATTTATTCTTGTTTTCTCATCGTTATTAGTTTTATTTATATGTATAAAACCTGATGTGAAAGGATATAAGTAAGCAATACTTTCAAAAAATACCACGGATTTTTTTGCGGCATCCGAAAATTCTTTATCCGTTTCTAATAACAAATAATCGGTGACTTGTTTAACCCTTAATTTTTCAAATAAAAATTTTATAGAATTATTAGACTCTAAACAATATTTAGGCAAATACAATTTGAGCATATATTCTAATATTCTGTGCGGTTCTTCTCTAAGAATATATGATGAAATAGCATTTATTATAAAAATATTGACGTTTATCTTTTTTTTGCTATAAGTAGGTATGAGTTTATATATTTCTTCTGAATAATCTTGACTTTCATTTAACAAATATTGGGAAATCCTGTTTATTGCAAATTCGCCCTCAATACTTTGACCATTTAATATATTGATGTCGAAATAAGATACAAACATACTGATAAGGCTGGTAATAAAATCTAATTTATTTATATTATTTTTCATATTTTCCGACGCTTCAAAATATGAATAATAAACTTTTATTAACTGTAAAAAAGTTCTAACCGGCAGTTGAGTTACAAATTCATTCATGAACCTTATAGATTCAACTTCATATTTTTTAATAGAAAAAACGTTAAAACAAAAAACTTCTAAAACATCTTCGATATCTTTCGATTCTGGTTCGGTTTGAGCTTTTTTGAATAGATTATTCACTATTTTTATCATTTTTTTATAATGATGAATAGTTTTAAGAGCTATTCTAAACTCCGGTTTTAATATTTTAGTAATATATTGGTCTTGCAAGACATCGAGGCTTTCTTCTATTTCCCTGATTTCAGCATCGTTTTTGCCTAAACTTCCGTTTAAGACATAATCCTTTAATGTTTTTTGGGGATCTATCTTTTTAATTTGCAATTGCTTAACTATTAAAGAATATAGCTTTATATCACCGGATAGTACGATAATCAGTTCCGGACTCGTTAAATATTTTCTTAAAACTTCCATTATAACGAAACCTTTATCGATTGACGTATCGATATCGTCGAGAAACAGGATAAAAGCTTCTTTACACAATACTTTCAAGCTTGCGTCTATAAATTTATGAAAACGTTTTTCAAGCTCCTGGCCGCTTAACGCATTGTCTATACCCTCCTCCATAGCAAGTTCCGGCGAATCCCATATGTCCCCGCTAAGTTTGCTGCTTCCTATGCCGTCAAGCAGAGACAAACCGGCCGCTAATTTAGAAAGCTGATTTTTCCAGTAACCATATAATTCATGGTCAACATTCCTGCTTACGCTTTTATAAGTAAAAAAATTGTCTATCTTTTTTTTAATTCTGGAAATTATATTTATTAATATATGTTCTTTGTTTTCTATTAACGTAGGGTCTAATATATCGAGATTTTCGATAGTATTGGAGTCTATTTCATTAAACATATTTAATATAAAACTCGTTTTACCGGCGCCTCTTTCTCCGTCGATTAATATGGTATCGTGCCGCCTGTCGATAACCGAATAAGTATCAAAATCGCAAAAATCGCTTTCAAAAGCCTGATTTAAGCTTCTGCAATTATTAGCATTTCTTCTATTTTCTTCTTCTTTGTCGTTTTTGTAAAAATTTGAATTTCTTATTATCGCGAGTCTTTCTTCTATTAATTGCTTGAATTTTTCGCGCGCTTCAATCTGAATTATTTCATTGCCGCCGTCTTGACTGCCGGAATGTTTTTTAAAGATTTTGGCATCGCCTATTTCCGATAACCTTATTTCAATTTTTTCTTCATGCTTATTGCTTGAATTCCCATTCTTGCCCTCATCGTCATTTTTAATCGTATCAGCCATAAAATTCTCCTTAAACTTATACTTGTTATATGGTTATACTATATTTAACGAAAATTTTCGTCGTATATTCCGATATTAATATTTCGCTTCTTTTCTTTCTATTTTCTATTTAAGCTAAGCTATATTGCGACGCTATATAGTCAATAATCCCTTTTATAGTCGCCTGTATTGACCTAATATGTATTTATTAAAATTTTAATAATTTTATCATAACTAAAAATTTTAATACAATAAAAATATAAAACTTTAATGTTTCAATGAAACGACAAAAAAATATCCCGAAAATAAAAAAAAATAAAAAGGATCAGCTTCGCTTTTATAAACGCCTGCCTCCGTATTCATACTCCCGACTGCGTTTACGGACAAACCGTTCCTGCCCGTGCCAAACATGCTTTGCCTTTATTTGTTCATTTTCTAATTGATTTTGAAACTGCAAAAAATATATTTTTAGATGAAAACCGTATTGAAATTATCGCCCCATATCCTATAGAAAATCGATTTATCTGTATAGGAAAACTTAACGGAAAATTATGAACGGTTATTTTTACAATAAGGGGAGACGCCATAAGAATTATTTCGGCAAGACGTTCAAGAAAAAAAGAGGTAAAATTATATGAAGAAAAATATTTTAGCTAAAACCGCGGAAGAATTCGACCGTCGTTTCGACGAAGGAGAAGACGTTACCGATCTTATCGATATTTCTAAAGCCGCTATAACGCGCGGAGGCAAAAAAGTCCGCCTTACAATCGACGTATCGGAGTCCTTAGTTAAGGAAATAGACGATATAAGAATGAAAATAGGCGTAGATAGGGGTG
>JAJYDX010000036.1 GCA_021777135.1 bacterium | reverse complement strand
TTTCCGTTTTTCTGGCATTCTGCATAGGAACGATAGAATGGCTTCAGGTTATAGGAATGGAATTTAACCTGACCGGAGAGCCGTGGGATTTTTTCAACAACGTTTCATTCGGAATGTTGGGCGGCGCTATTGCTATAATACTTACGTCCGCATGGCTCCTGTCATTAATCGTCTATAAATTGAGCAGGGTGGAGGAAAGATATAGCGGCGGCGAATGAAAATAATGATAAATCAGACGATTAATTTTAAAAAAAATACCTATAGGCTGTTTTTAACTCTGATTATATTTACATTCATACAGTTTGTTTCTTCGCCGCCGCCCGCGCATGCATCGGGCTACGGTCAAAATTATACCGCCGGTTCTAAAGACTCTTTTTTATCAAAAATAAAACTGTTCGGCACTTTTGCCTCGTCTTATACGTATAATTTTGCAAATCCAGCTGCAGACGCGCAGTTTTCGAACGGCAATTATAACGGAAACTATATAGATAATTATAAAGCAAACGGTTTTACGGTCAATGAATTTGACATAACGGCCTCAAAAGATGCATTTTCCAACGGAAGAAATAATTTCGGCGTAGGTTTTAAAGTATCTTTAGATACGGGGGAAAACATTCAGGCAGTAGGGCCTTATACCGGAAACTATAGTTATTATACCCAGCCTGTTTATAACCGTCCGCTATACGGATTCAGGCAGTTTTATGTTTCTTTAGGAATTCCGGTCGGGAACGGATTAAAAATTTATATCGGCGAAAAAAATTACTTAATAGGTTTTGAATCTTATAATCTATCGAGGGTATGGACTAATACCTATTCCCCTATAACGGCGATAGAACCGGGCGAACTTACTGGAGTTTTTTTCAAGTATCCTTTTACTAAACGGCTCAATATGGTTTTCGGCATTGCGATGACCGATAATGCCTTATCGCCGATAAACAGGTATCCGACATTTGAATATATAGCTTCATACAAGCTCCTAAGGTTTCTGAAATTTCACGAAGGCATCGTTTACGGAGCAGAAAATTTTATTATCTATAATAATAATCTTTATCAGGACAATTTAAACAGATTTTTTTATAATTTCATAGACGCAAAATATAAATTTTTAAAATACTGGAAGGCAGTTTTAGATTATGAAGTAGGCTTAAACGGCGGAATAAATAAGTCCATAGTTTACGGCAACGGAATAAATCCGGCACGATTTAATTCTTCTGAAAATATTTATCCCTCTTTTTTGATTTCCACATCGGATTCGACTTTTAACAAATCACGTTTTTCGGGAATTGCGTTCTATCTACATCATTATTATCTCTTAAATGCAGGCAGATTTTCTCAAACTATGAGAGAAACTATGGTTTCCGACCCTAACGGCATGTGGGAAGAGGAGAGCGTTCCGGGAATTGCATATCATTATTTCGATTCGACTTTCACTATAGGATACAGGCCGCCTTCAAGAATATTAAAGAATGTACAGTTCAGGCTTGAATTTGAAAACCAAATTGCCAACCACAAAATTTACGGCAACGGCAGGAGCGTTCAAGATACTATAAACGCAATGGCGGTTTATACTTTTTAAAACACATATAACGGGAGCTATAAAAAATAGATAGCCCCCGTTAAAGTATTTTAATAATGCTTTACTAATTACGCCGGAAGAATGGTTTTTTCCGCCGCTCCGTTAATTAGTACGGCTATGGCGGTATAAGTTGCGCATAAACCTGAAACTATGCCGACTATTCCTACCACAGGCAGAAGACCGGCTAATGACCCCGTAAAGAGCCCTATAGCCTGTATTAAAAGAAAAGCTCCTGTCGTAAAAAGGGCAATTTGAAGCATTGCCCATTTTTTTAATACATTAGCTCCGAAAAACGTTGCAAATGCAAAGATAGCCCACAGCAAGTGAAACCAGCCGCCGAACATAGGCGCAGGCCCGGCTGCGGATTTCGTAAGAACCGTCGCAATAAAGAAAGTTGAAACGGTCAAAAATAACAATCCGTATCCCGTAAATGCGGCTCCTCCAAAAGCGCTGCCGCGCATAAAATCGTAAACGCCGGCTAAAACTAACCCGACGCCTCCGGTAAAGATAATCGTGCCTAAAATCAGCCCGTTAAACGGACCTGCAAATCCGCCGATTACCGTAGCCAAAAGCGTAAGAGCTATGCCATAAGCAAATAAACCCAACGCTGTTGGGTCGCCAACTTTTTTTTCTTCTGCCATAACGACTTCCTCCTTACTTAAAGGTTTAGTTATTAAAATACCTAATCCTTGAACGAATGCAAGGCCATTTAAGGTATTAAAATCCCTTTTACCTAGTATTTAGATAAATAGGCCGTTACTTCTTTGCAATGCTTTATTGAATACATTATAACGTAAAGCAATATTTTATCAAAAAATTTTTATTTATTATTTAATTTAAATATAACATAAAGCAATATAATGTCAAGAAAATTTTATTACTACCAGTGTTAATAACTTTTATGCCATTTTTAACTGATATTTTAATCTGTTCGGCAAGTTTTGGTTATCTTTTCTCTTCGCAAACGAAGTCGTAAAAGTAATACTTTGCCGTTATCTACGATAGACATGACAATACTCACATTTTTACAAGCATTTTTAATATATGGGGGCATCATATCGCATATATGAAATATATCGGCATAAAAAAGACAAAAAATGGGCAAAAAGAAAATTTTTTAAAGTATATACTCAATACCTTATGCCTTGCTCGGCTTCTTAATTCCGAACTTTTTTGCCAAAAAGCTGATAAACTGTTTCGTATTTCCGATAGTCTTAGCCGCTTTCGTCATATTATAATCGTTCTCCTTAAGAATTTCTTCTACGCGCTCTTTAGTCCATTCAGTCTTTTTGCCCGGCTTTGAAGCTTTGTAGCCGATAAAAAATCATCTTTAAACTAAAAAAGTTGCGTTATAGTATTGGAGTGATTGGGAGAGAGAAAAATTAAGGAAAATTAAAAGTAATGGGAAGAAAAAAGGCTTTCTTTCGTGTCTAACACCCTTATTTTATGCATTTCTTCCGCACTAAGTTTAAAATCAAAGATATTGAAGTTTGCATCAATTCTGTTATTGAGACTGTTCAATATGGTAAACACCATAGTCTAGAATAGGCATTTCAATCCCATTGTTTAATTTAATTTTATCCATATTAATCCTCTATTAATATTTATATTTTTATACTATTCCGTTTTCACATCGCCTCTTCAAGTATTTTTTGGCTTATGTCGGGAGTAAGGTCGTGCGTTTCGGAAAGAGCGGTCATGCCGTGTTCCTTGAGCCTTTCAATAACTAACGGTATCTGTTCCTTTTTAATTCCGTATTTAGATAAGCGGGTTTTTATGCCGAGGCTTTCGAAAAATTCTCTGGTTTTATCAATCGCTTTATCTATTTTATCTTCATCTTTAACTTCTTTTATATTCCATACGCGTTCGGCATACTGCAATAATTTCTCTTTTTTCTTATCTTTTCTTATTTTTAACATAGAAGGCAAAACTACCGCTAAAGTCTGTGCGTGGTCTATGCCGAAAGAAGCTGTAATTTCATGCCCTATTATATGAGTAGCGAGGTCTTTTGGAACGCCGGCGCCTACAATGCCGCATAGAGCCAATGACGAACTCCATACATGATTAGCCCTTGCATCGTAATTTTCAGGTTCCGTTACGGAAGTTTTACCTATTTCAATTAAGGTTAGCAAAATGCCCTCTGCTATCCTATCCTGCAATAAACCTTTTACCGGATACGTCAGATATTGTTCGGTAACGTGGACAAAAGTATCGACGATACCGTTAGCCGCCTGAATAGCCGGAAGGGTATAAGTTAATGCAGGGTCAAGCAGTGAAAATTGCGGAAATGCCATTTCGCTTAATACCGGAAACTTTCCGTCGCCATGGCTTATTACGGCTCCGCTGTTCATTTCCGAACCTGAAGCAGGAAGAGTAAGAACCGTTCCAAACGGAATATATTTTTCTGCCGCATCTTTTGGAATAAGCGAAAATCCGTATTTTAAGATATTTTCTGTATTTCCTTTGTAGTATGAAGCTATGGATATAAATTTAGTTCCATCGATAACGGAACCGCCGCCTACCGCCATTAAAAAGTCTATATTTTCTTTTCTTACTATATCAACCGCTTTCATAAGCGTTTCAAAGTGAGGGTTAGCTTCTATGCCTCCAAATTCTAAAACGATTCTTTTACCTAAGGCATTTTTTATTTTATCTATCAGTCCGTTTTTCTTAGCGCTTCCACCCCCATATGTAATTAAAACTTTAGCGTTAGACGGAATATGATTTGAAATTTCATCTATTCTATCTTTGCCGAATAAAATTCGGGTAGGATTATAAAAATCAAAATTTAACATAATAATAAAACCTCCTTTATATTATTAACCTGATTAATTTATAAATTTAAATCTTTTTAATTTATTTTGTTTTTTTGTTTATTAAAGTCCGCTTCTTTTTTCTAACTCTTCCGGATATCTATTGCCTTCAATCTTTATTTTTAACGATGCGTCGTCCAAAGTCTTTAATTCTTCAGGAGATAACTTTAAATTGAGACTGCCTATATTTTCTTCTAAGCGGTAAAGTTTAGTAGTACCGGGTATAGGAGCTATCCATGGTTTTTTCGATAAAAGCCAGGCAAGAGCGATCTGTGCGGAAGTAGCTTTTTTTTGCAGGGCTATTTTATCTATAAGCTCTACTATCGCATGATTAGCTTTTCTTGCTTCGGCGGTAAAACGGGGCAGTATATTGCGAAAATCGGATTTATCAAAAGACGTCTTCTCATCTATTTTTCCGGTAAGATAGCCTCTGCCTAAAGGGCTGAATGGGACAAAACCTATAGACAACTCTTCCAAGGTAGGGATTAATTCTTCTTCAGGTTTCCTCCACCATAAAGAATATTCGCTCTGTACGGCGGCGACGGGATTTACGGCATGAGCCCGCCTTATAGTTTTGACTCCTGGTTCGGAAAGCCCAAAATATTTAACCTTACCTTCTTTAATGAGATTTTTTATAGTTCCTGCAACGTCTTCTATGGGAACATTAGTATCTACGCGGTGTTGGTAATACAGGTCTATATAATCGGTCTTAAGCCGCTTAAGCGAGCCTTCTATACTGCGCCTTATAGTTTCGGGTCTGCTGTCTTGAGCTTGTTTTCCTTTAGCGTCTATAAATATACCGAACTTAGTCGCTATAATAACCTTATCTCTTAATGAAGATAGTGCTTCTCCTACAAGCTCTTCGTTTGTAAAAGGACCGTAAACTTCTGCGGTATCGAAAAAAGTAATACCCGTATCTACGGCTTTATGTATAAGATTTATCATCTCCTTTTTATCTGCAGGTTTTCCGTATCCGTGAGACATTCCCATACAACCGAGCCCGATTGCCGAAACTTCAAGTCCGCCGTTTCCTAATTTGCGTTTTTCCATTTGTCTTTACCTCCTTAAAATTTGTTTACGATATAAAAAATATTTTATTTTTATTTATCTTAATTTAATTGATATATAAGTTAACAGGCATTGGCGTAGTCGGTTTGGAAACAAAAATTTACAAACAAACACAAGTTGACGAGATTTTTAAATTTTTTTTAAATAGCTTATCTTTATTTCTAAAATTATATCACTTAAAATAGCAGTTCGTTATCCTAATCGTCTTGATTTATTGCCTAATAGTCCGAAGAATGGCAAATATTTATTGAAGGGATCAGTTTGATTTGTTATTATTTATAAATAAATACAGCATTGATAACGTAATTTTATAACATTTATATTTTTATAATAAAATATTATGGAAACAGAGATTGAGTCTTTAAAAAAAAGAATTTTAAGATTAACCAATAATAATAAAAGCAATATACCTGCGATACCAGGATTATCATTTTATAAAACTGAAAGTCCTACTAAACCTGAAAACATATTATATGAACCGCGTATTTGCTTAATTGCGCAAGGGTCTAAAAAGGTAGTTTTAGCGGATGAAACATATATATACGATGAAAGCCGTTTTTTATTAACCTTAATAGATATACCGGCTCTCGTTCAAATTACTGAAGCAAGCAAAGAAAAGCCTTACCTTGGTTTAGTTTTAAAGATTGATATAAATGAAATTGCTGGGTTAGTAGCAGAGGGCAATATTCCGTATTTTAATCGGCAGCAGCCAGAAAGGGGTATGGCCACAGGAAAAATTACTTTGCCGCTTATAAATGCATTTAATCGCTTAACAGATTTGATTTATGAACCGGAAAATATACCGATTTTAGCTGCAACAATAAAACGTGAAATTTTTTACCGCCTGCTTGTTAGCGAACAAGGTATGCGCTTGCGCAATATAGTTTCCGACAGAAGTCAGGGGAATAAAATTGCACAGATAATAACATGGCTTAAAAACAATTTTACCACAACTTTGCATATTAACGGCCTTGCAAAACAAGCCAATATGAGTAAGTCTGCGTTTCATAATCATTTTCGCGTAATGACCTCAATGAGTCCTTTGCAGTTTCAAAAATGGTTGCGTCTTAACGAAGCAAGAAGGCTGATGTTGACAGAACGAATAGATGCATCTACCGCTGCGTTCAGAGTAGGTTATGAAAGTCCGTCCCAATTCAGCCGAGAATATAGCCGTCTATTTGGGAAACCTCCTTTGCGGGATATTAAAAGTTTACATAATTTTGAAGAAAAAACGCGAAAAGGGCCCGACTATCATAATTAACCCGCACAGAAGCTTCTATTAACGTATAGGGTATCCATCTTTGATATATTTGCCTCTCTTTACAATAGACATACTATTTTATTTTACAAGCATTTTAAGATAAGAACTGGGGGAGGATATATCAACTATGTGAAAATATAAACATAAAAAAGAAATAAATAGGTAAAAATATATTATTTGATTAAATATTATAAATGCTTGAAACGGGAAAACCTTATAAAATATGCGGTTTTAAGTGGGGTGGATGACAGGTTTTGAACCTGCGACCACCGGAGTCACAATCCGGGGCTCTACCAGCTGAGCTACATCCACCGTGAAGAAATATCTTGGTTATTATTTTATCAGATTTTGGATTAAATTAAAATATATTTTTAAATTCCGGCTAAAATAAAGCATCTATGCCAAACGTTTTTCCGGAATCGGTAAATATAATAACTAATTCGCATATTATAAACGTCAGGTTTACGCCTAATTCCGACGGGCTTATCCAGTACATGGCAAACAGATAGTTTAAATTTAAAAATATCGCGACAAAAGCGGCTATTCTGGTAATAAAGCCCGCCGTTAAAAAAAT
>JAJYDX010000035.1:1964-8205 GCA_021777135.1 bacterium | reverse complement strand
ATCGTCTTCACCCCTGCCTATTGATTCAGCTACAAATTTATTTACGGCTCGTCCTAATCCTAAATCAAATACTGCAAAATTACCTATTATAACCCAAATAATAGATAAAAATCCAAAACGCTCAGTACCTAAGCCTTTTATAATAAAAGGCATGGTAAATATCATTACTATAATCGGTAAAATTTGTCCTATAAAATTAAAAATTACATTTTTTGAAAGCGTTTTTTTATTTATAATGTTCATTAAAAAAGATTAAAAGCATTAAAAATACATTAATTTTAGGTTTAATAAATAAAAATTCCGATATGTCGCCGTAATGCAGAAAGAGGCGCGCGTTTTTATCGTGCGGGTCAACGTAGAGGTGGTCTATCCTGTGGGTGTTAAAGGCCGACGCCCTTCTTATTATTCCGTGGACTTCGTAGCCTTTAGACAAAAGGTACTCCGCAAGATACGAGCAGTCCTGACCGGTGATGCCTGTTGTTAGAGCTTTCTGCAATGTTTAAGCCTCCCGATATAGAATTATAATTATATATGATAATAATGCTTCGCTTAATATAGTTTAGATTATAATATTAAGCCCGCTTTGTCAATGAAAATCACCCCTCCCAAACCCTTTGTAAATAAGGAATTAGCAAGCAATATTTTTTGATAAAGGAAATCTTTATTTTTATTGAAATAATAAAAATTTTGTGATTATATACTTCTATGAAAATTTTAATTATCGTATTTTCTTTACTTTTTATAGTTATTTCCCAAAATTGTTACGGACAAACTCCCGGCAAAAGGTTCATTCTTCCGACAAATTCGGGTTTTACCGGCATCCTTGCTGTACCGAACGCTTACACGGTGCCAAACAACCAGTTTAGGATAGGATTCAGCATGGAAAACCCTTACAGGAAATTTTATTTAACTTACGGACTCCTGCCTAACTTAGAAATTACGGCATTGCAAACGGAAATTATGGGCGTGGACGGACTGCCGGGAGTGCCTCTTAACGAATACGGCTATTATAAAGACAAACTGTTCGATTTTAAATATATGTTTCTTAAGGAAAGTAAATACTTGCCTTCTTTAGCAATCGGAATAAACGACCCGATTGGCAACAGGCTTTACGCTTCGCAGTATATAGTCGCAAGCAAAGAAATATATCCTTTCGATTTCACGTTAGGGTTCGGCAACGGAAGGTACGGAACGCAGCCTCTGCCGCCTGATAATAAAGGATTCGGGGCGGAAATATTTACTCATCCGAGAAGCTGGCTGAGGCAGGCGATGCCATTCTGGGGCATACAGTTTATGCCTTCGAAAAAATTCGGTTTGGAAGTTGCCTACGACCCTACCGAATACCAGAACCAGCCTCAAGACCCCGCCGACCAGAATTTTTTTAACAATAACAAACCCGTGCCTTCCAAATACGACTTCGGCGTTATATACAAGCCGTGGAAATGGTTAGAACTAATAGCAAGCTATCAGAGGGGCAATACGGCTTCTTTAAATATATCGATGCCTTTCGATATTTATAAACCTTTGATAAATGTATTCGAAAGGTCTTATTCTAATTTTTATTATAGACCGGATGAAACGTTCGACGAGAAAGTCAGGCATGCTATGGAATTTTACGGTTTCAGCAATATTGGAATTATAGTTCACAGGAAAAGCATGTACCTGCAGATGGAAAACAACAATTTCTTCTCCGACAGGACCGCGGCGTTAATGGCATTAAAAACGCTTGCACGGATTAATAAAGACAAAATTAATACGGCGCATATAGTAATAGAAGACAATAATCTTCCCGTTCTGGAAGCATCCGGAAATTTAAGGCTAATTCACGCAATGTCGTCTTCGGTTAAAGGCAGCAACGAAATTGCGGATTTCGTTAAAATAAGGACTGAAAGCCGTCTTCGTCTTTTGCCGGTTGAAACAAGGGATAATAAAATCATAAATTATAAAATTAGCCCTTCTTTCGCGATGTCGGAAAACGACCTTTTCGGACGTTTTCAGTATATGCTGGGCGGCGTGGCATACGGCATCGTGCATCCGTGGACGGGAGGTTCTATAATTGCAGGCGTGGGAGCATATGCGCTTAACAATGTTAAGACGATTACGGGGCCGTTATCTATTCCGGTAAGAAGCGATATGCCTTTTTACATGGAAAGACGGCTTGATTTAAATAATTTAATGTTTCAACAGACGCATTATTTTTCGCATGAAATATACGGAAAAGTTGCGGCGGGACTTCTCGAATACGAATATGGAGGCGTAAACGCGCAAATCGATAAAGTTCTAGACAAAGGAGATATAATATTGGGATTGGGAGGAAGCATAGTAAAAAAGAGGTCGGTCGGCAATCCTTTAGGTTTTGGCAGCGTTCCGGACGAAACGCCGTTAAACCGTTACGACACGTTTTTTTTAACGACTACTTTCAATTTTAAACAACAGGATATCTCGTTAAAAATAAAAAGCGGAAGATTTCTTGCAGGGGATTACGGCTCGGAATTTTTCTTATCGAAATTTCTGCCAAACGGCATCGAGTTTACCGGATGGTACAGCGTTACAAATACTAACGTATTTACGGACAGTTTCAACAGAGGTTACCACGATTTAGGCATTTCAGTGTCCATACCTTTAAGGATATTTACCGGAATGGAATCGAAAACTAATTTCAACTACTCCGCAAGCCCTTGGGATAGGGATGTTGCTCAAGATATAGTTCAATATTTGGATTTATCCGATTTTTTAACAAGAAGAATCTTTCTTGACAAAAAATAAATTATACAGTATTAATATATAATATATATAGGTCTAATTAAATTTATAATAAATTTAATTTAAGGAGGAATCATGAATAGTTTAAGGTCGGTTTTATTCGTCTTTATGCTGGCGGTCGGAATTATTGCTTTACCGGTATATAGTTATGCCGCGGCGGCAGGAGCGGCCTCAAAGACAGACAGCGGAGCAGGAGCGGGTGCAACAGGCGCAGCGGCGGCAGGTGCGAAGACAGGTGCATTAACTACCAGAACGATAGTTGCCGGAAGCATTGCGGCGGCGGTTGTAATAGGCGGCGTAGCTGCGGCTATAGCGGCTTCTTCATCTTCATCTTCATCTTCATCGACAAGCTCATCTTCATCGACAAGCTCATCGTCGCATTGATAAAAAAATATGTCAAAAATTTTAAAAGAAAATGCCGGAGAAGTTTTAACTCCGGCATTTTCTTTGACGTATATAAACAAATAAATTCTAATAACTCGGTAATATTCCGGTTCTTTTATAAACATCGAGCAAAAGCCTGTTAAGTTTATCCGTAATTTTTCCGTAATTAATAGTAATAAAAATAACGTCCCCTGGTTCTATTTTTTGAGAGCGTTTAAAGAAGGAAAATTCCCATCTATTCATTTTTTTATTCCAGACGATAAACGTGGTGTGGACTTTTATTATGTAACCGTCGGCTTCTATTAAATAATAATAGCCGCCGACGGCATCGGAAGCAAGACCGTCGGCTTTGTTAATATAATAGCCTGGCGTATTACCTTTTCTGAATTTAAATTTTCCGTAATGATTTACTGCGCCGGTTACATAAACGTAATCAAAAAAACTTTTATTCGGTATAATGAGTTCGTCGCCGTTTTTAAGGCGAATATCATGCGGCGTATTCATGAGCAGTATAGGGTTTTTTAAATGAACGACTAATCTGCCCGTCGCTTTAATGCCTATAAGCTTTTTAGCAAATATTTCTTTTAGCCTGTGATTAAGGCCTTTCAGATGCAAAATTTCCCTTACTAAGCCTCTGATTTCCACTTTATTATCTTTTTTCAAACTTTTCCTATAAAGAAACGCATCGTTAAGATAGGCTCCTTTTTTAAGCGGCCATATTTTAAAAAGCAGGCCGGATAATCTTGAGCCTTTTTTTAAAACATAAACTCCGGGTTTAAAAACGTCCCCGTAAACTTTTACTTTTATGTATTTGTTAGATAACGAATAGGCTTTAAAAGGAAAAATAGATACCGCAATAAAAATATAAAGAAGAAATAAATATTTATAAAATTTATGCATTTCTCATTTTTTCTTTTGCGTTTTTTATAAATTCAAGGAAGAATACTAAAAATACGGCAAAAAACAGGGATGAAACCGCTGATACCGCAACTATCAGTTTTTTATTCGGTTTGGCAGGTATATAAGGAACTACGGGCTTGTCTATTACCTGAACGTATAAGTTGTTTTTTAAGGCGTTATATCTCGACTGCTGGTAAAGTTTTTCTAAAATGGCATATTTTGCCCGCAATGTTTTTAAGCGTACCAATAATGCGCTGAATTGAGTTCCGCCTCTTTGAAATATAGAATAATAAGTTATTATGTTTTTTACGCTGCCTCCTGGAACGGTTGAAGGCACTATTAAACCGTATTTTTTTTGCATTTTATAAACTTCAGCCATAACGGAGTTAATTTTTTTTCCGGTTTTAGCAACCTCTTTCTTTAAAAAAAGCATATTCATCTTTGAAACCGTAAACGCTTTTTTATTAAGGATATGCCTAAGGTTAACGACATATGCCGACGCTATTTTTTGGGCAAAAGCAGGGTTTTTATAAAAAACCGAAATCGTAATTGTTCCGAGCCGTTTGTTCGTAGATATCTGGGTCATTTTTTTTAAAACAGCCTGCGCTTTTTGCATCTTATGCTTTGCATTTTTCTTTTTTATAAAAACCGGTATCAAGTTTAGCTTTTTGATAACCTTAACCCTGAGAGTCCTGCTGTGAAGCACGGCTATTATTTTGCCCGATTCTCCGGTTTTGCCGGCCGAAAAAGGCAAAAAACTGGATGCCATAGCCAACAGGCCCGACGAACTTTTAGACGAAGAAATAGGGATAATTACGGCCGAAGACTTATAGATTTTAGTCATTAATAAGCTTACTATTACCGAAATAATAACGGCCGAACCGAAAATTATTCCTATAAGTTTTCTCTTGTTCCATATTACCGACCATAACTGGATAAGGTCTATTTCGTCTTCGTCCTGCGGCACGGGATTATTAGGGCTAAGGGGCTGGCCAGAGACAGTACCGCCCGAAGCGCTATCCGAACCTGAATTATTTATCGGCGTCTGAGATTTTTCGTTATCCATAAAATTTTATTATGATATGGTTTTTATAAATATCTGACTAACGCAACCGTGGAAATAGACTGGAACATTATCTGCGTTATGTCTTTTATTAAAGGCATCCATAAAATAGGCGCTTTAAATTCTGCCGGAACGACTATAGTGTCGCCCGGTTTTACGGGCATATGCATGAAACTGTTTCCAAGCCCTATAAACGACCAGAAAGAACTGTAAGACCTTCTCGAAGCTATTCTGCCGTTTGCCTTTATCAAATAAATTTCGCCTGAATTTGCGTTGTTTCTGTATCCTCCGGCCTGCCTTAAATACCATCCTACAGTTTTTCCGTGAATATAAGGAATGGCCATCTGGTTAAACACCGCCCCCATTACGAGAACGAAATCCGGTTTCGGCGGAATATAAATTTTATCTCCGGCGTTTAATTTTATATTCTGGTCGGAATATTTTAAATACCTGAGACGGTCGGGTATATTTAATGCAATCCTTCCTAAACCACTTAAAGCAAGTTTTTTTAATGAGTTCAGGTAAGCCGTCTGCTGCATCAGGGTGGCTTTATACATAAGCTGTTCCTGAGAGTTAGACCCCATGCCGGTTAATGCGCTATTTTGAGAAACCGAAGACTGCAAATTTAGAATCGTATTATTAAGCTGGGTTCTCTGGAGCCTTCTGACGGATTTGCGTATGAAAACCATAGCTTTCGGATAAGCGGAAGAAGTATATCCCCCCGCATCGACCATAAGATTATAGAGCGTCATGCCTTTTTTAAGCCTGTAAACCCCGGGGCGTCTTACCTGTCCGAGCACCGTAACCGTTGCCGAATAGTCCGTAGGCTTTAATTTCTGTATAAGTATGCTTTCGCCCGGCTTTAGTTTAACGTCGAATTTTCTTTCCCCTTCGACCAAGGCTTTTTGCAGGTAAACCACGTTTATGGGCTTCACTAAAGATGTTTTTTTATTAGAAAATATTACAGCCTTTAGATTTCCGGGATTAACGAGAAATTTAATGCTTTTGAGCGCTTTCAGCAGGGTAATGCCTTTATAGAACGCAACGAACTTCGGCATCTTAATACCCTGGCCGCTGATTTCGACGGGCTTTAATATCCATACCGGATAAAAATGAATTTTATCCCCGGTT
>JAJYDX010000035.1:0-1954 GCA_021777135.1 bacterium | reverse complement strand
AACTGTTTACTATTTGTGCATAGTCGAGATTAGTAGTCTTTAATATGCCTACCGATTTAAAAAGTGTTTTTAAATCGGGAATCTGTTTGGTCGAATAAACGCCCGGGTATTCGACGTCGCCTACGACTTTAAACTTGCGATTTATTCCGGTAAATAAAGTGCCTACTGCAAGAACTTCTCCGCTTTTTACCGCAGTGTTTAAAAAATTATTATTGCTTATATTGTTTGTGTAAGCGATATACTTTCCATTAATGAGCCTGATTACCTTCACGTTCGTCTTATGGGAAAAGAACTGAAGGCCGCCGGCATATTTAAGAACCTGTTCAATGTCTTCGTTATTTTTTATTTCGTATATTCCCGGCCTTTTAACGCTGCCTCCGACTGCCGCCGTTTTGCCGATTGGCGGAACGTAAACCGTTTCCCCTTGCTGCAGATAGGTATCGACTGGTTCGCCTTTAATAAGAAGATTATAGAGGTCTATATGTATGGACGTTTCAAAGCCGTTTCCGTCGTCTTTTCTTACGATAACGTCTCTGAGACTGCCTTCCCTTGACACCCCTCCCGCCATAGACAGCGCGTCCAGAACCGTGTAAGTTCCGTTTACTATAACCGGACCGGGATTTCTGACGAAACCGGTAACGTAAACGCTGAACTGCCTTAGTTTATCTAAAGAAACCGTGACTATAACGTTTCTAAACTTGCTCGACAAATCCGCCGAAATAATCTGTTTTACCATCCCCAGCGTTTTGCCCCATACGTAAACCGTGCCTATAAAAGGCAGGTTTATCATGCCTTCCCTGTTTACCTTCAGATGTTTAATGGAATTTGGTATGCCGAGAGCTTCCGTCGGAGAACCGGACAAATATAAAGTCAGCGTATCTCCGGGGCCTACTATGTAATCTTTGCCTATAGCGCCTATAAGAGTCGTAGCAATTTTCTTCCGATTATTAAAAAAACCGTACCCGAACTGCTTCAAAGGTTTTTTAAACCTGTAAAGCCTATTATACATTATTTCTATCTTTGAAAATGGAGCGAAAGCTGTTTTAGTTTTTGCCTTTTTAATTAAAGGCAAACTTTTTTTATTTTTGTATTTATTTGCAACGGTTCTCTTTGAAAGACTGTTAAGAATCTGGTTTTTTTCTTGCGGCGTGATATTATTAAGACTCGGAGCCTGCGGCAGGCTGCCGATAATGCCGTTTACGCCTGAGCCGGAATAAGAATAGGAATAAGAATTCCGCGTCGGTATTAATATTAAAATCGATATGAGCAATAAACCTGATAAAATATTTTTTGTTTTTATCATTCCGATAAATCCTATATTATTATTCAAATAATTATGTTTTTTTCATTCCATATATTATATCTTTCAAAATTTTAAATCAAGATAAAAAAAGAAAAAATGATGCAAAAAAATTAATTGCTTTTTTTATATTACTATTTTATATTTAATAAATAAATTAATATGGGATTAATTAAGATTAAGATATTATTATATAAAACATAAAAAAATAAGAACCGGCCATAAAAATAATAGAGATATAGCCGCCTATAATGGTTCCGTAAACAAATTACGATAGAGTTTTATAATTCCGGCAGTTATAACGTTTTATTGTCTTACCTTTTGCCTTATTACGAACGTTCGCTGCATATATCCCGTCTAAATAATACCGCCGACGTCTGTGCCCAAAACTTGCAGGACAGGCTCGGTAAATACAATAGTTGAGACAGGTAATAAAATTATAAGAAACATATATTTCAGAAATGAGGCCTGTATTAAGCGGCGAAGACAAGGAGTATTATAGCAGTAAAAATATACTGCTGTTTTGAATGGAGCGGGAAACGGGACTTGAACCCGCGACCCTCACCTTGGCAAGGTGATGCTCTACCACTGAGCTATTCCCGCAAAATAACGAAAGAATTTAAAATAAATTTATTATAAATTTATTTGTTTATA
>JAJYDX010000034.1 GCA_021777135.1 bacterium | reverse complement strand
ATCAGTCGTTTAGCATAGGCAAGCGTATCAATGATTTCCAATTTATTTCTCCTATATTATTTACCTGTTAATTTGTTTTAATTATATCATAAAAATATATAATATTAAAATTATTTTAGTATTATTTCCTGGAAATTTTGTAATATTATCTAAACAAATTTAAGAAACGAATTTTCGCATATTTTCTGCTCCCTCATTTCAAAAAAATAGACAGGAAACAAGCTTTGGATTTATTAAAAGAAGTAGCCGAAAACAACAGGATATACGGTTTTAAAAACGTTTAGGTCAAGTCATTAAAAATGATGCCTGATTTATTTATTTCTCCTTTATTTTCTTTATTTTAATCCAGAATTAAAATTTTCTATCGGCAATTTTGGGGGATGAATACGAATTGACTTTTGCATATAAAAAATATACACTATAAGGTATTAAAAAGCCGAAAATTTTCATTTCCAGAAGCATATATTATTCCTTTATTAAATTATATTTCATCCGAATTCAAACCGGTATTGCCGGACAACCCATACCTGTTATCTCTTAAAGACCCTTCAGACCGTCCTTTTATCGAGGTATCTCTTTATAAAGATATCCCGTTAATAACCGGCAACGGGAAACATTTTGAAAATATTAAAAACTTACGGCTTTATAACCCAAAAGAATTTATTCTAGAAAAATTCAGTCATTAAATAAAACCATTCCCTTTAATCCGTCCCGTTTATTCTTCCGTTTATTCGCGCTTCTTTATTCGATTGCCTTTATTGTGATTCTATTTTATTTATTTAATATGCCCAGTTGCTTGCTAATCCCTTAATTTATAAGGATTGGGGGGGGATAATTTTATTGACAAAGCTGGAATAATATTATATATTTATTGACGAATATTTAATATGCAATAAATAAATAAATAGAACGGTATGCGCTTTATCGATATATTGCGTAAATCGGCATAAAGAACAAAAACAGGTATAATAATAAATAATATAATAAATAATTATAGCAATTATTAATTAGTTAATTAGTTAATTAGTTAATTAGTTAATTAATTCATAATCTTATCGTTTTTTTGGAGGCTTAAACCTTGCAGAAAGCTCTTATAAAAGGCATAACGGGTCAAGACGGTTCGTATCTTGCGGAGTACCTTTTATCTAAAGGCTACGAAGTCCACGGAATAATAAGAAGGGTATCAGCCTTTAACACCCACAGGATAGACCACCTTTACGTTGACCCGAACGATAAAAACGCGCGCCTCTTTCTGCATTACGGCGACATATCTGATTCGTCCCGTCTCGCTAATCTTCTTTACGGCATTAATCCCGACGAGATATACCACTTAGCCGCCCAGAGCCACGTGCGCGTCGCTTTCGATATACCGGAATATACGGCCGACGTTATCGGTCTTGGAATCATCCGCCTTCTTGAAGCGGAAGGACTACCGGCGTTCAGTCTAAAATTTATAAAAAATTTTAAGAAACTATACATCAATAATAATGAATATTAGTTTTACCCAAAAATTAAATTCTATCCTATCCAGAAAAGATAAAATATTTTTATTATTCTTATTTATTTTTTCAGTCTTCGTTGCCGTAATGGAAACTTTTGCGATTTCTATCATTATGCCTTTCATCGCGGTTGCAGTGAACTTTAAAATGATTGATAAAAATAAATATTTTCATTATTTTTACCATATATTCAATTTTTCCTCCCCAGTCTATTTTGTCGCCGCGTTCGGCATATTGCTCATCATTTTTTATATATTAAGGGGAGCCATAAATATAGTATATTATTTTTTTCTCGGCAAGTTTTCGGCCGGAAGGTATCATAATATTGCTTATAAACTTTTTTCCAATTATATGTCAATGAGTTATATGCAGTTCATAAATTCAAATACTTCCGAATTATCCAAAGCGATAATAACCGAAGCGTATAACTTAACGATAATAATAAACAGTTTTCTGTTGCTGCTCAGCGAAATATTAGTAGCGCTGTTAATATATTTAGTTCTTTTATATGTTAATTGGGAAATGACTATACTATTAACGGCATTTTTAGCGCTAAATATATTATTTTTAATAAAAACCGTTTCGAAACAGATAAAAAAATCGGGAGAAAAAAGAGAGAAATTCCAGCGCAGGTTGTATAAAATTTTAAATTCCTCTTTCGGTAATTTCAAGTTAATCAAGCTTAAATCCAAAGAAAAAACCGTCCTGAGCAACTTTTTTGAATCCTCAATAGGTCTTGCCTCTGCCAATATAAAAAATCAAAGCCTTATTTATGTTCCTAAATATCTTCTTGAATCGATAGGCTTCAGTTTAGTTTCTTTTTTAGTTGTTTATGCGGTGTTAAAAAATCATGCGGATATCAGAAATATTCTGCCTTTAATTTCTATTTTCATATTAGGGCTTTACAGGTTATTACCGTCAGCTAACAGAATACTATCTAATTATAATTATATAATTTTTTATAATAAATCATTAGACGTGGTTCACAAAGACATACATCAAATACCGGAAGAATTAGGAAGCGACCATATTGAATTTAATAAAGAGATATTATTAAAAAACGTATCTTTCGGCTATACCAAAAACAAGCTTATACTTAATAATATTAATCTTTCTATTAAAAAAGGCGAAAAAATTGCTATTACAGGGGAAACGGGAAGCGGAAAAAGTACACTCGTCGATTTAATTATCGGATTATTAAAGCCTGACAAAGGAGATATTCTTATTGACGACGTTAAACTTGACAATCAAAACATTAAGGCATGGAGAAATAAGTCGGGGTATATTCCTCAAGTCATTTATCTTTTCGACGACACAGTCGCTCAGAATGTTGTAATCGGAGAAGAAGGAATAGATGAAGATAAAGTAAAAGTGGTTTTAAAAAAAGCAAATATGCTTGATTTTTTAGAAAAGCATCACGAAGGAATTTATACAAAAGTCGGTGAAAACGGAATAAAACTAAGCGGCGGACAGAAGCAAAGGGTTGCTATAGCCAGAGCCTTATACGACGACCCCGAGATATTAGTGCTTGACGAAGCCACCAGTTCGTTGGATAATAAGACAGAGTCGCAGGTTATGGACGAAATCTATGAAGCGGGAAAGGATAAGACGCTTATAATAATAGCCCATAGGTTATCGACCATTGAAAGATGCGATAAGGTTTATAAATTGGAAGACGGAAATATAAAGGAAAAATATTAAATTAAAATTATAAATCGAAAATTAAATGAAAAAAGTTTTGTTGGCAGAATGATACGTAACTATTTATGGATTAGATATATTTTTACATGTTTTGAAAATGAGAGACCTTTAAGGTTGTAAACGCTAAAAAGGTGCCAGAGCCGCATAAAGTTATATTAAATAAAACAACTAAAGACTAGAAAGACTATAAATTACTAAGTAGAAGTAAGTTTTTTTATGAAAGTTTACCCAAAAATTAATATCCTTATACCGACATACAATAGGGCTGCCACCTATTTAATAGGCGCTATTTTAGGTGCATTATCTCAGGATTATCAAAATCTTGAGGTTATTGTATTAGATGACTGTTCAACTGATAATACTCAAGAAGTATTGCAAAATTATTCGAATGATCCCAGATTAAAGACCATAAAAAATGTGAAAAATTTAGGAACTTTTAAAAGTATTAAAAAACTTGTTTATGAATATAATGACTCTGATTGGTTTATGCTTTTAGCCGATGATGAGCATCTAACAGATGTTTCATTTATTTCGAAGTGCGTTGGGCTTTTAAACAAATATAGTGATAAAAATATTACATTAATTAGCGCTAATTATGAAACTATTTTCGAATCTAATGAAAATAAAAAATTGAACTCAAATAGATTCCTTCCAGAAATTATCGACGGAAGATCATGTTTCCTTAATTATTATAAATCCGTTATTCCTGCACCATTTTTTATACAAAAAACAGATGTGGCTAAAAAATTAGGGTGTTGGATTGGTGAGTTTCCTTCAGTAAACTATGAAGCCTTATTATTGCTCTCTTTAAATGGTAATGTCGCTTTTTTAAAGGATACTGTTGGAACATACATGATACATGATATATCATTTTCGTATATGTTGCCAAAAAATATGGCTACTAATAAGGTTGTAAAAATTGCTATAAATGACCTATGTTATATTGAAAATTTGTCTAAATATGCAAAAGAAAATAAAATTTTTCCTTCAAAGATAATAGAAAAATGGTATCATAAAACAATGTTAAAATTTTCAAAAGTTTCTTTTTTTGTTCTTATCGGAGCTAACAAAAAGAAAGAAGCAATTCTTTTTAAACAAAAAATTAAGGAAAAATATCCATTTATTTCACTTCGTGTTTTTTCAATTGATATGATAATTCGTTATTTTCTTTATAAGAGTAAATTTCTTCGCAAGTTGGTTATGTTATTAAGATCTATAATGGACCAATTAAAGCTAAATTAAATGTTTTAAACTATTAAGATATTAAAATTTTTGACTTTACTTTAGGTGTACTTTAATATGCTTCAAAATATAAATTTAAAATCCCATCACAACTACGTCGCCTTTTTCCTTACTTTATCCTGCAACCTCAAATGCCCTTACTGTATAAATATCCATAACGGCGGTTCTCGTGTTTCGCAGGCTCATAGAAACGGGCTGACTGCGGAAGAATGGATTAAAGCCGCAAACAGGCTCGTATTGAGAGACGATTTGCCGCTTACGTTGCAAGGAGGCGAGCCGACACTTCATAAAGGTTTTTATAAGTTCGTTAATGAGGTAAAACCTGATATTAAAATGGATTTACTGACTAATCTTATGTTTGACGTAGATAAATTCATCAAAGAAGCGCCGGTCTGGAGATTCAACAGGGTTGCTCCTTATGCACCTATAAGAGTCAGCTATCATCCGGGACAAAACGATATTGACGAGTTAATTAAAAAAACATTAAAACTACAGGATGCAGGGTTTAACGTCGGTCTTTTCGGCATACTCCAGCCTAACGGTTCCCTTAGAGACCATATACTTAAAGTTAAAGAAAGATGTCTTGACATCGGAATAGATTTCAGGACTAAGGAATTTTTAGGCGAATATAAAGGCAAACTATACGGAACTTTTAGATATAAAGATTCCGTCAACGCTTCGGAATTAAAAAAATGCGAATGCAGGACGACGGAACTTATAGTCGATCCTTCCGGTTATGTATATAAATGCCATGCCGATTTATATAAAGGAAGAAATTCATATGCCCATATTCTAGACGAAAACTTAAACGAAGATATGATTGACGAATTCCGCTCCTGTTCTTTTTACGGAGACTGCAATCCCTGCGACGTAAAGATAAAGACAAACCGTTTTCAAGAATACGGTCATACGAGCGTAGAAATTATAAATGTAGGAAAATAATAAATTAAATAAATCAAATATGGACAAATTTCAAATCGACGGACATAAACTATACTGGCACCTAGACAGAGTCCAGGAATGGCAGGAAAAAAAATATATTTCTCCAATTTATATTGAAGTGTCCCCCGTTTCATACTGTAATCAGAGGTGTATTTTTTGCGGCGTTGATTTTGCTATGAAAGATAAACATATGCTTAATACAGATATTTTTATTGAAAAAATTAAAGAGTTAGGCGAAGCCGGTTTAAAAAGCATAATGTTTGCAGGTGAGGGGGAGCCTTTTTTGCATAAAGAACTTGATAAATTTATAGAGACGGCAAAAAATTCCGGTATAGATACATCAATTACTACTAACGGAAGCGTTGGCGATGAAGAAGTTTTTAATAAAATAATCCCTGACTTATCTTGGATAAAATTCAGCGTAGATGCTGGGACTAAAGATATTTACGAGATTATTCATCAATCCCCAAAACATGTTTTTGATAAAGTTACTGAAAATATAAAAACTATTGTAGATATAAGAAACAAAAATAAACTTAAAACAGCCATTGGAGTTCAGTTTTTAATTATAGAAGAAAATTTAAAAGATATAGAAAATGCCGTAAATCTATTTTCCGACATAGGCGTAGATTATATTGTATTTAAACCGTTTTCTAAACATCCGCAAATGGAAAAAATCAAAGATATAAATTATACAAAAGATACGTTGGATTATATTGAAAATATTTGCGGCAAAAACAAAGAAAGAATAAATATAATATTCAGACGAAATTCTTTCGAAAAATATATCGAAAAGTCAAAAAAATTCGAACGCTGTTATGCCCTGCCGTTCTGGGGTTATATAGACTCCAAAGGAGATTTTTATACTTGTTCGATATTTTTAGGCGACGATAGATTTAAATCCGGTAATATTTACGACTATAATATAAAGGATATTTTATTTTCTGATAAAAGAAAGTCGTCCATAGATTATGGACTCAACGGGCTTGAGATTGCAAAAGAATGCAGGGTAAACTGCCGAATGGCGCGCGTAAACGAATTTCTTGAAATGTTGTCTCATAAACCGGAACATATTAATTTTATATAGCTACTTTTATGAAAATACTCATTATAAAACTTGGTTATTCTGAAACGCTGGATTCGGAGATAGGCAAAATCCCGAGTCTTGGCGACGTTTTGCGCACGACGCCAATTTTAAGCGCTTTAAAAGACAAGTATCCCGATTCGGATATAACATGGCTTGTCGCTGAGGAAGCACACCCCTTATTAAATAACAATGAGTATATAGACAGGATTTTAATATGGGATAACTTCGTTCCTTTTCAGCTTTTAAAGGAGAGATTCGACATCCTTATTAATCTTGAAAAAATACCGGGGGTATGCGCGATTGCCGATATGGTGGACGCTTGGGTTAAATACGGATTCAGGTTTGATTCGCAGACTGGAACTTACAGCGCATACGAAAAAGGCTTAGACTTTTTAAATTATATCCAGAACAAAAACAGCGAGAAAAAAACAAACGATTACTGGCAGAAAGTATTAATTGAAATGATAGGAGAAAAATGGACCGGACAGGAGTATATTTTAGGTTATAAGCCTAAAACAACTGCCACTTACGATATCGGTCTCAATTACAAATCAGGTTCTAAATGGCTTACTAAAGCTATGCCTATGGATAAATGGAAGGAGCTTGAATCACTGCTTTTACGAGAAAACTATAAAATATCATGGCAGGAGGGGTTGAACGATTTGTATGAATATATAGACTGGTTGAACTCATGCAGATGTATAATAACGCAAGATAGCCTAGGACTTCATATAGCTATAGCTCTTAAGAAGAAAGTTGTCGGCATATTTGGTCCTACGTCTTTTAAAGAAGTTTATCCATACAATAGATGTCAATTTATTCTGCCCAAAGTAAATTGCAAATATATGCCTTGCTATGAATCGATCTGTAAAAACGATAAATTCTGCATGGATTATATAAATCTCAATGAGATAATATCAAAGGTCAATATTAATTCCTAAATATATTATGATTACAAAAGATGAAATGATCGGGCTGTTTAAAACAATGCTCACTATAAGATTGACCGAAGAAAAAATAGCTTCCGAATACAAAAAAGGCTATATGAAATGCCCAGTTCACCTGTATGTCGGTGAAGAAGCCGTTGCCGCTGCTGTTATAAGATTGTTGGATAGACGGGATTATGTTACGACTACCCATAGAAGCCATGGGCATTACCTGGCTAAAGGCGGGGATATTCTGAATTTGCTCAAAGAATTATGCGGTTTAGAAGACGGATACACAAAAGGATGGGGAGGTTCGCAGCATATATTTGCTCCCGACATCGGAATAATGGGAACCTCTGCAATAGTGGGTTCTGGTATATCAATCGCTACGGGTATAGCGTTGGGCATAAAAATGAAAGATTTAAACGAAATATCCGTGTGTTTTTTCGGGGACGGCGCGACCGAAGAAGGTTATTTTTATGAAAGTTTGAATTTTGCGTCGTTAAAAAATTTGCCGGTTCTTTATGTTTGCGAAAACAACGGTCTGGCGACCCATTCCCGAATAGAAAATAGGAGGGGCGAAGGGGTTGAAATTTATAAAATAGCGGCTTCATTGGGAGTAGAATCCAAAAAAATTAACGGCAACGACGTTATAGAACTTTACGAAGTTTCAAAAAACGCCGTAAAATACGTCAGAGACAACAAAAAACCTTATTTCATAGAGGCTTTAACTTACCGCTGGAAAGGACATGTAAGTCCGGAAGAAGATTTCGGGGAAAGATACAGGGATAAAAACGAAATTGAACTATGGAAAGAAAAATGCCCTATAATTAATTTTGAAAGGAAAATTTTAAACGATAATTTAATTTCAAAAAAAGAATTAGAAACCGTCAAATCCGAGGTTTATTCTATTGTCGAAGAAAATTTTATTAAACTTAATAATATTATGCAAAATAAACAAAACGGTTTTGTGCCGGTAACTCCATATTAGAATATAATTAATATATATGAATAGAGAATTAACCTTTGCTAAAGCTATACATGAAGCTACGTTTCAATTAATGGAACGCTATAGCGAAGTTTATGTTATGGGCGAAGG
>JAJYDX010000033.1 GCA_021777135.1 bacterium | reverse complement strand
TTGCGGCTTATTTAAATTCATTAAAATAAGCTAAAAAAGTTCTTGACATATAAAATACAGGTATTATAATAAATCAAAGCTAAAGTATTAAGTCCGGCAGACGATATATATTATAATTATCGGTTCAAACAAAAGGTATTGACAAACGGTAATTTTAGATATATAAATATAAGTATGTCATTCCCGCGAAAGCGGGAATCCAGTATTGCTTAATTGAGATTGCTATAAAAATTAAAAATAATATAAAATCTTTTAAGGGAGGTGGCAGAGGAGAAAGACTAAGAAAGATTAAAACCAAGTCCTAATTTAATTTAATTTTTAACTTTAACTTTAAGAGAGAGGAAAGTTATGAAAAAGAAATTAGTAATAACTATGGTTGCCTTGTTTGTTTTGGCGCTTTCGTTCGCATTAGTGCCGAAAAAAGCAAACGCAATCCCGGCTTTTGCACAAAAGTATCATTTTTCATGCGCAGTTTGTCACACGGTTTTCCCAAACCTTAACCCGTTCGGAAGAGCATTCTGGAGAAACGGTTTCAGGCTTCCCGGCACGGAAGGAACTCCTGCCGACGCAACTCAGATAACAGAAGGTTTAAGCCTTCCAAACCCATGGCCGATTCCGGTAATGGTGGAACCGATTATCAGCTATCAGCACACGACTAACGAAAATGTAAGCGCATCAACAGATGCATTCGGCGCGGGCGTAGATATAGTCGATGCCGGCGCATTTAAGTTATACACGCCTCTTGCAGATTCATTATCTTTCTATGTGCATTACGGATTTGGCGCAGGCAAGGGACAGATTAACGGCAAACAGATATTCGCATCAATCAACGGTCTTGGCAGCGGATTAGGAGTAGCTCCGCATCTGTTTAACTTAAAATTAGGTCAGGTAACAACCGCAAGCCCGTATTTTTACAGACAGATACCGTTTTATCTTCCTGCTGGTCCTGTAGGAAACGGACAGAATTTGAACGTTGGCTATGACGGCGAAGCAGCCGCTTTAATTCACTCCAGAAACGCCGGTTTTGCCCTTTACGGAACGCCGGGTTATCATCTGTGGTATAAAGTGACGGTAACGAATGATGCGGGTAGCAATAGTGCAAACACCGCCGTAGGAGAGGCTACGAATTACTTAGACAGTAATGGCAATGGTCAAGTTTCAAATGCAATGGAGTATTCTTACCAGTTAAAAGAATATGCACAGATTCCGATGGGTCAGTTAGAATTTGGTTATTACGGCGCGACCGTTGCAGAACCTATTAACAATGTATCAGGTGGAGTAGGAGCTTGGACTAACCGCGTTATGGTTAACGGCGTCGATGTTGACCTTGCGAACGACGTTTACGAGCTTGGCTTGACCTATATGGTTCAGAGCGATTCGAATCCATATGCAAATAATACATCCGTAAGCTATGCGACACCAACAAGTGTATCTGGAACATCTAACGGATATAGTGATTTTGAGGTTTATGGGCGTTATATACTGCCTATAATGAATAATGGAATTATGCTTTCAGCTGATTATGCAACGTATTCTTGGACGCATAAAGACTTGCAAGAAGGTGCCGCTGGAGGGACAACTACTTGTTCAAATGCTAATTTATACGGTAATGCTTATACCAACACAAACCTGACTGGTGTTTGTGACGAAGGCATAAAAGATGCTATTGCCCTTCAGGCCACTATTAATTTAGCCTATAATGCGCATCTTTATCTTGGTTATACAATTACAAATAAACAAGAAGCTAACTTGTTCGGCACTGGTCTCGACTTCGCGTTCTAATTTAACCCGCGAAAGTCAATACCGTGCAATGCAATAGCAATAGCTTACCGGCGGGGGCCTCAACCCCCGCCTTTTTCATTCCTCGATTTCCCTATTAAAATAAAGGTGTCAGATTTATTTATTAAATGATATAAGTAATAAAATGAAAATACTCGTAGCAATACCCACTTATAACGAAAAAGACAATATAGGGCGGATGACAAATTCCGTTTTAAGCCTTAACGAGTCCGAAGTCGTAAAAAAATCGAACCATTCCATAAGTCTCTTAATAATAGACGACAATTCGCCGGACGGCACCGGCCAAATAAATAAAAGGGGACAGATTTATTTCACTCCGGCAGACTTAAAAGCTTTGCTTTTAAAATCGTCTGCCTCCGTATTCTACTCCCGCCTGTATTTGCCGTATTTTCTCATAATTTGCCGTTATGTCAACTTGATTATTTTTTGTAAATAATGTATAAATTAATTAATGTTTATAAACGAGATAAGATAATAATAAAGGTGTCAGATTTATTTATTTTTACCTACCATTCTTTAATTTTAATTATATAGAAAATTATATAAAACTTAAGATATAATATCTTAAAATGAAAATAATCTGGACGAAACATGCCGAGCAAAGACTCAAGGAATGGGAAAGCAAGTTACACTTAGGCAAGGAAGATATAGAAAATATTTTGAACAATCCACATCAAGTCGTTTCGGGTGATTTAGATGCTTTTGTAGTCCAGCACAAATTAAACGGCGGGTTATTAAGAATACCTTTCAAATATATAGATAAAAATATTAGTATTATATTAACACTTTACTGGACAAGTAAGATTGATAAATATTGGAGGAATTAAAATGAAAGTTAATTATGATTCCGAAGCCGATGTGCTTATTTTTTTATTAAGCGATAATCCTCCGGTTGATTCGGTAGAAGAATCCGGCGGAGTAATAATAAGTTACGGCATAGACGGCGAACCGGTAACCGTAGAATTTTTAAACGCTTCTCGTCATAATATATTAAAATCCGGAGAATTAAATATAACTTTTCAGACTAAAAATTCGGCAGCAGCGTAAAATTATTAAAAAAAATAAAAAATAAAGGGGACAGATTTATTTCACTCCGGCAGACTTAAAAGCTTTGCTTTTAAAATCGTCTGCCTCCGTATTCTACTCCCGCCTGCATTTGCCGTATTTTCTCATAATTTGCCGTTATGTCAACTGTTGTCAACTTGATTATTTGATTGGATTGATGTATAAATAAAATAGGCAGGTTATATATTATATTTTTGCATTCATAAAATTTTATATCCTTAATATTATAATGATTGATATCGAATTTTCTATAAATTATTTTATGGGAGATATGATATTCTGGATGAATCTCTGTCGGTAAAATATACCTATCCTATAAAAATTATTTTTTCCGTCGAGAACGGAAAAATTGTAGTAATAAGCGTTTTTCCATTTAAGAGAGGTTATAAAAATGAAGATATTTTATGATAAAGAAGTTGACGCTGCGTATATAAAATTATCCGATGTTAAACCTACCGGAGTTATCGAAGTTGAGGGCGGGATAAATATAGATACGACTAATAAGAATGAAATTGTAGGCATAGAGATTCTTAATGCTTCCCAAAAGTTTTCATTGGAATCTTTATTTTCTTGCGATTTTCATGAAAATTATCTATTAGATCAAGCGAATTAATAGAATATAAATAAATAAGGAATAAATACAAAATACAAAATACGGCGCAATAAAGGGGACAGATTTATTTATTTCCTTACTCCAGCCTGCATTTGCCGTAATTTCCAATTATATCAACTTAACTTTAGATTGCTTTAATCGTTTTATTTTTATTTTTTTAGTAAAAAAATAAATAGACGGATAATATTTTTTATGTTAAATTAGAAAAAGGACGAATGAAACCTATAACTTATTGCAGACATGCAAGAAAAAGAATGAAAGATAGGAATGTCTCGGAAGAAGAGATTAGTTCTGTCGTGAATCAAGCCGATTATATAGAATTTGACGCTAAAGACAGAAAAAATGCTTATAAATATATAGGCAATAGGTTTATAAGGGTCACATTTAAGGAAGAAAATGATAATATTTTGATTATAACCGTGACTATTAGAAAAAAATCTTTTAAATCTTTTTAGAGGTTAATTTTATGAAAATCGAGTACAGTAAAGATGTGGATGCACTATATATTAAAATTAGAGATGCAAAAATAGTCGATTCGATGGATGTGGAAAAAGGGGTAACGGTAGATATTGATGAAAAAGGACATATAGTTGGAATCGAGATTCTCGATGCAAGCGAAAAACTTAATCCCGCCGAACTTTCAAACATCTCTATAGAAAATATACCTTTAGAAAAGATAGCCGTATAAAGGGAATAAAGGGGACAGATTTATTTCACTCCGGCAGACTTAAAAGCCATTTCGGCGGCATAAAAGCCATAAAAGCAATGCTTTTATATTTTTATAAGCGCCCGCCTGCATTATAATTTGCCGTTATGTCAACTTGATTATTTTTTGTAAATAATGTATAAATTAATTAATGTTTATAAACGAGATAAGATAAAGATAAATAATAGAGTTAATGATTTATGTCATTAAATCAATATGAATTCACTCTACACTCGATTGACGTTATTAGAGAGCGTGAGATTCCCGAAACTTGGATTTCCGATGCTTTAAATAATCCTGATTGGAATACCGTTAAAGAGGACGGAAATTTACATTATTTTAAAAATATTGCAGAAAATAACGGAAGAGTTTTACATGTCGTGGTCAACCATAATGTGTATCCAAAAAAGATAGTTACCGTTTATTTCGACAGAAAATATAAAAGAATT
Organism: bacterium; assembly: GCA_021777135.1. Lineage (GTDB taxonomy): Bacteria > SZUA-79 > SZUA-79 > Acidulodesulfobacterales > Acidulodesulfobacteraceae > Acidulodesulfobacterium_A. The sequence goes on along the minus strand of JAJYDX010000033.1, from coordinate 3,936 downwards.
AAGCAGGTTAAAAATGAGGAATAAATATGAAACTTATAGTAGATAAAGAAAGCGATGCCCTTTATTTTAGATTAGACGAATCGTCTATAATAGAATCGGAAGAGGTTGAGCCCGGCATTATTTTAGATTTTAATTCCGACGGTAAGGTGGTAGGGGTAGAGATGCTCGGTTTAAGTGCACGGATAAAACCGGAACAGTTAAAGATATTACAATATGAAACTGCCTAAGAATAAAGGTGTCAGATTTATTTCACTCCGGCAGACTTAAAAGCCATTTCGGCGGGCATAAAAGCATTGCTTTTAAAATCGTCTGCCCCCGTATCTTACTCCCGCCTGTATTTGCCGTATTTTCTCATAATTTGCCGTTATGTCAACTTGATTATTTTTATAAATTTAATTATAGTATAAGTAAAACATATGGAAATACAAATAGACCGGCACACGCTGGAGCGGGCGCAAGAAAGAGGAGCTAACGAGATTGAGATTAAAGACGTCATACTGAGCGGTTTTTCGATTGAGGCAAAATACGGGCGAATCGGGAAAGCTAAGGTTTACGAATTTAAGAAAAAGCGCCTTAACAATTTCTATGAGCAGAAAAGAATAGAAGTATTTTTTATTATCGAAAAAGAAAAAATAATTACCGTAACAGTCTATGTTTTTTACGGCAAATGGGAGAATATTTTATGAATATTTTTTACAGCGATAAAACCGACCTTTTATATATCAGGTTAGACGAGATAAAACAAGATTTGATTAATAGGCGGGTTTCCGAAGACGTGGTTTTAGATATAGGCGAACATGATAAAATTGTCGGAATAGAGATAATAGATGCGTCAAAGCATGTTGCTCTCGACAAGCTTTTCCCTTTGCAATACGAAATTGAAAAGACGGCATAAGCGAGATCAGAATATAAGTAAAGGTATCTGATTTATTTCACTCCGGCAGACTTAAAAGCCATAGAATAAAGGGGACAGATTTATTTATTCCTTCACTCCCGCTTGAATCTGCGCAGCAGGTTTTTTTATTCCCGCCGCCATAAAATTCCATTATGTTAACTTGATTATTTAAATTAAAAAATTGAATTATATTTTGCCAAATATTTAATAATATAATATAATTTATTCATAGATTATTATCATGAGCACTTTAAACATGGATTTAAAATTATCAAAATATTTTACCGATAAAGTTTTAATTAAAAGACCTTATATTAAATTAGAATGGTTATTTGAAATTAAAATAAATTATTTAAGAAAAGAAATCCAAGACGATGGAAGAATAAGATACTGGATATATATTAAAGAATTTAATAAATATTTACGGGTTGTCTTATTGGAAGACGGCGAAACGATTCATAATGCATTTTTTGATAGAAATTTTAAAGATGGTGAACAATAATGAAAATAGATTATTATGGCGACACGGATACGCTCTACATAACTTTGTCGGATAATCCAAGCGTGGAGTCTGAAGAAATCAGTCAAGACGTCGTTATGGATTTAGATGAGAATGCGCAACCGGTGGGTTTTGAAATTGAACATGCAAGGCAAAAGGTTAATTTAAATTCAATCATATTTAATTTAGGAAGTATTCAATTAGAAAAAACCGCATAATTGTATATTCCGTTCCTATCCGAACACTGATTCCGTTTTTATCGAAAAAACAAATAAAGACGTCAGATTCATTTCACTCCGGCAGACTTAAAAGCCATTTCGGCGGGCATAAAAGCTTTGCTTTTAAAATCGTCTGCCTCCGCATCCTACTCCCGCCTGCATTAGGAGGGGCAATCAAAGAGGTCTGATTTATTTATTCTTTCCAGTTTTATGAACAGAACTCTGCCTATTTTGGACGGCAGAGGTTTTTTCGTTAATAAAGAATAATAAAGATGTCAGGTTTATTTATTCCCTTACTCCCGCCTGCGTTTGCCGGTTCATTGTAATCATTCTGCAACAAAAATTTAACATTTCCTTAACATTTCCATCATAATATTTTAACTTTCGTTTATTATAATAATAAAAAATTAGAATTAAAAATTTAAATTAAATAATAATAATCAAAAGCAGAATAATTTTGCGGAATAATTGACGGAATAATTAAATATGCCGAGAACTAAAAGAATCCTGCTGCCAAATTGCCCTCACCACATAGTTCAACGAGGACATAACAGGCAGGTAATATTTGCGCAAGATGAAGATTTCAATAATTATCTTAAAAATATACAGGAATTAAAAATTAAATTTGAAATAAAAGTATTTGCTTATTGCCTTATGACTAATCATATTCATTTACTTCTACAGCCCGGAGATGAAGTTTCAAATCTGTGGGTATTTATGAAAACACTTGCCGGACGAACCACCCGTTATTTTAATATATTAGAAGGCAGAAGCGGAACATTGTGGGAAAGCAGGTATAAATCAAGCCCTGTGCAAAGCGACCAATATTTATTAGCCTGTTGCCGTTATATCGAATTAAATCCAGTTCGGGCAAATATTGTCGAAAAACCGTCGGATTATAGGTGGTCAAGTTATATTGCAAGAATGAGCAGCGACAAAGTAAAAGAGCAGTCCGACAGGTATATAGATATGGATATAGATTTAGATCCAATGTTTCTTGGTTTGAGCGAAATAGAAGAAATAAGGCGCGAAAAATACGCAAAGTTCCTTCAGGAAAATATACCATCGGGCGAATTAGATTTTTTGAGAGGAGTTTTAAATCGAGGCCAGCTTACGGGAAACAGCTATTTTACTGATTCCGTAGAGCAGATAATCGGAAGAAGAATAGAAAAACGGGGAAAAGGGCGACCTGTTAAAGTAACAATGCCAACCCCATTATTTTAATAAAAAATAAAGGTGTCAAAATAAAGGGGACAGATTTATTTCACTCCGGCAGACTTAAAAGCCATTTCGGCGGCATAAAAGCCATAAAAGCAATGCTTTTATATTTTTATAAGCACCCGCCCGCATATTTTTAAAATCGTCTGTCTCCGTATCCTACTCCCGCCTGCATTTGCCGTATTTTCTAATAAAATTCAATTATGCAAACTTAGTTTCCTAATATTACGAAATAAATAATTTTGACAATTACAAATCGAAGCAATATAATAAAACCAAAATATGATAATATAATATAGTATAAATACATCCTAAAATAAGGCGGTCGAAAATATGATATTAAAAATTCTTCTTGAAAAAAGCGAAGAAGGCGGATATACCGTTACTGTTCCTTCTTTACATGGTTGTATCTCTGAAGGCGATACTAAAGAAGAAGCAATAAAAAATATTAGGGAAGCTATAGAACTTTATTTAGAATCGGAAGAGGAAGTTTCCGCCGACAATCCTAATCTTGAAGAATTAGAACTGGCAATATGAGCAAGGTGCCTAGTTTAAATTACGACAGAGTCGTTAAGGCGCTGGAACGCAACGGCTTTGCCGTTATCAGACAAAAAGGGTCACATATAAGAATGGAAAAAAGATACGAAAATGAAATTATAAAAATTACGGTGCCGACCCACAAACCTATAAAACGCTCTACTTTATCGCATATTTTAAAGCATGCCAAAATATCGACGGAATATTTTATGATTCTTTTATAAATAAAGGTGTCAGATTTATTTATTAAATGATATAAGTAATTAAATGAAAATACTCGTAGCAATACCCACTTATAACGAAAAAGACAATATAGGGCGGATGACAAATTCCGTTTTAAGCCTTAACGAGTCCGAAGCCGTAAAAAAATCGAACCATTCCATAAGTCTCTTAATAATAGACGACAATTCGCCGGACGGCACCGGCCAAATAGTCAAGGAATTTATAAAAAAGCAAAAAAACAGGGATGACGGAAACGGGGCAGAAGGCAGAGATTGCTTAGCTAACGCTAGCAATGACAACAAAGGCGGGGAAGGCGGGGACGGAGTAGGAGGCGGAAGTCTTTTTCT
>JAJYDX010000032.1 GCA_021777135.1 bacterium | reverse complement strand
AGCATTAGAATTTATCCCTGATTTATAAGGGATTGCGACGATTCGACATTATGCCAAGTCGTTGTCTCTGAAACGGTACATTAGAATTTATCCCTGATTTATAAGGGATTGCGACATCGAATCGGCTAAATAGTCTCCAGCGCAGTCTATTAAGGTATTAGAATTTATCCCTGATTTATAAGGGATTGCGACTCAGACGAGTTTTTCCACAGCAAAAAGAATTCCCTTTTATTAGAATTTATCCCTGATTTATAAGGGATTGCGACCATTATTTTTCATATGAAACATATCTGAATTTTTGTCATATTAGAATTTATCCCTGATTTATAAGGGATTGCGACAACATGGGAATCCCCGCTATGGCGGCAAAGTCCTTTATTATTGGAATTTATCCCTGATTTATAAGGGATTGCGACAATACCTCCATAAACTTCTTCTCGTCGTCTTTAGCGAACAATTGGAATTTATCCCTGATTTATAAGGGATTGCGACCATCTCATACTTATATTTTTAGCCTTTTTCCATTTTTCATTGGAATTTATCCCTGATTTATAAGGGATTGCGACACACGGCGGTCTCCCTAACTTCCAGGAGCTTTTTTACCAAATTGGAATTTATCCCTGATTTATAAGGGATTGCGACTTAGGCGGCTCTAAAATTAATATGATATAAATGCCGAATTGGAATTTATCCCTGATTTATAAGGGATTGCGACCTGTCGTCAAAGCCGTCGTCACCAGGTGCATTCCAGTCCCATTGGAATTTATCCCTGATTTATAAGGGATTGCGACCGTATTCCGGGTTAGCGGAGTAGGGGGCTGCTATATACATCATTGGAATTTATCCCTGATTTATAAGGGATTGCGACGTAGGTTTCATTCTTAATTTTCCCTTCGACATAAACTGATTGGAATATATCCCTGATTTATAAGGGATTGCGACTATCACCATGTAACTCGGATTAAACGAGTCATATAAGTATTGGAATATATCCCTGATTTATAAGGGATTGCGACAAAACCGGATAATGTCCGGTAGGCGGGGGTTTAAGGCAAATTGGAATTTATCCCTGATTTATAAGGGATTGCGACCCTTAAAGTTAGGGAGCGTGCGGCTCCTTATATATATTGGAATATATCCCTGATTTATAAGGGATTGCGACCCTTGTCGTAAAGTGACGGCAGATTGCTTCGCTGCGCTATCATAATACTCCCCGACACCGGTGGAGAATTTCGGCGATTGGAATTTATCCCTGATTTATAAGGGATTGCGACGGAAAATTGGGCTTACCCTTAATCCAATGATAGTATTAATTGGAATTTATCCCTGATTTATAAGGGATTGGACCCGGTAACATCGAGCGGGGTTCTTCTGGAAGGCGGTTCGCAGGCATTAAGCCAGACCGGACAGAATATCCTGCAAAAATATGCCAATATTCCGCCTACGATAATAATAAGGCAGGGATATAGGTTTAATGTATTTGTTGCAAAAAATATGGTAATCAAACCGTATAAATAATAAACTTGACATATTCGTCAAGTTTGTGTATAATTAACCTATGAAGATTATAAAGAATAAATTAAGTTTAAAAAACTTATTAGCTTTTCTTGACGATATTGATTTAAAGGGGAAATGGATTATCCCGTCAAGAGCTTTTAGGGTAGTTTATGATGAAAAAGATAACACTTTATATAAAAAGCTAAATTTTTTCGTTGAAGCCGGAGTTTTATTATATTTAGCACAAGGCTTTTACGCTAATAAAAGAGCAAGGTCAAAAACCGCTTTTTTTCTTGAAGAAATGGCAAGATATTTTCGGCCGAACGACATCTTCTATGAATCTCTCGAATCAAGAGCGTCCGAACTTTCTTTAATTTCTCAAATTCCAAACAGACTTACTCTGGTTACGAACGGAAGAAGTTATATTTATAACACGCCGCTTGGGATTATTGAATTTACTCATAAAAAATTAGATTATAAAAAATTTCAAGAGCTTATTAATAAAAATCTAATTTTATATAACGGTACAAAAAAAATCTATTGCGCAGAAAAAGATTTGGTCGTGAAGGATTTAATTCAAACAAATAGGGCCGTTGATTTAATATATGAGCAGGAGAGAAAAACCTATGCAAATTTATGAATTGGCAAAAAAGATATCTATCGAAGAATCCATCGATTTTAAAAATATTTCCAAAGAAATTTTACAATTAAATATTTTAGATATACTATCTAATTATAGAGATTTATATAAAAATATTACATTTCAAGGCGGAACCGCATTGAAGCTTTGCTATGGTCTAAGCAGATATTCGGAAGATCTTGATTTCACTATAAATAAAGAAGGTAAAAATTTTATAAATAAATTTTTTAATGAATTACCTTCTAAATTAAAAATAGAAGAAAAAATCAATGCAACCGCTAAAAAAAGCGGTTTATTGGATATTATTAATGTTAAAGTCATCCCTAAAGAACAGATTAAAAGTATTAACGTTAAAATTGAATTTATGAATATCCCTTCTTATACTAAACAATTTAAAATTGTCGAAAATAAATATAATTCCGGTATTAAGGATTTATATGTGCCGACGGAATCTCTTGAAGAGATTTTAGCCGATAAAGTCGTAGCATTAGGGGGGAGGCGGATATTAGACGGTATGCCATTTAAAAGCAGGGATATATGGGATATTGCATGGCTTTCGAATAAGAACATAGTTCTAAATCCAGATCTAATTTTAAAAAAAATAAACGATTATAAAATCGGCAAAGACGATTTTTTGAATACTTTAAATAAAAGGCTTGAATTTTTTAATTTAGAAAAAAGCTCCGTATTTTTTAAGAATGAAATGAATAGATTTGTATTCGGTAAAGCAATCTCTCTTTTACAAGATAATGAATTTATATATTCAATATTTCAGGAAGTAAAATCAATTACTCGAGAAACCGCTAAACTATTAAAGGAAAATGGGATAGCAGGCAACCGCAAGTTCCAAAAATATCGTGATATCTACCAAACCTCCGGCTTTAACGCCGCCGTTGCCGAGATGAAACAGGATAAGATAGACGACGCAGTGATCAAGTTTCATTATAAGGAGATATTCCCAGATAAAAGCTTAACGGAAGTGGAGAAGGCGGTAAACGCTATAGAAAAAGACAGGGGGATGGAAAGGTGATAAGTAAAAAATCAATAAGCCGCTTATCGCTGATTTTAATTTTTACAGAAGGGAGTCACCGCGATTATGATATATAAATATAACGTTCCGTTCTGGTTCATTCCCGAAGGAGGCTTAGTCTCCGACTTAACATTGATTACTCATGTTTTATTATACGGACAGCCGAAAGATATTGTGGAATTAACGAACGATTACGGTCTCGATAAATGCTATAAAATATTTAAGGAAAACGTTTATCCTCAGAAAAATATGCGGGGATGGACTATAAAATTACTTGAGGTGATTTTCGGTGCATTATTCAAGTATCAAAGAGAAAACTTGGGATACCGTTAAGCTATTGTCGGATGACGATATGATTAAGGACTTTATTCTCGTCGGCGGCACCGCGCTCGCCTTACATATAAATCATAGACTTTCCGAAGACGTGGATTTGTTTACCGATAAAAAATATATAGATAACGATACACTTAGGGATTTTGTTAAAAAGATATTCACGGATTATCGCATATTAGATGAATATGAAAATTATATCGAATTTTTAGCAAACGATACTAAATTGACTTTTTATTCCTTTGGAATGCCTATAGAACGCGAACCGCTGGTCAATAATCTAAATATTGCGACAAAAAACGAATGTATCGCAATGAAAGCTCATACAATAACTATGAGAACTTCATATAAAGATTATTATGATTTATACAGTATTATTCAAGACGGAAGTAGTTTATCAGAAATAATAAGATTAACCGAAGAAAAATATAAAACCTATTTTAACACTAAATTATTTTTAGAGAGACTTTTAAAAGACATAGCGGAGGATACGTTAGAAAATCCTAAATATAAAGTATCAAGCGATGATTTAAAAGAATTTATGGTAGATAAAATAGAAAATTATGTACTATATTTAGAAAAAAATATGAAGTTCCAAAAATAAGGAGGGAAAGAAAATGAGCTTATTTAACTGGTTTTCTAATTTATTTGGCGATTCGGACGATATAACCTCAAATTCTACGAATATGGGGGTAAATCCCGCAACCGGATTACCCATGATGGACGATTCCATGATAGACGTAGGCGGAAATCCTTATGGAACCGATTTAAACGACAATTCCTCAACCTCTGTCTCCACTTTTAATGACGACGACTTCCCGACTTCTACCCCTGCTTTCGACAATAATGGATTTTCGTCCGACGATAGTTTTTCGTCTTCAGGCGGCAACAGTTTCTCCGCTTTTGACGATGATGATTCTTCGTTTGGAGGTAGCGGCGTAGGAGGTTTTGGCGGCGACGGATTTTAAGATTTTGTTTCTAAAATATGATATAATAATCAATAAACCAACAAAATTAATTAAATAACTCTAATGAATTAATCATCCTATATGTCCCGAACGTCCGTGCTTGAAAAATTAGAAAACACCGCAGTTTATCCAAAATATTATACCGCGCGGGATTATTTTAACCTTCCCGAGGGAGCCCCCTATCAACTAATAGAAGGAGAACTAATAATGAGTCCGTCGCCTTTAACGGAACACCAGATAATTTCTAAAAACCTTGAACTTGTAATTTATACCCATGTTAAAAAATATAATCTGGGACTTGCATTAGACGCTCCCATAGACGTATATCTCAACTCAAAAAACGCCTTTCAGCCCGATATTATTTTTATTTCAAACGAAAATAAAGATATCATAAAGAAACACGGCATAGACGGAAGCCCCGACCTTGTCATAGAAATCCTTTCTCCTTCCAACAGCTACTACGACGTAAGGGTCAAAAAAGAGGTATATGAAAAAAGCGGAGTGAAAGAGTACTTAATAGTAGATCCTAAAACCAGAACTATCGACGTTTACGGAAGAACCGAAGAAACTAAAACCGGCAGTATTAAAAATATTTCCGGTACAAAGAAGACAAATAAATTATTCAACACATTTACATCCGTAAAAGCGGAAAACGACGAAAAACTTTATATTAAAACTATTGACCTCGAAATAGATTCAAAAGATGTTTTCGAGGGAGCTTAAATCATAAGCATATTTCATATTTATTAAGGTTATTTTTTTGTTATTCCGATGTTTTACATTATTTCCTATGATATAAAAGACGACAAAACAAGGCTTAAATTATTTAAACTCCTCAAAGACTACGGAACCCACGTGCAGTTCAGCGTGTTTGAGGCGACGCTCAAACAAAAGCAATTCGACAAAATGCTTTCCGAAATCGGCAAAATTAAGGTCAACAAAACCTATGACAGCATTATAATTTATTCCTTGAATAAAATTTGCGTAAAAAATAAAATAAAGATAGGCAAATTCATAGAAGATCCCGAAAAGAATTGTTTTGTTATATAATTAATATCAAAAAATTATAAAAGCAAATGGGGGAATTAATTCAGAGTATTACGGAATACTCAAATTTTGTTGCCGCCTTTAACAAAGTTTCTTCCGGCGGCGGAGCTCCGGGCGCCGACCATGTTACCGCCGATAAATTTGCCTTAGAATTAGATAAAAATATCCACCTCTTAATCGAAGAAATCAAAACCTCCGTTTATACTCCAGGTCCAATTGCTAAATTTCAGCATAAAGCTCAGTCTTCAGAAAAGATAAGAACGCTTGGGGTCCCATGCGTTAAAGACAGGATAGTTCAGACGGCTATCCTTAATGTTTTAGAACCTGTGTTCGAAAAACTGTTTCTTAGATGTTCTTACGGCTATCGTCCCAGAAAATCCGCCCTTCAGGCAGTTATGAAAACCGAAAAATTTTGTAAAGATACGGCGGTTAATTTTGCTTTTAATGCCGATATACATTCGTTTTTCGATTCTATAGATACAGCGCTTTTGTTTGATAAAATCAAAGCCGTTATAAAAGAAAAACCTTTGATAAACCTACTTTCGGTTATAATAAAAAGTTCTTCCGAATCTTCGCTTAAAGGAATAACGCTTGGCGCCCCTACATCCCCTTTATTCGGCAATATTTACCTTAACGATTTTGATAAACTAATTTTTAAAGAATCAAATTCAAGATATTTACGTTATGCCGACGACTTTGCGATGTTTTCCGATACCATTGAAAACTGCCGAAAATTGCAGGATACTGCCGTGAATTATTTAGAAAAGGAACTAATGCTTGCTTTATCGAAAGAAAAAAGTTCGTTAGTAAAATTAAACGAAAAAGAAGGCTTTGATTTTTTGGGCTATCGTTTCAATAAAAACGGAAAGTACCCGTCCGAAAAATCGTTATGCAGTTTTTCGGAAAAAATTAACGGCATCTCCGCCGAAGGAATAAAAAATATTTATATCGACAGTATTATAGACGGTTGGCTTAATTATTTCGATATTAAAACGACTAATAAATACAATAACAGGGAACTTTTAGACAACGTAGATAAACTTTTAAAAGAAAAATCGGAGTTAAATATAGGATTATCTCTTTTAAAGAGCGCCCTTCTCGCAAAAAGTTATCAAAAAGACATATCGTCATTTATAATAAAATCAATAAAAGACAGAATATTGTCCGGGGAAACCGCAGGCGGCTCGGACGGTTACGCAAGAGACGTCAAGTTAGATGCCGCAATACTGTCAAACGAACTTGATCTTGAAAAAGATTCGTTCGACTTTATATCTAAAGATACCGGCGACGGAGGCAGAATTCTTAAAATTTCTGATTATTTCGTAGAAAAGGGCGACTATGAAAAAGCAATCAGGTTATTAAACAGATTTATGGAAGAAAATCTGGAATTTACCGATGGTTATGAAAAATTATCTTACATATACGGGAAAATGGGCTTAACCGGTTTAGCCGAAAAAATGAAAGAGTATATTTCAGATAATAAGAATGATGCCGATACCGGCGTTAATATTAATAATGCCGGCGATAAAACCCAATTTAATCACGATTCCGGCGGTTTAAAATTATTGGCACCTAAAATTTTATCGCTTTTTACCGGTTCGGATAACTGTTACGCAACAGGCGCAGTTACTCAGGAAGGTAAAGTTTTTTATTCCAGAATAGAAAAGCCTCTCGATGAAGAAGCGGTTATTTCGCATATTAACGGAACTTCAACAGTCGGGGAATATATAGTAAGGAACGATAATTGCGTAAATTTTGCCGTATTAGACATCGATATATCCTCCGAATATATAAAAAATATTCCAATAAATTCGGATATATATTACGATTATTTAAATGAAGCCTTCAATTATGCTTTATTTGTTAAAAATACTCTAAAAGAGAAAACAGGTTCAGAATCATATATAGAATTCAGCGGCTATAAGGGCTATCACGTATGGTTTTTCTTCGATAAGCCCGTGCAGGCGAAGATCGGAAGAAAATTCGTAAATTTTTTAGTAAATGAACATAAATTCAGGCCGCATATAAACGTTGAAATTTTTCCCAAAGAAAATAAGTTAAATCCTAACGCCGTCGGAAGTCTTATAAAATTGCCGCTTGGTATAAATGTATATACCGGAAAAGAAACTTATTTCGTAAACGATAACGGCAATAAAATATTAAATCAGTTTAAATTTTTAATGGAAGATATAATAAAAATTCCCGAATCTTCAGTTAATAATATTTTGAATCTCCAAAATACTTCATCCGGCGTACCTGTTGTTTTAAATCAAAGCGAAATAAGCGAGTTCAAGGTTTTATTGGATAGATGTCAGGTTCTGAAATATCTTTACGATAAAGCCAGAGTTACGAAGTATTTGACTCATACGGAAAGATTAAGCATTTTATACTCGATAGGACATACCCGGGACGGCAAAGATATGATAAACTATTTTATGAGTCTTTGCGCCAATTACGACCCGAAAATTACTTTAAAATATATAAATAAAGTAAAAGGAAGCCAATACGCAATCTCTTGTTATAAAATCAGAGAATGGCTGTCTTATATAACTTCACAGGTAGGCTGCAACTGCAAATTTGAACTTGAAAAAGGCGAGTATCCTAATATTTTATTGCATCTGAGAAACGCCGGTATAGACGTAGAAGAAAAAAAAGAAAAACCTGCCGGGTTAAACATGACTGAAGATAAATTTGACGGTCAAGCAAAAATTGACTTAGAATATGAGCCTGAAGAGATAGAAGAAATAATTATTGAATTTTTAAAACGGAAAAAAGAGATTATTATAGCCACGGAAAGCTATAATACATATAAAGAAAAAATAGAAGGTTTATTTGAAGGTTTAAAGTCTGACAAAATAAATACGAGATACGGAGTTTTAAAGAAAACTTATGAAGGGAGCAATATAAAATTTATTATGGAAATATGAGTTTATAACTTTATATTATGGCTACTATTTATGTGTCGGAGCAGGGAGCGGTTATATCTAAAACTTCAAGAAGATTAGTTATATCGAAAGATTCCGCCGTAATTCTCGAACTGCCGGTCTTTAAGGTCGAAAGAATATTTATATTCGGTAATATTCAGCTCACGACGCAGGCTATGAATTTTTTGCTCGAAAATAAT
>JAJYDX010000031.1 GCA_021777135.1 bacterium | reverse complement strand
TTCCATAAATGCTTAAAACCTTCCACGAACCTTTTTTCTTCGCCGGGTATATCCTTAAATAAATACCCTCCGTTAACCACCTCGCTTATTAACTGCTCGTATGAGATAACTTTGAATTTTTTAGAACCCCTTTCTCCTACCCTTTTTAACGGCATATATATCCTGTAGGGGTCGTAAACCGTCTGAGTCCCCGCCGCCCCCCTTGGACATACGGAATGCGCACCGTCAACAAAGGGTTTATCCGCCGAATAATAATTTCCGGTATAAATTATAGAATCTTTTACAGGAGTAGAATATTTAATATTAGGTTCCGTGGTTTGGATGTCATATGGATTGCCGAAAATATTTAGCAGCGTTCCGTTAAACATTCTCGTCATTATTCCGCAATCGCTATGGCACTGCTTACATGTGGAATATTTCACGATTTCGCCTGGCCAAGTTTCCGGCCTGCGTGGAAACGTATATTTGCCTTGATAACCTAATAATCCTCCCGCCCATTGCGTCAAACCAGCCCCGGTTGCGGCGGCCATTGCGCCGAACGTTCCTATTTTGAGAAAATCTCTTCTATTCATTTTGTTCTTTGCCATAATAAAACCTCCTTATTTTTATCACTCAAATTTTATTCGTTATTTTTTCTGCCCTTCTTCTGTCCCGTCCCATTCAAACCTATATTTTTGCTCTTGCTTTATGCTTAATTCTTCGGGGTCATGCTCCCATCCCAAAAAATACCCAAAAATGAATATCAGGAGAATACCCATAGCAAAAAGCCCTATTCCCGTTAAATATCCGTCATAGCCCAGAAAAGGTATATGTAAATTAACTAATCCCTGTCCTATCTTTACGGGAAGTTGCGCGCCTATCACGGTATCGAACCTCATTTCAAAAACGCCCACCGTTACTATAAAATCTAAAATTAACGTCCAGATTAACGACCTTCTTATTCTTTTAAAAACAAGAAACAAAAATGCGGGGATTATAAGCCCAAGCCCTATCTGTAAAACATGGTAATTAAACCATAACGGACCATGTCCGGCGAAACTATATACCGCGTGCCAGTTGTCATACACCGCTTTAGAATTATATCCTCTAACCGAATAGAGCCATTCTATTAAATCGAAAAAGAGGTCGGCGAATATTGCATAAACTAAGGACTTATTAAGGACATCCAGCGTATCGGGTTCGACCTTGTTTTTATTCGAAAATAAAGGAAAACCGACGACATATAATAAACCCACGAAGGCAATGCCCGATACAACTGCAGAAGCTATAAACATAGGAGGTATGACCGGATCCGACCATAGTGCCCTTGCTTTTATGGCGCCGAATAAAAACCCGACATAACCGTGAAATATAATGGAAAGAATAATTCCAAGAATGGATATAATCCATAAAGCTTTATGATCTTTCGAAATACTTTTGGGAGATAAATCCATGTTCCCTAAAGTCAAAAACTTAGACACCTTGCCCCTTATTCCTTTATCTTCCTGCGACCTTTTAATATTATGTTCCCTAAAAAGATAATAAAGTTCAAAAAGAAAGGCTATTACGAATAACGTCCATATAATAATAAACATCCCTAAGGGGGAGTAAGGGAAATGGTCTCTAAAATATAATTCCCATATCGCTCTTTGGGGCTGAAGGGCATCTGCTAAAGGCGCCATTGCCGCAAGCAGAAGCATCGCAAAACTTGCTATTAAAGAAAGCTGTGAAACGGGCTTAAGTTTTTCTATATGAAAAAGATGATATAAAGCCCCGACCACGAAAGAACCTGCAAGAAGCCCCGATAAAAACGGATAAATAACTATCGGAAGCCCCCAGTAAACGTTTTCGAGGGTTCCGAAAGAACCGTTAATTGCAAGAGGATTCATATACTGAAACATAATATAAACTCCTTTATTTTAAAAATAATTAAATTAACCTGCATAAGGATATTCTCTTTCTTCCACATATGGCAGCACTGGTTTTTTACCAAGTTTTTCATAAGAAGTAGTAGTTAAACCCATTGCATAAGTGTAAACCATTTTGACTTTGTCGGAATTGGTTGGGTTCATCACTTCATCGTCAAAACCGATATAATAAACTTGCGGATCGGTGCCAAACTCCAGATTTAATCTGGAAGTCCTGTTAGTCGCGATTAACTTTGAAACCTCGCTTTCCGGATCGTTTGAATCCCCGAATTTCATTGCTCTTCCGACGCATGTAGTAACGCATACCGGTAAAAGCGGCACGTATGATTTTTCATGCGAAACCGCCGCCCTTCCTGCGCACATATTGCACTTATCAGCCGTATGCTGAATCGGGTTCGCAAAACGCATATTGTAAGGACAAGCCTGAACGCAGGTAAGGCATCCTATACATAAGTCATAATCAATCTCGACCTGCCCGGTTTCTAATTTATACGTTGCCTTTACGGGACAGACCTCAACGCACGGGGGATGGTCGCAATGATTGCAAGTTCTGGGAAGGAAAATCCTCTTCACGTTAGGAGTATAATTGCCTTCATCCGTAACGACCACGCCCATCTCGTCCGAAACCATCTCTCCCGTTTCCATAACATCTACAACTCTCCTGAAAACTCCAAGCGGAACCGTGTTTTCGTTTTTACAGCTCACCACGCAGGCTTGACACCCAACGCATTTATTTAAGTCTATTACAAAAACAAAATGATGTATCTTGGGTCTTATCTTTTTTATTCTGTAAAATTTATCGTGAAAAATACGAGCATGAAGCGGATTTTGAATTGTATTTTGCCAGTGGTCCCATCCGTCTTTTATATACTGGGACGGATCCATCCAACTAATCCACCTTTGGTTTTTTAACGGTCCGGTAGGAACTCCTGTACCTTTTTCAGGCGTACTTAACCCGCCGCCGTTTCTTTTAACTTTTTTTAATGGAACTGCCGCTAAAACTTCTTTTGACCCTGATATACCGAGTATCCCTAAAGCCGATGCCGCAAGTCCTCCTAAACCTATCATTTTAAGAAATTTTCTCCTGCCGGTCTTCTCTTTGTCTTTGATGCCGTCTTCGGTTTCATCTATGACACATGTAGTTTCGCTTCTAATTAGACTTTCGTCTGCCTTCTTTTCGTTTTTGTTTTTCTTCATTTAATTCCCCCTATATTAATTTTTATGGTTGATTTATTTAATTTATTTGGCACTCTGAATATTCCCGAAGGACTCTGAACCGGAATTGCGGCAACCTCTTTTCCGTTAGAGACGCTAAAGACGTTAACGGAGTTGCCGAAGTAATCCGATGCGTAAATTAATCCGCTATTTCCCGAAAAAGCCATAAACATTATTCTTTTTCCGGCTTTTATGTTTTTTATGACCTTTAAATCTTCTGCGTCTATAAGAGTTAAATAGTTATGCGCGGAACCGCTGTAATTGACGGCTATTGTTTTACGGTTCGGAGAAAATATTATAAAAATAGGGTAACCTATGAGTTTTACGGAGTTAGTTTCTTTTTCGGTTTTTAAATTAACTACGACTATCTTCTTTTCTCCTACTGCCGGAATATACGCACTGCCGTTAAATACCGAATAGATGCCGTAATGAGGTATCTGGCCGGGAAAGTTTCCTTTTTTACCGTAATCTATGATATGGTATTTTAAGGTTTTTAGATTTAATACTCCGAACTTTTGACCTATTAGGAAAGCTGCTATGTAATTATGACCGGAAACAAGGGCATCTATGGGAAACTTTCCTATATGACTTATTTTTTTTACAACTTTAAAATTATTCAAATTAACTACCCATATCTCGTCTTTACCCATAAGCTCAAATATAAGATAATGTTTATAAAACTCTACCCCTATGTTTCTTGAACCGGCATTTACCGTCTTTAGCACTTTAAATTCTTTATTCAGGATTACGATATTTTGGGGCTTATAATCCGCAACGGCTATAAGGTTTTTTGACAGGCAGAAATCTACGGTATCGTTAGATACCTTTTTTTGCAGTATGATTTTATCTGTTTTCGGGTCTATTTTCGATAAATAGCCGTTTCTGCTTATTGAATAACCGTAACGCTTTCCGAAATAGACTATCACGTGCGTTCCGTTTCCTATGCGCTTTATCTGCCCTTTCAATTCGTTATGCGATATTATGCCCAGAGAACTACCTGCCCTTTCTACGACGTAATATTTGGAGGCAGAAGCCTGCTTGCAATAAATTATTATAAGTAAGACGGCGGCGGGTAAAATAAAAACTATATAAAACAAGCCGGATCTTCCTGAAAGTAATCCTCGTAAACGGCATATGCCCTCGCTCTGGAACCGCCGTTGCAGATTCTTAAATACTTGCATTTTTCACACCTCCCTTTTAGTTTTCTCGGTGTTTGTCTTAATTCCGAAAATAATTTATCGTTACTTATTATTTCAAAAAAATCTTTTTCTTTAATATTTCCCGCTTTATATTGAAAAAACGGGTCGGGCTTGACGAATCCGGAATAATCTATGTTTACTATCCTGCCGCCGGATTGATTTCCTCCCCAATTTAAAATTTTGTTATACATATTTTTATAAAATTCTGGATAAAATCGTTTGAACATCGCAAGAAGCAAAATTGCGTCCGGTTCGTTGTTCCCCGTAACTATACTTATCGGTATGCCCTTTTTAATGTAATTAAATGCCATTCCCGCAATATATAAAGATATTTTTTTATTGATTTTTTTATTTATTTCGGATATGCCGCCGCCTCTTCCCGAATAAACAAGATGAGAAAAATATATCTTTTTTACGTTTTCTCTTTCCGCTAACTTAAATATAAATCCTATATCCTTATAGTTATAATACGTAAGCGACGTTCTTAAACCTGCATTTATTCCGTTAGCCTTAAGCAGCCTTAAAGATTTAATAGAAGCCTTATACGCCCCTTCTTTTTTTCTAAACCCGTCGTGGGTTTTTTCGCTTCCGTCTATACTGATTCCCACATAATTAAACAAAGATTTGATATCGCTTAAATTGCTTTCATTTATCATAGTTCCGTTTGTCGAAAGGCTAACCGCAAAACTTTCGTCTTTAAGAATTTTTGCTATGTCGAAAATATACGGCGACATAAGCGGCTCGCCTCCCGAAAGTATAACAGCTCTTACTTTAGCCTTCTTTAAAGATTTTACGGTCGAAGATACTAATGCCGGCATTATCTTTTCATCTTTTTCCCTTTTTCCAGAAGAAGAATAGCAGTGTCCGCAGGAAAGATTGCAATCGTTGGTTATATTCCATATAAGCATTCTTTCCTGATAATGCTTATCCGCATGCAAATGCGAATTCGGCTCTAAAGATTTTTTAATATAATCCGTCATCCTTAACATCAGTTTCCATTCCTCCAGAAATTCCTGTTTCCCGAATCTTTTATAAAGGCGATAAGCGCTTTGATTTCATTCCTACTAAGATTAAACTTAGGCATTGTGTTATACTTGTATCCGAGCTTTTTGGAAAACGCCTGTGGGTCTGCCAGCTGCTCCTTAATTCCGAAATCGTTAAGATGCGACGCTATGTAAGAAAAAGAAGGTCCTATAGACCTAAGCGTAGGATTGTGGCATCCCCAGCAGTAGGTAAAATAAACCTCTTCGCCGAGAAGGGCGGCGTCGTTCATTCTTTGATAATTTACATAGTTGTATTTGCCTATTACGTCATCCGCAGGTATCGTTTTAATTACTTTAAGAGAATTTGCATTAACTACCGCAAGTTCGCCGGTTGTGCCGTAAAGGCTGATATATGCCAGTTTTTCACTGCCGGAAAACTGGGTGTGGATGACAAGACCGCTGTGTTTTATAGCTAACTTTTTCGTATGAAAATTATATTTATTTATAAGCACCTCTTTATCCGAACTGTCGTCAACCCAGAGATATTTGGTATATGGATTTGTCTTTACGAAGAAACCGGAACCTCCGGTATATACGTTTTTTATAAACTTCCAGCTATACATTCTCCATACCGAAACATAAGGTGCATTTAAACTCGTAAGAGCAAAGTAAAACCTTCCGTTATGAAACCAAAACCCCGCCCCGGCAGGATGCGGTATTCCGTTCGAACCGTGACGCCATACTATTTTTTTATCTTTAAGGCTGAAAACGTAGAGTTCTCCTTTATTAAACGAACCCCCGACGGCATATTCGTCTAAAGGATCCACGAAGAAGTCTTGGAAGGGAACCGGGATTTTATAATAAGACAGACTTAACGTATCGGTATTTAATATGCCTATATAAGGCTTATGCATAAAAGAAAATACCGCCTTATTATTCCTGAATAAACCGTAAATTACGGATATACCGTGTTTTAGGGGTATTATTCTTTCGGGCTTTAAGTTCTTCGAATTTAATACGACTATCTCTTTAGGAAGCCGGCAGGCGGCTAAGACGTATTTTCCTCCTTCCGAAAGGGAGATATTTCTTAAATAACGGCAGGCTCTTACTTTATAAACAAGCCTGCCTGAATAAAAGTCGTATTTGCCGACGTATCCGGTATTGGAAGGAAGATATAAATATCTTCCCGCGGGGGAATATTTTAAACCTCCGTGAATATTACCGAAATTAAACTTATTCAATATCTTTGTTCCTTTTATTATCCAGACCTTTCCGGTTCCGCCCTCAACCACGGCGATGAGGTTTTTTACGTTTACGGGCTTGATACCGCGAATATTTTCATTTGCATATTTAATCAAAGAAGTTTTTATGTTTTTTTCTGTCCAGCCGAGCTGCGACGACGGTTTTCTTTTTCTTAAATAACTTATCAGAGCGGATAAATTTTTACCCGATAACTGCTTAAAAGCAGGCATAGGTATCGGGAATAAACCTTTAGTTATAACGCTTTTAAGTTTACCGTACCGAAACCGTCCGATAAATTGAGGAATAAGGGGCGGCGCCGACCTGCCTAACCTGTGTTCTCCGTGGCAAACGAAACAGCCGTTTTGGATATAAATTTTACGCCCTAAAACTTCTCTTCCATTTATTATAGATTTGGTTTTAATTGCATTTTGGGCGTCTATAGAAACAACGGAATAGAAAAAAATTATTAAAAAGACAAACGACGTCGAAGATATAATTTTAAAAAGTTTCATAAAATAACCTTAATTTAATTATTTGCCCCGCCGGAACGGGGCAAAGGAGGTAAAAATTTAAACTTACATTCTATACTTTTAAGTGTAATGCGCCGTTCATATATTTTAAATAGGATAAAAACTGATTTTTGTAGGATAAATTTTGAAATGAAGTGTAGGGGGAAAACCTATATCGTATTTTTGATCAAAAATTTTATTCGATAAAAAAATAGCAGGCTGTCATCTATGAAAGACGAACTCCTGCTATTTTTTTAAACGTTAAAATTGCTAAATTATAGATTTACTTTTATTTCTGCGATTCTAGATAATTTGCTACCGCATTAAGTTTAGGCTCGGATAGCATATTTTTAAATGCCGGCATCATAATTATATATTCTTTCCCGTTTATAACGGTGCTGCTCCCCGGATTAAAATAATTATCCGGATTTTTAATAAAATCTTCTAACCATGCTAAACTTTTTTTGGCTCCTATATTGCTAAGATTGGGACCTGCCTTGCCGCCGCTACCGTTTATAGTATGGCAGTTTAAGCACCCTTTCGATTTAAAAACGACTCTTCCCGACATCGCAAAAACCTCATTGCCGCTGCATAAAATTAAGAAAAAAAGAATTAATGCCCCCAAGATGATTTCGCCTCTTTTCATTTTCACTTACCTCCACGATAATAATCTAAAATTAATTGTTATTTTTTGTTATTTTAAGGATTTTAAATATTGCGCAAGTTTATTAATATTATCTGCGCTTATTTTTTTATTTGCCGGCATAATAGATTTATATATCTTTCCGTGAAAAATAACAAAAGAATTGGGAGTAAAAAAATCTAATTTAGGATTTCTTATCTGTTTTCTAATCCAAGAATACGACCTGATTTTGCCGATGGTGGAAAGATTCGGACCCATCGTTCCTCCTTTTTTATTAATGGTATGACATAATATACATTCTTCTTTCTTAAATAACTGCCTGCCTGCAATTGCATTACCGTTAGGAGGGCTTACCGCTACTGCCGCAATTATAAAAATTATTATTAACAATAACCTTTTCATAAATTATTCTCCTTTGACGACGAATATTAATTCGTTATTTATGTTTATTTTAGAGATGCAAGATATCCGGCAACTTCTTCAAGTTGTTTCGGCTTTAAATTAAATTGAGGCATTATACTACCCGGAAAATGTTTACCGGGATTTGCAATCTGAACCTTTAACCAGTGAATTGAATGTCCGCTTGCCCCTTCTTTGGAAAGATTCGGTCCTGCCGAACCTCCTGAGCCGTTTATCGTATGACAGCTTAGACATCCTTTTGCTTTAATAATTTTCATAGCATTTACCGAATTCGACGTTTGAGCTTTTACCACGCTAATGCCGTAAATAAAAAAAATAAATAAAAAAACAGAGAAGATTAAAGCCGTTATTTTAAAGCTTTTCATTTTTGGTTCCCCCTTTTATGCTTTAAGTTAATAAGTCTGAACAACAAGTTTGGTTCTATAACTTAAATTTAATATATGCAAAGGAGTTTTAAAATAGGATAAACGCTGATTTTTGTAGTATAAATGTAGAAATATGACGTAGGAAAGAAACTTACGAGGAAAGATT
>JAJYDX010000030.1 GCA_021777135.1 bacterium | reverse complement strand
TTTTTTTCAACTCCTCCATGTCTCCAGCCCTAAATCGGTAAACTGGTATCTCCTGAATTCTCCCCCGAACTTTTGCAGGGATTTTATTACGCCGTATCTGGCGTTGCCGGGACAATAAAACATCATAAAGCCGCCCCCGCCCGCGCCTGTTATTTTGCCTCCCGTTGCGCCGTTTTTTAAGGCGGTTTCGTATATCTCGTCTATTACCGGATTAGAAATGCAGCCCGCCATCCGTTTTTTATACTTCCAGCCGAAATTAAGTATTTCGCCTATATCGTCGAGTTTTCCTTTAAGCAGGGCTTCTTTCATCATAACGGCCTGTTCTTTTAATTTATGCATGGCTTCTATCGATTTTTCGTCTTTGTTTATAACGTTTTTTACCTGAGCCTCTATTATATTGGAAGACAGCCTGCTTGTGCCTATATAGTAGAGAAGGATATTAAACTGAAGTTCGTTGATATATTCTTTTTTGATTCTTAACGGATTGACTATTACTTTATCATCGTCGTAAAACTCCATAAAGTTGAAACCGCCGAATGTTGCGGAATACTGGTCCTGTTTGCCCCCCGCCATTCGTAAATCGACCCGCTCTATTTCATAGGCAAGATGCGCTATGTCGTATTCGCCTAAAGGCAGTTTCAGCCACTCCGCAAAGGCTCCTATAACAGCCACGACGAGAGTGGAAGAAGTTCCGAGACCGGAACCTGCGGGAGCATCCACATAGGTGGAAAGTTTAAACGATAACGGTTTTTTGACGAAATCTTTAACTATTCTATTATAAACCGCTTTGATTAAATCCAGATTGCCGTCGTATTCGATAAAATGATTTAAGCCGCAGCAATAACGCTCTTCCCTGTCGATAGAATTCAATATAATGCTTTCTGAATTTTCATCGGGGCTTATGCCGTTACCGCATAGAGGTTCGATTAAGGCATAAGCGTACATGCTTACGGTAGCGTTTAATATTGCGCCGCCGTAAGTATCCGAATAAGGGCTTACGTCGGTGCCTCCTCCCGCAAGACCTAATCTTAAAGGGGCTTTGGAATGTATCATCATATGTTTGATTATAAATTATAGGTAATTATAATACTTTATATTTATTAAACTTGGAATATTTTTAAACAATAAATTTTTCGGGCAATTCCGTTTTTGCCGCTTTATAATCCGAAGGGATGCCTATGTCTATAAAATAGGATTCTTCGTTAAAAGGCAGTCCGTAAAAGTTTAATCTTTTTTCTTTATACATATAATTATAATAAATTTCAAGAAAATCCTTTTCGAAAGAAAAGACGGTTGGGAGGTTTAATTCCAAACCGGCTATTAGGCCGATTAATCTTTTGCCCAGCAAATAAATCCCCCCGTTTATATACCCCTCTTTCTGGGGCTTTTTTTCTTCAAAACCGGTAATTTTATCGTTACGGTCTATTTTGACGGAGCCGTACCTGTCGAAATTTTTTAAAGTTTTTAAAGCTAATGTTAAATCAGAGCTTTTTGCTTTATGAAAATCGTAAAGTTCTTTAAGCGGTATATTAAAAAAGGTATCGCCGTTTAATATCAATATATATTCATATTTTTTATTATCCGCGTTTATAAATTCCAGAGCTTTTTTAACCGCTCCGCCGGTTCCAAGCGGCTCTGTTTCGATCGAATAATATATTTTCAAACCGCCGAAACGGTCTTTAAAATAATCCCCTATTACTTCATGTTTATAGCCGCAGGATATAATAACTTCTTCTATCCCCTGAGCCGAAACGAAATTTAATAAATATTCCAGAAACGGTTTTCCGTTAATATCCGCCATAGGCTTAGGAACGTCTTTTATCAATGGACGCAGCCTCGTGCCGAGACCGCCCGCCAGTATTATAGCCCGCTTGATTATTATAAACCTCCCTTTTCCTTTTAAAAAATAAGCCGACTTCAAGGATTGCTCCTCAGCTTTGGATGATTAAATAATGTTTTAAAGTTATGCAGACTCTTATCGTAAAATTTGGAATATGCGGCGCGGCTTGAAGCGGCCAAAAGATTTAGTCCGGCAGGTTCGGCTGCCAGCATAAACAAACTTTTTACCAGTTCCTCGATATTTTCAAGTTTATGCAGAGGCTCATCGGTATCTATGCCCTTGCTTCCTATTTTTGTGGTCAGCAAGGGGAGTCCGTAAGCCATCGCTTCAATGCATTTAACGTTAATACCGGTTCCAAATGTTATAGGAGCCGCGACTAAATCTATTTTTGAATAAAACTCCTCTATATTTGGCAAAAAACCGTATAGATAAATATACGGCTTATAAAACATTTGTTGAATCTGCGTCGGCTGTGCGGAAATAATATTTTTAAGGTCTCCCGCTATGTGAATAATAAACGGAGCGGAATTTTCTTTAATATAAACGTCAATCACGGCAATAAAATCCGCTATAATTTTTAAATTAACATAGTTAGGGCTCATAACGATGCCTATATTTTTAAGGCGGCTAAAATCCCGGGCTAAAAATCCCGGCTCTTGAAAGTGCGGAACGGTAACGGCCGTTTCACTGCCGGAAACTTTATTAAAATAATCCGCTTCTTCCTCGCGGCGGGCTATGACTATATCGGCGCGCCTGAGATAAGCGCCTTCGTCCTCGGGAGTACAGGAAAAAAACTCTATGGGAATTCCCTGACTGCGCAGTCCTTCGAATCTATTTCCGAATTTATCGTGCGTATCTATTATTTTCAATATATAACCGGGGACATATTCCAGCAGTTTTGAACTAAAAATATATGTGCATAACACTATATCGATATCATATTTGGCACATAGCGACCTAATCTCTTCCCCAAGTCCTTCCTGATACCATCCGTCAAACGGAATTCCGTTATCGTTTCTAACGGCTTCTTTATTAACAAATGAAGGGATTTCATCCACGGTATCCCAAGTTGTTTTCATAGCTTCCAATTCTTCTAAAGAACTTTCGCCCAAACCGTTATGTATTACATAATGCACTTTACAGCCCAACTCCTTAAATCTAAGCCCAAAACGGTATATCGTCGATTTGTTCCCATGATTTTGAGGATGCGAAGGAACTGGAGAGAAATATAAGATATTAAAACTATCATTATTTTTATTCGATCCGTATTTTGGACATTTTGCCGTTTTAATAAAATTAGTTTCTAATTTATTTTCTAAAGCATAAGTCTTTATATCGAGTAAAAAATACCTTATTTTAATAGAAATAGACCGAAAATTATGTTCCCGCATTATAGAATCGATATCATTCAAATAAATAAGCGGTTTTTCATTGATAAATAAAAAAAGATTGGGGTTATAAAGAATTACGTTCGGACTATATAATATTTTAGCCGTTATATCGAGCCTATTTTCCTCGGACATCAGACAGATTGAATTAATCGAGAGAAAGGCTTTGCAATTTAAAGGCTTAACTCTTATATTTTTTATTTTTTCCTTGTCCGGCAGGCTAAATATAAATTCCTGGGCTTCGCTTGCTAATTTCACGGGAATTTTTTCGGAAGATAACTCCGTCAGCCCTGAGCCTTCTGCTATATCGTAAGAGATTTGAATAAATAAATCATCGTCTTTCATGCTACCGTCCTTATCTTTCGGCTGTTTTTTTTATTATATTCTGCAATTTTATACTCATTCCTTTCCAATCATGCTCGTCAACCCACTTTTGCTGTAATATCCCGCTCCTGTTTAATTCAAGCGGATTTTCTATAAAAAACTTAATCCCTTTATATATAGACTGAATATCGGCTCCCGGCAAAAAATTTACCATATCGCCGACTTCTTTAAAGATTTTTAAAGGCGTGCATAAAACCGTTTTGCCCGCGGATAACCCGTATCTAACGGCGCCGCTTGCGGACTCTAAGGTATTCTGATAAGGATAAACGACTATATCCGACAAAGACAGTAATTTTAATGATTCGTCATCGTTCAAATAATCCGTTACAAACGTAACGTCGGATTCAAGTTTTAAGTCTTTAATCGCGGATATGCATTTATCGTAATAATCTTTAAAGGAATTGCCATGCCGCAAAGAATTTATTAATAAAAGATGCAGGCTATTATGTTCTTCCTTTAATTTGGAAAAAGCGGATATTAATTCAAGGATACCTTTGTGCGGCATTAAAAATCCAAACGAAGAAATTATCTGCTTGCCCTCAAATCCCATTTTATGCCTTAAATCATCTAAAGGCTTTTCTTCAAATTCCGCTTTCTTAACTCCCGGAGGAAACAAGATGATATTGCTTGTGAGACCTAATTCTTTTAATATGCTTAAATCGTCGTCATTATGGACCAGTACGACATCTATTTTTTTAAGTTCGTTGACTATAAATCCAAGCGAAGATTTAACGGCCGCCCCCGTCTCGCCGATATCTCCGACGACATGTAAATCCGCAATTATCTTAACGCCATACTTTTTAAGTTTATTGATAAAATCAGATATCTCGAAGATATTAAAAAAAGCCGGATGAAACTGTATAATAACCACATCTATTTTATTATTAAATATTTCTTGTATGACGGGGTCAAGGCTTTTATCGCCGGAATCGTTCCAAATCCTGAAAACATTATTGCCGTCTTTTTTTATTATCGCATCCGAATTTACTTTATTTGCAAAATAATAAATTTCGAAATCTTTTTCGTTAAAATTTTCCGTAAGGAATTTAGAATGAGTAGCGATACCGCATTTAGTGTTCCAAGAACTTAGCCAGCCTATCTTAATCTTTGAGCCGTTCGGCACCGGTCTATACTGCTGTCTATCTTCATATCCGCCTATAATCCTGTTTAGTCTCCCTTTATATTTTTCGCTTATCGCTTCAGGACAATAATATTTTTTTATAAACTCTTTGCCTTTTATTCCGACCGTTTCCGCTTCGCCACTGTTGTCGAACACCCTCCGCATATAATCCGCCGCTTCGTCGATGTCCGGTTCAGCCCATATGTTGCCCCTTTTATAAGCTCCATAATCTCCGTCAACCTCGGCGAACCTGTAGCCGACGGGAAAACTGTTATCCTTATTCATAAAATCCATATTGCCTGAATATCCCGTAGCTATCACCGGTTTCCCGAGAGCCATAGCTTCCGCCGCAGTCAAACCGAAACCTTCCGACCTGTGAAGTGAAACATAACAGTCGCAGGCATTCATTAAGGAATAAATCTGTTCTTTTGTGAACACGGCATCGGTTATACTAATATTATAACCCTTTACGGCGTTTAACAGGCGGTAAAATTCTTTTTTATTAAATTCGGAATGGGAGGTTTTTAAGAACAGCATAGCTTTATCCGTCGGCAAAAAAGCCTTTTTAAATGCCTCGACGGCGGCAAACGGATTTTTTCTTTCTATCTCGCTCTGAAAATCGAAAATAAAAAGAAACATAAAAACATCGGCGGCTATATTCAAGCCGCGCCTTGCCGCTTCTTTTCCGATCGTAATATTGTCCGGCGATAAAGATATGCAATGCGGGATTTTAGTTACCGGAATTTTCACGGTTTTTAAAATAGCTTTGGAAATGGCCTGAAAAGAAAAATCGGACGGCGTCCAGATTTCATCTAAGTAATCCGCAAGCCGCACCCATTCTTTCGGAAATATGTCGAGTTCCCAAACCCAGTAACCTATATTGTAATGTCCCTCGAAATAAGGTCTGTTTGCTTCATTGGCAAAATTTACGAAAACATCCGGATTGATGTGTATTAAATTAAACAGATATGGATTGCCGCCGGAAAAATCTTTTGAATCATAAGTTTTATCGGCGTTAGCCGAACCTAAATCCTTAATGTTGTTTAAAATATACGGGATACGCGCCGCCTTCAACGCCTCTATATCCGACCTTGCGGCCGTCCCGAGCCCTTTCTCCGACTGGATAAGTCCCGATACGTTCACGCCGAAAGGAAATTTATCCATATTTAAATTAAATTTCATATTTTTCCGCCTATCAAAGCATAAGCTTCAAGCAATTTATCTAAGGCATCCTGCAATTGCCTAATCGTCGATCTGCTGTTTTCCAATTCCGTCGTTAATGAATTTAACTCTATATTATAATCGTCTTCCGCAAAAATAAATTTAGGATGTATTATTTCGGATATTTCACGCCTTTCCTCAATAAAATATTGTTCGTTCTGCGAGTAAGTTCCTTCCTGATGGCCGTGGCCTATATTAGAAACAAGATTAAAATTAGGGAGAATGCTTAATCCGTTGTTTATAAACATCATATAGCAAACCGAAAAATCCCATGAAATGCTGTTAAAATCTCTATTTAATCGTGAATCATAAAGAATTTTAAACATCGTTAAGAAGCGTTTTAACGATTCGGCGTTATGAACCGTCTTAAATATAATATTTTCTTTTAAAAAGTAATCCAGATACTTACAGTTTAAATCAAACTTATTCCATGCTCTTCTCCAGCTTGCCCAGCCCCAGACATGAAACGATTTTATAAAATGGTAATTTCCTGCTATTTCTAAGTCTTTCTCATTGCCGGCATCATCTTTATTGCCCATACCTCCTATAAACATTATCCTTTCATCGTCTCTATAATAATTAAGAAGTTCTTCGCAAAAATAAAAGAAACTCCGGTTCGGTAAAATATCGTCCTCTATGACTATGCCTGATTCCTCATTCTCGAAAAACCATCTTATGGCAGAGGTAACGTTTATATTGCATCCTGCGTTTATTTCCCTGAATCGCGTTTTAACTTCGCATTCCCAATCAATATTGTCCGTTATATATTTGCGTACGGAATTTACTTTAATAATTTCTTCTTCGTTATTTTTCCTTGGTCCGTCCGAAGCGATATATAACTTGGGCGGCTTGGCTTTGCGTATAGCCTCAAAAGACTGCATAACCATATCGAGCCTTTTAAAGACAATGTAAAGAACGGGCGTATTTAACGGCGCATCAAGATTTAAAGTCATTTTATCTATTTTACTCGTTGAGTACATTATATATAATTCTTTTTGCATCTTCGGCGTTTTCCGGCGCCATATAGCCTTTTTCCCCCAGCGGATAAGCATTTTTGGGAAAATCGGGAACTTCGACTATCCGCGGAACTTTTAATCCTTCCGCAACCGCATAAGGCATACTCGGATTGCCTATAAATAAATCGGCTTCGTTTATAATCTCCGCCAATTCTAAAAAATCGGCGCAGGTGATAAAATTATCCGTAATGCCTGAAATGCAATCAAAATCATTCATTGTCCCTACTGCCGTGATATTGCATTTATCTTTAAAATCTTCAAGCGCCGCAGCCCAAAAATCTTTATTTTTAGAACGGTACCTCGGCGTAAAAGCTAAAACTATCGTATCGACAGCCTCATGCTTTTCGTCCTTCGATATTTTTCCATCGATATTTGTATCTTCTATAAACAGCCATTTTTCTGCCGGATTCAGGCTTAAGCCGAATGCTTGGGCATAGCTTAAAATTAAATGATTATTGTCGGTATCGGTCAATCTAAATTTATCTAATATAAAATTTACTTCCGTTAAGTATCCGTCCATATACTCCAACGGAATCGGCGTCACTATAAAAATTCCGTTTTCGTTCCTGAAATAAGGCGGAAACGGATTATGCATAAAAACGACCGTTACCCTTTTAATATAAGGCTGGCTTAATAATAGCGGCATTAACGACAATGCGGTTTTTTCGTCTAAAAATCTGGCGCCGAATCCCGGAGAATTACTCGTATTCATAATAAAATGTTCTGCCCCTAGAGCTTTAACCGCCGGCAGAGAATATATTATGTCCCCTGCATTTCCGCTATGGATGCAGGATTTTAATTTTTCGGCTTTATCTGTGCCTTCCTTAAGTTTATCTGCTATTATTTTAAATCTTAAAGAAATATCCACAAGTTTGGCTATCCTTTGACTATAGTTATTTTAAAATATATCCTTTATCTTTAAGAACCGTGACGACCATTTCAACCGCCTCTTCCGCCGCCTTACCCGTATTTATATGCAAATCCGGATTTTCCGGCTTTTCGTAAGGCGAATCGACGCCCGTATAGTTTTCGATTTCTCCGTTCAACGCCCTCTTGTACCAACCCTTCGCATCCCTTTTAACGCATTCGTGAAAAGGCGTATCTATAAATATTTCGACGAAATCGCCGGAGCCTATTATTTCTCTTGCCGCCTGCCTGTGCTTTCTTAAAGGCGAAATAAAGGAAGCTATTACGATTATTCCAGCGTCCACAAAAAGCCTTGCGGCTTCGGCGACCCTTCTTATATTTTCCATTCTGTCTTCATCGGAAAATTCAAGCCCACGGCTCAAGCCGTGCCTTATATTGTCTCCGTCGAGCAAATATGTATGGCTGCCTTTCGTATTCAATATTTCTTCGAGCATATTCGCTATAGTGCTTTTTCCGCATCCGCTGAGTCCCGTAAGCCATAAAACGCACCCTTTCTGATTTTTAAGTTTTTCCCTGCCGCTTCTTTTTATTTTATGTTCGTGCCAGACTACGCATGGGTTTGAATGGTCTTTTAGAGACATATCTATTTATTAGTTGTTTCGTCGATTAATGAAACATTTTCGGATTAGCACTCGCGCGGTAATGACGATGCCGATGCTAAGTCTCTTGTTAATTCCGCAATTTTTGCGTCTTTCTCTTTATCCTTTTTCTTTAAATAAAGCAATGCGTCAAATTGCGCCTGCATATATAAAAGCGTGGAGCGTAGTTCCGTCATCCATGAATAAATTTTGTTAATCTTTACCGCCGCAAGGGTGCCGTCTATTTCAATCTCGTCTATCGC
>JAJYDX010000029.1 GCA_021777135.1 bacterium | reverse complement strand
CGCAATGGCGCATAAGCCGGTTTATATAGCCGACGGACACCACAGGTTCGAAACCTGCATTAATTACAGGGATTACGTAAAAAAAGAAGGATTGGACAAAAAAGGAATAAATGCGGATTCCTGCCTTATGTATTTTGCGCCTTCGAATCAGGACGGACTCGTTATTCTGCCGACGCACAGAGGCATAAAAGGAAAAAATATAAGTATCGAAAATCTGCTTGAAAGCATAAAAGATAATTTCGACTATAAAGAAACTAATTTCGACGATTTGATTAATGAAAACAAAAAATCCGGCAAAAACTCCGTTTCTTTCGGGTTTGCCCATAAATCCGGAAGGGCTTTCATTTTATCGTTTCGTGAAAACGGCAGGAACAAAGAGAACGAGGGGAAAGAAGGCGGCGGAAAAAACGCCAACCCATTGGAGGGATTAGACGTTTCCGTTCTGCAGGAAAATATATTGAAAAAAGCTCTCGGCATAACGCAGGAAGAAATAGATACGCAAAAATATCTCGTATATGAAAAGGACCCGCAAAAAGCTTTAGATAAAGTAAAAAGGGGGGGGTTGGAAGCGGTTTTCTTTACGAATCCCACGAAAATAGAAGACGTCATAAAAATCGCTTCGCTCAATCTGAGGATGCCGCAAAAATCTACCTATTTTTATCCGAAAATAATCAGCGGATTGGTTGTTAACCCGCTGATTAAGCAATCCCTGTTTTGATTATTGTTTTAATTATTATAATTACCGTCAGGAGACATCGAAGGCATAACCGCTTCCTGTAAAATAGAATTATTTTCGTAAATATACTGCATTATATAAATAACTTTCCCCACGTTTCTCCCGTATTGCAATTTTTCATACACGTTCGGAATATATTTGATTGTTTTAAACAGTATCGGATATCCGTAAAGGTTTTTCTTAATCAGCGAACTTAAAGGTATTACCGCAGAATCGTTAGAAACCGCAAATTCTAACCAGCATACTCCGCCGGCATTAAATACGGCTTCATACTTAACGTTATTTTTAGTATATTCGTACGCCTTTATCCCTGAATTTTTATAATTATACTGCGAAAGGTCTGGCTGAATAATATATAATTTATTCAGATGAATTCTTTTCATACGATATTTTGCCTTCATTTTTTTCAAAGTGCCGCCAACCTCGGCACAAGCTTTATCGCAGTTAATATAATTAAATGCAATGGAAATACCTGCGATAATAAGCATAAAAACTAAAATTTTCATTTTCATTTTTATTACTCCTTATTTTAATTTGATTCGTTATATTATTTTAAACTTTCCAACCAACCGGCAATTTGCGCAACTTCTTCAGAAGGCATATTAGGATTAGGCGGCATAGACGAACTCGGATGCGTAATCTGGTTTTCTATCTGGAGATAACTTAACCGCGAACCGATATGCGAAAGATTATAACCGCCCCGTTTTCCTTTTTCGTATATCGTGTGACAGTAAAAACATCCCGACATGCTAAAGTCTTCATAGCCTGAACCGGTGAATACCCGATGAGACGGCTGAGGTACCGCGAATCTCCTTATCGGCGCCGGAGCAGATGCCGCAATACGGGGCGGCGCAGGCGCAGGAGTATATGCTGTCTTCCGCGGCGGCGCGGGAGCAGATGCCGCAGTGGTGGAAGGCTCATGGGTTTCAATGTTTTTCGACGGTATTTTAATACCGCTTTCGGAGTTTTTATTTTTCCGCACGTTTTTTTTAGTTCCGTTTTTAAAATAATAGTAACGCCAGCCGGCATATATTCCTGAAGACGCGATAACAATTATAGCCGTTATAAATACTAAAATCAATTTCACGTTTTTATTAGAATATACCGGAGTTGTCGGGGTTACCGGGGTTCCTGTTCCGGCGCCTGCAGGGGCTTCGTAAGAAGTTGGTTTTTTTTTATTTAAATTACCTGAACCTGCATCTGAAATAATTCGTACGGTTCGATTCGAAATCCCTGACTGCGGCGAAACAGTCCTTTCCGGCAGTATTTCAAATTCGTCGAGCAACTTTATCAACTCTGCCGTATTCTGTATTCTTTCCGGTATTTTTATAGATAAACCTTTACTCAAAATATCTTTTAATCCTTCGCTTATTCCCGCAAAATCTATACTTATTCCTCCGGCTAATTCTGTGGCTTCCGGCGGCGGAAATCCTTTTAAAAGGGCATATAAGGAAGCGCATAATGAATATATGTCTGTATATTCCCCTCTTTTCCCCTTGCCGCCGTATTGTTCGAGAGGAGCATAGCCGGGCGTTAAAATTTTTTCGTAAGTTTTAGTTTTATCGGCGGTAAAAACTCTGGAAGAACCGAAATCTATAATTTTTAGGTCGCCATTATCTTTAAGTATAATATTGTCGGGTTTTACATCCTGATGAAGAATACCGGCGGCATGAACTGCTCCCACGGCTTTAGCAACCTGCCGGATATATCGGACGGCGTCTTTTTCGCCTGTTTTTCCGAGAAGAAACGACAAAGGCGTTCCTTCTATATATTCCATAACTATATAAATAGTCCCGTTTTCTTCGATTACGTCGTAAACATCGACGATACCGGGATTTTTTAATTTTGCTATGGATTTTGCTTCATTTTTAAAATTTTGAAGATTTTCATTATTGTCGAGCGTAGGCGGGATAGTTACATTATTGCCCGTCCTGGTAGCTATTCCGTCCGGAAAATATTCCTTTATTGCAACTTTTCTGTCGAGTTTTTCGTCGTAAGCAAGATAAGTTATTCCAAAACCGCCCTGCCCTAATACTTTTTCTATTTTATATTTTGAGAAAATAATGCTCCCTTCGTCAAGCGGAGTGCAGGAATAACCGCTTCCTATGCCTGCGGCTATATCTCCTCCGCAAACCGGACATTTAGAAGCATTATCGGGTATAAGCGACGAACAATAAGGACAATTTATCATAATTAATTATATTAATTATTCTCAAGAAATTCGCTTAATTATAAGCGCTGAAGCATTATCGGAAGCGCCTCTTTCTACCGTGAGGGCGGCAAGCGCGTCGGCAATATATTGAGCATCCGGCGTGCGGCTTCGAACCGGATTGACGCCGTCGTTTAAAATTTCTTTAAAATCTTTTTCATCTATTTCAGACCATATTCCATCGCATACAATTAAAAGCAGGTCGCCTTTTTCTAAAATTTCCGTTTTCTTTCCGATTGTTTTTTGCAAATCGTCAAAATATTCATCCTGCCTGTTTCTGACAATCCCTAAAGATTTTAAAATTTTGTTTCTGTCGGAGCTGTTTTTTGCCTCTTCTTCCGTCATATTTCCGCTGGATATCATAAGCGCTACATATGAGTGGTCTTTAGTAAGTTTTATCAATTCAGGTTCGGCTTTAGAACCTGTCCAGAGATAAGCCCTCGAATCGCCGACATGCGCCAATGCAAAAGTTTCATTTTTAAAAACTACGCCTATAAAAGTGCATCCGCCGTCTTTTCCGGCAAGTTCGTCAAAAACGTTCTTATTCGCCCGCCATGCCATATCTAAGACTAAATCGTTAAGTTCAAAAGATAAGCCGACAGGCGTTTTTAAAAAACCTTCTACGGCGGCTTTGCTTGCAAGTTCGCCTGCCGCCATTCCGCCCATTCCGTCCGCGAGGCATGCTCTTAATAATACGGTTTTGCCCTTAAAATCTAAAGTATTTTCTATAACATATCCGCAGCTGTCTTCGTCTATAAGCCTGTCTATGTTTAATCCGACGGTAGATGACATCCCGATATCGAATCTTACCGGTATTTTTCTTTCTTCCTCGATATTTTTTAAATAATTAAGAGCTTCTTCAATATTAAATCTTTCCTCGGCTTTTGCCAGCGTTTTTGCTATAAACTGCGGAAAACCGGGTATCTTGATGTTGGAAATATAATGTAAAATATTAACATCGTAAGAATTTATAGTTTCTCCGGTCAAAAATTTATATGCCAAAAGCCCCAAAACATAAACACCCTCTTTTCCGGTTGCAGATTCGTGCATTAAGACTTCAGGGGCGACAAAATCTCTTGGCGAATACATTTTATTGCCTATTTCGCATATGTCCGGAAGTATATTTAATTTAATTTTGTTATTGTATGTATATAAAGAATCGGGATTAATATATAAAGCGGATAATTTTTTTTTATTAAAAGTCTCGGTCATTTCGGCGATATCAAGCATATATCGGACTATTTGGTCAATATCTTTTTTTGTCGAAGGGATTTTAAATTCATATTTTTCATATTCTATATTTTTTGAAATTATTATTTCATCTTCCGTGCATGCTAAAATTTCAGGCAATACCGAAGATTCGATAGGATTTTTCCATAAGCCGCAATTTCCTCTATAATATAAAACTTCTTCCCCTTTTTCTCTTCCCGATGTTTTTCCGCGGATGCAGGCAATATGCCAGCCCGAAAAAAAAGATTTCTCTATCTTTAATTCTATATTTCCTATAGTTACGACATCTCCTTCTTTTAAAGGCCTTATGCCGGTTTCAACCGAATACATTTTTTCTTCCAGAGCCGATCCCCGCATTATTTCTTTATACCGTTATATTTATTAATTATTAATTAAACGCCGAATAGAAAAACTACATTGCCGAAAGACACTTCGTCGCCGCTGTTCAATTCTGCCGGCTCTACAAGCCTTGGAGAAAATTCCGCCGCCCCGCCGCGTTTTATAAAAACCCCGTTTGTAGAGCCGAGGTCGGAAACAAACCATTTTCCCTTTTCAAAAGTAAATTTTGCGTGTTTTCTCGATATATGCTCCGCACCGGGGAGGCCGCTTACGTCTATTTCTATCGGTCCCGTAGATGAGTCGAATCTTCCGACTATTAAAGAATTTGACGTTA
The DNA here is from genome assembly GCA_021777135.1 of bacterium. Classification (GTDB taxonomy): domain Bacteria; phylum SZUA-79; class SZUA-79; order Acidulodesulfobacterales; family Acidulodesulfobacteraceae; genus Acidulodesulfobacterium_A. The sequence continues at coordinate 3,919 of JAJYDX010000029.1, read as the reverse complement.
AATCGAAAAATTTGCCGGTTAAATTCCCGCCGGCTTTAAGCATTATACGCGCCGGTTTAAATTCCGAACCGGCTTCCAAATTTTCTTCAGACATTTCAAATGTTATCAATTCGGATCCGTCTTCGTTGCAAAATTTTTTATCGTCCGTAAATTTTTTTTTGCATGCCGGACATATTTTCATCAGTCCATCCCCCTGATATTTATCATATTTTATAATTTTATTAACTTTAATTTTATATTTTCCGGAACTTAGTTAAGTCCCTGCAAGTTTTCTTATCTGTTCATCGGACAACCCATCCTTTTCCGAACCTATTTTAACTGTTTTTGTTTTCGAACCTATCCTGAGAGTTTTTGATGTTCCGTTGCTTATGGTATTATTTTCTTTTATTTCGTTTTGCGCAAGTTCTATTATTTTAGTCATGGCGCTGTTTCCGAGTTTTATCGTCATGCGTCTTGCCATATCTAGCGTTCTTGAGGCGTTAGAAGGGTCGTCCATAGCTTCTTTTATTGCTTTTTCCAATAATCCGCCGATGTTTCTTTGCTGAACCCACTGCATAACCTCCTGGTCTATAACGGAGGCTTTTGATTCGTCTGTCGTAAATTCTACAATAACATCTTCAGGAGGATTTTCGCCGCGATAATTTTCGCCCGGAACATCGTATGTCAAACTCAACTGCATAAGGCGGGATTTCAGGGGTTTGCGTGCAGGTATAGTAGTTTCTATTACAAACACCGTATTTTCTCCAGTATTTATACCTCCTAAGGAATGCGGCTTTATATTTATATCTACTTCGGAAACTTCCGGATAGACCCTGGTTATCCTGTCTATTATAACGTCTTTTACGGCATTTACGGTTAGAGACACCCCTGTAAGCGTTTCATTTACGGCGCGGTCTAACTCTTTTAGCATAATTTCCGGAATATCGGACGGCTTAATAGCTATATTGCCTGCCGGATTGTTTGCGGTATATGTGAACTGCCCGCTTAAAGATTCGGTCGAAGCGTAAAAAGGCTTTCCCTGAGTTTTATCCGTAATGAAAGTAATCAGGTCTTCGTTCCAGTCCTCGCCTATGCCTACAGCTATTACCGGTATATTTAATTTTGCCAGTTCGGACGATATTTCTTTGGCTAAATCTTCATCAGAGGTCTGTCCGTCGGTGAGCATAATAATTCTTCTGTTTCCGGTTTCATTTGAAATTAAATTTAAAGTTTCTTTTAGCCCTGCGCCCATACAGGTTCCGCCGCTATAATTCATCAGGCTTTCGACGGCTTGAATTATTTCGTCTTTATTTTTATCCTCTACGTTTGTAAAAGGCAGTAAAACTTCGGCATTATCGTCAAACTTAACGAGACTGATTCTGTCTGTATTTTTTAATTTGGATGAACTTACGAATTTTTTTAATCCGCCGATTAAAATGTCTATTTTGGAATTTCCGCCGGTTACTATATTATAAGTATTTCCGTCTAAGGTTTCGGTTTTCCCCGTATTTATCGGCGAACCGGAAACAATCTCCCGCATAGACCCTGAAGTATCGACGATAAATGCTATAGACAAAGGCGCATTAGAAACGGATTCCAGCTTTGTCCCGAGTTTTAATTCTATAAAAAGTTTCTGGTCCGGAGTATCACTCATCAGATAACTTCTGTGCGGAATAATTTTTACGTCAAGCATTTTGGACATAGCGTCGCTCCCGGCAATGAATATAATATAAAAATAAAAAACAACTTTTAAAAATTTAACTTTTTTATATCAAAAGTTATTCTTATAATTATTAATTATATAATTTAAAGAATTTATGTCAATGCTAAATATCTACAAGAATTTTAAAATTATTGTCGGTAATGTTTTTAAATGATATAATTTTTTAATAAAATAATTTTAATAATAAAAATCATATGATTTCTCAGGCAAATAAAACAGGCGGCAACTTAACTAATCCTGCTAATCCTGCTAAAAAAAAGGCGGAAGATTCTAAACTCGGCGAAATTCTCGTATCTAATTCTTTTATAACCAGAGCAGATTTAGAAAATGCAACAGCGAAAGAAGATTTGCCGGCAAAACCTTTTTTAAAAATCCTTATAGACGAAGGAAAAATAAAAGAAACCGAACTATCGGTATTTTTATCCGGATATTTCAAAATAGATTCGGTCGATATAGGCGCCGTGGATATTCCCAAAAATATAATAAATTTAATTCCTCCGGAAAAAGCCGTATGGTTCCGCGCCATACCTTATAAAATAGAAAAAGGTATTCTTTTAATAGCTTCCGCCGACCCCACAAGAAATGAAATAATAGATGATATTTCTTTTTTTACCGGAATTCCGGCGGTATATTCCGTCGCTCCTTATTCGCAGATATTAAACGCTATATCAAAATATTACAATGCTTCATTTCTTCTCGAACAATTTAAAAACGACGATAGCGCCGGACGGGCGGCCGCCGAAACTGATGAAATAAGCGATATAACCAAGGATAAAAACAGCGCAAGCGCCGTGGAAAAATATATAAATAAAGTCATAAACGATGCGGTTGAGCGCGGCGCAAGCGATATCCATATCGAATTTTATAGGAAATTTTCAAGAACAAGATTCAGGATAGACGGAAGACTTATCGAATATTCCAATACGCCGCCGACGGCAAAGTTAAATATAATATCACGCATAAAAAATATGGCAAATCTCGATATAACCGAACAGAGGTTTCCTCAGGACGGCAGAATCACGGTATCGATGGGAGGACATGAAATAGACATAAGAGTATCCTGCATTCCTACGCTGTTCGGCGAAAAAATCGTAATGAGGATATTAAATAAATCCTCGCTTATTTTTGACATAAATAAAATAGGCTTTTCCCAGTCGCACTTAAATATTTTAAAATCGGCAATACATAAACCTTTCGGCATGATACTCGTCACGGGACCTACCGGAGCCGGAAAAACAACCACACTTTATTGCATATTGAATGAATTAAATAATACGTCTTTAAATATATCTACCGCGGAAGACCCTATCGAATACGATTTTCCCGGGATCAATCAGGTTCAGGTAAACGAAAAACTTAAAAACGAAAAAACAAACGTATATTTTAATTTTGCGGAAACCCTCAGGTCGTTTTTAAGACAGGACCCGGATATAATTATGGTCGGAGAAATAAGAGATACCGAAACCGCTTCTATAGCTATTCAGGCGGCGCTTACGGGACACCTTGTGCTTTCGACCATTCATACCAATAACGCTTCTTCTACCGTTACCAGACTCATAAATATGAAAGCCGAACCTTTTCTTGTCGCCTCTAGCCTTAACTTGATAATAGCGCAAAGGCTTATCAGAAAATTATGTATGGAATGCAAGGAGGAACTGCCGCCCGAAGTCTTCAAAAAGTTTGGGATTTCCGTTGCCGGCAACGGAAATAATTATATTAAACTTTATAAAGCCAAGGGATGCCCCGTCTGCAACAAAACCGGCTATAGAGGAAGAGTTCCTATATACGAAATGCTGGATGTAACCGATGAAATCAAGTGGCTTATAAACAATAACCCTGTCGAATCTGAAATAGAAAAAATTGCCGTAAAAAACGGCATGAAAACGCTGGCGGATTCCGCAAAAGAAAAGTTTTTAGAAGGCATTACTTCATTTGAAGAAATTCTACCATATATGAATAAGAGGTGAAAAATATAAAAAAGATTGAAGCCGCACCGTCCGAACTACCCCGTTAGGCTGACGCCTGACAGAGTGGTTCGGACGGGCTGGTTTTATAAATTATATCCCGATTCTTCGTGCTGCGTTATATCTAGACCCATCGACTCCGCTTCTTTATCTACTCTTAGACCCATAACTTTATCGATTACCTTGAAGATTATATAGCTCATAATAAATGAATATGCCGCCACGGTAATTATCGTCAAAAACTGAATCCACA
>JAJYDX010000028.1 GCA_021777135.1 bacterium | reverse complement strand
AAATTTTGAAAATACGGTTATTTTTAAGCAAAAAATATAAAAATAGATTTTTATGCGGCCGGAAAAGCCTTTGAAATGGTCGGGACGACTGGATTTGAACCAGCGACCCCTTGCTCCCGAAGCAAGTTATTGCAGAGTATAACTTATTAATTTTATTGATTAATTTATTAAGCAAAAAATGCTATGGGACGAATTTGAGACAAAATCATTATTTTTGTCCGGCGGGTTGAACAAGGTTAAAGAGCCTTTCGTTAAACTTATTCATCAAATCTACTTTTTCGTTAAGATGTTCTATATCTTTTTTAACTTCGTTCTCAAGATGAACTATATCGGATTTAAGCTCGTTTCTGAAAGAGTCTATCTTTTCGTCAAGATGTTCTATCTTTTCATCAAGACGGATTATATCGGATTTAAGCTCGTTTTTAACGGAACTTATCCTTTCGTCGAGAATATCGATTCTGCCTATAAGCTTTTGCAGGTCTGGGACTATAAGCTCCTGAATAACCTTTCTTATGGCGTTTTCTCTCATGCTTTCGGCGGACATTTTTAAATCTCCTAAAAAATATTTAATCCTTTCTTAAATTATACACCCGATATTTAAAATATTAAAGGTATTTTTTATTGTATTGATATTAATTATACCGCAAAAAACGAATAGTTTTCTGCCCATTTTACAAAATTGGTTCTAAAAAAACATCCATAATTTGTTTTTAAAGGCTTTAAAAACAAAAACAGGTAATTTATCATTAACCAAAATGTTCGCATTTCATCCTCATACGGTTAAATTAATAAATAGATCTGACACCTTTATTCAGACACCTTTATTAATATTTATCCCTGCTTTTTGCCTGCTGCCGGAGCGGGAGCCGTCTTCTGTGCCGAAATGCTCGGTAAATTATTATAAAAATACTTTACTTTGGATTTTTTTCTTAAATTTTTTACAAAAGCCTTTAAAATTTTTGAAGCCTCTTTCTGTTTCATCATCATAACTATTTCCCCTTTGATAGCAGAAAAGGACTTAGGTTTGCCGGTTACGACGTTATTTAATTTTATTATGTCGAAATGGCTGCCGACTTTAACTATTTTTGAAATACCGCCTACTTTTGGGATGCCGAATGCGGCATTATTAAATGCAGGGGTTGTTTCCTGAAATTTTATCCAGCCGAGGACTCCGCCGTTTTTTCCGTTAGGAGCAGTAGAATATTTTTGGGCCGCCGCGGCGAAAGGCTTGCCACCGCTTAGCATTTTGTAAACAATCTGCGCCTGCTTCGGCGAATTCAGCTGTATATAGCTTACATTAATTTTAGAGGGCAGATTAAACTGGAGGTAGCGCTTTTTGTAATATGCTTTCGCGTCCGCATCGGTAACCTTAACTTTGTTTGCCACTTCTTTATGCAATAAAAGCTGAACCAGCAGTCCCTTTTTAAAATCGGAAACCTGCGATTTATAAGACTTTGATTTATTTACCCCTTCTTTTAAGGCTTCATCGACTAAAATTTGCCTGTCAACAAGACTCTTAAGGAGCCTTTTCTCGCCCGCGGGCGTTTCGAGATATGTTTTTAACGCAGGCGGAAATTTAGACATTTCCTGTTTAAACTTAGCAGCGGTAATATTTTTTCCGTTAACCGTCGCATAGTTGTTACTGCTATAATTATTTGCGTTACTGTATCCCTCACTGGCCGATCTATTTGATTTATGCAAATTGCCGATAATAATCCATAAAAATAGGGCTATAATTATAGAGCCGAAAATCGCAGCCCTTATGTATTCTTTTGTCTTTTCTGTATTGGACAGCTTTCCCCCGCTTGCAATTGTATTTTGAAACTCTTCAATTGCCTTAATTCGCCTATCAAGATTTGGATGATCTTGAAAAAAATCAAAACGGGGTGCAGGAGAATTAATTTTAAATGCCGATAGACCAATCCCGCTAAGTTTAACACTTTCTTTATTAACCCCAATTTCTGAACTTTTAAGAGTGTTCATGAGTTTTAAAGCAGATTTAGGATTATGAAGCATTCCACTTATTCTGTCAGCTTCAAATTCTCTGATTCTTGAATGAAAATTCATTACGATGCTCGAAAAGAACCATAAAATTTTTGATATTATGAACTCCAAAAAAACTATAAGCCAAAATTCTCTCTCTTCTTCGGAAAATTTTTTTAAGAAAAAAGCAGGTATAGTTACAAAAATAAAAATAAGAGAAGCAAATATTTCAAGAAGTAAATTAGATATTAAAGAATCTCCGTTAACTATATGCCCTATTTCATGAGCAATTACCGATGTTAATTCATCCCTATCTAATTTATCCAAATCGGCTTTGTAAATTGTTATCAGGGAATTATTTCGCGATGCGGATAGGGCATACGCATTAATTTCGCCATTATCCTTATTATATATTCTAACAACAGGAACTTTTCCGAGACCTGCTTTGGCGCTCAAAGAACTCACCAAAGAATATAGGTCTCTTTCCTCTTCGTTTCTAAAATTTTGGGGGTCTATTGTAATTAAATTTTCATCATCGTTTTTAAGTTTATAAAAACCCCAATAAACGCCAATAATAGACTTAATGAATACAAATATTAAAAAAAATAAAAATAGATAAACAATACCCAAAGAAGCCTCAAGGGTTCCTTTAGTTAATCCTTCGGTAATCACAAATATAGTCAAGATAATGCTGGCGACCATTAAGCTTATCCATAAAAGCATTTTTAATAGATTATGCTTAAATTCTATTTTTGGAACGTTTCTCGTAAAACTATCCGCATTATTAATTAAGCGATTATCCATAAGACTCTCCTGTATTTAAATCAGATATTAAATCTTTAAAATTTTATGTTATAAAAGCACTTATTATCCCCTCAATCAGACCCCCAATCAGAAAAATCAGAAAAATCAGCGCGAATATAGAATAAATTCCGGCCAGAATTATGTAAATAATTTTCCAAATAGAAAGCGGGCCGCCTAAACCGTTAAATATCCATACTCCGACATGTATAAACCAAAGAATGATATGCCATATCAGCATAGCTATCCAAAATATTATATGCCAGACTAATAATACAGGCCATGTAATTATATGCCAGACTAATAATACAGGCCATGTAATTATATGCCAAGCACCGGTCCCAAGCCATACCATTTGTGGAAAATCAAGAATTAGAAGCAGGCCTAATATTTCCGCAACAAAAAATAATGCCAGAAAAATATTAAATAAAGTTTTCGGATTCACTCCTTTAATACTAATACTATTGATGTCATCTTTGATTATAAAACCAATTCTTGTTTTATCTACTCCTTTAAAAATGGGGAAAAAGAGCCCTACTACTGCACCAATTGCCGCCCCGTATTTTAACCATGTGCCGACATTGTTAAGCTGGTAAGCGTTATACAGATAATTAATATCGTATGCGCCAATTACCGCAAATAGAACCATGGCTATAAGTGAAAACAACCTATGGCCGAAAAATAATTTTGGTCCAAATTGTGTATATCCGTATTTTCCTCTAAGTTTTGAAATAAGCTTTTTAAATCTGGAATCGGAATCAATTATATTTTTATCTGAGAGGAAAAATCTGGCGCCCTCCGTAGGTAAAGATTTTTCATTCTTATCTTGAAGGCGCAAATCAGAATCAGCCCATGCATAAAATTTATCATAAATAATGGAAATATTATTTTTATAATGCCTTACAAAATTTTCTTCGTAACTTTTTATGATAGGTTGATTGCTTAAAACACCCATATTGTAATTATGATAACTTTCGTTTCTGTGTAAAAAATCAAGGTGCTCATTGAAACTTTCTATTAATGCATTAAAATTTGCATCCAATTTTAACGATTTATAATAATACTTTGCGAATGAATTTAAAATTTGATAGATGGATTCGTGCCTCTGTTCGGCTTGAACCGGTAATTTATCTTTGGAAAATTTGGATATAATTGACTCTAAATATGGAACATGCTCATTATTAATCCTGTTTCTAATTGTAAGATAATGACTGATTTTATTTTTTAAAAGTTCTATTTTTTCTAATATTAATCCTTTAATTTTCTCTTTTTGTCTTTTTTTTGAAATAATATGATAAAAAAAACCTGTTGCAACTGCAAGAAATCCAAGTCCGGGTATTAAAAATGAGACTTCTTCTGCCAATAATCCATAACCAATCAATCCTGCGCCGGTTGTAAGAGTATTATTGGTAATTTCTTGAGATTTAGCTTGGTTCTGACGCAAACTTTCTATTTCCTTTTCAAAAACAGAAAGCTCTGCTTCTATTTTTTCAATTTCCGAAGATATCTTGTTTAATTCAACTTCGTCTGTAAATTCATTCATAGGTTTAAATGTATTTTGACACTATATCTAATATTTTATCTATTTTAGAACCAGCTTCTTTAATTAACATTTTAGAAAATTCAAACTCTTTATCACTGCAACTACCGGGATCGATTAATAATGCCTTTTGAATAATGCCATCTAAGGTCTTTTTTAATGTATCAAATGATTCTAAAATCACTTTAAACCTGTTATCCTCTTCTTGATATATCTTATGTGCCTCAATTTGCATTTTGGATAATTGAAGATTGATTAATTTATCGAATTTAGATTTTTCTATGAACATATTTATGAGTTCAGATGCGCTATCAACAAACATTGTGGCAGCGTTAATGGCCTTATTTCTTAACACCGCCTCTGCCAGTTTTTTATCAGGAAATTGAGAATTATGCTTATGCCCCTTGCTATTATTAAGTTCTTCTTCTAGAATTTTAATATTCTGGTCTATCTCATAAAACGGAGCAGGAACGATAGTAAAATTTTTATCATCTACCGCATGAGAACGGCTTTTTTTAAACCACGACATAAATTCTCCTTCTTATTTGTATTTAAAAGTTACCAAGTATACAGGCTTTTGAATAAATTTTACTTTTTAATCGCATTTTACACCTTCAGTAATAATAAAACCATAATAATTGAATAGTTTTAAGACCAGTGATAATAAATTGGCTTTAATGGATTATTAAAAGCAGACAAAATTAAAATTATCATTATTTTCCTACAAATAACGAATGATTTGAATGTTTTCCGATTACCACGACATATCCTCCCTGGACATGTATAAACGTTTTGAGGCTCTCTATCTGATGTATGGAACTGGTTAATCCATATTCGTATAATGGACTTGCCCCATGCTTCCAGACATAAGAAGCGTTTATATCCAAATTGTGGCGGATTGTTTTGGACTGCTGATAAACGGACATGGCATCGGCTTTCGTAATCTTCCCTGATATCAGTAAAACCATGGCCAGTTCGTCCACCCGATTCAGGCTGCTCTGTGCGCTGGCAGTGCGTTTTACATAGCTAACCTGCATCGGCGTAGGTCCGGAAGCGCAACCGGATAATATCGTTCCCGAGAACCCTATCAAAAATACTGCTATTAGAAATTTTCGCATATTAAACTACCCCCTCAAAGTCAAGTCAAGATTAAAATTTTTAGAATTTATACTATCATCATTTAAAAAAATCTATCAGCTTTTTCCCATACTTCACCGCACCCCTTGCAACTACTTTGGCGGCATCCTTGACAGTACCCATCAACAAGTGCACCGCTTCTTTTGCTTTACTTCCCACAAAACTCTTTATTGCGGGTCTTGCAACGTCTATTAACTTCCCAACGGCTACCCCTACAAACGGAATAAGAGCCAAAGGAGCTTTAATAGCATTGGCGATATAATCAAGGACACCGTGCGATATTACCTCAGCCGCGGACGCCACAGTGTTTTTTAGCGAGTCCCATAGGTCTTCTTTCGTTATATTCCCCATTGCGTAATCTTTTAAGCTATTCGAGGTTTCGGTCATTACGCCGCCTAAAACTCCTGCTCCTTTTGGAGTTAGCTCGTTGTCGATTGCCCCTGCCTTGGAAGATTTGTAGTATGTAATCGCGTTTATTACATCGTCCTTTTCAATATTCCCCATCTCTTGATTCATCGTCAACCCCCTGATTCTTAAGGTTTAATTGCGTTATCTCTTTTATCAAGTTTAATTTGCATTTCAAGTTACCCATTTTTTGAACTATTTACTGTCTTGGTTTTTTGTTTCCTCTTGAATTAAGGCATAATTTTCCTTTATTTCTTTAACATCATCGGTTAGTACTTCTAACAACGGAATTACGTCTTTACTATCTATTTTAATTGTTTTTTGGACCCCAAGGGTTTTTCTGAACTCGGCAATGCCTTCAATCATTTCTGCCGCAATTTTTTTTGTTTCTTCCTCGGTAATATTTTTAATATGTCTCTTTAATGCCTCTTCCAGCCATGCTTCCACGGGTTTATCCTTGCCGTATTCCTCGTAGTCTGCAATTATTTCTTCGTTAATTTTCTTAAACAATGCCGGATCGTTCATGGGTCTCCTCCTAAATGAAATTGATAATTATTTTACTATCGTTATTCCATGTTCTTTTACTAAATCATAATAGCCTTTCAGGCTTTTTTCATGAGTTTCCGAAAACGGTTTGAAATTTTTTAATACCTCGATCAGTTCATTTTCTGTTACCTGCGACTTATTAATAAAAGCTTTTTGGATTGCCTCAACGACTATAGCTTCGACATCGGCTCCGGTATATTTCTTTTGTTCAGGGATCTGCTGCACCACTTTATCTATGGACTGGCTACTCAGCTCTTTTCTCCTTTTATTAAGATGAATATCGAATATTTCTTTTAAAGAGTCTCTTTCTGGAAAATCTATAAAGAATATCTCGTCAAACCTGCCTTTCCTCATGAATTCCGGGGGGATATTTTGTATATTATTGGCGGTGGCGAAGACAAAAACAGGCTCTTTCTTCTCCTGCATCCATGTCAAAAGGTAGCCAAATATTCTTACTGAAGTTTCAGAGCCTTCATGACCTCCTCCCGAAGTCGCACCGGACAGGGCTTTTTCAATCTCGTCTATCCATAATATTGAAGGGGAAATGGATTCGGCAAGCTTTATCGCTTGCCTTAAGTTTTCTTCAGACTGCCCCTGATACATCCCCATGATTTTACCTATATCCAGCCTTAAAAGAGGGATATCGAAAAGACCTGCGGTAATTTTTGCCGACAACGATTTTCCGCATCCGGGTATTCCGAAAAGAAATACCCCTTTGGGCATGTCAACATTCTCCTCTTTAGCCCTGCCGATATCCTTAAAGATTTTACTCTTATCTGCAAGCCAATCCTGTAATTTTTTTAATGCCCCTGCCTTATTATTTTCATCCTTTATGCTTATAAACTCAAGAAAACCGCCCTTTCTTATTATTTGCTCTTTCTGAGATATTATAATATTAATACTTTTCTCGTTAAGCTTGTTATCACTTGCAAGACAGATATGGAGCATATTGTCTATCTCGGAATCGGAAAGTCCCGTCAAGGAATTCAGCAAACTCGTTTTTAACTCTTCTTTTATCTGAATACCATGTTCTTTCACAAAGTCTTGAATTGCGCCCTGTATCTCGTCTCTTGAGGGATATGGGATATCCATGACTATCGTTTCCCTTTCTATATCCTCCGGTATCGAAAGAGCGGTAGATACAAATAAAAGCATTAAAGGCAACCCTTCTTCTTTAATTTCATTTATAATATTCTTAAGAACTCTTTTAGAAGCTTTAGAATCTGGGTTTTCGTTAAATATGCTTGCCGCCCCCAGAAAAATCACCAGCGCCTTTTCTTTTAATCCTCTTAAGTGAGAAAGGGCAGAGGATATTTCGCTTATGGAATAATCTTTAACCTTTTTGTCTTCCCCTTTTCTTATTTTTAATCCATTTCCCAAATCGTATGTATAAACATACTCTATTCCAAGCTCATCTGCTATGTCATCGATCATGCGCATAACTTTGCCTTCTTCCGGAGCATAAAAATATATTGATGGATGGGAGGCTTTAATGTAATTTAAGGTCAATTCTCGTATTTCTTGTGTTTTCATTTTAAATAATTTTAGGCTTTAGAAGAGTGAATTGTTATTTATGGTAAGAATTCCAAGGGTTTTATATAATTCTGCTATATTACAATCATTTTTTACGTTAAGCTTAGCCCTTGGATCGTAATACAAAATGTCAACTTTAGAACCTTCCAGTATAAGATTAGAATGCTCTTCCACTCCTATTGAGTTGGATGAGCTAAAGCCGTTTCCGACCTTTGAGTTTTTTATATTAGCGGTAGAAAAGCCGAGGTAGATTTGCTGGTAATACTTTCCATTGGTTCCGTTTTCAGTTATACTTGAACCTTCGATTGACAGATTCGAGGATTTTAAATCAATGCCATTGTATTTATTTTTAAAAACGGCTGCCGCTTTCAAAGAGATGTCGGATTTGTCTCTGCCGTTTATACCGTCCCCGCCCAAAGAATCATGTATCTTGGTATTGGTAATGTCTGCTTTTGAGGATTCAATATAGATTTGAGCGTATGTTTCTCCTTCCGTTCCGTTTGCGTATACATCCGAACCTTCGATTGACAGATTCGAGGCGCCTTTTAAATAAATGCCATTGTATTTATTTTTAAAAACGGCTGCCGCTTTCAAAGAGATGTCGGATTTGTCTGCGCCGTATATACCGATCCCGCCCAAAGAATCATGTATCTTGGTATTGGCAATGTCTGCTTTTGAGGATTCAATCCGGATTTGAGGGTATGGTCTTCCTTCCGTTCCGTTTGCGTATACATCCGAACCTTCGATTGACAGATTCGAGGAATTTAAAATAATGCCATTGGCTTTATTTTTAAAAACGGCTGCCGCTTTCAAAGAGATGGCGGATTTGTCTATGCCGTATATACCGATCCCGCCCAAAGAATCATGTATCTTGGTATTGGCAATGTCTGCTTT
>JAJYDX010000027.1 GCA_021777135.1 bacterium | reverse complement strand
CGGAAAATAAAATCTGACACCTTTTCCTTTGACACCCTGTCAATATTTTAATTAAATCTGACACCTTTTCTATGACAACTTTTCCATTACTCATTACTAAATCTGACGCCTTTTCCTCGGATTTTTTTCCTTCAGTCAATATTTTCGACATTTAAGAACTATTTTTCCTTCTATATTTTTTTATGCAAAAATTATGCCATACATGGTAGGAAGACGCTGATTTTTGCGCCGCCGGTTTCTTTTGAATTTTCGGCGTCTATGTATCCGCCGTGAACCATAACGTTGTTAAGGGCTATCGAAAGTCCTAAGCCGGTACCGCCGCTTTTTTTAGTCGAAAAAAAAGGGTTGAAAATATTTTTTACGACGTCATCCGAAAACCCGGGTCCGTTGTCTTCAAAATCGATGCGGATGTAGCCGCTCCCGTCTTCTCCGCCGGAAACAGCGGAAGTTCTTATTTTTATGATACCGTCAAAATTTTGAACTGCATGAGCTGCGTTAATGAGTATATTGACAAAAGTCTGCCCTATAAGATTTTCGTCTATTTCTAAAATAATATTTTCATCTATTTCCGTAATTACTTTCACGTTTTTTTCTTTTATTACATAGGAAGAGTACATAATGGATTTATTTACTATACAGGATAAACTGCATTTAGAAAGGGCGGGATTGACGGTTTTGGAAAATTCCAGAACGTTGCTTATGGTAGTATTCATATTTTTGACGGCGGATATTATATTGGAAATAATTTCCGCATGTCCGCCGTTTTTAATTTCTTTTTGCAGGATAGAAGCGAACAGTTCTATGGAACCCAGAGGATTACGTATTTCGTGGGCTATTTTTGCCGACATTTCGCCGAGTTCCGCCAGGCGTTTAAATTTTTTTATCTCTTCAATGTTTTGAATTATAAATATCCGTCCGGCATTTTTTTTGTTGCTTCCGTGCACGGTTTTTATATATAAAAATACTGGAATAAATTTTCCTGAGCCGTTTTTATCGTCGCCCGATTTCATAAACTTTTCTACCGGATAAAAAACCTGTCTCGTAAAATCCGAAAGCGATGCCCCGTTAAAGAAAAACTTTAAAAACTCGTCAACCGGACGATTCAAATAGTTTAAGTAATCGTACCCTCCGGTAAGTTCTATCAGCGACCTGTTAATAAATTTGATCGAATTATTTTCGTCCGTAATCATTATTCCGAGCGGCAGGCTTTCTATAACGGTATTCAGGTTTTCTTTTAAGTCTTTAACCTGTTCTTCTAGGTTTTTATAATATTCGGAAAGTTTGAGGGAAGCCGCCTCGAAAGATTCAAATGCTTTTTTAAGGTCTTCGCCGGATATTGCTTCTATTTTATCATTATCATTTTGAACCATATTAAAAATTTTATCATAATTTTTCTTAAATTGCTGTTACCTGTTCTTTATTCAATTATGATTTAAAAATTATATTCTTCTTTTTTGCGCTTTAAGCACAATTTTTTATAATTTTAAATTTTTCTGATTTTATCAACTCAATGCTGTTATAATTTTCAGGATCCTTAAATTCAAATTGCCATATTGAATAAACATCTTTGTCATGTTCCTTATTAAAAAACAATGCGGCTACTTTTTTCTTCGTATGCGATTGCCATTGCCTAAAAGGATAGAAAAGCTGGCGTATAATAACATTAGCGGCGTTAATATTTTTTGCTTCGACAAGCACGACTTGATTTTTTCCCTCATAGCCTGCGTCAACTTCCGTTTGCACGCTATTCACCTTAATCAACTGTTTACCTACATAAAATTCGAATTCAGGAGTATATTTTCTTCCTCTTATCGTTAGAACAAGAGAATCATCTTCCATAAACGTTCTAATCAGGCTAACCGCATATGCAAAGTCAAGATGCTGCATCTCGGAATCGCCTATTTTAGATGTATCTAATTGAAAATCAAGTTTCGGCAAATAAATTGTATTTTCTTTATCGATTTTTGGAATATCTATATATCCCTCTCCTTTTATTATATTGTATATTCCGTTTTTAACAGGTAATAAGAACAGATTATTTTTGATAAAAATATCGGGTCTGTCTTCTTTGCTATCTTGTTTGCATAAAATACGAACTTCTTTTTCACTCGTTTTTTTAAATTCTTGGCAGGATTTTTTTATTTGTTTGGCAGAAATTATATACGGCGACTCATCAAAATCATGTTCTAATATTTTATAGTCGTCAAAAATCTTTTTCCAAGAATTATTATTAGCCATTTAATTTATAAATTATCAAATATTTATGATTAATATTTAAATTAAAGTCTTTATTATTTGGATTACACATATCTTTAATCTGAATCACTACAATTTCCTTAATTTTTAATTTATCATCCTCTTTAAAATATTTCTCGATGTAAATAGGATTTGAATATATAAGATTATCATCAATCCTAATATCTTCGCATATTATTGCTAAGATCCCATCTTTTTCTAAATAATTATAAAAATTTTTGCTGAAATTGCAGAAATTATTATCATAAAAATATATTAAAAGATTGCTTGATTTTTTAGGATTGTCATTATAGATAGAATAACTCCCGTTGCCGTATCTTTTAATTAAATTATTTAAAGTATTATAAAGCCAATCTTTTTTTTCAAAAATCCATACCGTCGCGGATTCTTGTTGTATATTATTATTTTCAATAAATTTTATTTTATTTTTTTCATATTGCCTGAAGGATGCTTCAGTATAGTTACTTTTATAATTTTCAACCTTTTTTTTATCTGATTTTTCAAAAATAACCAAATATTCGTGGGCTAATAAAAGAAAATTAAATTTAATGCTGTTTGTGTACCAAAAACCGGTAGTCTTACAATTATGCTGTCTTTTTATAATTAATTCTTTTATGACGAAACCTTCCTTTAAATACTTGTCTATAGTCCAAAAACCGAGAGGTATAACATTCTTATTTTTTCTCATATCTCCGATTAATATAGAACAATATTTATTATTTTTTAAAACTCTGTAACTTTCTTGTGCAACTTTTTCTATTTCTTTAAGAAAATCGCCTACCTCATAGTTGGAAAGGTCGTTCTTGTTATTATGTGTATAATTAATAATGTTAGAGTATGGCGGGTGGGAACAAATTAAATCTATCGAATTATCATTTATTAAATTTAAATTTCTTGCATCGCCGACCATAAAATAAATAACGTTTTCATCAGCTGTTTTAGTTAAAAAATCAGTATTTTCTTTGGCTAATTTAACTGCATTTTCATTTATATCTATGCCTATAAAATTTCTGTTTAGTAATTTTGCTTCTACTCCGGTTGTTCCAGAGCCGCAAAAATAATCTAAAACTAAATCGCCCTCTTTCGAATACTTTAATAAAATGTTTCTTGGAATATAAGGCGACCAATTACCCCTATAATTACCGTTGTGTGTAGCCCAATTCCCTCTTGATTTAAAACTCCAAACGGTATTCTGCTCTAAACTAAAATCTTTCGGCGCTATTTTTTTTATAATCTTTACGGGATTAGATAAAGTGTTCACCGGATTAGAAATATTTATGCCTAAATTTTTAGTAATGGATTTCTCTATAAATTTTAAATTTACATTATATTTATTGCCGATTTCCCTGTCGGACAGCCCTTTGATTTTATCTTCCAGTATATCTTTTTCAAGACTAAAATCTGCCATTATTTGCACCCTGAATTTATTTTGGATTTAATTAAATTAAAATAGACGATATTTCTAATAAGTTTATCAATAAATTTAAAAATGGGCAACGAAATAATTAAACCCAAATTATGACTTACAAAATCATATTCTTCATTAAATATTTTTTTCTTTTATCTAAGAATTTACCGGTATCTAAGACTTATAAAACACTTAACGGAGAAGGAAGATATCTATACAGTTCTAATTCGCGATTAAACCTTTGTTGTTAAACCTTTGTTTGACGTTATAATGTATTGATGTTATAATATTACTGAATAATAAATCAACTAAATATTATATATTTATAAATGTTTATAGGAGATAAAATGACGGCGGCTACCACTTTAAGACTTCCGGAAGAAAAGTTGAAATTAATAAGGGCTATAGCAGGTTATGAAAACAGGCATCTTTCCGATATATTCTTGGAACTTTCCGAAGAATATATAGAAAGGCACAGAGAAACTCTTGAATTCTTGAACATACCTGGTTTTGCCAAGGAATGTCTGGACGGATTAGAAGAAATAAAAAAAGGCGGGGGAAAGACATTAATTGAACTGGACGATTAAGTTTTCTTCGGTTGCCGAAAAGCATTTTATTAAATTTGATTCCGACATAAAGAAAAGAATAAAAACTAAATTATCGGAAATGGGGTCTATTGAAAATCCGCTTTACCATCCTTGCGTAAAACCTCTTACTGGAGAACTTAAAGGATTTTACAGGTGTAGAATAGGAAATTACAGGATTATATTTTCACTGTTGAACGAAGAAAAAATTCTTGCGGTAGTGAACATAAGTTCAAGAGGAAATATTTATAAATAAATTGTATAATTTTATGAAAAAAAAAGAGCCTGACAGGATTTTAATAGTGGACGACGACCCTCACATGAGGTCGGCATTAAGCCTGAGCCTTAAAAAAACGGGAAAGGAAGGCGATATTTTTGCTTCGGCGGAAGATGCGTTAAGTTATATAGGCAAAAATTTTACTTTAGGAGATGCGCCTGCCGCCGAACCGGCAATTAACCAAAGCCCTTATTTTTTAATTCTGTCCGATTTAAATATGCCTGGTATGGACGGTATCTCTTTTTTAAAAGAAATTAAAAAATATCCGGATTTCCAGTCCGTTCCTTTCGTGATAATTACTGCGTACGGAACCATAGAAAGCGCGGTTTCAGCAATGAAAACGGGCGCTTCCGATTATATGCTGAAACCGTTCGATATTTCCGATTTTGAAAGAATAGTCAAAAATGCGGAAAAATTTTCCTCATCTTATAATATTTTAAAAAAACCCGCAAAAGATACCGTCAAAGATATTAACTCGTCTAATTTTATATACAGGTCGGATGCTATGAAACGGATAGACGAATATATAAAAGCAGTAGCTTCCGCCGATGCGACGGTGCTTATAACCGGAGAGTCCGGCACCGGCAAGGAAGTCGCCGCAAAAAGAATACACGAATTAAGCGGAAGAAAAGGAAGATTCGTCGCCGTCAATTGTTCCGCCATAGTGCCTACGCTTTTAGAAAGCGAACTTTTCGGACACGAAAAAGGGGCGTTTACCGGCGCCGTTTCCGCAAAGAGAGGAAAATTCGAGCAGGCGGATAACGGAACTATTTTTCTCGACGAAATAGCCGAAATGGATAAAAACCTACAGGCTAAAATTCTCAGGGCGCTTCAGGAAAAAACCATAGACAGAGTCGGAGGAGACGAGCCGGTTTCGGTAAACGCAAGGGTAGTTGCCGCTACCAATAAAGACATCGAAAAAGCCGTATCGGAGGGAAATTTCAGGGACGACCTTTTCTATAGGCTGAACGTAATCCGCCTGCATATGCCGCCGCTCAGAGACAGAAAAGACGACGTAACCGCTCTTGCCGAGTATTTTGCTTCCGTTTATTCAAATAAATATTTCAGGGACGTTTCCGGCATTTCGGAAGATGCGAAAAAATATCTGCTTTCGTTGGATTTTCAAGGCAATATTAGAGAACTGGAAAATATAATAGAAAGGGCCGTTATACTTGCCCAGAAAGACAAATTTTTAGACGTCCGGCATTTCGGCAGTTTTGAACCTGCGTTTTATGCAGGTAATGTTTCATACGGCGGAAACGCAGTCGCCGGAGAAGATAAATCTTCCGCCGATAATACAAGTGCAGGCGGCACGGGGCAGGTTATAAAGAACGGAGCGGATAATAATATAGACAATATAAATAAAGACGGTAAAGACGCAATAAGCGAATCAGGTACGTTTAACGGTTCCGTTTCGTCGTCGGAACCTGCCGACAATAGAGCGGCTGCGGACATTTTTAACGGCAGCGGTGGACGTAGCTTAAATATTAAAGAAATGGAAGAAAAGCTGATTTTTGCCGCACTCAAAGAAACAGGCGGCAATAAAACCAAAGCAGCCGACAAACTTGGAATTACCTCAAGAACCCTCAGAAACAAGCTGAAAGAACTCGGCATCGATTAAGCATTATCTTTTTTAATATCCCGTGGCACGAAGTTTGCATTGATATATGTAAGTGCAAAAAAGCCTTAAAAGTAGGAAAAATTTTCCTAAAATAATAAAATTATTATTCAATAAATTATAAATTAAGTTACGGAGGGAATAAAAATGTCGGTAAATTCATTATTCGCGCCAACTACGACGACAAACGCCAACACGGGCGCATCGACGGCTGCAAGCGCCGCGGCAAATACGGCAAGTTCGTCCAATTCAAACAACAGCGGTCTCGTAAGCGCATCGACTTTTATGAAGTTAATGGTGCAGCAGCTTCAAAATCAGGATCCTTTGAATCCGCAGTCGAGTTCGGCTTCGCTTGCTCAGCTTGCGCAGTTCGATTCGCTCAACCAGTTAAACACCGTAAACTCGAATCTTCAAACCCTCGTAGCAGATCAAAATCAGGCGACGCTCGGTAGTGCCGTAAATATGGTAGGAAAATCTGTTCAGGCGAGCGGCAACGCATTCGGATATTCAAGCGGAAGCACTTCAAATTTAAGTTATTCTTTACCGAGCAATGCAAGTTCGGTCAGTATGGATATATATAATTCGTCCGGAAATCTCGTTTACAATACCAATCTTGGAGCGCAGAGCGCAGGTTCCCAATCTTTTACCTGGGACGGAGCGGAAAACAGCGGGCAGACGGCTCCTTCAGGCAACTATACTTTCTCGGTCGGCGCAACGGGTTCCGGCGGCAAGGCTATTACGCCCTCAACCTTTACGCAGGCGACTGTTACCGGTCTTTCGACTTCATCGACCGGCGCGGTCCAGCTCGAACTCAGCAACGGCTCTACCGTTCCGTTGTCCAGCGTAACAAACGTCGAATAACCATCTAAGGTTAAAGGTGTCAGATTTTATTTTCCGCATTAAAAAAGTATCTTTAATCAAGATAGTCGAGCGGAAAATTAATCTGACACCTTTAACCGAAAGCGATATATAGAACGGTTATAAAAATAAAAAATATGTCGATATAATATATATAGGTAATACTTTAACTTTTAAGAATTATAAAAAAAATTAATTTTTTACAATATATTTCAGTTTTTACGTTATACGGGAGGAATGAAAAATGGGTGTAAATGCGCTTTTTACCGCAGTGTCGGGATTGGATTCAAACCAGACTTATCTCGGCGTTATAGGCAACAATATAGCTAACTCGAATACTATAGGGTTTAAGAGTTCCAATCCTATATTCGAAAACTTGGTCAGTCAGACGTTAAGCGGTACGTCGAACTCACAGGAAGGTTTGGGAACAGACGTATTTTCCATCCAACAGCAATTTGGCCAAGGCGCTTTGCAGAATACTTCAAATCCGCTCGATATGGCGATAGACGGCAACGGGTTTTTTATAGTTCAGTCGCCAAACGGTGCGACTTACTATACGAGGAACGGCGAATTTAGCGAAAATGCAAAGGGAGAGATAGTAGATTCAACTGGACAGAACGTAGTTCAAGGATATCCTTTAAATTCGCAGGGTATAGCGACCACCGGCACGCCCACCGCAATAACTTTAAATACGGGCGCTTTAGCTCCGCAGGCTACGACTACGGCTGATTTGACGGCAAATTTAGATTCTAATATTTCGCCGCAGATAACATCTAAGGTTACTTCTAGTTCGTTTGCAAGCAGTTACATTACGGCTCCTTCGGCGGCGGGGTCCGATTATATTACCGTTGCTAATTCTAGTGAAGCTACAGCATTATATAATGCTGGGTCTATACTTATAGGCAACGGGGATGGAACTACAAATCTATATCATGTAAAGTCTGCGTCAGGGAAAGTCTTAACTTTAACGCAGCCTTTATCGAGCGCCGTTTCGGCTAACACCGCCGTGTCCCAAAATACTTTAGGAATTGCTAGTTCATCTGCTAACGGTATGCTAGCTGGAGATAATATACAGGTGAATACGAACGATAATGCAAATGGCTCTACTGACCCTTACCAGTTTTTGAACACTATTGCTTCGGTGAACTCTAATAATACTGTTAACCTGTCAAACGCAATGCCCCTTTCAGGTACTTTTAAAACAGGCGGAAGTGTAATAGCCGGTCCGGCAAACGACTATTATTCTACGACTATCAATACTTACGATTCACTGGGAAACGCTTTGCCTTTAACGGTTACTTTTGCTCCTTCGTCTTCTACGGCAGGAAGTTGGAATATGTATTATTCCATTAACGGGACGGCGGCTACCAGGCCAAATACTGCTCTTGATACGCCAGATATAACTTTTAATCCCGACGGAGGTATCGTTGCCGGAGCATCTCAGACTATAACGGACGTGCCTTCTTATGTGACTCCTGCACCATCGACTCTTCCTGACGGAGCTACCGAGCCGTTAACCATCGCTTTAAACTTGAATCATCTGACCCAGTATGCCGCTCCGTCCGCTACAACGGCATTTACGCAGAACGGCTATGCGACCGGAACGCTTACCAGTTTTACGGTAAATCAAGACGGTAAAATTTCAGGACAGTATTCTAACGGGCAAACCCAATATATCGCCCAAGTGGCTCTTGCAAACTTTATCGCTCCTACGGGACTTACTTCGGAGGGAAACAGTCTTTACGCTGAGACTTTTGCATCGGGTCAACCTGCTATAGGCGCTGCTAATACAGGAAACTTCGGTTATATCACCGATTCTGCCCTTGAACAGTCTAACGTCGATATTTCGTCTCAGTTTACCGATATGATTATTGCGCAGAACGCCTATGTTGCCAACTCTAAAGTGTTGACTACGGAAAATGCCGTATTGACGGCAC
>JAJYDX010000005.1 GCA_021777135.1 bacterium | reverse complement strand
ATTCTTATCTCTTCGGATACAATCACGACGAGGAGCATAAATTAAATTTAGACGACTGCGGCTACGATAAAGATATGAAATATATGCAGAATTTTTTATATAAAGAATTATGAAATACGATAATATAAAAGACACGCAAGGGAACAGGCTTAACCCTGTTCCCTTGCGGGCGCAAAATAGGCTCGAGTCTTTTAACGCGGCTATAGAAGGCATAATATTAGCGACAAAGACAGAAAAAAATATGAGGATACATTTTGCCGCAGCTCTTCTTGCTATTTTCCTCGCGCTTTTTTTAAGGGTTGCCAAAATAGACATTCTTCTTATATTCATTTCCGTTTTTTTCGTTTTGTTTGCGGAAACTCTTAATACATCCATAGAATATCTGGCAGATTATATATCTAAAGAATACTCCCCTGGAATAGCGGCCGTTAAGAACTTAGCGGCCGGCGCAGTTCTTTTGTCTTCATTTGGTTCGTTCGTAGTAGGTTATATAATTTTTTCAAAATATCTGTATTATATGATATACTATGTTCTCGATATGCTAAAAAACGCAGGTTCAGATATTTCTATAGTAGTAATATCTATTGTTTTTGTCGGTATAATAATCATAAAGGCTATGTTTAATAAAGGAACCCCGTTAAGAGGCGGGTTTCCAAGCGGTCATGCCGCCGTTGCGTTTGCCATATGGATGACGGTTTCTTTATTGACTTTAAATCCGGTAGTTTCGCTGCTTACGTTTATACTTGCTTTGCTTATAGCCTTATCCAGAATAAGCAGCGGTATTCATACTAAGTTAGAGGTCGTAACGGGAAGTATTATAGGCATATTAATAACCGCATTAATTTTCAAGCTGTTTTACTTCTGATGAAACCTGCAGTAATAGAATAACCTGAAAGGCAGGTTGAAGCCCGTCTTATTTTATATAAAGGAGATTTAATGGAAAAAGAAGAGCAAAAATATACTGAATTAAGATATTTAATGGAAGTCGTGAAAAAATTACGCTCAGAAAAAGGTTGCCCGTGGGACAGGAAACAGACCGAGGAAACCTTGAAACCGTATGTAATAGAAGAAGCTTATGAGGTTGTTGACGCGATAAGTTCTAATAACAAACAGGAAATCATGGAAGAATTAGGCGATCTTCTTCTCCAAGTCGTTTTTTTATCGGATATTTACGAAGAAAAGAACGAATTTTCTATAAAAGACGTTATTAACTCAATAAATCAAAAACTTATCAGAAGGCATCCCCATGTTTTCGATGAAAATTTTTCGCTGAAAGAAGGCGAATGCCTTGAAGACGTTATCCTTAAAAATTGGGAAAAGATTAAAAGTAAGGAAAAAGAAGAAAAATCTAAAAATATGCCGGATGCGCCTAAAAAGCCTTCCGTCTATGTGCCCGAAACTATGCCTTCTCTTCACAGGGCATATATGGTGCAGGAAAAAGCCAAGAGAATAGGGTTTGATTTTCAAAGCGAATCCGGCGCATTAGATAAAGTTTACGAAGAGATTTCGGAACTGAAAAAAGAACTGGATAACAAAAATGATAAAGAAAAAATTATTGAAGAATACGGAGATATCCTGTTTTCGGTTGTCAATCTCGGAAGGCTTCTAGATATTCATCCTTGCAGCGCTTTAAATAAATCCTCCGATAAATTTATTAAGAGATTCGGATATATGGAAGAAAAAGCGCTTGAGCCTGTTTCAAAACTTGACGCAGAAAGTCTGGATAAGTTATGGGAAGAAGCAAAAAAAGTCCTATGACACTCAAAATACCCCGCCAGTTAATAATCAATTTTGCTTCGGCATGTTTGTCCGGCATATTAATAGCCTTTTTATTTCCTAAGTTTAATTTAGAATTTCTTGCCTGGATTTCCATCGTGCCTCTTTTATACGCCGTTAGCAAATCTAAAAGTTTTAAGGAAGCATTTTTTTACGGTTTCGTATCAGGCGCAGTTTCTTATGTAATAATATTGTATTGGGTCGCATATACCGTATGCGTATTCGGTAACCTTCCTTACTATGGTGCAATTTTTGCCTTGTTGCTCCTTTCTTCTTATCTGGCTTTGTATATTGCTTTATTCGCAGGTTTTGTCAAAATTTTATTAAATAATTTTAATAGGCTTAACATAATTTTAATTCCGTCGTGCTGGGTATTTTTTGAATTTTTTAAGTCAAAATTATTAACGGGCTTTCCATGGGAAAACTTAGGTTTTTCGCAATATTTAAACCTGCCTTTTATACAGGTTTCCAATATTATAGGGGTTCTTGGATTGTCGTTCGTTATAGTACTTATAAACTATACAGTATTTCATTTTATTTTTTATAAAAATAAAATTTCAAAAAGACAGGCTTTATTTGAATTGATTTTTGTGCTTTCGGTATTTATTGTTATCGTTTCTTACGGGTATTATAATATTTATTCCATAAAAAAATTGCTCAAAACCAAAAAACCGTTAAAAATTGCATTAATTCAGGGCAATATAGGAATGTTTCAAAAATGGAAAATTACTAAAAAAAGAACTACGTCCATATACCTGAATTTAAGTAAAAAATCTTTAAAATATCAACCTCAACTTATACTTTGGCCGGAAACTGCTCTCCCATACATAATATCGCTGCATCCTCATTATTGGAATAAAGTTATGAATTTTTCGGAACGGAATAAAATTAATTTAATTTTTGGCGCTGTTGGATTAGGGTTTTTTAATGGAAAGAATCACTTTTATAACAGGGCATATGCTTTTAACGGTAAATCCGGCAGATTTTCTTATTACGACAAGCACCATCTGGTGCCTTTCGGGGAATACATTCCGTTAAAAAAACAGTTTCCCTTTTTAGCCCATGTTTTAAGAGGCGCAGGCATTGGAAATTTTACCGGAGGTAAAAAATTTAGAATATTAAAGTCCGGCAAGATAAGAGCAGGGTCTATGATTTGTTACGAGGCATATTTTGATTCTTTGGTAAGACATTTTTCTAGGGACGGCGCCAACATTTTGATAAGTATTACTGACGACGCTTGGTACGGAAGAACCTCCGCCCCATATCAGGATATGTCTATGACGGTTTTTCCGGCAGTGGAGAACGAACGGTTTGTCGCAAGGGCTGGAAACTCTGGTATAAGCGGGATAATATCGCCTACCGGTAAAATTATGGGTGAAACCGGCATTTTTAAAAAAACTTATTTTATAGGTTATATAAAATTAATTAATCGAAAGACATTTTTTGCATTATATGGTAATATATTTGGTTATATAATAAATACGGTTTTTATACTTTCTATGGTTTATATTTTGCTATCCAATATTTTTAGAAAAAAGACCTAATATATACAGGGGGTTTTAATGTCAATTTCGCAGGCAGATTTGGTTTTAAACATCAGTCTTTTAGGAAGAAGCTTAAAAGAACTTGACGATAAACTGGAAAAAATACGGAGGATGCTTTGAAGTTTCTAAACTAGAAGCAAGGCTTAAAGAAATAAACGAAATTTCCTCAAAAGAAGATTTTTATAAAGATATATCTTTTTCAAAAGAAATATTAATAGAAAAATCGGGGTTGGAAAACCGGCTGGAACCCTTTTACGCCGTATATGAAGAATTTAAAAATATTAAAGATT
Source organism: bacterium (assembly GCA_021777135.1). Taxonomy (GTDB): domain Bacteria; phylum SZUA-79; class SZUA-79; order Acidulodesulfobacterales; family Acidulodesulfobacteraceae; genus Acidulodesulfobacterium_A. The sequence continues at coordinate 128,369 of JAJYDX010000005.1, read as the reverse complement.
TATATGATATTTCATTAGAAGAAAACGACGAAAAAATGCTGTCGGATATTTCTGCAAGCGTCAAGTCTTTAGAAAAAGCCGTTTTAAGCTTAGAAATGGATATGACTCTTTCGGGAAAAGACGATAAGCTTAACGCTATAGTTGAAATTCATGCAGGCTCAGGCGGAACCGAATCTATGGATTTCGCTAATATGCTGTTAAGAATGTATTTGAGATGGGCGGAAAGAAAGAAGTTTAAAACTGCGATAATGGAATTTAACGCAGGCGAAGAGGCCGGCGTCAAAAGCGTTACGTTTATGACATATGGAAAATATGCATACGGCTATCTTAAAGCAGAAAGCGGAGTCCACAGGCTCGTTAGGATTTCCCCATTCGATGCCAATAAAAGAAGGCATACTTCTTTCGCCTCCGTTTTTGTATACCCTGAAATCGACGATTCTATCGACGTAGTTATAGACGAAAAAGATTTAAAGATAGACACTTACCGCTCAAGCGGGGCTGGGGGGCAGCATGTAAACACGACCGATTCAGCCGTACGTTTAACCCATATTCCTACCGGAATCGTAGTTGCGTGCCAGAACGAAAGGTCCCAGCATAAAAATAAGGAAACGGCATATAAACTTTTAAGGGCAAGATTATACGATTATTATAAAAAGAAAAGAGAAGAGGAAGAAGATAAATTAAATAAGACTAAAAAAGATATATCATGGGGTTCGCAGATAAGGTCTTATACCCTCAATCCAAACCGCGTTATTAAAGACCACAGAACCGGAGTTACCATTTACGACGACAAGAGTGTTTTTGACGGTGATATCGACGAGTTTATCAGCGCTTATCTGCTTGGTGTTAGAGCCAAATAGCAATTTAAGAGTCGTAGTTTCGTAAATACGTTTATTTTAGTTCAAAATAAAAGTAAAAGGAGGTTGTTTTGGAACAGGAATTAAATATTATAGAAAATAACCGATTAGACAAGTTAAAAAAATTAAAGGAAAGCGGCATTAATCCTTTTGCGAACGATTTTGAAAAAAAAGAAAATATAAAAAATATCATAGAAAAATACGGCGACAAAGACAAAGTTTTCTTTGAAAACAGCAAAACAGACGTCGCTGCCGCAGGCAGGATTATTATTATAAGAAGTTTCGGCAAGGCTTCATTTTTGAGGTTAAGGGACGGTTTCGGCGAGATTCAGTGCTATATTCAAAAAGACGCCGTCGACGAAAAATATTTTGAATTATTTAGCGAATATGTTGATATAGGCGATATATGCGGCGTAAGAGGACATCTTTTTAGAACAAAAACGGACGAATTAACCATAAAGATAGAGCATATTGAAATATTAACGAAATCAATTATGCCCCTGCCGGAAAAATGGCACGGACTTAAAGACATAGAAGCCCGTTTTAGAAAAAGATACGTAGATTTGATAGCAAGCGCGGAGGTCAGGGAAATTTTTAGAAAAAGAGCCGAAATTATCAATTTTATACGTTCTTTTTTAAATTCCTATAATTTTTTAGAGGTAGAGACCCCCGTTATGCAGGCTAATCCGGGAGGCGCTACCGCCAGACCTTTTAAAACCCACCATAATGCGCTTAATTTAGAACTCTATATGAGGATTGCGCCTGAATTATATCTAAAAAGATTAGTGGTTGGCGGTTTTGACAGGGTTTATGAAATTGGAAGAAATTTTAGGAACGAAGGCATATCGGTAAAACATAACCCCGAGTTTACCATGCTTGAATTTTATATGGCATACGCGACCTACGAACATTTAATGGATTTTGTCGAGAAAATGCTTTCGGAGTTGGCAAACCTAGTTTGCGGCTCTTTCGAAGTAGAATACGGTTCGGAAAAATTAAATTTTAAACCCCCCTTTAGAAGAATAAAATTAAAAGAAAGCTTATCCGAAATAGGCGGTTTTAATCCTAATGAAATAGACTCGTCGGAAAAGGTTTACAATATATTAAAATCAAAAAATACCGCAGGAATAAGCAAAACCGATAGCTTGGGGGAATTATTGACTTTGTTGTTCGACGAAACGGTAGAGTCTAAACTTATAAATCCTACTTTCGTTACCGATTATCCGGTGGAAAGCTCTCCGCTCGCTAGAAGAAACGACCGCGACGGGTCTGTCGTTGACAGGTTTGAATTATTTATAGCCGGCAGGGAGATAGGCAACGCGTTTTCGGAACTAAACGACCCATTAGATCAGGAAGAGCGTTTTAAATTGCAGGTTGAGGCAAAAGCAAAGGAAGGACTGCCTGTAGAAATGGACGACGATTACATAGAAGCCCTTAAACAGGGACTTCCCCCTACGGCCGGATGCGGGATAGGCATAGACAGGGTAGTAATGCTGATGACTAATTCCCACTCTATCAGGGACGTGATATTATTTCCCTTGCTTAAACCTTTGAAGTAGAAAGTATATCTAAAATATGAATTTTCATACTAAAATCGCCCTTCATTATTTAAAGCCTAAAAATAATTCGTTTATATCTTTATTGAGTTTTATATCGATAATGGGAATAACGATAGGGGTTATGGCGCTTATAGTCGTTATATCTGTTATGAGCGGTTTTGATCATGCTTTGGAAAAAAAAGTTATAGGAATTGAATCACAGATTATAGTTTTAAACTATAACGGTTTTATAAATAACCATAAAAAGGCGGTTAAAAAAATATATTCCGTTAAAGGCGTAAAAAATGTTTCTCCGTTTATATATACGGATGTCATGATATCTTCCGCGTCAACATCTACCGGAAGCGTTTTAAGGGGAATAGACGTAAAAACCGAAGAGAAAGTTTCCGATTTAAAAAAATTTATAGTTAAAGGAAATTTAACGGGCTTAAATAATATAAATAAAAACGAGATAGTTTTAGGCAAAGTTTTAGCCCGTAATCTTGGAGTTTCTCTAGGAGACAGGGTGACCATAATTTCTCCTTCCGGAGAAGTTACCCCTTTCGGCATTATGCCTAAAACCGAAAGGTTTATTGTTTGCGGCATAATAAACAGCGGAATGTATAATTACGACTCTACGCTTTCTTTTATTTCTCTTAAAAATGCCCAGTCTTTTCTAGGTTTGCCGGCAGGTTCCGTTACTGGAATCGAGGTTAAGTTGGATAATCTCAGCTTCGCGAATAGTTTTGCAAAAAATATAGCAGATAAACTAAATAAAAATAAAACTTCTTCATCTTACTACGCTCTAAGCTGGGAAGAACTTAACAAAAATTTATTTTCAGCGATAAAACTGGAAAAGCTTACCATGTTCGTAATTCTATTCCTTATCGTGCTTGTAGCCGCATTTAATATTATTTCAACCCTTATAATGGTAGTTATGGAAAAAAGGAAGGATATAGCGATATTAAAATCCATAGGCGCTAGTTCTAAAGATATAATGATTATTTTCATAGCGCAAGGCATTATAATTGGAGCTATCGGCACTTCTCTGGGACTTTTATCCGGATTCCTAATATGTTATTTAGAAAAGACATACCATATAATAAGCCTTCCATCGTCGGTTTATTATATAACTACTTTACCGGTAAGGATGACCGCCGGCGAGTTTATAGTCATAGGGTCATCCGCCCTTTTTTTGAGTTTTGCGGCAACCCTTTACCCGTCTTATAAAGCGGGTAAAATAGATCCCGCGGAAGGCGTAAGATATGAATGAAAATATGACCGGAAAAAATAACAACGATTTAGCCGTTTCTTTAAATAATGTAAGTAAAACATTTACTGCGGGAGACGAAACTGTTAAAATTTTAAATGAAGCGAACCTTGAAATAAAAAAAGGGGATACTTTTGCGGTAACAGGCGAGTCCGGCACCGGCAAAAGCACCCTCCTTCATATAATAGGCACGCTTTTAAAACCGGATTCCGGACAGGTGCGGTATTTCGGCGATGCCGATATATATAGTTTTTCAGATGCGGGACTTGCCAGGTTTAGAAATAATAACATCGGCTTTGTTTTTCAGTTTCACTATCTTTTAAACGAGTTTAGCTGCTTGGAAAATGCCGCTATGCCTTTGTTTATTAAGGGAGAGCCTAAAGAAAAGGCGTTAAAGATTGCCAGGGATTATCTATGCGAAATGGGGCTTGAAAGCAGGCTTAATTTTAAGCCTTATATGCTTTCCGGCGGCGAACAGCAAAGGGCAGCCATAGCGAGAGCGCTGGTTTGTTCGCCAGACGTTATATTAATGGATGAACCTACCGGTAACCTTGACCCCCGGCATGCCGGGCTGTTGCATAGCATAATAATAGACCTTAACAAAAAATATGGTAAAACTTTGGTAATAGTTACTCATGATAAAGAATTTTCGAATATGATGAACCGTAAAATTAAAATTACAGCAGGAATTATCCAACATATAAATTGACATAATACTTAATATTTGATAGTTTATTAAAATGAAATTTTTAAAATCGTTACTTTTAGGAATTATAGTATCCGGCGTTTTAATTTTAAACGCGTTTAACGTTTATGCCGCTTTAAATAACCGAAACGTATGGACTGGGGCTTTTCATCAAAAGGGCTCTCCGTCTTCGGATTCAATAAAAAAATCTTTTTCCTCCGCTTTTAAAAATTACCTTAATTCCGGAAAGCCTTATTTTGTTTTTGCGTATACCGCTATTAAACCCCTCCCGTATTTCAATTTCGATAAAAAAATAAATCTTGTGCGTATAAAAAAACTCGGATTAGTTTATCATTCAAATTATATAATCACGGGAAGTATTTCAAGGCTAGGTTCAAATTTTACCGTTCACGCAATGCTGATAGACGTTACTGACGTATATAAGTCAAAGACGCTTAATTACTCGGGTGCTGGCAATTCTTTCCTAGCAAAAGACATTAATAAGCTTTCTGATAAAGTAGCGAGTTTTATATACGGAACGCGTGCTGCCAAAGCCGCAAGCAGGCGGAACCGCTCTTTTAATAAAAAGATTTATGCCGTTAGGGTTAAGGGAAACATAAGAGTCGGTGCCGGGTTTATAATGGACCGCATTAAAATAAAAAAAGGCGGCGCCTATTCAATATCCAAAATTAACGAAAGCGTTAAGAAGCTATACAAGACGGGATATTTTAAAAATATTTTAGTAGACGTGGCTTCCTTAGACAGAAAGCTGGTCGTTACGTTTATAGTTTCGGAAAGACCTTTAATTAAGTCAATTAAATATACCGGAAACGGTTCTGTTTCCGTAAAAAAAATCAAAAAAGTTATTAACCTTAGAGTCGATAAACCTTACAGCTCTTTTGAAATAGACAGGGCGGTCAGAATATTAAAATTTATATATTCGGCGGAAGGTTATTATAACGCAAAAATAAATGTAAAAACGAAGCATTTCCCCGGAAACTATATAGCCTTACATTTTATCATTAGCGAAAATTCGCCGGTAATGGTAAAGAATATTAAATTCAGTGGAAACAGTTCTTTTTCCGCAGGCAAACTGGAATCGGTTATGGGGGTTAAAACGGTCAACCTTCTTACATGGATAACCGGCGCTGGAAAATTCAAGAAAGCAAAGTTGAATTCCCAGATTATTAAACTATTAAGCTTTTATTATAATCACGGATATATAAACGTAAGCGTAAAAAAGCCTGAATTTTCATTTTCCAAAAATAAAAAATACGTTGCTATCTTAATAAGAATAATTGAAGGTCCCCAATACAGGATTTCTAAATTAAAATTAATAATAAAAGGAGCAAAACGGAATTCTAAAGAATATCAAGAAGCCCATAAACTTATAATTACAAAAGTAGGCGTTATTTTTAACAGAAAAAATATAGAAAAAGAAATTTTAAGCATAACAAAATATTTTACCGATAAAGGATACGCATTCGCAAACGTAGAGCCGTCGATTAAAATTAGGCGAAAGACTAGTTCGGTGGCGGTATCCCTTATAGTCCATAAAGGTAAGATTGCAAAATTCGGCAAAATCACGATAACAGGAAACGACGTTACATACAGCTATGTCATACTGAGGGCAATCGTAATATATCCCGGCGAAAAATATAATCCGAAGCTTATCAAAATATCCAGGCAAAACTTAAAAAACCTGATGTATTTCAAGCATGTTACGATAACTACCGAAAAAGTTCCGGGCAGGAGCATATTAAACGTTAAGGTGCATGTTAAAGAGCAGGGCACCGGTAAATTTACCATAGGCGGCGGCTATAGTTCGGCAACTTCTTTTATGGCTATATCGTCTATTTCCGAGTCTAACCTTTTCGGAACCGGAATTTCTGCGTCTTTCAACGTTCAGGCGGGAGGACCTTATCAATCTTACAGCCTTAATATACTCCAGCCTTATCTTACTTATCTTTTTGCAAGACCGGTGTCCTTCAATCTTTCACTCTACGACACTTTTAACTCGTTATATTACGAGTTTGCCTACCGTTCCGTAGGCGGTTCGATAACCTTGGGCTATCCATTATACGGAAACGTATTGACAGAATATTTCAGATATCTTATAGAACAGGATAATTCGGTAATAATTCCCGGACTTGCCAATATATTGCCGCAGGGCGAAGTTACCACTAGCGAAGTTTCTTTGACCACGGTTTATAATACTCTTAACAGCCCGATAGTTCCCACTGCCGGAGATATGGACAGCTTTAGGATAAGTTATGCGGGGTCTCCTATAGGCGGAAACGACGATTTTGTTAAATATGTGGCTCAAGCTAATCATTATATTCCGCTGTGGTGGGGTACTTCTTTTATGCAGGGTGCGCAGTTAGGTTATATTACGGGAACGAACTCCTCACAACCGCTTCCGGTTTATCAGAGGTTTTTTGTGGGCGGCATAATGAATAACTATCCTCTATTAGGATTTATGTATGATTCCGTGGGTCCTTCCGAAAACGGAAATATAATGGGCGGAACAAAGATGTTTACGGTTCAGGCTAAATATTTCATTCCTATACTTAAAAGGATGAAGTTTTACGGATTTTTATGGTGGAATGCCGGTAACGCCTGGCTGCAAAGCGAGCCTGTATTCCCTATAAATCTTGTTCAGGCGGCAGGTATAGGATTTAACTGGTATTCGCCTTTCGGACCGATTACAATCACTTACGGTAAAATATTAGGAACGGCTATAAACGGAAACAACCCGACCAGGATACAGTTTAGTTTGGGCGCGGGTATGCCGGGACTTTAAATCAAAAAATAAAGATTAAATATTAAAAATAGTTAATATAAATAAAAAAATAAGGAGATTTATCAATGAAAAAATCTATTTTAAATTTAAGCCTTGCAGCTTTTTTAATTATAGCCGCATACGCAATTTTAAGCCAGTCGAACGCATATGCCGCAGGTTCCAATATAGCGGTAGTTAATATGCAAAAAGTAATTTCCATGTCTAATCAGGGCAAAGCGGCGCAGAGCAGTTTAAAAACTTTAGTTTCCAAATATAACGCAAAACTTCTTACAATGAGAAAAAAAATTGCGGCTGTCCAGGCAGATTTAAAAAATAACGGGTCTATTATGTCCGCAACCGAAAAAGCCAAAAAAACTAAAGAATTTGAAACAGATATATCTAATTTTACGACTGAAGAAAAACGCGTTCAGGGCGTTATGTCGCAAAAGAGATTTGAGCTTTTAAAAGGCATAGTAGACAAAGCCACATCTATTATTAATTCTATAGCAAAAAAAGACGGTTACATTCTGGTCATAGACAGACCAAGCGTTGTATATAGGGCTAACTCTATAAATATAACTAATGAAGTATTAAACAGGATGAACTCAAAATAGTACAAATCCAGTTATGCTTTTAAAAGACCTTATTTCAAAGCTATCGGTTAGCATTATAGGCGTATTCCCGGAAAATTTGGACGTTTCCGGCATAGGCTCGCTGGAGTCTGCTAAAAAAAACGAGATTTCTTTTATTGCAAGTGCCAAATATGTTAAGCAGCTCGCGGAAACAAAAGCCTGCGCGGTAATAATGGATTACGAATCTTTAAAGCCGGAACTTCCTTTAAATGTTGGCTTTGTTATACTGGATTCTAAAAATCCATATTTGTCATTTGCGGAAACTACGCAAATATTCAAAGACGTTTCAAAAAATGCTTTAAGCCCCCGCGCAAGTTTTGATGGTCTTTATTTTATCGGCAAAACTTCGGTTAAAGGAAAAGAAACGGTTATTTTTCCGGGTGTTTTTATAGACGAGGGCTGCTCTATCGGTGATAATTGCAGAATAATGTCTAATTCTTCGATAGGCAAAAACGTAGTTATAGGCGATAACGTAATTATATATCCCAATGTTACTGTTTACGATAATTCTAAAATAGGCAGCGGATGTATTCTTCATGCCGGTTCGGCAGTGGGCAGCGATGGCTTTGGCTACGCAAGAGGCAAGGCGGGTTACGTTAAAATAATTCATTCAGGATATGCCGAGCTTGAAGATAACGTAGAAATAGGCGCAAATACTACTATTGACAGAGGGGCGGTAGATTTTACTAAAATAGGCTCAGGAACTAAAATAGATAATTTAGTGCAGGTCGCGCATAACGTAATAATAGGAAAAAACTGCGTAATCGCCGCGCAAACCGGCATAGCCGGAAGTTCGGAAATAGGCGATAATGTTACTATCGGCGGTCAGGTAGGCATAGCCGGACATATTTCAATAGGAAACGGCGTTATGATAGCTGCCCAGTCGGGAGTGTCCAATAACGTAAAAGACAAAGAGATAATATCCGGTTCGCCAGCTTTTCCTATAAAAGAATGGCGTAACTCCGTAGTGCTTTTTAAAAGGCTCCCCGAGTTATTTAAAAAGTTAAGGGAAATCTCTAAAACAAAGGACTGACCAAATGGGCAAAGAAAACAAAGAAACTTTAGGAGAAGGCGAGATAATCGGCATAGGAGAAATTTTAAACCTGCTTCCCCATAGGTATCCTTTTTTGATGATAGACAAAGTAGTATCGCTAGAAAAAGGAAAATCTATTACGGCAATCAAAAATACCACTATAAACGAACCCTTTTTTCAAGGTCATTTTCCAAATTATCCAGTTATGCCGGGAGTTCTTATTCTCGAGGCTCTTGCACAGGCTGGAGGCATACTTGCTTATAAGACGGAAGAAGCAGACGATTTAAGAGACAAACTTACCTATTTTATGGGCATAGACAAAGCAAGATTTAGAAAACCTATACTGCCCGGATATACCATATTTCTCAAGGTCGAACTTATTAAAAAAAAGCAGTTCGTATGGGTTTTTGCCGGAAGAGCGGAAGTTGAAGGAAAACTTTGCGCAGAAGCAGAACTTATGGCAACTTTTATTCCTAAAAATAATTCCGAAAAATAATAACGTGCGTTACTTATAATGCGGTAATAAAATTTATGATTGACAAAACTGCTATAATTTATCCCGGAGCCGAAATTGACGAATCAACCGACGTTGGTCCGTATAGTATAATAAAAAGCGGCGTAAAAATAGGAAAAAACAATCAAATCGCTTCCCATGTGGTAATAGAAGGAAATACGAAAATAGGCGACGGTAATAAAATATTTCAGTTTGCTTCTATAGGCTCGCCGCCGCAGGACCTCAAATATAAAGGAGAAAATACGGGCCTTATTATCGGTAATAATAATACAATAAGGGAATATGTTACTATGAATCCGGGGACTGTCACAGGAAACGGGGTTACTACCGTAGGCGATTTTAACCTGTTTATGATGCACGTACATATTGCACACGACTGCGTAATAGGCAACAGAAATATTCTTGCTAATAACGCGACTTTAGCCGGACATATTGAAATACAGGATTATGTTATATTAGGCGGTCTTTGCGCGATACACCAGTTTGTGCGTATAGGCGAATCAGCTCTTATCGCCGGCGGTTCTATGGTCGTTCAGGATATACCGCCTTATCTGGTTGCCTCTGGAGATAGGGCTAAAATTTACGGCATCAATAGGATAGGGCTTGAAAGAAGAGGTTTCAGCAAAGAAGACATAGAAAAAATAAAAAATGCCTATAAAATTTTATACAGGTCTAAAGTTACCCTTAAAATAGCGGTTGGACGGATAGAAGAAGAATTAGGCAAAACCGATAAAATAGAGCAATTCACTTCTTTTATAGCAAGTTCCAAAAGGGGTATTACAAGATAAGGAACATATAAAACTTCATGTTGTTATTCCCGCGCAGGCGGCGTCAATAAAAATAAACAAACTTTGTCATTCCCGCGCAGGCGGGTACGGTTTAAAGCCGTCGTCTTTTAGACGGCTCATCCAGATTAAATATGGAAAGTAAAAATATAGGTATAATTGCCGGATACGGAGAATTTCCGTTAATTTATATCGATGAATTAAAATCCGCCGGTTATTCCGTAAAAGTCTGCGCGATAGAAGAAGAAGCCGCTCAATCTCTTTCCGAACGCGCAGATTCGATTATTTATATAAGCGTAGGTCAGCTCGGCAAATTGGTAAATTTTTTTAAAAAGGAAGGCGTGAAAGAAGTAATAATGGCGGGAAAAGTCCGCAAAACCCTGATGTTTAAAAAAATAAAACCTGATATAAAAGCCATCACCCTTTTTTTGTCCCTTAAAGACAAAAAAGACGATACTATATTAAACGCCATATGTAAATTTTTAGAAAAAGAGGGCATAACAATAATCCCCCAGATTAAGTATATCTCTTCGGTTTTTTTGCCTTCCGGCATCGCGTCCAAAAGAACTCCTACAAAAAAAGAAATGGAAGACATAGAATTCGGCAGAAACGCAGCACTGTTAATAGCCGGAGCGGATATCGGGCAGACGGCGGTAATAAAAGATAAATCCGTTATGGCGCTAGAAGCCATAGAGGGAACTGATGAAGCGATAATAAGAGGAGGAAAGCTTGCAAACGGAGGCGCCGTGGTAGTAAAAGTTAACAAGCCCAATCAAGATTTAAGATTCGACGTTCCGGCTGTCGGACTCGATACCATAGAAGCTATTATTTCGACTAATGCTACGTGCCTTGCTTTTGAGCCTAACACTATAGTTCTGCGCAAAGAAGAATTTATAAAAAGAGCCGATTCGGCTTCAATTGCCTTATATGTTTTTTAATATAAAATTTTAAACGATTATATGCCGAAAGTACTTATAGTTTCGGGAGAACCTTCCGGAGACGTATTTGCCGCCGGTTTAATACCGCCCTTAAAAAAGCTAAACGAAAGCATTTATTTTTATGCCATGGGAGGCAAAAACTGCGCTGAGGCAGGCGCGGAGTTAATTGCGGACATTAAAGAATTATCGGTTATGGGTTTTATCGAAGTTCTTTTTAAATTAAAAACAATAAAAAAACTGTTAAATAAAGTTTTAGAATGGATTAAGTTAAACAAACCGGAAGTAATTATTTTGGTTGATTTTCCGTCTTTTAATTTTAAAATAGCAAAATTTGCTTATGAATTAGGAATTCCTACCGTATATTTCATTCCGCCTAAAATATGGGCATCGAGATACGGCAGAATAAATTTTATTAAAAAATATATAAAATTCGTTATAAATATTTTTCCGTTCGAGCAGAAAATTTATAATAATGAAGGCGTAGAATCTTACTATTTCGGCAATCCGTTATATGTTTTAAATAAAAAAGACGGTGTATTTTCCAGCGGCGCCGATATTAAAGGCGCAGAAAAAATTAAAATGAAGGTAAACGGAAAATATCCGGTTATCGCGTTTTTGCCCGGTTCTAGAAAAACCGAATTGAAATATCATTCAAAACGAATAATTGAATCAATTTCATTAATAAAGTCAGAATATAAAGACGCTTTTTTTATTTTCCCTTTCAGGAAAGAAATAAATTCGTCTTATTTTGAAACGGTTTTAAAAAATAGCAATATACCCGAAGAATGGTATTTTTTCACGGACTCTATGAATATTGCTTTGTCATCTAGCGACGTAATAGTAGTAGCCAGCGGAACTGCTTCCCTGGAAGCCTGTTTTTATGGAAAGCCGATAATAATAGTTTATTACTTAAACTATCTTACTTATATTTTAGCTAAAATATTAGTCAGAATAAAATATGCAGGACTAATAAATATACTTGGGAACGATTTAATAGTCCCCGAACTTATAGAATCAAAATTTACTCCGCTGAATGTATTTAATGAGGTCGATAAATTTTTAAAGAACGGCGAATATAAGAAATCCGTATTAAATAAAATATCAGGCATAATTTCCACTCTTGATGCCGGCGTAGATCCGTTTGACGCGGCAGCCGATATTATTTATAGCAAAATATTAAAAAATGTTTAATAAAAAAAATATAAAAAAAGATTTATCGGTTTTAAAAAGACTTCTGCCTTATATTCTGCCATATAAAAAAAGGCTTATTATGGCGGTAATAAGCATGGCGGTAGTTTCGGCTCTTACCGGCGCGCTGGCGTATATAGTTAAACCGCTTATAAATAATATATTTGTAACTAAAAGTTACACAGGGCTTATGATGATACCGTTCCTTGTAATCCTGATATTTTTAGTGAAAAATATCTTTTATTATGCAGAATTTTACTATATAGGTTCCGTTGGTCAGAATATTATAAGATCCATAAGGGATGAAGTTTATTCCGCCGTAGTAAAATTGCCCGTTTCAAGACTAAATAAAATTCCTACCGGCGTTTTAATCGCAAGGATTACATACGATATAAACATAATCCAGAGGACTGTTTCCGATTCGGTAAGCGCGGTCATGAAAGACGTTCTTACTATTACGGTACTATTAGCCGTAGTGATTTATATGGATTTTTACCTCGCAATAGCCGTTTTGGCGTTATTTCCAGTCGTAATTTTGCCAGTAACAAAGCTAGGTAAAAAAGCAAGAAAAACTAGCACGGATACCCAGACCGAAATGGGCAATATAACCAAATTTCTGGACGAAACTATTTCCAACCTTAGAACGGTTAAATCTTATAATATGGAAGAGTTGGAAATCGGAAGGTTTAAAAAATTATCCGACAACCTTTACAGGTTTTTTATGAGAATGACTAAAATAAGAGGACTTACCGTACCTTTCGTTGAACTTATAGGCGGTGTTTCAGTCGCGGTAATTATATTTATAGGCGGACTTCAGGTAATCAAATTCGGATATACCCCAGGCAATTTTTTTTCTTTCTTAACGGCGATGCTTCTTCTTTACGAGCCGGTTAAAAGCTTGTCGCGGCTTAATAACAGCCTGCAGGAAGGCATAGCCGCCGGAACAAGAATTTTTGAAATATTAGATGAAAAACCTGAAGATGAAAGCGGAACGACCCCTGTCCCTAATGAAATTACGTCCCTTGAAATTAGCGGTCTTTATTTTAATTATGATAAAGGTAAAGACGAAAATTACGACTTAAAGAATATAAATATAAAAGTTAAAAAAGGACAAATTGCCGCAATAGCGGGTTATTCAGGGGCCGGCAAGACTACAGTTTCAATGCTAATTCCTCGTTTTTACGAACCTGATGACGGAGAAATAAAATTTAACGGGATAAACATAAAAAAATTCCGCTTAAAGGATTTAAGGGACGCCATCTCTTATGTTTCCCAGAATGTAGTATTATTCAACGAGTCTATAAGATTCAATATAGAATACGGAAGCAGCAATAAAAGCATCGACGAAGTTGTAAACGCCGCAAAATTAGCGTTCGCGCATAATTTTATAATGAGCCTTCCCGACGGATATGATACGGTAGTTGATGAATCAGGTTTAAGATTATCGGGGGGAGAGAAACAAAGAATTCTTATCGCCAGGGCTTTCTTGAAAAATTCCCCCGTATTAATTCTAGACGAGGCTACATCGTCTTTGGACGGCGAGTCCGAAAAGCAGATTCAGAACGCGTTATTCGGATCGGAAGAAAATCGAAACGGTTTGTGCGGCAATAAAATAGCATTAATTATAGCCCATAAACTTTCTACCGTAAAGCATGCCGATATTATTTATGTTTTAGAGAAAGGCGAAATAGCGGAGAGCGGAACGCATGAAGAGCTTATAAAACGGAACGGGATTTATAAAAATCTTCTTTTGAAACAGATGGAGTAGCAAATAAAATAACAGTTTCGCACGCTGGATTCTAAAGTTAATTAAAAGTTATGTTTATATATGGAAAAAGCTTTATTCTTTTTTTATAATATTTTTTTATTGTGTTTATTCCCCCTTTTTTTTGTCGCGTTAATCTTATTCAGCCTTACGAAAAATAAAAAAAGCCAGGGTTTTTTTTATAAGCTGTTTCCTTTTGCTTATCACGGGTTTAAAAATAATGCCCGGGAAAACGGCATTTGGATACATGCCGTATCTTTAGGAGAGATACGGGCGTCGGTCAATTTTATAGAGCTTATTCGCGGTAATTCAGAAAGAAAAATAATTCTGTCCTCTACTACTAAAACCGGCTATGATTTCGCTAAAAATCTTTATAAAAATAAAGACGACATATTAATATTTTATTTTCCGTACGATTTTTACTTTTCGGTTAAAAGTATTTTGCGGCATATAACACCCGCATTATTTATTTCAATAGAAACCGAGATATGGCCCAATTTATTTAATATGCTAAATAAAAAAAATATTCCTATTGCGGTAATAAACGCTAGGATATCCGACAAATCTTATAAAAATTACTTAAATTTCAGTTTTTTTTTCAAGCATGTTTTTAAAAAAATAGATACGGTCTTATGTATATCCGAAAATTACCGCAAAAAATTCGCAAGCCTTGGAGTATATCCTGAAAATATACATATAACGGGCAATATGAAATTCGATTTGAACGTAGAGCTTATCTCGGGAGGAATAAAGGAAAAAAGCGATAAATTAAAAAGAATTTTCAGTTGCGGAAAAATTATAGCGGCCGGAAGCACCCATGAAGGCGAAGAAAATATGATTCTTAATATTGCAATCTTATTAAGTAAAAGTTTTAAAGAGGATAGAATATTCTTATTTATCGCGCCCAGACATCCAGAAAGATTCGAAGAAGTTTATAATTTTGTCGCGAAAACCGGAATTAAAATTTACAGGCTCTCTTCGGTGTATTCGGCAGATTTTAATTCAGACTATTGCAAACCGTCAGAGCCTGAAACCATTGTTATACTGGTAGATATAATCGGAGAATTGCTAACCGTTTATAGCATATGCGATGCCGCCTTCGTAGGGGGGAGCATGGTGAACTCCGGAGGGCATAACCTTCTTGAGCCTTTAATTTTCGGAAAACCTGTTATTTTTGGCAAATATGTCCAAAATTTTTTGGAGATAGCCGAGGAGATTACTGAAACTAAGTCCGGCTTATCCGTGAATTCTTCCGATGAATTATATGATGCGTTAGCTTCATATCTATACGACGTAAAAGCATCGGCAATAGCAGGCAAAAACGGATTAGAGCTTATATCTAGAAACAAAGGCTCATCGCAGCTTAACTTTAGTTATTTATCGGGATACTTAACGCGAGAGTAGAACTTTCGCGCAAAGCAATAAATAAATTTACGCCTGTAATTTTTAAACATAAAAATAGGTTGACAATATCAATAAAACCTATTAAAATAATTTATTCAAGTTTTAATATGCCTGATATGTATATTATATTTTAATTCAAGGAAAGAGGATTATTAATGAACAATTACGCGATTATAGCCGCAGGCTCTAAGCAATACGTTGTTGCCGCTGGAGATATTGTCAGGGTCGAAACCTTAGGCAAAGAAAAAGGCGAAGAAATAACATTTAAGCCCATAGCCCTTAAGAATGACGGCGTGCTGCTTACAGACAAGCAGGCTTTAAAGGATAAGAACGTTACTGGTACCGTGGTTAGAAACGGAAGGGCTAAAAAGATAATAGTATTCAAGATGAAACGCCGCAAAGACGAAAGAAAGAAAAGAGGGCACAGGCAGAATTTTACGGAAGTCAGGATAACCGGCATTTCGTAAAATATTTTTTAGTTCAATTAAATTATAACTTAGTAAAAATAAATAATTAAGGTGATATACTATGGCGCACAAAAAAGCCGGAGGAAGTTCAAGAAACGGAAGAGACAGTCAGGGACAGAGAAGAGGGGTTAAAAGATTCGGCGGTCAACTAGTCAAACCCGGAGAGATTATAGTAAGACAGGTGGGTTCTTCGTTCCATCCCGGAAAATACGTCAAGGAAGGCAAGGATTACACATTATATTCCATAATAAAGGGATTTGTTAAATTTCATGCCGGAAAAAATAACAGAAGATTCGTAAGCATTATACCCGCGGAAGAACAATAATATAAGCAGGCGGCTTGCGCGCCTGCCGTCTTTCTAAAAAGAACATTCCGCTTAAGTTCCCGCCATTAAATCATTTTCGCACGATAACGAAGTATTTATTTACAACAAAAACCAATCTATATGAAATTTGTCGATAATGCCGTGATTACCATTGCTTCCGGCAACGGGGGCAGAGGCGCCGTCAGTTTTAGAAGGGAGAAATTTATTCCTAAGGGAGGACCGGACGGCGGCGACGGCGGAGAAGGAGGAGATGTAATTTTTAAAGCCTCCCATAACATAACAAGCCTGCTTGATTTTAGGTACAAACCAAGATATATCGCGGAAAAAGGCGGCAACGGACAGGGTAACAATAAAAAAGGCAGGGACGGAAAAGATATTATAATTGCCGTTCCAATAGGCACGACGGTTATCGATTTGGAATCGGGCGAGATTATGGCGGACCTCGCGGCAGACGAGGAAGAAGAAGTTTTGTTAAGGGGCGGAGTAGGCGGCAAAGGAAATTCTTTTTTTAAAACTTCTACAAACAGGATACCCCGTTTTGCCCAGACGGGAACGCCCGGTAAAACCAAAAAAGTCAGGCTTATCCTTAAAAGCCTTGGCGACATAGGCATAATAGGTCTTCCAAACGCCGGCAAATCTTCGCTTATTTCCATATTAACCGGTTCCCGCCCAAAAATAGCTTCCTATCCTTTTACTACTAAGACTCCTAATTTGGGCGTTTTTATGGACGCCGCCTCGGACAAGACTTTAACCCTAATAGATATACCGGGCATTATCGAGGGTGCTTCTGAAGGGGCGGGCTTAGGTTTGAGGTTTTTAAGCCATATAGAAAGGTCTAATATGCTGTTGCACTTGATAGAAATAGGAACCTTAAAAGAAATTACGGACAGATATGATATGATAGTAAAAGAAATAGCCGGATATAAGGAAGAAATATTAAATAAAGAACAGATAGCGGTTATAAATAAGATAGATTTAATAACCGATGATAAAGAATTAAATAAGATTATGAAAGGAACTGAAAAGTTTTTTAAGAAAAAAAATATTCCGGTATATTTTATTTCCGCCTATAACGGCTCAGGCATAAGCGGGCTTAAAAAAATTTTAAATTCTGCTTTGAATAAAAAAAAGGATTAAGATATAATTAAAAAAAACGATTAACCTATTAAAGATATTACAAATAAGTGGAAGAACCGAATAATTTTAAAAAATATTTAGATTCCAAAAAGAGAATAGTTATAAAAATAGGCACGCAGGTGCTTTTAAATAAAGAAGGAAAGCCGTCTTTAGCCGCTTTTAAAAATATTTGCGACTTCTCTTCCGCGTTAATCGGTCAAAAAAAAGAGGTAATCCTTGTTTCTTCCGGAGCCGTTGCCGCAGGAAAAGATTTATTGGATATAAACCCGGGTTTAAATAATTTTTCAATTCCCCAGAAACAGGCTTTTGCCGCATGCGGACAACCGCTATTGATGGATAATTACGATTCCTGTTTCAAACGCCTTGGAATCAAAACCGCGCAAATTCTTTTAACTAAAGAAGATATATCCGTCAGAAAAAGATTTACTAACGCAAGAAACACTATATACGAATTATTAAAAAACAACGTGGTTCCGATAATAAACGAGAACGACACTGTTTCATACGAGGAAATAAAATTTTCAGATAACGACCATTTATCCGCACTTGTTTTAAACTTGGTATGCGCCGACTTATTAATAATTCTTTCCAACGTAAACGGCGTTTTTGATAAAAATCCAAATCTTTATAAAGACGCAAAACCGGTAAAAATAATTGGCGATATTAAAAATTATGTTAAAAATTTTAAAGAAAACACCAAAAGCCTTCATGGTACCGGAGGAATGAAATCTAAGCTTTATGCTTCTTTCATTGCTTCGAGCGCAGGCATAGATACGCTTATTATGTCGGGAAAGGATAAAAAAAGCCTTAACGCTTTGATAACTGGAAATTTAAAAGGAACCCTGGTTAGCTCATCTATTGATAAAATAAATAAGAAAAAGCACTGGCTTTTGTTCGGCATGGAAAAGGCAGGAGAAATAGTCGCGGACGAAGGCGCGCTTAAAGCGATTACTTATCAAAATAAAAGCCTTCTCGCAAGCGGTATCGTTAAAATAAAAGGCGATTTTAAAAAAGGCGACGGCATATATATAGTAAACGAAAAAGGGATAGTATTTTCTAAAGGCATAGCCAACCTTGACTCTGAAGATATAAAAAAAATAAAAGGATTAAGTTCCGGAGAAATAAAATCAAAATTCGGCAAGGAAAAAATATCGTCTTTAGTCGTACATAAAGATAAAATGGCTGTTTCCGTATAATAATGGAGCTTTAACTATGAACAAAAACGACATAAAATCTTCCATAGAAGAAATTGCCGGAAAGGCTTACAAAGCCAGCGGCGAAATCGCTAACGCCGGTCAGGAAGTAAAACTTAATATATTAAAGACCCTTAAAGATCTTTTAATTAAGCATAAAAAACAAATTGACGCCGAGAACTCTAAAGATATAGAAAACGCAAAATCGGCGGGTCTTAGCGGACCTATGGTGGACAGGCTTTTTATATCCGAAAAAACCTTCGGTTCAATGATTAATTCAATTGAAGACGTAATGAAAATAAAGGACCCGGTAGGGGAGATAGAAAATATAACCACAAGACCAAACGGCCTTATGGTAGGCAGGATGCGTATACCTCTGGGCGTAATAGGCATAATTTACGAATCAAGACCAAATGTTACTGTCGATGCGTCAATATTGTGCCTGCTTTCCGGAAATGCCGTGATTTTACGCGGAGGTTCCGAGGCTATTAATTCCAATAAAATACTTGCTTCTATTATTTCTGAAAGCTTGGAAATTAACGGACTCCCCCCAGAGATTGTTTCGATAGTTCCCTATACCGACAGGTCTGCGATAACCGAATTAATTTCCCAGAAAAAATATATAGACTTAATAATTCCCAGAGGCGGGGAAGGCCTTATTTCATTTGTCACTGAAAATTCTAAAATTCCCGTAATAAAACACGATAAAGGAGTATGTCATATATACGTAGATAAATACGCGGATATCAAAGAATCGGCAGGAGTAATTATTAACTCTAAAGTTCAGCGTCCTTCGGTATGCAATGCCTTGGAAACATTGCTCGTCCATTCCGAAATATTGGAAAAATTTATGCCGGTTATGCTTAACGAACTTAAAAAAAACAACGTTGAAACCAGGGTCGACGGAGAGATATTAAATATTTTTAAGAATAAATTTAATTTTATAGCAGAAGCAAAAGATTCCGACTGGGACGCCGAATATCTGAATCTCACTTTGTCTATAAAAGCCGTTAAAAACATGAACGATGCGATAAGCCATATAAAACTGCACGGCTCTAATCATACCGAATCTATAATGACCGAGAACTATTCCCGGGCTTTGGAATTCATAAAAAAAGTAAATTCCTCATGTGTTTTAGTTAACGCTTCGACAAGATTCAACGACGGTTTTGAGCTTGGACTCGGCGCCGAAATCGGCATATCTACTTCAAAAATTCATGCGTTTGGACCTATGGGAGCCAAAGAACTTACCACCTCTAAATTTATAGTGCTTGGAAATTATCAGAAAAGGCTATAAGGTCATAGATTATGAAGATAGGAATTTTCGGCGGCACATTCAATCCGGTTCATTTTGGGCATCTGAGGGCTGCGGAAGAAGTTTCGCAGACATTTTTAGATAAGGTCGTTTTTATACCTACCAATATAACCTCTAATAAAAAAATGACGGGTATTGTTCCGGAGCACAGAATGAAGATGCTTAATATGGCAATTAAAAACAATAAAAAATTTGAGTCGTCTGATATAGAAATAAGAAGAGGCGGTTTTTCTTATTCATACGATACCGTAGTCCAGCTTCAAAAAATATATCCGTCTGACGAATTATATTTTATTGCGGGAATGGACGCTTACCTTGACGTAAAAAGTTGGAAAAACGCCGAAGAGATTTTCGATAAAATTAATTTTTTAGTAGTCAACAGGTCCAATAAAAAATCCGGCTTGAAAAATTTAATAAAGCTTATCCAATTTTTGCCCGATAAATTAAAAGAAGGCGTAAAATTAGACTATGGAGAAAACAGGCTTATTTTGGGTAATAACAGGTTTGTATATTTTCTTAAAATAACCAGGATGGATATTTCTTCCACGGAAATAAGAAAGAATTTTAAAAATAATGTTTCTAATCTCTTTTTGTTGCCAAACGAGGTTATTAATTATATAATAAAAAATAAACTATATTAAGGCGGTTGAAAAATCGATACTTTAAAAAGCGGCAGGAAGCCGCTTAAAAGAACAAATAAGGACATAAGGTCGGTCATAAATTTTCTTTTAGAGAAAAAGGCTCATAATATTTTAGTTTTGGACGTAAGGAAAATTTCAGGCATAACCGATTTTATAATTATAGCCGGAGGTTCTTCCGACAGGCAGCTAAATGCGATAGCCGATAACCTGCTTAAATCTTTCAAACAGAAGCCTCTTGGGCAGGAAGGTTTTTCTGCTCCCGGTTCGAGATGGATAGTTATAGATTACGGCAGCATGATGATACATTTAATTCACGACGATTTAAGGTCTTACTATAATATCGAGGGGTTGTGGCCGGAGGCAAAAGAGCTAACCGTTGAAGCTTCGATAGATAAAACTTAATTTTAACATATACTTATCTCCTTATGTATATAATCACAGTAATCATAGCGATACTGATACTTATTGCGTTCTTCGAGTATCTTTATGCGCTTAACCCGCAGAGAGTTATTTTACATTACGCCCCCGGACAGCACCATATACTTAACAGCTATCTCATAATTTACGTGTTTTCAGCTTTTTTAACGGGCATAGCGCTTATCCTGATTATAAACGTATTGAAGGATTCGATTTCTCAGATAAAGAACCTGATATATAAAAGAAAGCAATATATAAAAACGGAATTAGACAACTCGGTCAACAGGGCATTCGATGCATACATTAAAGGACAATACGATAAAGGAATAGACCTTATCAAGAAATATCTGTTGAATTATCCCAATAATCTTAGCGCTTATCTTCTTCTTGCGAAAATATATAAGCATAAAGGAAAATTAAAGGAATCCGAAAATGCCCTTAATAAGGCGTTAGAAATAGAAAAAGAAAATATTACGGCGCTTAACGAAGCCGGTAATCTTTATAAGCTTAATAAGGACTACGATAAAGCTGTTTTTTACCTGAATAAAGCGCTGGAATATTCGCCAGACGACCTTTATGCCATAACGCAGCTGAAAGATATATTTATTAAGAAAGAAGAGTGGAAAAATGCTTACAGGATGTCAAAATTATTTCTTTCCCAGTCTAAAGACAAAGAAATAAACAAAAAAGAAGAACAGGTTATGCTTGGACTCAAATATGAATTCGGAAAATATCTTTTGGAATCGGAAAACGATACTGAAAGATCTGTAAAACGCTTCAACCAGGTACTTGGACAGAATAAAAATTTTGTGCCGGCATATATATCCCTCGGAGACGCATTAGTGAAAAAGGGAAAAATTAACGAGGCGTTCGAGCTATGGGAAAAGGCTTTCCTGAAAACCGGCAATCTTGTTTTAATTATAAAAATAGAAGATATTTCCATAAAAACAAACCATCCTGAAAATATAATCAGATTTTATCAAGAGCTTATATACGATAATCCTGAAAAATGGGAATACAGGCTTTTTCTTGGAAAATTATATATAAGGCTGGAGATGATAGACGAAGCTCTATCAAACTTGTCTTTGATACCCGCTAATATATTTAAAGACAATTCTTTGAACATGCTGCTTGCCGAATGTTATTTTAAAAGAGGAAAATATAACGACGCCTCGGTTAATTTCAGAAAAGCGCTTAAAACCAAATATCCCGTTAAACTGCCTTTCGTCTGTTCAAACTGCGGGTTTGTTTCATATAATTATTCTTCAATATGTCCTTCGTGTAATCTCTGGAATACCTTTAATATAAAAACATCGGGAACTCTCTATGAAACCGGCGTAAAAGACGAAACAAAAAATATACCCCATTTAATTTCCGAATAAAAACCGATATGAAAAAATTTAAAAACGCCGTCTTAATTATTTTAGACGGCTTTGGAATGTCTTCTAAAGTTGAAGGCAATGCAATAATTGACGCAAAGCCGGAGTTTATAAACTCGCTCTTTGAAAATCACCCATTTACCGTTTTAAAAGCCTATGGATTAGATGTAGGTCTGCCGGAAAACACTATGGGGAATTCCGAAGTCGGCCATTCAAATATAGGCGCTGGGCGTGTAATAATGCAGGACTTAACGAAAATAGACCTGCTTATAAAAGACGATAATCTTAAAAACAATGAAATCTTACTGGAATTTCTAAAAAAAGTTAAAGAAGAAAACGCGCCGGTCCACCTTATGGGGCTGCTCTCGGAGAGCGGAGTCCACTCCGAGCTTCGGCATTTATTATATTTAATTGATTTTTTTTATCATAACGGAGTAAAAAAAATTTACATTCATCCGTTTTTAGACGGCAGGGATTCTCCGCCGCGAAGCGCACCGGTTTTTCTTGATAAGTTAACCTCGCATATAAAGAATTTTGCCGACAGGGTGTTTATCTCGACTGTTTGCGGAAGATTTTACTCGATGGACAGGGATACGCGGTGGGATAGAGTCGAAGTAGCCTTTAATTTATTGACAAGGTTAAAAGGTGAGAAGTTTGACGAGCCGGAAGGCGCTGTTAAAAAATTTTACGCAAACGATACAACAGACGAATTTATGCCCGCTATAGTTATAGATAACGGGGTGGAAAACGACGGAAGGATTAAAGAAAACGATGGCGTGCTTTTTTTCAATTTTAGGGCAGACAGGGCTAAACAGTTGACTATGGCGCTTACTTTTGACGGTTTCGATAAATTTCCAAGAGAAGATTTTAAACCGGTAAGAAATTTTATTACTATGACCAAATACGATGATTCATTTAAAAATAAATATATTATTGAGCCTCAAAATTATTCAAATATTCTTGGAGAAGTCGTATCTAATCTAGGTTTTAAGCAGTTCAGGATAGCCGAAACCGAAAAATACGCCCATGTAACTTATTTTTTTAACTGCGGGAGGGAGGAGCCTTTCAAAAACGAGGATAGGCTGCTTATACCTTCTCCCAGGGAATTCAAGACTTACGACTTGGCGCCGGAGATGAGCGCTTTTAAAATTAAAGACGCGCTTATCGAAAAAATAAAGACCGCGGCATACGAATTAATAGTTTGTAATTTTGCCAACTGCGATATGGTAGGCCATACCGGAAACTATGACGCCGCTATAAAAGCAGTTAAGGCGGTTAATTCCGTTATAAGCGAAATAATACCCGTTGCATTAGGACTAGACTGCGCTTGCATAATAACCGCAGACCACGGAAATGCCGAAACAATGACTGACGAAAACGGAAAGCCTATGACAAACCATACCTTAAATCCGGTACCGTTTATCATAGTATCGAATTACGCAAAAGAAATTCCGCAGTTAAGACCCGGCAGGCTTGCCGATATTGCCCCTACTATTCTTAAACTGCTGGGTGTTGATATACCGGAGGAGATGACCGGACGCATTTTATGGGAATAGTTTCATTTGCTCATACCGGTAAGGATATAAGACTGGATATTTTTTTAACGGCTAACCTGCCCGGAAAAACAAGGTCGTTTATTAAAAAGCAGATACTAAGCGGAGGCGTCGAAATTAACGGTGTTGTCGTTAATAAACCTTCTTACGCGATAAAAGAAGGCTGCCTGATAACTTTTAAAGAGCCGGAGATTATAAAGTCCGGCATAGAGTTCTTTGATTACGATATAGAGATAATTTATGAAGACGAGTATATCGCGGCGGTAAACAAACCCGCAGGAATTGCGGCTCATCCTGGGAAGGGAAATTATAACAATACGCTGGTAAATATTTTAATAGGAAAGATATCTAATCTTTCAGGCATAGGCGGCGTCGAAAGACCGGGAATAGTGCACAGGCTGGACAAAGATACTTCCGGCATAATGTTAATAGCAAAAAACGATTTTTCTCATAATGCCATTTCGTCAAGTTTTAAAAACAGGGAAATTAAAAAAACTTATCTTGCCGTAACTTACGGTAATATTTCTCAAGAAAGCGGATGCATAGAAGGGTTTATAAAAAGAGACCCAAAAAGCAGGGTTAAAATGGAAATAGATAAAGAAGAAGGCGGAAAATATTGCGTTACCCGTTTTGAGAAAGTAAAATCGGTAAGAGGCGCCGCAACCCTTCTTAAGGTAATGCCGGAAACAGGGAGAACCCATCAAATAAGGGTATCTCTTTTTGAAAAAGGTTATCCTATTGTAGGAGATAAGCTTTATAAGAGAAAAGATATTTCAGATAAATACAAAAGCTTAAATTTTGTCAAAAGACAGATGCTGCATGCATATATGCTTGAATTTAGACATCCGGCAACAAACAAAAAAATAGTTTTAAAAGCAAAAGTGCCGGAAGATATGCTCTGGGCTTTCGGTTCGGATAATCCAGACATCCTTTTATAATATAAATTAATGGGTGTTTTAATAAGATGTTAAAGATAGGACTGACAGGGTCAATAGGTTCCGGAAAAACCACAGTGCTTGGTTTATTCAAAAATTACGATTTTTTAACCGTGAATCTTGACGAAGAAGCAAATAAGATTATAAAAAAAAATAGCTCGGAATATAAAAAAATTGTTGATTTTTTCGGTAAAAACATTTTAAATAGTGAATATGAGATAGATCGCAAAGTTCTTGCCGGAATAGTTTTTTCCGATTTTCTTAAGAAAAAGGCATTGGAAGACATAATCTATCCGCCTTTAAGAGCCAATATTAACGGTATGCTTAAGGCTAGCCGCAG
This sequence comes from bacterium, assembly GCA_021777135.1. Lineage (GTDB taxonomy): Bacteria > SZUA-79 > SZUA-79 > Acidulodesulfobacterales > Acidulodesulfobacteraceae > Acidulodesulfobacterium_A. The sequence continues at coordinate 103,276 of JAJYDX010000005.1, read as the reverse complement.
ACCGGTCGCGGTAATCGAAGGAGCGGTAATTATAGAATCTGGATATTATCTTGAATTGGATAAAACCGTTCTTGTCGCCTGCGATTTTTCCATGAGGGTTAAAAGGGCATATAAAAAATTCGATTTTGAAGATTTTATTAAACGAAATAAAAATCAATTAAACGAAAAAGAAAAAATTAAAAAATCAGACTTTATTATTAGCAACAACTACGGATTTAAATTCTTAATTCCTCAAATTAACTCATTTGTACACTTTTTAAATAAATTATATAAAATTAATTTTCCCGTTCCGGAATAAAATAAATAATTCAAAAAAATCATATTGTTCGTGGACAAATTTAGGTCCGTCCCATTAAAACAAGGGGGAATATCGTTTATGGAAGAAAATATAAAGTGCGCAGACCTCGGATATAACTTCATTAAAGAGTTGTTGAATTTCGCATTCCAGAAAAAAACCGTCGAAGAGGTGTTGCATTTTGTTAATATAGGCTTTGAATTTACTTTTGGAGCAACGGCGATAATGTTTGTTTATAGAAAGTATAACGCCGAAGAAAGGGTCGAAATTTCCAGGGGCTTTTCGCACGAATTCGTTAAAAAAACCAATGAAACGCCGCCGTCGGCGCTGCTTCAGGAAATAGCGCCGTTAAAAGACGGATTATATATAGATTTTAGAAAAGATGTCGATAAATACGATAAATACAGCTATTTATTCGAACACGAAAACGTATCCGAGTTTTATGCTTACGAATTAAAAACTGCGTATACCGACTCTTACTCCGTAATAATATATTCAGTTGCGGGATTTAAAAATTGCGAAACAGACAAAACGGAGGTTTTTGATACTATTTTTTCGGTAATAGCTTATATTTTAAACTCTAATAAATGCGTACAGACTATGAGAGACTGCTCGCAGATAGATTACGTTTCAGGACTCAACAATTTTAAATATTTCCATGAGAAGCTTTTTCAGGAAATGCAAAAGTCAACTAATGAAAAAAGCCGCTTATCAGTTTCATTAATCTCTATTAACCAATTAAATAAATTAAATTCAATGAACGGTCATCAGGCTGGAGACAAAAATATAGGAATAATTGCAAACATTATAAAAAAAAATATAAGGGCTTTTGATACGGCATCTAGATACGGCAATAAGTTTATAATTTTATTTCCAAACATAGGAAGGGATGCCGCAAAAGATATAATAACGTCCATATTATCGGAAACCGAAAACATATTTAAAAAAGAAAATCAGTCAATTTTATCTCTTAACGCCGGAATTTCAACATTTCCGGACGACGGCAATAACGAGCGCACTATTTTGGACATAGCGGAAGGACGCCGTATAGACGCAAGAAGAATGGACAGGTGGGTATGCCTGTAAAAATAAAAAATTAAAGGAGCATTTATGAACATTAAAGAATTATCGGTAAAAAAAATTAATGAATTACTGCAAATAGCAAAGGACTATAATATAGACGGCGCATCAGGTATGCGGAAACAAGACCTTATATATGCCTTGCTTCAGGCAGAAACCGAAAAAAACCAGCAGACGGAAAAAAACGGCTTAATCTCAGGGGAAGGAGTCCTGGAAATTCTGCCGGACCAATACGGTTTTTTAAGGTCGCTTGAAGCAAACTATCTTCACGGTCCCGACGATATTTACGTATCTCCGTCGCAGATAAGAAAATTCGGCTTAAGAACGGGGGATACCATAAGAGGCGTAATAAGACCGCCTAAAGACAGCGAAAGATTTTACGCCCTGTTAAAAGTCGAAAGCATAAATTTTGAAGACCCTGAAATAGCGAAAGAGAAAATTTTATTCGACAACTTAACGCCTTTATACCCCGAAGAAAAAATAAAGCTTGAATTTGATCCTAAAAATTTATCTACAAGGCTTATGGACCTTTTAATTCCTATAGGAAAAGGGCAGAGAGGCTTAATAGTCGCCCCTCCGAGAACCGGAAAAACGATGCTATTAAAAGACATCGCCCATGCCATAAATACAAACCATAAGGAAATTTTCCTCATGGTTCTTCTTATAGACGAAAGACCGGAAGAGGTTACCGATATGCAGAGGTCGGTTAACGGCGAAGTAATCAGCTCTACATTCGACGAACCGCCGCAGAGGCATATACAGATTGCCGAAATAGTTATAGAAAAAGCGAAAAGATTAGTAGAAACCGGTAAAGACGTCGTTATTTTACTTGACTCTATTACGAGGCTCGCGCGCGCCTATAACGTTACCATACCGTCTTCGGGAAAGGTCTTGTCGGGCGGCGTCGATTCAAACGCCCTGCATAAGCCTAAAAGGTTTTTCGGCGCGGCAAGAAACATCGAAGAAGGAGGCAGTCTTACTATAATCGCCACGGCTTTAATAGATACCGGTTCTAGAATGGACGAGGTAATTTTCGAAGAGTTTAAGGGAACAGGCAACCTTGAGGTTAATCTGGACAGGAAATTATCGGAGAAGAGAGTTTTTCCCGCTATAGATATTAATAAATCAGGCACAAGAAAAGAAGAGCTTCTCGTAGATAAAGACCATTTGAAAAAAATATGGATTTTAAGAAAGGTTTTGTCGGGAATGGATACTACGGATGCAATGGAATTTTTAATAGACAAAATTAAAAACACCAAATCTAACGCAGATTTTTTAAATCTTATGAACCAGTAATTAATTTAAATTTATTTAAATTAGTCTAATATGATATATTATTATTACTATGACAAATCAAAATATTAACCTGCCTCTCAACGCTACCGATATTTTAGACACAATAAGCGACGGTGTGATAGTAATAGACGAAAATTATAAAATAGTTTACGCTAATAAACGTTTTTTGGACGATGCGGGTATCCCTTCAGCTGAAGTTATAGGCGGTTATTGTTATAAAGTAAGCCATTTTCGGGACGAACCGTGCGATCCGTTACTAGAATCATGTTCCATAGAGGAAGTCATTAAAAAAGGGAAAACAGTTAAAGTCATACACGGTCATTACGGACGTCTTAACAAAGAGATTGCGGTAGAAATAAATTCGTCGCCTTTTTACGATAGCAAAACCGGAAAAAAATATGCCGTAGAGGTTTTAAGGTGTTTAGGAAACGGCTCTAACGCCCATCTTAAATTTAACCTTTCACAGAGGCTTTCCGAAGTGGGGCTTTTAGCTGAAGGCGTCGCGCATGAGATAAATAATCCGCTTAACAATATTATTGCCTCCATAGATATGATAAAAATGTGTTTTAGCGAAGGCGGTTTTGTTCAAAATACCGAAATATCAAACGTAATGAAAGAAGGCGGCTGCGATTTAAAGAAATATTTCGAACTAATGAAGCAGGAAATTGAAAGATGTAAAGATATTACAAAAAAACTCCTTATATTATCCAGCCCGGTTTCCAATTCCACGGATATAGTCAACGTTAATAATTCCCTCGAAGAAAGTATTGCACTTTTATCTTTTACTGCAAATAAAAAAAATATCATGATTAGAAAAAATCTCGTGCAGGATATCCCCTTGATAAGTTTTTCGGAGGCGGGATTGAGGCAGGTCTTGTTAAACATAGGGCTAAACGCCATGCAAGCCGTCGAAGAAAATTCCGGCATAGTTTATTTTATAACCAAAAAAGTTAACGAATATATATACATAATGATAATAGACAACGGACATGGCATCGAGCAGGAAGATATTAAAAAAATTTTTAATCCATTTTTTTCCAAAAATAAAAATTCTAATAGTACCGGGCTTGGTCTTTCGATATCCCTAAGTATAATTCAGTCCCTAGGGGGGTCCATAGAAGTAAGGTCGAAAAAAGACCTGGGCACAAAATTCGTCGTAAAAATTCCGGTTAAAAGAAATTTCTCAGAAAATAAAGCCATAAAAGAACATGTAAAAAACCAAATCGAATAAATTTTTTAATATATTTAAATATGGATAACAATTCTATTTCAATATTAATAGTCGATGACGATATTAATTACAGGACAATTCTTTGCGACTATTTAAAAAACGAAGGTTACGACGTAGGTTCCGCAGGTTCTGCCGAAGAAGCCGTAGATAAACTGGAAAAAGATTTTTTTAATATTATTGTATCCGACCTTAAGCTGCCTGAAAAATCCGGCATAGACCTATTAAAGACCGTAAAATCAAGGTCTAAAGAAGTAGAAATGATTATACTTACGGCTTTCGGGAGTGTCGATTCCGCCGTTGCGGCTTTAAAGATAGGAGCATGCGATTATCTAGTCAAACCTTTAAGCCTGGAAGAACTAAGTATAACGATAAAAAGGCTCGTTGAAAAAATAAATCTTAAAAATTATGCGTCTTATTTTAAACGCGAAATTTTTAAAAGGTTTTTTATAGGCAAATCGAAAGCTGCCGCAAAAGTTATAGAAGACATTACGGTTGCCGCAAAATCCAATCTTAACGTTCTTATATCCGGAGAGTCCGGCACCGGCAAGGAGCTTAGCGCAAACCTCCTTCACAGGCTCTCTCCCCGAAGGGATAATCCTTTTATAATAGTAGATTCCTGCAATTTGTCCGAAAATCTTTTCGAATCAGAGCTATTCGGGCACGAAAGGGGTTCTTTTACCGGCGCGGATGCACTAAAAAAAGGGCTTTTAGAATACGCCGACAAGGGAACGCTTTTTATAGACGAAATTGGAGAAGTAAGCGGCATAATACAAAGCAAACTTTTAAGAATAATAGACACTAAAAGCTTCAGGAGAGTCGGTTCTTCCAAAAATATTTTTATTGACACCAGAATTATAACTGCCACTAATAAAAACCTTAAGAAAATGGTCGACGAAGGCCGTTTCAGAGGGGATTTATTTTATAGGATAAGCGGTTTTATGATAGAATTGCCCCCGCTAAGAGAAAGAAAGGAGGATATCCCTCATTTAGCGCACTATTTTATGACTAAAGAAAATAAGATTCAATTTTCCAAGCCTATTTCGCATTCAGCTATGGATAAACTTATGAATTATGAATGGCCAGGGAACGTAAGAGAATTAAAAAACGTCATAGAAAGGGGAATCGTATTGTCGGAAGGAAAAGACGAGATTCCTGAAGAAGCAATACAGCTTGAAGTTTCAAGAGGTAAAGGTTTCAATGCCGGAAATAATTTTGAAATTTTTGAGAAAAATTTATCCTTAAAAGAAATAGAAGAAAAATATATAAGCTATCTTCTTTCTAAAGGGCTTACGAAATTAGAAATTGCCAAGGTAATAGGAGAAAGCGAAAGATCGGTCTACAGAAAACTTTCGACAATAAAAATTTAATCATTTATTTTTTTATCTACTTGATTTAAAATTGATAAAATACGAGTAGGTAATGCGGTATATATTTTTTTTAATTTAACGCTGGGGGGTTGTTATATGGACTTTTCAAGGATGAAAAAGGTTTCTATTAAGACCAAACTACTAGTTTTAATTTTTGTAATATTAGTTTTAATGCTTTCTTTTTTGACATATTACGCGGTATTTTACCAGAATAAAATGTCCGTAAAAACTACGTCTTTCGATGCCGTAGTTACCGCTAAGACCATGCTGTCAAGTATGAACGGCATGATGCTTAACGGCACTATCGCTAAAAAATCTGACAGGCGGCAGTTATTCGGCATATATCAAAAAATTAAAGGAATTAAATATTTTAAAGTGGTAAGGGGCAGCGCCGTTAATAAAGAATTCGGCGCAGGTTTAAAGCAGGAAGTCCCAACGTCTAAATTTGACCAGGAAATACTTAATTCTAAAAAAGAGATTACGGAAGTTTATGAAAAAAACGGGCAGAAATATTTAAAAGTAGGAGTTCCATTTACGGCTGAAAAAATGTCCCGCGGCATAGACTGCCTTATGTGCCATACCGTTAAGGCAGGAACGGTCTTGGGCGGAGTCGAGCTGGTTTATTCTTTGAAGAACACGATAAACGCTTCAAATTTTTTCATGAGAAATATTATTATTTTCTCGATTATACTTATTATTTTATCTATATTTATAATATATGTTCTTCTTAGGCAAGCATTTATCAAGCCTATCACTGTTTTCTACCACAGAGTCAGGGACATATCTAAAGGGGAAGGCGATTTAAGCAAGCTAATCCCTATGGATTGTTACGATAAGAAAGCTATCATGGACAAACGTTATAAAAAATGTATGCTGGAAGAATCAGAACTTGAAACTAGATGCTGGGATAAGCAGATTGAAAGGTATGGAGATAAAGGAGAGCAAATTTGCGTAAAGTGTAATGTTTATAAAAATTCTGTTTATGACGAGATAACCTCGGTTGTCAATGAATTCAATAAGTTCATTATAGATATAAGGGAAATAGTAAAATCGATAACGGAAGAGGCAATGACCATTGTCGATGTCAGTACGACGATAGAAGGGCATGTCGACGAAATAAGCAGTAAGGCTCAGGAACAGGCGGAAATTGCTACACACGTAGCCGCGGCTTCGGAAGAAATGTCCCAGACTATAAAAGAAATCGCCAAGAACACCCAAAACGTTAGCTCTATAGCAAAAGAAGCGTCTGACAGCGCCAAAGACGGTTTCGACATAGTAGAAAAATCTATTTCCGGCATTAAAAACGTCGCCGTCCTCACGAAGCAGTTAGGCAGCCTGATAAGCGGACTTGAAAAAAGTTCTTTTGAGATAGGAGAGATTATTTCCGTTATTAACGATATAGCCGACCAGACCAACCTTCTTGCCCTTAACGCCGCAATCGAGGCTGCCCGCGCCGGAGAATCGGGCAGGGGATTTGCCGTGGTAGCAGACGAGGTAAGAAAATTAGCTGAAAGAACCGTTAAAGCCACTAAGGAAATAGTGTCAAAGGTCCAGACTATGCAGCAGAGCACGCAGGATACTAAAACTTCAATGGATAAAACGCTAAGCGAAGTCGATTCTTCGGTTAATTATGCTTCTAAAGCAGGCGAATCCTTAGACGGCATTGAAAAAAGCATAATGAGCTTAACAGACCAGATTAGCTCGATAGCAGCCGCATCGGAGGAACAGACTGCCGCAACCAACGAAATATCACAAAATATCGAATCGGTATCTAATCTTTCGGTGGCTAATTCTGAAAAGTCTTCTAATACAGCTCAGGAAGCTGCTTCTATTTACGGAGAGTTAGAAAAATTAATTGGAATCTTAAAGAAATTTAAATATTAAAACTTATTTAAAAAAGGAGGGCGGTTTATCTTGAATAACAACGAAGGGGGTTCCCGCAAATCGACTTTTGACAGTTTAGCGAATACGAAAGACATATACGCGCCATCTAAGGAAACTTTAAAAAACAGCTATTTGGAAGACTACGATAAGCTTTACGAATATTCCATAAATGAAAATGAAAAGTTTTGGGACGAAACGGCAAAGCAGTTAGACTGGTTTAAACGCTACGACAAGGTTCTTGACGCGTCTAACCCTCCCTTTTATAAGTGGTTTACCGGAGGAAAAACAAATATCGTTCATAATGCGTTAGACAGGCATATAACGACATTCCGCAAAAACAAGCTTGCTATTATATGGGAAGGCGAGGATGGCAAGGAAAGGGTTTATACATATTTTTCTTTATATAAAGAAGTTAATAAATTTGCAAACGTTCTTAAAAGCTTTGGAATAAAAAAAGGCGATACCGTTACCATATATCTTCCTAATATACCGGAAATCGCAATTAGCATGCTTGCGTGCGCAAAAATAGGCGCGATTCACAGCGTCGTATATGCCGGATTTTCAGCTTTGGCGTTAAAGGACAGAATACTCGACGCGCAGAGCAAACTGCTTATTACAGCGGACGGCGCTTTAAGGGGAGGCAAGATAATAGAACTAAAAAAAATAGCGGATGAGGCCGTAACTAAATCACCCGTTGTCCAAACCGTAATCGTCGTTAAAAGAACATACCATAATGTTGCCATGGACAATTCCAGAGATTTTTACTACGACGAACTTATGAAACTGCCTATAGCAAATCCGTACTTAAAAACTGAAGAACTAGATTCCGAGGACCCTCTCTTCATACTTTATACGTCTGGAACGACAGGTAAGCCCAAAGGAATCCTTCATGTCCACGGCGGGTATTCGGTAGGGACTTATATAACTTCCAAGTATGTTTTCAACATTAAAGATAACGATACTTACTGGTGTGCCGCCGACCCGGGATGGATAACGGGACATTCTTACATTATATACGGACCTTTAATAAACGGCGCGACGACCCTTATGGTCGAAGGTTCCCCTTATTATCCATATCCTGATAGATGGTGGAAAATAGTCGAAAAGCACGGAGTCAATATTTTTTATACTTCTCCAACCGCGATAAGAGGCGTTATGCGATTCGGGGAAAACTGGCCTAACAGGCATAATCTTAGTTCCCTTAAAATATTAGGCAGCGTAGGCGAACCGATAAATCCTGAAGTATGGCGCTGGTATTACAAGCATATCGGCAAAGAAAGATGTCCTATAATGGATACATGGTGGCAGACGGAATCAGGGATGTTCTTAATAACCCCTGTTCCTACTATGTCTTTAAAGCCTGGTTCTTGCGGAAAGCCATTTCTTGGAATAGATGCCGATATATTCGACGAAAACGGTAAAAGCGTTAAAGCTGACAAAGGCGGATATCTTGTAGTAAAAAAACCTTGGCCAGCAATGATGAGAACTATTTATAAAGACGAAAACAGATATAAGGACACGTATTTTTCTAAATTTAGCGGGGTATATCTTGCCGGAGATACCGCAAAGCGTGACGAAGACGGATATTTTTACGTTATGGGAAGAATAGACGACGTAATAAAAGTTTCAGGTTACAGGCTGGGTACAGCCGAAATAGAAAGCGCCATAATAACCCATGAATCTGTGGCCGAGTCCGCCGTTATAGGCAAGCCCCACGACGTTAAAGGCAATTCCATTAAAGCTTTTGTAGTCCTTAAACCGGGCATCGAGCAAAACGACGCCCTTTTGGACGATATTAAAGCCAATGTCGGCAAAACATTGGGTCCAATTGCAAAACCAGATGAAATAGAATTTGTAGCCTCCCTCCCAAAAACCAGAAGCGGAAAGATTATGAGAAGGGTATTAAAGGCGAGGGAAATGGGAATAGACGAGGGCGATTTATCCACTATAGAAGAAGAATAATACGATAAACTAATTATGATTAAGACGGAGGATTTAAGTTGAAATTTAAAATTATAGATTCTATAGAACCGGTTTTGGAAGAAAAAAAGTCAAAGGAATTTGACCGTATTTTTGTATTCGGAGTTTTTCAGGGAGAAGAAAATAATTTTTTGCGGAATAAGAATCTTAAGAAATTTGATTTTATCTATAAAAGAATTAAACAGCTTGATTTTAAGGCAAAAAAAGGTAAAAGCTTGGCTGTAGAATTCCCGCTTTATTCTTTAGTTTACGGACTTGATAAAAAAAACAGGTTTGATTACGATTGCATTAGAAGTTTTATATCCGGAGCTTCAAGAATAGCCAGAACAAATAAAATTAAAGACGTGATTTTTATAATTCCCGAATTGCCTTCAAAAGAATATTACATTAAAAGCGGACTTTTTTATTTATCCGCGTCTATAGCGGAAGGGGCAGAATTAGGGCTATACGAATTTAAAAAATATATTTCCAAAGATAAAAATAATAATAAAACTGTTCATCCTGAAAACGTAAGCGTTTATTTTGACGGCTTAAAAGTAACCAGGGATATAATTAACACTCTGGAAAGCGGTTTTGATTTCGGCAGAAAAACTGCCTCCGCCGCTAATTTCGCGCGCGACATAGTCAACGAACCCGGAAACGTAGTTACGCCGGAATACTTATCTGAAATTGCCAAAGATATATCCGCCGGAACAAAAATAAAATGTGAAATATTTAACGAGAAAGAAATAGTCAAAAAAGGAATGAACGCTTTTTACGGCGTGGGGCAGGGGTCTAAAAATCCGCCGAGGTTCATACATTTGACCTATAGACCCGAAAATAAATCAAAAAACAAAAAAATAAAAAAGATAGCTATCATAGGAAAAGGAATAACATTTGACAGCGGCGGACTTTCCCTTAAGCCCGCGGACTTTATGACCACCATGAAATCCGATAAGTCCGGAGCCTGTGCGGTCCTAGGCGTTATGAAATACATAGAGAAATTTGATATAGACATAGAAGTTCACGGTATTATAGCCGCGTGCGAAAATATGCCTGACGGAGGAGCGCAAAGACCGGACGACGTAGTTAAAGCTCTTAACGGAAAAACTATAGAAATAGAAAACACCGATGCCGAAGGCAGGCTTACTCTCGCGGATGCTTTAGCGTTCGCGTCGGATCTTGGCGTCGACGAAATAATAGACCTTGCTACTTTAACAGGAGCCTGCGTTATCGCGCTTGGAGAATATACATCGGGCGTTATGGGCAACGATAAAGATTTAATAAATAGTATAATATCCGTAAGCAATATTTCCGGCGAAAGAATGTGGGAACTCCCTTTCGACGACAATATGAGGGAAAAGCTGTCTAGTCCGGTGGCAGATTTAAAAAACGTAGGCAACAGGTACGGCGGGGCTATTACGGCAGGAATGTTTCTCGAGGAATTTGTTCCGGAAAAAATCAAATGGTGCCACATAGATATAGCCGGTCCCTCATTCACAAAAACCGGTTTCAATTATAATACGAAAGGAGCTACCGGCGTAGGAGCTAGAACTTTGCTTTACTATTTGAGTCAGCACAAAATTTAAAGATATATTTTTTATGGTTTTACAATTTACCGCAAAATGAAAGTTTTTGTTGATTAAGCAGTTTTCCTATGATATATTTCATATTAGGTAATTTTTAATTAATAAAAAATTTAAAAATTAAGGGAGTTTTGTTGAATTCTTTTCTGCCTATTCTTATAATGCTCGCCGTAGCAATTTTATTTGCGGTTTTTACTATAATAGCCTCTAATTTTATTGGAAAAAAAACTTTTGAAGCCGGAAAGTTAAAAGCTTACGAATGCGGGGTGGAGCCGACCGGCGAACCCCATATAAGATTTGATATTAAATTTTATCTCGTCGCTATTTTTTTTCTTTTATTCGACGTCGAAGCTCTTTTTTTATTTCCTTGGGCAGTAATTTTTTATAAATTAGGTTTTTTAGGTTTTATAGAAATGTTCTTTTTTATTATAATACTAGTTTTAGGTTTAATGTATGTATGGCTTAAAGGAGCGCTGAGATGGGAATAGAAGAGCATTTAGGCGATAATATCATCACGGCTTCTTTAGATAAAATAGTTTCGTGGGGCAGAAAATGGTCTATATGGCCTGCTACTTTCGGTCTTGCATGCTGTGCTATCGAGATGATGACCGTCGCTTCCTCAAGATACGATTTCGACAGATTGGGATTAATTTTCAGGTCGAGCCCCAGGCAATCCGATTTAATTATCGTATCCGGCAGGGTTTCATATAAAATGGCTCCAATGGTTAAGAGAATTTACGATCAGATGCCCAACCCTAAGTGGGTTATCGCAATGGGCGACTGTGCGTCGTCCGGAGGACTTTTTAATGTTTACAGCGTAGTTCAGGGCGTAGACAGGATAATTCCGGTCGACGTCTATATACCGGGCTGTCCTCCAAGACCGGAAGCTCTTATTTACGGCATAGTTAAGCTTCAGGAAAAGATAGAAAAGGGAACTATCAAAAATGAGGAACCTCCTAAACTTATAAGATAAATATTTAAATATGGACTTAATGTTTGCACTGACAGTCATAAAAGAAGCCAAGCCTAAATCTATCGTTTCTACGGATACCGTTAACGGCGACGCCCATATACAGATTAAAAAAGAGGATTTAATAGAATTTGCCTCCTTTTTAAAGTCGGATACCAGATTAGAATTTGATATGCTGTCCGATTTATTTGCCGTAGATTATCCAAAAAAAGCGGAAAGGGTAGAAGTGATTTATAATTTATACTCGATGAAAAATAACTTCAGGATTTTTGTTAAGGTTTCTAGTAAAGTAGAAGAAACGGAATATCCTAGTCTAACGCCGCTTTATGATTCCGCTGACTGGTTTGAAAGAGAAGTGTACGATATGTTCGGTTTAAAATTTAAAAATCATCCGGACTTAAAAAGAATATTAAATCCCGACGACTGGGACGGACACCCCCTTCTTAAAGATTATCCTTTAAGAAAAAGACCGGAGCCTGAAGAAATTAAAATGGACGCTCCGGGATATATAGAATAATACATAGACTTTTAAAAAAATATAACAACTTAAGCGTAATCGGCAGATGTTCGAATATAAAGATTTTCTTATAGAAACTGATAAGTTTTCGTTAAATATAGGCCCTTCCCATCCTGCCACTCATGGCGTTCTAAGGGTTTTAGTCCAGCTAGACGGAGAAACCGTCGTCAATGCAGAGCCTATAATAGGCTACCTGCATACCAGCATGGAAAAATACGCGGAATTTAAGACATATCATCAGGCGGAAACAATTACCGACAGGATGGACTATGTTGCCGGAGCTTCTAATAATCTCGGCTATATACTCGCGGTTGAAAAACTCTGCGGAGTCAAAGCCCCTAAAAGAGCCGAATACATAAGAGTAATTCTTGCGGAATTTACAAGGATTAGCTCGCATTTGGTATGGCTTGCGACGCATGCCGTTGACCTTGGAGCGTTAACCGAGTTTTTATACTGCTTCCGTGAAAGAGAGCTTATATTAGACATAATAGAAACTGTTACCGGCGCCAGAATGACCCCTTCCTTTTACCGCGTCGGCGGCCTTGCGATGGACGCGCATAAAGATTTTTTCGATAAAACCCGCAGCTTTATTAAAATTTTTCCGGATAAAATAAGCGAATATGAAGCTTTGCTTACAAAAAATAAAATATGGCTGGAAAGGACGAAAAATTTAGGAATAATTTCTGCCGAAGATGCCATAGGTTTTGCGTTAACCGGACCGTCGCTCAGGGGAAGCGGTGTAAAATACGACGTCAGAAGGGCAAATCCATATTCTAGCTATGAGGATTTCGATTTTGAGATACCTACGGGAGAAACAGGAGATGTTTACGACAGGTATTTAGTCAGAATGGAAGAAATGCGCCAGAGCCTTAAAATAATTTCGCAGGCGGTGGAGAATGTTCCTGAAGGGGAATATTTAAGTTACGATGAATATCCGCACTACGTCATTCCGCCAAAAAAGAGGGCTTTAACAACTATGGAGGGTATGATTTCTCTTTTTAAATATGGTATGGAAGGCATAAAGCCTCCTAAGGGAGAAGCTTACGTTTCCATAGAAAACCCAAGAGGAGAATTAGGCTTTTATCTGGTATCGGACGGTTCTGCATTTCCATACAGAATGAGAGTGAGACCGCCGTCATTCTGCAATATAAGCGCTTTAAATAAAATGGTTAAAGGACATATGGTAGCCGATTTAATAGCTATCATGGGAAGCGTAGATATATTGCTTGGAGAAGTGGACAGGTAACTTTAATTATTATAAATTAAATTTAGCCATATATTAATTAACGAGATTATATGAAAATTATCAATAAAATTGGTTCAAAATTAGATACTTCGTTTTTTAAAAGAACCGGTCATAACGAAATATCTTCAATACTTAATTGGAAAGGCGTAGCATTGCTTGACGACGAGGATAATAAAGTTGACCTCGCGCGTTGTTATATGCAGGAGCTTCAAAAGATTTCATGCGGGGTTTGTACTCCGTGCATGATTGGAACATCGGTTGCTTCCGAAATTCTTGAGCATATATGTAACGGTCATGCTATTTTAGAAGATTTGGACAGGCTAAAGAACCAATGCGAATGGATTTTATCTTCTTCTAAATGTACCGTTGGAACTATGGGACCGTTGGCTGTTACAGAACTAATAGATAATTTTAAAGAAGATTTTGAAAATGCCATAGTAAATAAAGAAATTATCCCTAAAGGAGATTATATTACAAAGGTAACCGCTCCTTGCATTAACGGCTGTCCGTCAAAACTTGATATTCCAAACTGGATAGAAAAGGTTAGAGACGGCAGATTTGAGGATGCGCTGGAATCGGCGAGAAGAAATACTCCGTTAGCGGGAATTTTAGGAAGGACATGTTTTCATCCCTGTCAGGATAATTGCCGCAGGGCTAACGTCGATGAGCCTATCCAGATATGTTTAATCAGAAGATTTGCGGCTGACAATGAATTTGATTCCGATATTAAGCCTAAGTTTGCAATAAAAGACAACGGTATCAAGGTAGCGATAGTAGGTTCCGGTCCAGCCGGCTTAAGCTGCGCATATTATTTGCGTTTGATGGGCTATAAACCGGTAATATTTGAATCGTTGCCAGTTTTAGGTGGAATGCTTAATGTAGGCATACCAAAGTACAGGTTGCCTAAAGAATTTTTAGATAAGGAAATTGACTATATTCTTTCCACTGGAATAGATTATAAATTAAACCAAAAACTTGGAAGCGATTTTAGGATTCAGGATCTTTTTGAACGTGATTTTAAGGCAGTTTTTCTTGCGGTCGGCGCACACAAAGGTCAAAATATTGGACTGCCCGGAGAGAACGACAATCTTAAAGGTTTTTATGAAGGGGTTAAATTTTTAAGGGATGTTTCTCTTGGCAATAAAGTTGAAATCGGAAAGAAAGTTATCATAGAAGGCGGCGGCAACGTAGCCATAGATTGTTGCAGGACCGCAATCAGATTAGGGTTTAAAGAAGTTATCGTAGCGTATAGAAGGGCTAGGGAGCAAATGCCCGCGGCGCCGTACGAAATAGACACCGCCATTAAAGAAGGCGTTAAATTTGAATTTTTAACTAACCCTGTAAGTATTATTCAGGAAAACGGCGCAGTCAAAGGCGTCAAGTGCAGAAAAATGAAGCTTGGCGAACCCGATGAAAGCGGTAGAAGAAGCCCCATAGAAGTATCGGGTTCCGATTTCGAAATAGAATGCGATTCGTTTATTATGGCGGTAGGACAGGTTCCTGATTTTGATTTTTTAAAAGATTCGCCGGAAATTAAAACTGACAGGGGCAAAATAATTATGGCTGACGGTTTTACCCATATGACGGATATGCCCGGCGTATTTGCGGGCGGCGACGCGTTTACGGGACCCCTAAGCATCGTAGCTTCAAACCGCGACGGCAAGAATGCGGCAAGAAGAATAGACCAGTATATAAGAACCGGTTCTTTCGAAGCGACGGACGATTGTATTTTTGAATATTTGCTTGAAAATATAGGCGTGTACGACAAAAAAGAAATAATAGACTACACCGATTTTCCGGCAGGAAATCCGCCGGCGAAGCAGATTGAAGAAGAAGTCGAAAAGCGCGTGTGTAATTTCATGGAGGTCGATAAAGGTTTAACCGCCGACGATGTTGTTTATGAAGCGACAAGGTGCATGAGGTGTTATTTTCTTATGCTGGTTAAGTTCAAAAATTAAATTTAGGAAAATTTTTAATATTTTGTATTTATTTGCAGGAATTATTTAAATGGATATAGAAATTACGATAAACGGCAAAAAACTAATGACTAAATCGGGTGCTACCATTCTTGAGGCTGCCGCCCAAAATGGTATAAAAATACCGACGCTTTGCTATATTAGAAGGCTAAGACCCGTAGGTTCTTGCAGAATTTGCGTAGTCGAGGTTAAAGGGATTAAAAATCCTCTGCCGTCTTGTGTTGCGAGGGTAAAAGAAGGGTATGAAATTTTAACGGATACCGAAAAACTGTGGAAGGTTAGAAAAGAAGTAATATCGCATCTTCTGCTTGACCACCCGCTAGATTGTCCGGTTTGTGATAAATCCGGCAAATGCACTTTGCAGGACCTTTCTTTTGAATTCGGTATTACAACGCAGAAAAATAAAAAGGTTTTTCCGGACAGGACTAATATTTTTAAAAGCGACCTGATTGAATATCATGCTACGAGGTGCGTTCTATGTTCAAGATGTATCAGGGTTTGCACGGATATGTACGGAGATCCGTTTTACCAAATTAAGAACAAAGGATATAACGGTTATATAGGTTTAAAACAAGACCATAAATTGCAAATGGGGGCAATTCCTTCAGAGAACTGCGGATTTACTGAAATTAAGCCCGAAGTTAATTACTTAGATTGCTATTATTGCGGAAATTGCATAGAAGTCTGTCCGGTAGGCGCCCTTCTTTCCAAACCGTCGAAATTTAAAGAAAGATACTGGTTGGAGTCGCCTTTTTCATCGGTTTGCGATAAGTGCTCAGCCGCCTGCAGAACAGAATATTACAGATATGATAAAGAAGAATCATTGGTCAGGACCGAATCAATATTTGGCGGGTATCTTTGCAAGCAAGGTTTTTTTTACGAAGGCATAGGAAAAAACAGCGGATACTATATTTTGTCGCCATACGTAAAAAAGAAATCAGCGCCTGAAGAGGTTTCTGCCGAAAACGCCCTTAAGGAATTCGGGTTAAGGGTTCAGAAGATTTCTGAAAAAGGCGGTATGCAAAATACAGCCGTTTTGGTTTCTCCTAACGTTTCTTCAGACGACGGTTTTGCAATAGCCGGTTTCGTAAAAAATGTTCTTAAACCGTCGTATTTTGATATAGCTGAGCCGGAATTTTACAGGAGAAACCTTAATAAATTTAAGACAATATTTAAGGACGAAGACGTATTCGATATTAAAGCTCTTGAGAACTCCGAAGTTATACTTTATTTTGGAAATATAGAAGACGAGATTCCCTATGTTTCATACAATATAATGAAAACGCACAGGGAACACAGCGGAAAACTTTTATTGATAAACGTAAAAAAAGACAACACCCCTTTATTAACCAGATTTGAAGATATAGCCCATGTAAGGAAAGACGTCGGCGTACCCTTTATGCATGATTTTTTAAGCAGTTTGCGGTCCGATATTTACGATAACGGATTTAAAAACAATAATGAAATTGCAAAAAATATGCTTGAAGCAGGTTCTATTTCCATTGTTTTGGGAGACGGTTTTTTGTCGGCATACGATATGGGTTCCGATATTTTAATATTAAGAGAAATAGTCGAGTTTTTAAAAGACCATCAAAAAACATTATATATCAATCCTTTAATTAAACCTTTTAATTATCGGGGGCTTATAAATGCGGGGGTTAATCCGGAAGATGACTTTTCAGGTTTCGGCGCTATAAATTCAGGATTAAGCGGCGGTAAGATTAAGAATATTATATATATAGGCGATATAGTCAACGATGCCGCGTCTAAAGATATAATTAAATATGCGTCGGATATGGAATTTTTAGCAGTTTTTTCGTCTAAAACAAGTATTCTTTCAAATATGGCGGATGTAGTTATACCGGTCAAGGACTTTCTTGAAAGCAGAGGTTCCTTTTATGAAAATTCGGAAGGTAAAATAATTAACGTAAATAACGAGTTTAATTTAGGAGAATACAGATACGATATTCCGTCCCTTTTAATTGAATTATCGAGCAGGCTTGGGTATTCTTTTAATTATATAAAACAAGAAACATCGGATTTTATTAATTCATTAAAGGCTAAAGATATGATATATTATAATAAAATTAAATCCAGAAGCGTATTCTATTATAACGATAAAACTAAAAAAATTTATTAACTTTTAATTTTGCATTTATGTTATTCGGTCTTATAGCAGATATTATTAAAATTTTAATCGTTTTTGCCGGACTGCTTATGTCCGCAGCTTATCTTACGCTTCTGGAGCGCAAGATAGCCGCTAGAATACAAAACAGAATGGGTCCGATGGAAGCCGGTTTTCATGGGCTGCTGCAACCTATAGCAGACGGTATAAAGCTTTTCTTTAAGGAAGACATAATACCGTCGGGAGCCAACAGGCTTTTATTTTTTTTAGCTCCAATAATTGTAGTTATTCCAGCACTCACGACTTTTGCCGTTATACCTTTCGGCGCTCCGGTAAAAATTATGGGGCATATCGTGCCTCTTCAAGTCGCCGACGTAAATATAGGCATACTTTTTATTCTGGCATTAACTTCGCTGGGCGTTTACGGGGTAGTTTTAGGCGGATGGGCGTCCAATAGTAAATATTCCTTGCTGGGCGCCATTAGGACCGCCGCCCAGATGATTAGTTACGAAATCCCCCTTGTCCTTTCAATAATTGGCGTAATTATGATTGCCGGAGATTTAAGCCTGTCAAAAATTGTTTCCGAACAATCTAATATCTGGTTCGTGGTATATCAGCCCGTAGGATTCATAATTTATTTAATTGCTTCTACAGCGGAAATGAACAGGGTTCCTTTTGATTTGGGCGAAGCGGAAGGAGAACTTGTAGCTGGTTTTCATACGGAATACTCAAGCATGGAATTTGCGTTTTATTTCATAGGGGAATATGCGCAAATGGTCGTTAACAGCGCCATAATAGTCACTTTATTTCTGGGCGGCTGGCAGGGACCGTTTCTTCCGTCAGTTTTATGGTTTTTAATCAAAGTTTTTTTTGTAATTTTAATATATTTATGGCTCAGATGGACATATCCCAGACTCAGGTACGACGAACTTATGGATTTAGGATGGAAAGTTTTATTGCCTTTAGCTTTAGCGAATATTGTAGTTACCGGTTTTATAATGATTTTAATTAAAGGGTAAATACCAGTAATATATGGATACGGAAAAACAGGAAAATTCTATTATAGAAATCTCTAAAAATTTTTTAATCGGACTTAAAACGACCGTTAAAACTTTTTTTCGCAAGCCTGTAACCTTTCAATATCCGAAAGAAAGGATTCCTATAGCCGAAAGGTTCAGGGCTTTTCCGCATCTTAACGTTAACGGAGACGGTTCTTTGAGGTGCGTGGCGTGTTTTTTATGCCAGACGGTATGCCCTTCGGAAGCCATTAAAATAATATCCGGCTATGTCGATTACGGAGAGGGACATGAACTTACCGAAAGACAGAAACATAATCACAGTTTAGATAAGATTAAAGAAGAAACTTTTAACGACGGGAGAAGGCATCCCTCCTCATTTGAGATAGACCTCCTAAGGTGCATTTGCTGCGGGTACTGCGAGGAGATTTGTCCCGAAGAAGCTATTAGTATGGGCAGCAATTACGAAGTCGCATTTTATACGCGCGACGAAGGCATATACGGAATAGAAAAATTAATTAAATCAAGGTAAATTAAAGACAAAATTTTAGATAAAGAGGATAACTTTGGAAGAACTTTTTTATATTTTTTCGTTTATCGCAATTTTTTCCGCTTTAATGGTTGTAATCATGAGAAATCCCCTGACTTCTGCACTTTACCTTATTTTATGCTTTTTTGCTCTTGCCGGTCTTTACGTAATGCTGGATATGCAGTTTTTAGCGGCTATGCAGATACTTGTCTATGCAGGGGCAATAATGGTTCTCGTTGTTTTGGTTATAATGCTGTTAAATATTTCTAGAATAAAAAATGTTAAATCAGACTTGCATCAAAAAATTATAGGCATATTAATTGCCTTAATTTTATTTATTGAAATTATTGTTTATATATACAACGGAGCGCAAAAAAATCCTACCGGTATTTTTACCGAAGCATTAATTAAAAAAGTAGGAAATACCAAAATTATAGGACAGTTTTTATTTACGGTTTATATGCTGCCTTTTGAAATCGCTTCCGTTCTTTTATTGGTCGCGATAGTAGGGGCTTATTTATTTGCGAAGAAGAAATATTAAATTTTAAATGCGGGCGCGATAAATCTATGAATAATTATTTAACGGTTGCAAGTATTATTTTCTGCATAGGAGCTTTAGGAGTAATTACCAGAAAAAACTTGATAGTAGTTTTTATGAGCTTGGAACTTATGTTTAATGCCGCTAATCTTGGGTTTGTAGCTGCGTCCAATTATCTTAATCTTATCTCGGGAGATATAT
This sequence comes from bacterium, assembly GCA_021777135.1. Lineage (GTDB taxonomy): Bacteria > SZUA-79 > SZUA-79 > Acidulodesulfobacterales > Acidulodesulfobacteraceae > Acidulodesulfobacterium_A. The sequence continues at coordinate 83,460 of JAJYDX010000005.1, read as the reverse complement.
TCGTAATTTTTATTATAGTAGTGGCAGCCGCCGAGGCTGCTATAGCCCTTGGCATCGCTATCGCTTTTTACAGGGAAAAAGGAACGCTTGATATAGACAGGGCAAACGAACTGAAAAATTAATAAATAATAGAGGTTAATACGTAAGGGTAATTTTCTCAATGGATATAAAAATACTAATTACATGGCTAATTCCTTTATTTCCGCTTTCAGGCTGGTTGCTATGGGGTTTATTCGGAAAATATTTTAAGGGTTTATCCGGATATATTGCCTCAGGTTTTGTAGGCGTATCTTTTATCTTGTCGGTCGTACTTTTCTTTATAGTTGCATATTCGCACGGGTTTACCGATACCCTTTATCCTTGGGTTCATGCCGGAATATTTAAAGCCGGCGTATCAGCCGTTATAGACCGGCTTTCGGTGGTTATGCTGGTTATGGTTACCGGCGTCAGCACGTTAGTCCATATATATTCAATCGGATATATGGAAGGCGAAAAAGGTTTTTCGAGGTATTTTTCGTTTCTGAACCTTTTTGTTTTTTCTATGATAATGCTCGTAATTTCAAATAATCTTTTGCTTCTATACGTATTTTGGGAGGCGGTAGGATTCTGTTCTTATGTTCTTATAGGATTCTGGTACGAAAAAAAATCTGCTTCAGATGCCGGAAAAAAAGCATTTATAGTTAACAGGATAGGGGATTTTGGTTTTGCGGCAGGCATTTTCCTTTTATTCGCTACTACAAAAACGCTTAATTACGAAACGGTATTCACATTTATTCCTTCTATGCCTGTTTACACGACGACAGCTATTGCTTTGCTTTTGTTTGCGGGCGCAGTCGGAAAGTCTGCCCAGTTCCCTTTGCATGTATGGCTGCCGGACGCCATGGAAGGACCCACTCCGGTTAGCGCGCTCATACATGCCGCGACAATGGTTACCGCCGGAGTATATATGATTGCAAGGTTTCATATTATATTCTCATATTCTCCCGCCGCTTCCGAAGTAGTGCTTGCGGTAGGTACATTTACAGCTTTTTTTGCAGCGTTTATAGCTCTTACGCAGTTCGATATTAAAAGAATTATCGCCTATTCTACCATAAGCCAGTTAGGATATATGTTTATGGCGGTCGGAATAGGTTCCTATACCGCCGGTATATTTCACCTGATTTCCCACGCTGTTTTTAAAGGGCTGTTATTTCTAACCGCCGGAAGCGTGATGCACGGGCTTTCCGGAGAGCTGGATTTAAGGAAAATGGGCGGGCTTTATTCAAAAATGAAAACTACCGCCGTTACGTTTATAGTCGGCGGGCTCGCGTTATCCGGCATTCCTCCGTTTTCCGGTTTTTTCTCGAAAGACGCGATACTTGCCGATATTTATAACAAGGGTTTTTATTTTGCCTGGGCGATAGGTGAAATAACCGCGTTAATGACAGCTTTTTATATTTTCAGATTAATATTTCTGGCATTTTTTTCGGAATCCAAGCTTGACCCCGCCAAGCATGTCCATGAATCTTCTAAAATTATGACGGTTCCCATGATAATACTGGCTTCGTTAGCAGTAATAATAGGCTTTCTGGGTATGCCTCCTTTTAACGAATCTTTATTTTACGGCTTTTTGCATACGGATTTTAAAAATGCGGCAGTATTCGCGCCGGCAGTGAATAATGTTCCATGGTATATTTTGAGCTTAATATCCGTTTTAATGGGATTATCCGGTATTTATGCCGCATACATTTTATATATTAAAAAAACGGTAAGCCCGGAAAAAATAAAATCGATATTTAAGCCCTTATATGCGCTGTCCTATAATAAAGTTTATATAGACGAGATATATAATTTTTTGATAGTAAAGCCGATGCTGGTTTTTTTTGATTTCCTTTGGAGGGTCGTAGATATAAAAATTATAGACGGCGCCGTCAACGGCACGGCTTCGGCTTTTTCTTTTTTTTCGGTTAAAGCGCGAAAAATTCAAAACGGAATGTTGATGAGCTATATCTTAACTTTGTCGATAGGCGCCGTTGCTCTTCTTTTCTATTATTTTATTAGATAAAATTGAACTTAAGGGATATTATTATATGGATTTTTTCATAAAACATCTGCTGTCTGTATTGATTTTTTTTCCGGCTGCTTCTATTTTTTTATTGCTTCCGATAAATAAAAAGAACCAAGGCGTATTAAGAAATCTTTCCACTTTCTTATCGTTGGTGGAACTTATTTTTTCGTTTTATCTTTTTGTTTATTTTAAACAGGATACATATAAATTTCAGTTTGTGGAAAAATCAAGCTGGATTCCTTCTTTCGGAGCATCATATTTCTTAGGAATTGACGGGGTCAGCCTTTTTTTAATTTTATTGACCACGCTATTAACGTTTATTTCTTTATTATCGAGCTATAGATATATAAAAGAACACGTTAAGGAATTTGTTATACTGATGCTTTTGCTGGAAACGTTTATGATTGGGACTTTTGCGTCTTTAGACGTTTTGCTTTTTTATCTTTTCTGGGAATTTATGCTTATACCCATGTATTTTATCATAGGTATGTGGGGGACAGGAAAAAGGGTTTATTCAGCGGTCAAGTTTGTCCTTTACACCCTTTCGGGTTCTTTGATTATGCTTTTCGGATTAATATATATATTTATAATGCATTATAACCAGACAGGAAATTTCACGTTTAATATATTAAGGCTATATAATACAAATATTCCAAGCGGTCTTCAGCTGATATTGTTTATAGCTTTATTTTTAGGTTTTGCCATAAAAATACCGCTTTTTCCATTTCATACATGGCTTCCAGACGCGCATACAGAAGCACCTACCGCCGGCAGCGTTATACTTGCTGGCGTTTTGTTGAAGTTCGGCGTTTACGGATTTTTCAGGTTTGCCATCCCTCTTTTGCCGGAAGCAGCTTTTACGCTTGCTCCGTTTGTTATTATCCTTGGGGTCATAGGTATTCTTTACGGCGCTTTTGTTTCTATAGTCCAGAAGGATTTAAAAAGATTAGTCGCCTTTTCCAGCGTTTCCCATATGGGTTTTATAATGTTAGGATTATTTGCGATGTCTGTAATTAGCATAAACGGGGCAGTTTTACAGTTATTGAACCACGGAATAGCGACAGGAGCGCTTTTTTTATTCGTCGGAATGCTTTATGAAAGAATGCATACCAGACAAATTAAAGATTTTGGGGGTATAGCAAAAAAAGCTCCCGTGTTTACGGCGCTTTTTATGATTTCCGTTTTAGCGTCGGTTGGGCTTCCCGGATTGAACGGATTCATAGGAGAATTTTTAATATTGATAGGTTCGTTCCATAGCTACCCCGTTTTAACGGTTATAGCTACAAGCGGTATTATTTTTGCCGCCGTTTATTTATTATGGATGTTTCAAAGAGTCATGTTCCAGGGCGTTACGAACCCTGCGGCAGAAAACTTCGAAGATATGAATTTAAGGGAAATCATAACCGTTTTGCCTTTGATTATCCTTATGTTTTTAATAGGGTTTTACCCCATGCCTTTTTTGGAAAGAATAGATCCTACCGTTTTACATTTTGTTTCCATGCTAAACCATCATAATATTGTTTATAACGTAATTAAATTAAAGACGGGGTTGTCTAATGCATAATATGCCTTCTATATACGGGATGAATTTCTTGGAAAAAAGCATGCTCGGCATTATCCCGGAAACCGTAATTATAATATTTGCTTTTTTTGTACTTTTTCTTGCATTTTTTGAAAAACTTGCAAAAAGAAATAACTCTTATTATCTTTCTTTGATAGGCATAGTTTTTTCCATTCTTTATGTATTGATGCTTGCCGGCAGGAATATATCCGGTTTTTACGGGTCTTTCGTTTTTAACGGTTTTGACGCGTTTTTATTTATAGCTATTTTATTTTCAGGTTTATTTACGGTTTTAATGTCAAAAGATTATATTGAAAATTCCGGAATGCCCGCGCCTGAATATTACAGCCTTATTCTTTTCGGGCTGTCGGCGATGATGTTTTTAGTATCGTCCAATAATTTAATAATGGTTTTTTTATCCTTAGAGTTTATGTCTATATGCGCCTATATACTTACGGGATATATTAAAGACAATACTAGAAGCACGGAAGCGGCTCTTAAATATTTCGTACTCGGCGCGTTCGCGTCCGCTTTTTTACTTTTCGGTTCGGTTTTTATTTATGCTTCTACCGGACGCTTAAACTTGTACGGCATACATTCATTTTTACAAAATGTTTCTTATTTAGGCGTTGCCGGCAGTGGCGGCAGTATAGGAATTAAAGTGTATATTTCGGCGGGATTAATTTTATTTTTAATTGGACTCGCTTTTAAAATGTCTTTGTTTCCGTTTCATTCTTGGACGCCGGATGCTTACGACGGCGCTCCTACGCCGGTTACGAATTTTATGGCTACCGGAATAAAATTAGCCGCTTTCGCAATTTTCTTAAGGATTTATTCTCTTATTTACGATTTTAATGTTATGAATTTTAACGATATATTATGGCTTCTCGCGGTTTTTTCCATGACGTTCGGAAATATAGCGGCGCTTTTGTCCACAAATATTAAAAGGCTTCTCGCGTATTCATCGATAGCGCAGGCGGGTTATATTTTAACGGGTATTATAGGCGGCGGTTTTTATGGTTATTCCGGGACACTGTTTTATTTGCTGTCTTATATTTTTATGACCGCGGGAGCATTTTCCGTCGTCATAATATTTGAAAATTCAAATTTAATTTCGTTAGATATTAAAAAATATTCCGGTATAGGATATAAATATCCGTTTATTGCCGCTTCCATGTCGTTTTTTTTGCTGTCGTTTGCCGGAATACCGATAACTTCCGGATTTATGGGGAAATTTTACGTATTTTCTTCAGCCGTCAAGTCCGGTTATAACTGGCTAGTGATAATAGCTTTATTAAACAGCGCCTTTGCGGCATTTTATTATATTAAGATAATCGTGAAAATGTATATGCCCGATAAAGAGCCTGCCGCCGCTTCTTCAAATTCATCCGTCCAGGGCAATATTCCTGAAATTGCCGGCGGCGCGATAGATGAAGGAATAATGATTACTATTATAATTTGTTTAATTTTAACGCTTTTTATGGGAATATTTCCTCAAATATTTATCAATTTTGCTAATAATTCTGCCGGTTTTTTATGGAGAATATAAATTATTATGCTCCCGCAAAGATTAATTTTTCCCTGAGAATCGGCAGAAAAGAGCCGGCGGGTCTCCATAAAATTCATTCCTTAATGAGAAGAATCGGGATAGCCGATAAAATTTCTTTTAAGATTACGGAAAACGGTTATAATGTTAAAGTAATCCCTGGTTCAATTTCAAAATATACCGCCATAGAAGCCGAACTGGAATCGATTTCAAACGAAAACAACATAGTCGTTAAGGCGGCAAAAAATTTTTTTAATAAATTAAAAATAAAAGATAAAGCTATAGACGTCCTGATAGAAAAAAACATACCGTTCAACGCGGGGCTTGGCGGCGGCTCAAGTGACGGAGCAGGTTTACTGCTAAAGCTAAACAATGCATACGATAACATATTAGATAATTTTGAATTAAGGAATCTTGCATTGGAAACCGGTTCGGACCTGCCGTTTTTTTTAGCGGAAAGCGATGCTTTAGTAAGCGGTTTCGGAGAAAATATCGAGGAAATTGAAATTGGCGCATTGCCGAAGTACCACATAGTATTAATTATACCTGATTTTGGAATAAGCACCAAGGAAGCATATGCCGACTATGATGATTTTTTGTTGACAAATAATATAAATTATTATAATATTCAATACTTAGGCTTTAAAGATTTAGAGTTTGAAAATGATTTTGAGAAGGCAATATTTAAAAAATATCCGGTTCTTATGGATATAAAAGAATCGTTAATTTTAAATGGAGCCGAGGTATCTCTTTTATCTGGAAGCGGTTCCGCCATGTTCGGCGCGTTTAAGAGCTTGACCGGTGCAAATTCATACCTTAAAGACTTGAAATCGTTTAGTTTTTATGACAGGATACGCATGAGTTATTTAACAGAAACTTTATAAACTATTACTCAATTTATTTTTGGAGGGATTTTATTATGCAAGTTACTGAAGTTAACGTTTTTCCCGTAGACGAAGAGAAGTTAAAAGCTTATGTTACAATAACGTTTGATAACTGTTTTGTTGTAAGAGACCTCAAAATAATTAACGGAAAGGACGGCTTATTTGTAGCGATGCCTAGTAAAAAAAGGAAGGACGGCACCTTTAAAGACACTGCGCACCCTTTAAACAATGAAACGAGGGATATGATAGAATCGGCTGTACTTGCGGCATACGAAGCCGCTATGAACAGTCAGGAATAATAAAGACGGTATCCTCTTGTCTTTGTGTTGCGGATATATAAATTGGGGCGTCGACAAGCGGCAAGTCACAGGATTTTGATTCCTGCATTCGGAGGTTCGAATCCTCCCGCCCCAGCCAGCAGAATGTAAGACAAAGGCAGTAAATAAAATTAACAATACGGCAGGGTAGGCGATCATGAGCATGCGAAGCGTGCGAGTCATCCTCGGCAGTAAATATAATTAACAATATGACGAATAAATTAAAATTATTTACGGGCAATTCCAACAAGGAACTTGCTGAAAAGATGGCAGGCTATCTCGGCATACCATTGGGAGACGCCGAGGTTTACAATTTCAGCGACGGGGAAACATTTATCAATATTAACGAAAACGTCAGGGGATGCGATATTTTCCTTATGCAGTCAACCTCTAATCCTGTTGATAAAAATCTAATGGAATTGCTGATAATGATAGATGCCATGAAAAGGGCGTCGGCAAACAGGATAACCGCCGTTATCCCATATTACGGCTACGCTAGGCAGGATAGAAAAACCGCCTCAAGAGTACCGATAACCGCTAAACTGGTAGCGGATATAATTACGACTGCTGGAGCCGACAGGATGTTATCCATGGATTTGCACGCGGGTCAGATACAGGGTTTTTTTAATATCCCAGTTGACCATTTATATGCGGCGCCCGTGTTGCTCCAATATATAAAAGAAAAAAATTATAAGCCGGAAGATATAGTAGTAGTTTCTCCAGACGCTGGAGCGGTTGAAAGAGCAAGGTCTTTTGCCAAGCATTTAGGCTCAAATCTTGCCATAATAGATAAAAGAAGGATTAAAGCAAATGTTGCAGAAATAATGACCGTCATAGGCGACGTCAAAAATAAAATAGCCATTATGTTAGACGACATGATAGATACTGCCGGAACTATAACTCAGGGTGCGGCGGCTATTTCCAATAACGGCGCAAGCGAAGTAATAGCAATGGCGGCGCACGGCGTATTATCCGGCGAAGCAATGAGCAAAATAGACAGTTCTCCTATAAAAGAACTTATAATAACCGATACTATAAATCAAAAAAACAGGCAGGTGTTTTCAAAGAAGATTAAAATATTAAGCGTTGCTAATATCTTAGGTGAAGCTGTTAAAAGAATTCACGACGAGGATTCTGTCAGTTCGCTGTTTATTTAAAAAATTTATATAAAAAAGGAGATTTTCATTGGAAATAATTAATTTAAACATTGAAGCAAGAAAGAAAGAAAACAATCTTAAAACATTAAGGAAGCAGGGATTTATACCAGGAGTCCTATACGGTAAAAAAATAGACCCGTTCATAGTTTTGCTTAATTACAAAGAATTTCTTAAAACTTTTGCGAAACATTCCATATCTTCATTTGTCAACATAGTGAGCAAGGAAGACAGCGTAAACGGTAAAACCGCCGTCATAAAAGAAATTCAGAAAGACCCCGTTACAGATAATATTATTCATATCGATTTGCATGAAATATCGATGGATGAAAAAATTGAGATAGAAGCGGTCGTTCACTTTGTCGGTAAACCCGAAGGCGTTAAACTGGGCGGAATTCTTGAACCGTTAATGAGGCACATTACTATAAAAGGTTATCCAAAAGACATAATCGATACTATAAACATCGATGTTGCCGGACTCGGAATAGGGGATATTATACACGTCAGGGATTTGAACCTGGGCAAAAACATCGAAATAATGGCTGAAGAAGATGCGGCTATAGTAACCGTTGCCGAGCCTACGGTTGAAGAAACCTCTGCGGCCGCTCCTGCCGCCGAAGGCGAAACCGCTTCTGCAGCGTCTGCTCCGGCACCGGCACAGAAAGGCTAAAATTTCTATTTTATTAAAATGCCTGAGGATATATTTATTTTCGGACTTGGAAATCCGGGTCAGGAATACCGTTTTTCAAGACACAATTTTGGTTTTACGGTATTGGATTATTTTTTGGAAGAGAATGTTTTTCCGCAGTTTACCGGCAAGAAAAATTATTTGATTTCAGGTAAAAACATTTCCGGTAAAAATGTATTTTTAATCAAGCCGCTTACTTTTATGAATTTAAGCGGCAAAGCCGTAAAAGAGGCGTTAAACAAAAACGGCGTTTTTAAAATCGAAGAAAACGAAGCCGCTTCAAACATTGTTTTAATACACGACGATCTTGACCTTTCTTTCGGAAACTATAAAATTAAATTCGGCGGAAGCGGCGGCTCGCATAATGGAGTTAATTCGGTTATAAATTCTATTCAAAGCAAAAATTTTATACGCCTGAAATTAGGCATTAATTCCCCGGAAAGAGCAAGATTTAATACCGGCGCGGACTATGTCCTGTCCAATTTTTCGAAAGACGAAGTTAAAATGTTGCCGGATATATTAAGAATTATGAATGAAATTTTATTATCGTTTATATCTGATGGTCTTGCGAAAACTATGAACAATTATAACCGCAAGTAACTTGCTAATCAAAGGAAATAATAAAAAATGGGACTTAAATGCGGTATAGTAGGACTTCCAAACGTAGGTAAATCCACAATATTTAACGCTATTACATCTGGAGCGGCAGAAGCCAGCAACTATCCGTTTTGTACTATCGAACCCAATGTAGGCATAAAGCCGGTAAAAGATAAAAGGCTGGAAAAACTGCGTGATATTCTCGCGCCTGAAAAATTTACCCCTACCTATGTGGAATTTGTAGATATTGCAGGTTTAGTAAAAGGGGCGTCGGCAGGCGAAGGCTTAGGCAATAAATTTCTTTCTCACATTAGAAACGTAGATTTAATCATACATGTCATAAGAGTATTTAAAGAAAACTCGGTGGTTCACGTTGAGGGAGGAATTAATCCGTCGAGAGATTTGGATATCATTAATACAGAACTTGCGCTTAGCGATATAGAAATTCTTTCCAAACATACGCAAAAGTTAGAAAAAATAGCAAGAAGCGGTGATAAGGCGGCGGCATCGAGCCTCGATTTTTTAAAAAAAATAAACGCCCAGCTCTCCGATACCGGAACTATAATAAACAAAGAATTCGGCGAAACGGAAAAAATCCTGCTGAAATCCCTGGGCATAATATCCGCTAAACCAGCGGTATATGTTCTTAACGTAGATGAAGATATGCTTTCCGAAAGTTTTTCAAATAAAGATATAGAAGATATAATGAATATTGCCGAGCCCAAAAATATACCGGTTATAAGATTATGCGCAAAACTGGAAGAGGAATTATCTACGCTAGGCGAAGAAGACAGGGATGTTTTTCTTAAAGACTACGGATTGGAATCTTCCGCGTTAGATACGGTAGCTTCTGTCAGTTTCAGGCTCTTAGGTTTAATTTCGTTTTTTACGGCAGGCAAACAGGAGGTCAGGGCTTGGGAGATAAAAAACGGCTGCAAGGCGCCGCAAGCCGCCGGAACAATCCATACCGATTTTGAAAAAGGCTTTATAAGGGCTGAAGTTATTTCTTACGACGATTTTATTAAAGCCGGTTCTGAAGCCAATGCCGCAAAAATGGGGCTTTTAAGGTTAGAAGGAAAAGATTATGTCGTAAAGGACGGAGATATAATGCATTTCAGGTTTAATGTTTAAATCCGCCGCTTTTAATATAAAACGATACGGTATTTATAATCCCGACCCTCATCATCATTACCGCGTACGCGGCAAGCAAAAGCGCCGCAATCTTTCCGGCAGCACCAGACCCCGTCTTTCCGAGATATTTTAAAATAAGCCTGGTATTTTTTAAAACGATATAAACTACAAAAAGATTAATAATAAACGCAATCGTTACGACTAAATATCCGTATATTCCGGTAATTATCAGTAGCGTTGTTAAAACTCCCGGACCGACTATTAAAGGGACACCTATAGGGACGACTCCTAAATCGGTCCTGTCGGCGGATGAATAAATCTTAGGTTTTTCGGACAGCAGGTTATTGATAGATATTATAAGCAGTAGTATGCCCCCTGCCATTTCAAAATCATATATTGAAATTCCCATAACGTCGAAAAGTGATTTGCCGAGTAAAAGAAAACCTATGCCGACGCTAAAAGCCGTAATTAAAGAGTTTTTCCTGATTTGTTTTTCTTCTTTTAAGTTGGTATCCCTTACGAAATCCAAATATATAGGCAGCACGCCGAATATGTCTATTGCTACGAATAACGGGATTAAAGCAAGGAATATATTTTTAAAAAAAATTATGATAACGCTGGACACCGGTTTTTACCCGCTTAATTGTTTTAAATAGATATAGATATAATATAGTATTATAATATAAATCTTATGAATAAAAAAAATAAATTTAACATATTGCATATAGACGGCTTCAAAGGCTTCGGCGGAGCGCAGAACGATATCGTCATACTGCTGCAATTTATGAAGAAATACCATGCCGAAGATTTTAACGTCTGCGTTATTCACAATAATAACGAAAGATTAAAAACAGAATTAGATAAATTAGAAATCCCTAATTTTTCCGTCAAAATGACGAATTTTATAGATATCTTTGCCGTACTGAAAATAAGACGTTTTTTAAAAAGCCAAAATATAGACTTAATAAATTTTCACTCGTCTTTAGACCATTTTCTTGGCGGTATTGCCGCATCTTCCATTTTTAAAAGAAAGATAATTAAAATTCTAACGCGTCACGTAGCATATAAGGTAGATTTTTTTAAAGGATTTTTAATATTCAGGTTTTTAACCGACAGATTTATAGTCATATCCGGTTTCATAAAAAAAAGGCTGGTTAAGGATATTAAAATTGACCCGCAGAAAATAAAAATCATTTACAGCCCCCGGATTTATAATGAAACAGCATTATATGCAACCGAAAAAAATGACGCGAGAAATGAACTCGGCATCAGGCATGAAGAAAAAATGATTTCGCTTATAGGCAGGCTTTCCAAAGAAAAAGGGCACGAGGTATTTATAAAGGCGGCGGAACTAATAGTAAAAGCCAGAAACGATATAAAATTCGTTATTATCGGTGAAGGCGAACTTTATTCCCAAATCGTCGATTTGATAAACAAAAAGAAATTAGGAAATTATTTTATAATAAGCGGTTTCAAGGAGAACATCGAAAAATTTATAGCCGCCTCCGATTTAATTACCGTGCCGTCCGGTCTTGAAGGCATGGGCAGTATTATAATAGAATCATGCGCTCTCAAAAAAGCGGTTATCGCGTCAAACGTTGGAGGAATTCCTGAAATAATTGTAAATGACGAAACGGGGCTTTTATTTAAAAACGAAGATTATAAGGGTCTTGCCGATAAAATTATTTATCTTATCGATAAACCCGGGTTAATTGAAAAGCTTGGTTTAAACTGCTATAATGAAGTCGTTAAAAAGTTCGACGCAAAAACGATTGCCAGCGAAACAGCCATGTTTTACATTGATTTATTAAAATGCCGATAAAAACATATGAAAACAAGCGTTTATAGACTGCTAAAATGGTTTGGAACGATTATAGCTGTTTTATTATTGGCTTATTTTATATTTTATTCATTTAACGCGGCGGTTTCTTCAAAAAAAAATTTAAAATTCAGGCTTATTTCATTTTTAAAATATTCGTCTATAAAACCAGAATTTTTAAAATTTATAGACCTGAACTTCAATACGCTGGCTTCGGATTATTTCTGGACGCTTTTCGTTCAGGAAGCTTCGTCCTTTAGGCTCGCAAAACTGCATTATCCTTATATGTATAAGATTTCGTCCATCGCGGTTTCACTTAATCCGGATTTTAATTATGCTTATCAGGCAGGGGGAACGCTCCTTGGTTTGGCGGGCAAGCCGAGGAGAGCTATAAAATTATTAAAAATGGGAATGAATCACCTAAAAGGAAACTGGAATATACCGTTTCTTATATCCTTCAACTATTTTTACAGCTTAGGCGACTATAAAAAAGCCGCTTATTACCTTAAATATGCCGTTAATATGAAAGGCAGCCCTAAATATTTAGAGTTTTTATACGCCAAACTTCTTAATAAATCGGGGAGCCTTAAAAAGGCGCTGGGCTTTCTTGATGACATGTATAAAAATAATAAAAATCCTTATGTAAAGCGTATAATAAAATACAGGATAAACGCCGTAAAAAAAGAGATAGAATTCAAAAAAGAACATAAAAATTATAAAATTCCATATTCTTTAAAAATATTTTTGCCAAAGCGTTAAACGGATAATTTATAATTTATTATATAAACATATTTATTATTAAAAATTGACGGAAAATTATGATTGAATTAAAAAACGTAACTAAATACTTCAGGGTAGGCTTTTTTGGAAACAAGAAAAATGCCGTGAAAGACCTCTCCTTAAATATCGAAGAAGGACAGGTTACAGGTTTTTTTGGTCCTAACGGCGCAGGCAAATCCACGACTATTAAGATGATTGTCGGATTAATTAATCCTTCCGTCGGAGGGATTAAAATAAACGGTTACGACGCGTCTGATTACAGGGCTAGGCTCAAACTTGGTTATTTGCCTGAAAGTCCAAGTTTTCCGCGAGGGCTTAAAGGGATAGAAATTATAAGCTATTATTCTAATCTGTTAAATATCAGGGCTAGTAAAGATGCAATTGACGAGGCATTAAAATCTGCCGGAATTTTTCACGCAAAAAATATTCAAGCGCATAAATATTCCAAAGGAATGACGCAAAGGCTGGCGCTTGCTATTTCTATTTTAGGCGACCCTGAAATTTTAATTTTCGACGAACCGTTGTCCGGACTGGACCCTATCGGACGGAAAGAATTTAAGGATATAATATTTAAACTTAAGGAAAGAAAAAAAACGATATTTTTCTCTTCGCACGTGCTGGCGGACAGCAAGGAATTATGCGACAGAATTGCCGTTCTCGTGAACGGAAGATTGATAAAAAATAAAGATGTAGCCGAAATCGAGAAGGAGGCGGAAGCCTACTCGGAAGAGAGAAAAGATAATAGTCTGACGGGAGAGTATAATACGCCCTTAGAAATCTATCTTTACGATTTAATGCTTAAAAGCGGTAAAAATTAGAAAAATTAGCGGGGTATTCTAATGGAAAAAATTTTATACGGCGCCATGTATTCTTTTAAGGAAATAAAAAGCTCCAAGATTTTTTATTCTTTTTTAATATTTGCGTTAATTCTTATATCCGGGAGTTATTTTGTTTCGCAGACAAGTTTTATAAACCAGGGAAGGATTATGGTAGATTTTTCCATATTCGCCATATCTATTTTCAATATTTTTATCGGTATTTTCATAGGTTCTTCAGTAGTTTACGACGACATAGAAAAGAAAAGCGTTTTTCTTGCGCTGACAAGACCTATAAGAAGAACGCAATATTTAATAGGGCGTTTTTTGGGGCTTGCCGCGGCAATAATATTCTCTACTATTATAATGATGCTTATTTTTTACTTCGTTCTTTTGATTATGCATAAATTTATAGTTCCGGCAATGCCCGTTGTAAAAACCGTCCGTCATGCAATTAAACCGCCCCTTGCGGGTTCAATGCCCTTTACCCTTTATTCGCTGCCCCAGCCTTTAATAATTCAGGGTTTTTTTATAATAATAGAATCGGTATTTATTTCCGCGGCTGCGTTACTTTTTTCGTTGGTAACCTCAAAAGCTTTAGCGTCGATATTTGCCATACTCGTTTTTTTCATAGGCAATGTTTCGAGCAGGATGAACGATTTAATAAAGCCGGTAAGAAAGGTTATAAATGGCAAAACCGTAACGGTGCATCAGGCAAACCATACTCTTGCTGCGATAGTCCATTTTATTTATACCGTCCTGCCGAACTTTTCCTTATTCAATATAAGTTCGGAAGCGGCTTACAAAATATCGGTTTCCGGCGGGGGAATATCCTATCGTATTATTTACGGCATTTGCTATACCGCCCTGCTGTTCGTTATATCGTCGTTAATATTTGCGAGTAAGGATATAGCTTAAATAATTTGGGTTAATTCTTAATCTTATGGAACTTATAGGCTTATATCAAGTCGCGTATCGCTTAAAGCATTCGAGTTTTTAGCCAATCCCCTTTTTAATGAGAAGTTGTATATCTAAAGCTAATCTGCCAAGGGAGTTCGAGAGTTTAGGAGTTCGTGAGTTCGGTAGTTCTGGAATTCTAGAGTTCGAGTTTGGGTTTGGTAGTTTGGGTTTGATAGTTCTAGGGTTTAGGAGTTTGGTTTTTTAGCTCCCCTCCTTTTTAAGGAGGGGTGGCAGGCTTTGCCTGCCGGGGTGGTTTTGGTATAATGCAAAATAAAGTTGATAATCTTATAAACAATAAAAAAATATTAAAAACATTCCGCAGGCGATTACGTAAAAATTTAACGCCCGCGGAATCCAAACTCTGGAGATATTTACAAAATAAGCAATTAGACGGCAGGAAATTTCGGAGACAGCATAGCGTCAATAATTATATATTGGATTTTTATTGCCCGTCCGAAAAATTGGCTATTGAATTAGACGGTGAAGTTCATAATATAGAGACGCAGGCTGAATACGACAATGAGCGCGATTTGTTTTTATTTCATTATGGGATAAAAGTTTTGCGCTTTGAAAATAAAGCAGTTTTTGAAAATCTTGAGAACTTGATTGATTGCATAAAAAAAGAATTTGGGAAGACGTCCGCGTTACCCTGAAACCACCCCGGCAGGCTTTGCCTGCCACCCCTCCTTAAAAAGGAGGGGAGCTAAAAACCCTAACTCCCTTGACAACTTAGCTTTAGATATACAACCCCTCCTTAAAAAGGAGGGGAGCTAAAAACCCTAACTCCCTTGACAACTTAGCTTTAGATATACAACCCCTCCTTAAAAAGGAGGGGAGCTAAAAACCCTAACTCCCTTGATAACTTAGCTTTAGATATACAACTTCTCATTAAAAAGGAGGGGAGCTAAAAACCCAGAACTCCCTTGATAACTTAGCTTAAGTCCGAACTTCCCCTTGCGCGCTTCGCGCTTACCGTGGGTTCGAACCCCTCTCGCCTGCCGTATCTAAAACCTGTAATAAAATTACTTTGCGTTACAAATAAACTGGCGGAGAGAGAGGGATTCGAACCCCCGGATGTTTTAAGCATCAACGGTTTTCAAGACCGCCGCCTTAAACCGCTCGGCCATCTCTCCTAAAATAATAATACTTCTTTAGCTTTTGCAGACCAAAAAATGTTATCGTAATATTATAAATATTGATTCCTATTATTGCAATAGAAAACTGCCGGACTAAACTAAACCATAATGCGCGCAAATATTTCAGAAGATAAAAGTATGCCTTTTAAAGTGAGTATGATATTTTCCTTAAAATTTTGCATAAGCCCTTCATTTATGAATATATCGATAGTTTCCCGACCGGTTAATTCATATAGTCTTTTTGCGTTAATTCCGTAAGCCGTTCTTAAGGATAAAAATATCTCTTCGTTTATTTTATCTTTTTCAGTCAAAATTTCTATTGAATTTTTTTCCGTTTTTTTGCCGTTCGTTTTATTTAAAATACTATCCGCAAAACTATTCAAATCCGATACGTTTGTTTTTCTTATTTCTTTTCCGTCTTCAAGTTTAAAAAAAGAAGATGCCGAAGGTCCCAGCCCCAAATATTCGCCTCTTTTCCAGTAATTAATATTATGCCTGCTTTCATACCCTTTTTTTGCAAAATTAGATATTTCATAACGGTCGTAGCCTTTTTCGCTTAATATTTTACATAGTATTTCATAATATTCCGCTATTTTTTCCTCATTAATAAATCCGGCGTCTTTATTTTTATCGCTATAAATTTCGTAAAATTTAGTTCCCTTTTCGACGCTTAACATATAGGCGGAAATATGAGCCGGCTCCATATCCAATAAGGCTTTTGCGTCTTCGTAAAAAATATCTTCGATTTGTTCCGGAAGTCCCAATATTAAATCGAGCGAAATATTTTTGAAACCGGCTTTTTTTGCATTGTTTACGGCATCGAAAATATTTTTAGCCGTATGTATTCTGCCCGCCGTCTTTAAAACCTTATCGTTAAAACTTTGCGCGCCTATCGACAGGCGGTTTATGCCTAAGTATTTAAATGCCGACAGCTTCTCAAGGCTAGCGCTTTCAGGGTTTATCTCCGCGGTGATTTCGGCGTCGCCGGATAACTTAAAATTTTTGTATATATATGATGTAAATTCTTTAAAAAAATTTTCGGGCATAATTGAGGGCGTGCCTCCGCCGAAATATATGCTTTTTACATAAGAACCCGCAAAAGAATATTTTTCGGACTCGGTTTCTATTTCTTTTATTAAAAGTCCGCCATATTCTTTAAAAACGTCATAATTGCGTATCGGTTTTAGCCCCGGCAAAGGTATAGAATAAAAATTGCAGTAATTGCATTTGCTTTTACAGAAGGGTATATGCGTATATATGCTTAATTCTCTCATTTTTTTTGCTAAGTAGTATATGCTTATTTAAGTTACGCCCTTATAATTGATTATTATATATGATATAATCATAAAAAGCATATTGATTGAATTGAATTGAATTTATTAGTTTGCCTAATTTTTATAAAACCTTAAACTTAAATGGGAGGTTTAAGTCTATGGAAGGTCTTAAAATAAAAGACGGCGTGTTTTATACCGGCGCTTTCGACCCGGATTTGAGAGTTTTCGATATAGTTATTCCAACCGCGCACGGTACGACCTATAATTCTTATTTTATTCAGGGGAGCGAAAAATCAGCTCTTATTGACACCGTAAAACTAAATACTAAAGACCAGCTGATAAGTAAATTAAGCGGTCTTACCGATATATCAAAAATAGATTATATAGTTATTAACCATACGGAGCCTGACCATTCCGGCTCGCTTCACCTGATTAAAGAAATTGCGAAAGACGCGACTTTGGTTTATTCTAAAAATGCCCATCATTTCGTCAAGCATATAATAAAAAAAGATTACAATAATATCACGGTAGGAGACGGAGATTCGTTAGATTTGGGCGGGAAAACGCTGGAGTTTATCAGCGCTCCTTTCCTGCACTGGCCCGATACAATGTTCAGTTATCTAAAAGAAGATAAAATCCTCTTTCCATGCGATTTCTTCGGGGCGCATTACTGCGACGCAAATGTTTTTAACGATTTATTGGCAGACAAAGACGAGGCTTTCGAGGCTTTCAAATTTTATTTTACCCATATAATGCGACCTTTTAAGAATTATTCTTTAAGCGCTCTCGATAAGCTTAAAAATTACGATATAGAAATAATAGCCCCGTCGCACGGTCCTGTTTTAAGAAAAGATTTGAAAAAATATATAGACTGGTATATGGAAGCAAGCAAGGCGTCAAACCCAGATTCAACCGTTAAAAAAATAGCGGTAATTTATGCTTCTGCTTACGGCAATACCGAAGAAATGGCGAAACATATCGCAAAAGGCGCAAACATAGACGGACTGACCGAGGTTTCTTTAATAAACCTCGTCGAAAGCGATATTAAAGACGTCGTAGATAATATTGAAAGAGCCGATGCCGTAATAGTAGGTTCGCCGACGTTAAACGCTAAACCGCCTAAACCCATATTCGATATGATATCGTCTTTGGTCATGCTTAACGTAAAAAATAAAAGAGCCGCCGTTTTCGGCTGTTACGGATGGAGCGGAGAAGCGGTTCAGATGGTTCAGGATATTCTTAAAAGCCTTAGGTTTGTTATAGTTCAGGAAGGATTGAAAATTCAAATGACTCCGTTTGAAGAAGATTTGCTAAACTGCGAAAAATTCGGATTGGATTTTGCTTATAAAATAACCCAGGATTAGTAGGCAATCGAAACGTTACAAAATAAAACCAATCAGGAAAATTTTATAATTTTTTAAACATAACAATATATATATTTGCAATGAGCTTTGAACATAAAAAAGGCGAAGAAACGCCGGAGCATAAATTAAACGAGTTAAATTCCGCAAAGAAATCTGACGGAAAACCTTCAATTTCCGGCGGGTCTTTAATTTGGGAAGACAACGATTTTAATTTTTATACGAAAATAGACGGGAAAGAGGTTTTTATAGGCAGGGGAATGAACGTTCCTTATCCCCTCGAAGAGGGCGACTGCTGGTCTTTGCCCGGGGGAAAAACATTCGTTTACAAAGGCGGAATTATCAGTCAGGTTAAATCCTTCGGCGAAGGAAATAAAACGTTAAAATTAAAGGAATGCTTAGAAGATTTATATAATAAATTTGAAGAATCGTATCTTTATTCCGACCCGCTAGGTTTCGTTCATAAATTCTCCGACCCGAAAGATATAGAGATTGCTGGTTTCATAGCGTCTGGATTTGCATTCGGCGGGGTAAGCCAGATACTTAAAATTTTAGATAAAATAGATAAAGCGGTAAATCACAAGTTCTATGAATTTACTTTGAATTTTGATGTTGACGAAGGATTTAAACTTTTTAAAGGTTTTTACTACCGGTTCATAAAAGAGAAAGACGTCGTAGCCTTATTTTTAATTTTAAGCGAAATATTAAAAAAATATGGTTCCATAGAAAATTTTTTTTTAAAGGGCTATAATCCGTCGGAACTAAATTTGAAAAACGCTTTAATAAGTTTTTCAAAAAGAGCCCTCGAAATAATTGATTTTTCGCCTGTTTACGGTACCGCGACGCCTCCCGGGTATTCAATGGTGCGCTTCTTTTTTACTTCACCCGCGGAAAACAGCCCCTGCAAAAGGATAAATTTATATTTAAGGTGGATGGTAAGAAATTCCGATAACCTCGATTTCGGAATATGGCAGGGCGTAGTCCAGCCTTATCAGCTCATAATGCCTGTAGATACCCACATAGGCAGAATCAGCCGGTACATAGGTTTAACCTCCCGTAAAAATCCGACTTTTAAAATGGCGGAAGAAATAACGGAAAGTCTTAAAAAACTCGATTATTACGACCCGGTAAAGTATGATTTCGCGATTACAAGGCTTGGAATATTAAATTTATGCAAAAAAAACAGGAACGAAACAGACTGCGAGAAATGTGATATTTATGATATTTGCAATTTAAAAGGATAAATAAAATATTAATATTTTAAAAGGGATTATTAATGAAAAAGGCGCAATTAAAATTATTGGTAACGTTTGTTTTTTACGCTTACGGGATTATTACCCTACTAAGTCTTTTAACCCCGCCTGATTCTTACGCTTACGTTTCCGGCGGCAAAAATTACGGGGCATACATAATAAAAAAACAGGTTTTTTTAAAATTAAATAAAAAATATGAATTAAAAACATACGTGACAGAATCCGTAAAAATCCTTTCGCAAAGAGGAATAAATAAATATTCCGAGGTCGTCATACCTTTTTCCGAGAAATATCAAAAAATTAAATTGCGTTACGCATATACACTGCTTAAGGGAATGTTTAAAGTTCCCGTCGGAAAGCACGCGGTTAATATCGTTTCTCCGGAATTCGCAGTTAATTATCCGGCTTATTCCGACATAAAATATCTGACCCTTTCGATGCCGGCTGTGGAAAACGGCTCGGTAATAAATTTTTCTTACGAGGTGGATAATTTTAAGCCGCTTATTAAAAACGGCGTTTTTTATACAAATTATTTTTCCTATACCATACCTGTAAAAAAAATTAGCTTTTCGCTTATATATCCTGCCAGCCTAAAGCTCAATGTATATTTAAATAAATTAGGCGGAAACGCGGTTTCAAGAAAATTAATTTATGTTAAAAATAAAAAATTTATAGAAATAGGCATATCGCTTGACAATATACCCGCGATAAAAAAAGAATCATATATGCCGCCTACAAAAAATTTAAGAAAATATATATCGGTTTCCACTTATACGTCATGGAAAGGTTTGAGCGGCAGGATAAACGCATTATTTGCTGGAGCCGGAAAACCGTCAGAAAAAATAAAGCAATTTGTTGAATCTTCCGTTAAGGATGATAAAAGCGGGAACGTTAAGCGTAAAGCAGCTTCAATTTATTACAGCTTTGTAAAGTCTTTTAGGTATATAGGGGTAGGTTACGGTCTAAACGGCTACAAGCCTGAGCCTGCCGCCCTGACGTTTTCAAACGGTTACGGCGATTCAAAGTCGTTGGCGGCACTCCTTATAACTATGTTGAAAACTGAAGGAATTTATGCGTATCCGGTTCTCATGCCGTCTTTAAATGTCGCCGGTTTAAACGTTAATAACGTTTCCCCAAAGCAGTTCGATTCGGTTTTAGTAGGTTTAAACCTGAAAGAAAAAGGCAAGATGCAAAGATATTATTTATACCCGGATTCATCTTCTTATAAAGCTTTTCAGATACCTTTCGTCTTGGCAGGCAGAAAAGGCGTAGCCCTTCTGAAGCCGGACGGTTTTAAATTTATTTCCACGCCTTCGGAAAAGCCCAACAGTAACGAAAAAATTTTTTTATTTAAAGGCAGGCTCGATAAGGACGGAAACCTTACCGGAAATGCGGAAATAGTTTATAAAGGATTATATTCTAATTTTGAAAGGTCTTCCCTGAAAAACAAAGATAATTATAATAAAAAAATTGCGGCGTCTAATTTTTTGTATGATTTTATTCCCGGAGCCGATATAAAAAAATATAGATATAAAAATATTAAAAAAATTACTAAAAACGTAAGGCTTGAGATAAAATTTATTGACGGTAATTACGGAGTATTAAAGGGGGATAAATTAGTATTTCATTCTGTGACCCCCATAGATATGAGCCTTGTAAATCTCGTTTTAAAGCAAAAAAGAATTTATCCTTTAATAATAGGCTATCCGTTTGAGCATATAGACAAAATAAAAATAAAATTGCCTGAAAAATCCGGCATATACTATTTGCCGTCCCCTTTAAAATATTATGATAAAACGGTTTCCGCAAGTTCCGGTTGTTCTTTTTCAGAAAATAAATATGAGCTGGACTGCGTATATAAATTTGAATCGAAAAAGCCCGAAATACCGGTTAAAGACTATAAAAAATACAGGAAAATCATAAGAACTTACGCGGCATATTTGAAAAATTATTTTATAGCCGTATCGAACGTTTATTTTTATTGATATTTTTAGTTTAATACATATAAACCTAAAATGCGGAGGGTTTGAACATGAGAAGCATGACGGAAGAAGATTTAAAAGCTGCTTTTGCCGGCGAAAGCCAGGCTCACGTTAAGTATATGATTTTTTCCGAAGAGGCGCAGAAGGAAGGCAAGCCAAAATTAGCCAACGTATTCAGGGCGATAGCCAAAGCCGAACTTATACACGCCAAAAATCACCTGAGAGCGCTGGGAGGCATAAAAAAATCCGGAGAAAATATTGACGCGGCATATAACGGCGAAGATTACGAAATAGAAGAAATGTATCCGGTATTCAACGAAGTGGCGAAGTTTCAAAATGAAAAAGAAGCGCAGCGTTCTACGCATTACGCGTTGGAAGCCGAAAAAATACACAGGGAAATATATAAAAAGGCAAAAGAGCTAGATGCCTCCGGCAGCGATTTTGACGGAGAAACCGTTTATATATGCCCCGTCTGCGGACATACGCACGTCGGACCGGAAGCGCCGGACAAATGCCCCGTCTGCGGCTGCGCAAAAGATAAATATATTAAATTCAGCGCATAAGATAAAACGCAAAAAATTTGACAATATATATTTTTGTGGTATGATTATAATAAGGAATCAAAGTTAATAAATGTTTAAAAGGAGGCAATTACCATGATTCAAGGATTAAACGCCAATCCTACGGCTTCCCAGCTTTTTCAAAGCAATCAAGCCAACGCAAATCAAGGACAATATCAAAATATATCAGGACCGAACGACGTCGCAGACAAGACTGCCGCGTTGACGCTAAATACGGTTAATACCCTTAATCAGGGCTTAGTAAGCGCGCTTAACCAGTCCACCGCCAATCTTAACCAGCAAGTCCAAAATCTTCAGTCTAACGGCAACAATGGCGGGAACGCAGCCGCACAGCAGCAATATAATAACGGCGGTCAGGCGGTTACGATAGGCACAAATCAAAGCGGCAATTTATTAAGTAAAATAGTATAGTTTTATTGCGTTAGGCATGGTAAATGCTTAAAAAATTAAACGATTTAATTAAAAATGCCGCCCTGTTATCTCCTAAGAGGGCGGCGGTCGTCGTTGCGGAGGAAGAACTTGTCATCGACGGCGTATTTAAAGCCTTTAATGCCCGCTTAATCATTCCTAAATTAATCGGTAACAAAAGTAAAATACTTTCCATTTTAAAGAAAAATCGTTTTAAAAGTTTTAATCTTAAAAATATCGAAATAATAAATGCCGAAAGCGATGCGGATGCCGCTTTTATTGCCGCAAAACTTGCATCGGAGAAGAAAATCGACATAATAATAAAGGGGCATATCCATACGGATATCCTGATGCACCAATTTTTTCAAAACGAAAACGGCTTAAGGACAAACAGGTTTGTTTCCCACTTATTTCTGATGGAAATTAAAACCTATAAAAAATTAATATCTATAACCGACGCGGCGGTGAACATTAATCCCGATATTATCCAGAAAGCCCAAATACTTCAAAACGCCATAGATATATCTGTTATGCTCGGCATTGAGCGCCCTAAGGCGGCTATACTGTCAGCCGTTGAAACGGTAAATCCTAAAATAACTTCCACTTTGGATGCGGCTATTATTTCTAAAATGGCTGAAAGAGGACAGATTACCGGAGGGACGGTGGACGGACCTTTGGCTTTCGATAACGTAATATCTAAAAAAGCGGCAGCCGAAAAAGGAATAAAAAGCAAGGTATCGGGGGACGCGGATATAATATTAGTCCCTAATATAGAATCCGGCAATATACTTTTTAAGGACCTTGAATATCTGGCAGGGGCAAAAGTCGCCGGAATAGTGGTCGGGCTAAAAGTCCCGATAGTGCTGACTTCAAGGGCGGACAGCGTGGAGGCCAGATTATTTTCAGCCGCTTTTGCGTCTATTATCTCGGAAAATTATTCTAAGTTTTTAGAATATAAAGCCGGATTATAAGAAAAATATTTTAATTTTAAAATTATTTAATTATGCCTAAAGGAATAGAAGATTTTATTAAAATGAAACTTAGCGGCGAAAAAATAGCAATGATAACCGCCTACGATTACGTTCAGGCGGGCATCGCGGCGGAAGCCGGCGTAGATATTGTTCTGATAGGCGATTCGCTTGCTACTACCGTTCAAGGAAAAGAGAATACTATAAGCGTTACTTTGGAAGAAATGATTTACCATGCAAAAATGGTTAAACGCGCTTTGAAAGAGGTGTTTACAGCTTGCGATATGCCTTTTATGTCTTATCAGGTTAGCGCCGAACAGGCTTTGACAAATGCCGGAGCGATACTTAAAGAAAGCGGCGTTAACGCGGTTAAAATAGAAGGAGGAAAAACTGTCGCTGGCACGGTTAAAAGGCTGACCGATAACGGTATTCCCGTAATAGGGCATATAGGGCTCATGCCCCAATTTATTAACGTGCTCGGCGGATATAAGGTTCAAGGAAAAATAGAACCGCAGATAGAAAAGCTCGTAGAAGACGCTAAAGCCTTAGAAGATGCCGGCGCGTTTATGATAGTACTTGAAGCTATGCCCGAAGAAGCGGCGTTAAGCGTCCAGAACAATATAAGTATCCCTACAATAGGCATAGGAGCGGGAAGGCATACCGACGGGCAGGTTCTAGTGTTTTACGATGCCGTCGGCATGCTGCCCCAAAAACCGCCCAAGTTTGTTAAAAAATTTGCAGATTCCCGTTCGGCGTTAATAAACGCCTTGAAAACTTACGGAGAAGAAGTTAAAAGCGGCGCGTTTCCGTCCGAAGAAAACATATATAGATAGTATTTATAAATAACATTTAAGGAGGGGCAAATTTTATGAACTACATCTCTTATTTTAAATTTAAAGGTACCCTTAATAACGATTCTAAATATCCGGCGCTTTCGCTTATAGCGTTTATATTGAAAATTATAGCTATGATATATATCGTCGTGGGCTTAATCGGCAGTTTAATAATGTCTTTTGTCTGGGCGGACGAAGCCGGAAAAATGTCCGAGATGTTCGGCGCTGGAAGATTTAATTTCGGGTCGGCGGTTTCATCTTTTTTCTTTTCTTTGTTCGGCGGCATTATAGTCACGATATTGGTATTTCTATTAATATGGGCATATGCCGAGTTGATTTTAGTTTTGATGGATATCGAGAGCAATACCTCAAAAAAATGAATGGAATATTGCCTTACTGTAAGAGAATTTAAGCTTATAAGATTATAGCCGGTATAGCCGGATTATGGTGCCCCCGACCGGAATCGAACCGATGACCAAAGGTTTAGGAAACCTCTGCTCTATCCTACTGAGCTACGGGGGCAGATATGACTGCTAGCGTTGAAGCAAATATTATATATTATTTGACCGCGCAAAACAATAAGATAATAAATTAGCGGCGGATTTGCAATAAAAATTATTGCAATGTATAATAAATAAAAAGTATGAACAAGCCGCAAGACGCCAGCCGTATTTAAATTGTATTAAAATATTAATGCTGGACTATTACACCATGCGCCCATAGCTCAGCTGGATAGAGCGTCAGACTACGAATCTGCAGGCCGGGGGTTCGAATCCCTCTGGGCGCACCACTCAAAACAAGCCTTTTTAAGACTTTCCAGCCCGTTTAATCCTAAAACCCCTCTGCTATTTTTAGATTATAATCTAATATAAAGACGTTATAGAAGCAGAATTAGTTTTTCTTGAAAAAATTAATTTTAAAAAAATTAAAAACTGCGGCGGCTTTGACATAATTTATTGATTATGATAAAATTTTTTAAATTTTACTAAGGAGAATAAAGCAATGACGCTGCACGAAAAAATTAAAGCGGATTTTATTACAGCCAGAAAAAATAACGATAGTACAAGAAAAAATATACTCACTATGATTCTTAACGACGCGTTAAAGCTGACCAAAGAAAAGAATCACGGTAATGTCGTAAGCGACGACGATATATTTAAAATAATAAAATCATGGGTTAAAAAGACGGAACAGTCTGCCGAAATTTTGACGGCAAACAACAAAGACGTTTCCGAACTTTTAAAGGAAAAAGAGGTACTTTTGTCGTATATTCCAAAAACATGGTCACATGAAGAAACCAAATCCCGCATAGAGCAGATTTCTAAAGAAAAAGACAGCAAAGAAATCGGCGTTATAATGAAAGAACTCAAAGCAAACTATAACGGCTTATACGACAATAAAATCGCTTCGGAAATTATAAAGAACCTGTAAGCAAACAAATATAAATATAGCGGCTTTGTTTACAGTTTTTACAGCTTAAAGATGCTTATATTTTTCGTCAATAACGAAGCCAGATTAGACAACTCCTGCGAGCTTGTCTGAATATGCGCAGTGCTGGCGTACGTAGATTCCTGAGCCTTCAATATTAAATCTGACGAAGCCGATATTTCTTCCGCGGCTGTGGACTGTTCTTCGGTGGCGGCCGCGATTTGGGTAATCATATCTTTAAGCCTGTTCGTAAGTTCCTTTATTGCCGCTATGCTTTCTCCGGCTTTTTTTGCCACTTCGACCCCGTTTTTAACCTTATTTTTTCCGTTGCGCATCGAGTCAATGGCTTTTGCGGTGTCGTCCTGAATGAATGTTATAGTAGCGGTAATTTCTTTTGTCGCCTTGGAAGTTCTTTCGGCAAGTTTTCGCACTTCATCGGCTACTACCGCAAACCCCCTTCCCTGTTCTCCAGCCCTTGCGGCTTCTATCGCGGCGTTAAGCGCCAGAAGGTTTGTCTGGTCGGCAATTTCGTCTATTACGGCAATGATATCGCCTATCTTTTGCGAAGACGCGCCAAGTTCTTCCATGACCGACGAGGTATTATCTACGGCTGTTTCAATGGAATTTATCTCTTTGATTACATTTTTAACGGCATCGTATCCTTCTTCCGTGGCTTTTTGGGTACGGTCTGCTTCCTGAACGCCCGAGTTAGAATTTTTTGCCACCTCAAGAATAGCGTATGTTATCTGTTTTATTGATTCAATAATCGAAGTGCTGTTTTGCTTCATGTTTTCTAAATTATCTTCTAGCTCTTTGGAGGAATGGTTGAGTTCTTCGCCTTGTCCCGAAATAGAAACCGCCGCCTTATTTATGGATTTTACATTGCTGGAAAACGATTCTATAAGCGTATTTACATGATTTATTAATCTTCCTATTTCGTTTTTAGGATTTACGTTGACTTTTATTTTTGAAGACAAATCTCCGTCCGCTACCTCGTGTACCTTTTTAATGGCTATTTCAAGTTCGTCTATTAAAAATTTTTTGAAATAAAAACTGACGGACAAAAGCGCGATAAGCATAATAAAAGGCGCCGCGATAAA
This sequence comes from bacterium, assembly GCA_021777135.1. Lineage (GTDB taxonomy): Bacteria > SZUA-79 > SZUA-79 > Acidulodesulfobacterales > Acidulodesulfobacteraceae > Acidulodesulfobacterium_A. The sequence goes on along the minus strand of JAJYDX010000005.1, from coordinate 56,837 downwards.
CAAGCCGTATAAAAAATTAATCTTTTTGCTCATGCCGGAAGACATTTCGTACCTGTCGAAATCCAGCAGTTTTATAATTTTATCGATATTATCGTTAAAATATTCAGGATTCATCTTTAATGCTTCCCTGCTTGGATTTTTTAATAACTTCGACATATTAGGCCTGTAATTAGCCATAATTTGTTTAAGCTCCGACATTTTTTGTTCGGAGGCTTTATTTTTCAAACTGCGCGGTCTTTTAAGCAAAGCTTTTTTTATTCCGTAAATCTCTTTAAACTTCTCGCTATTAAATCCTGAATAAAAGCCGTTTATGGCGATTATGTTATTTTTTCTATAAGATTTAATTTTATTTACATAGCCGTTTATTTTTTTATCTATGGCGGTCGTGTCGTATGTTTTTTTATTGAGACTGGCAATCTCAAGATTCGATTTTCTTAGCTTGGCAAGATAGATTATGCTTGCGACGTCCCTATCGACCCTGAGAAGCGAAATTGAGGTGGAACCCAAAACGGCTTGTATGTATGACCTGTTTTTTATTTTACCGATAAAACCAAGAAGGAAAAAATTTAAAATTAAAAAAATAATAAACATCGCAAGCGCGGCAACATATAATCTCAATTTAAATGTTGAAAACATGAAACCTCCCGTAAAATAAAATTTTAAAATTTATTATGTATTAATAGCTTGCTTCTAAAAGTCTCAAAACTTCTTTTTCGCCGGCGGTTTCCGGATTGTTTTGAACGGCAAAGCCCATAGTCGTGAAAGCTTCTCCTGCAATTTTGGCAAGCTTTTCTTTTTCGACCCCGAGGTCTTTCAGCCCGATGTTTAAATTTAAAGCGGCTAATATTTCACCGGTCTTTTCTATTAAAGCCCCCGCGTATTCGTCGTCGCTTTTCCCCGCCCTCTTAATTCCGAAGTGATGGGCTATAAGCATAAAATCTCTTTTACATGCTTTAAGGTTGTATTTCATGGATTCTACCGTTAAGGCGGCAAGACCGGCGCCGTGGGCTATATCGGGATAATTTCCAGATACCGGATGCTCTATGGCGTGTATTATTCCAACGCCCGAAATATCTATCGCCAGTCCGGCAAGAGCCGATGCCAGAGCCATATTTCCCCTAGCCTCGATATTGTCGGGTTCGCCGTATGATTTAATCAAATTGTCTTTTAAAAGGTAAAACGCCTGCATACAATATGCCGAAGAAAAAGCGTTTCTTGCTTTTCCGGTAAAAGCTTCAAATACATGGACAAAAACGTCAAAGCCCGTAGTAGCAGTCACGTAGGGGGGCATAGACAGCATAATTTCAGGGTCGATTATTGCCTCTTTAGGATACATACATTCATAACCGAAACCAGGTTTTTCGGCTGTTTCAGGGTTAGTCATAACCGAGTATCTGTTGACTTCGCTGCCTGTTCCCGCGGTCGATACTATAGTTATAACCGGCAGAGCTTCCTTCGCGGGCGTTTTTAAATAGTTCCATACCGGTATATCGCCTTTGGCAGCGACGGCTATCGCTTTTGAGGAATCCAGCGGACTTCCGCCGCCAAGCCCTATTACCAGCCCTATCCGCTTTTCCCTGGCTATTCCTGCCGCTTCGTCTATCTGTTCTATAGTGGGATTAGGGGTAATCTTATCATACACCGTAGGATTAATACCGGCGTCTTGTAAAGTCTTTAAGAGCCTGCCTAAAGTTCCCGTTTTTTGCATGGAGCTTTTACCGGTTACTATTAAAGCGGAATCGGAATATTTCTTCGCTATTTTACCGGTTTCGGCTATTAACCCTGTTCCGAAATGAATTTTTACAGGATTATAAACACTGAGAGTATTCATATGTCTCCCTTTCAAAAAGCATTAATTAATTATTTATTTATTATTTTAACGGAGTTATTATATCACAGCTTCTAAATTATAGAATAAAAAAATATACCTGATAAGTTTAAGTAAAAGAAATATTGTTACAAAAATTTAACATAAATGTAATAAAATTGTAACAATAATCTGTTAATATAAATTAAAGCAAATAAAAAAGATAATTTTTAGGATGCGAGATTAATTTTAATTTTAATTTACGGAGGAGATTTTATGAACAAAAGCAGTATGAAAAAGATGCTTGGGGGATTAACGGTTGCTTCAGCCGTTCTTGCCTTATCTTTTTTTGCAGCGGGCTGCGCGAAGTCCAAGGCTCCCGCTACCGGCGCCAAAACGCCTGCCGGAACTATCACTATTTCAGGTTCTACAATGCTTTACCCGTTAAATTCTGTCTGGGCGGTTAAGTATCAAAAGCTTAATCCCGGCGTTACGGTTTCGGTTGCCGGAACAGGTTCGGGATTCGGAATTTCTAACGCGGCTGACGGCAATATTACTATCGGGGCTTCAGACGCTTATCTTACCAAAAGCTTTAAGAAGAGATATCCCAACCTTGTAAACGTTCCAGTGGCTCTCGACGATGCCCAGGTAATTTATAATATCCCCGGCATACCTAACGGCGCTAATATCAAAATGACGCCAAAATTAGTAGCCGAAATTTATATGGGTAAAATCAACAACTGGGATAATCCGGTATTTAAGAAATTAAACCCGCAGTATAAGTTTCCTAATCTTCATATATTCGTCGTCCACAGGGCTGACGCGAGCGGAACTACATTCGACTTTACAAGCTTGTTAAACGATACTTCCAAGGCATGGGCAAAGAAAGTAGGCAGGAGCCTTTCGCCGGATTGGCCTGTCGGAAGCGGTTATCTCGGAAGCGATGCAGTCGTAGCCGCCGTTAAAAGCACTTCCGGGGGAATAGGTTACGTAGGACTTGGCTGGGTTATGGAATATCATCTCGCGAGCGCCGCGCTTCTTAATAAAGCAGGCAATTACGTGGTTGGTTCGGTTAAAACTATTGCCGCCGCGGCAAACTCGGCTTTAAAACAGGGAGATTTCCCCGCCGATTTCGATAAATCAATAGTATGGAACGTTTCGGCAAAGAACGCGTATCCTGATTCCAACTTTGAATTCTGGATGATAAAGAAAACGCAGCCGAATAAAGCTACTACAAAGTCTATTAAGGATTTGGTAAACTGGGCGCTCGGTCCGGGTCAGGCGGCTAAATATACCGTTAAAACCGGTTTTGCTCCGCTTCCAAAATCAGTTATGCCAAACGTTAAGAAACTTCTTGCTCAGGTAAAATAAGCAAAGAGATAAAGCAGTACGAATTTAAATTTAAAAAATAACGAAAATAAAGGGACGGTTTTAAATGCCGTCCCTTTATTTTCCAGCTTTATTTTTGAACGCGCAAATCCTGTACCGGCGGCGGTTATATTTTTTTTAGAAAAATTAAAACTAATGTGCTATAATTAAAAAAAATTGAACGCAAAACAATAAATAAATTATAAACAAAGCAATGTTCACCTTAAAATACAAAGACGACCTTTTTAAATTTATTCTCTCCGTTTTCGTCCTGTCGGTAGTTTTGGTTTTTTTAATTTCCATAATCATTATACTTTATTACAGCTATCCGTCTATCGCAAGGTATGGCATTTCTTTTTTATGGACTAAAGAATGGAATCCCCCCAAAGAAATTTTTGGCGCCTTGACCTTTATCGCGGGGACTTTTTTAGTTACTTTTTTATCTTTATTATTCGCGATACCTTTTAGTTTCGGCATAGGAATATTTTTGCAGGAATACTGCCCCTTTTTTTTAAGGGGCGTTTTTACGGTAATAGTCGAAATGCTTGCAGGGATACCCAGCGTCGTTTTCGGAGTATGGGGCGTCTTAACGATTGTCCCGTGGCTGAGGGAGTCGGTAGAGCCGTTTTTTAACGCCCATTTTTCCGGCGTCCCGTTTTTAAAAGTCGAGGAAAATATCGGCTACGGAATCCTTGCCGCAAGCATAATAGTAGCGTTTATGATTTTGCCGATAATATCCTCTATTACCAAGGATTCTTTGGCTTCCGTTCCAAAGCTCGCCAAGGACGGCGCGCTTGCTATGGGCGCTACAAAATTAGACGTTATAAAAGACGTTTCCCTCCCCTATGCTTTGAACGGCATATACGGAGGAATAATTTTAGGTTTCGGGAGGGCTATAGGCGAAACGATAGCCGTAGTGCTTTTAATAGGCAATCAGGCGGTAGTGCCGAAATCTTTATTCAGCGTTGGCTACACCATATCCTCATTGCTCGCGAACACGTTTACTTTTGCGGTAATAAGTCCCATATACGCTTCCGCGGAAGTAGAATTAGCGCTTTTGCTTTTGCTAACGAGCCTTATAATTAATATAGTGGGAAGAAATATCTTAAACAGGGTTATAGGCGGAAGGTTCAGCCGGTCGCAGTTTGGCGGCGGCTGATTTCAAAAAATATCAATCGAAGCTTTATTGCTTTTTTGTCATTCCCGCGAAAGCGGGAATCCAGTATTTATAAAACATTTCAGTGGATTAAGGAAACAGAATGGAACAACATTCGCAAGCGCCGATATTTCCCTCAAACAAGGGATATCTTAAAAGGAAAAAATTTTATAATAACGTCGCCGTATTTTTTGCGGTAACCGCGTTTATTATTGGTTCTTTTCCGGTTTTTCACATAATCTATAAGGCGGTTTCCATAGGATATAAATATCTTAACTGGCGATTTGTATCTACGCTGCCCACAGGATTTCCAATTGGCGCGGAAGGCGGCATATTAAACGCGGTCGTGGGAGACGTTTATCTTATAATAATTGCCTCGATTCTCGCGGTTCCTATAGGCGTAGGCACCGGCTTGTACCTGTCGCTTTTCGGTAAAAAAAGGACTAACAGTTTTCTTAGGCTCTTAAACGAACTTATGATAGGCATCCCATCGATAGTTTGGGGCATAGTAGGGTTTTATGTTTTTTCTACAAATGCAGGTCCAGGTTTTCATTTCGGATTTTCGGCTCTTGCGGGCGGGCTTACGCTTGGTTTTATCATGACCCCGATTATTACGCTTTTAACGGAGCAGGCGGTTAACCAGATTCCTGCAAGCTACATTGAAGGCGCTCTCGCGCTTGGCGCCACAAAATGGCAGGCTACGCGCGCCGTCATACTAAAAGCCGCCCTCGGAGGGATATTTATCGGGATATTGCTGGGAGTAATGAATATAATTGGACAAACCGCCCCCCTCTTATTTACCAACTATTATAATACCGGCATGCCGACCGGCGTTACAGGTCCCGGCGGCGCAGTCGGAGACTTAGCGATGCTTATATTTATATACATACATGAACCTTCAAAAATACTTCATTATAAAGCGGAAGCCGCATCTGTAGTATTATTGCTCTTTATATTCGCATTGGATTTAGGATTAAGATTAATAAATTATTTAGCCAAGAAATTTATTTTATGATTATTACTTATAGTTACAGGAGGGATTAAAATTTCATGCCCGAAAATACAAAAGAGGACAAAGCCGGCAATATAGCAGTCGATGTTAAAGACCTTAATTTTTATTACGGCAACTACCATCTTCTGAAATCGGTTAATCTTTATTTCAAAAAAAATTCCGTATGCACTCTTTTAGGTCCTTCCGGTTGCGGAAAATCTACGTTTTTAAGGACGCTTAACAGGATGAACGATTACACCGAAGGCGCAAGGCTTACCGGAGAGGTTTTGATTAACGGCAAGAACATATACGACAAGTCTGTGGACGTAGTAGAATTAAGAAGGGATATAGGCATGGTATTTCAAAATCCTAATCCGTTTCCAAAATCTATTTTCGACAACATAGCTTTCGGATTAAAAATACACGGCATAAAAAATAAGGATTTTATCGTTGAGCGCGTAGAAAAATGCCTGAAGTATTCAGGGCTTTACGACGAAGTTAAAGATAAGCTTAATAAGTCTGCCCTTTCCCTTTCGGGAGGACAGCAGCAGAGGCTCTGCATAGCAAGGGCGATAGCTACCAACCCTTCGATACTCTTAATGGACGAGCCCACCGCTTATCTCGACCCGGTTTCGACCAGCATCATACTGGACTTGATAAATTCTTTCAAGAAATACTACACTATAATAGTCGTAAGCCATAACGTCCAGCAGTCAGGCAGAATTTCCGATTACAGCGGCTTTTTTCTCGACGGGGAACTAATAGAATTCGACGAAGCCGGAAATTTCTTCACCAGACCTAAGGATAAAAGGACGGAAAATTTTATAACGAGCAGGTATTAAAGCCGTATAAATATATAAAATATTTAATATTAAAAGAGGTGCAGGGTGAATATATTAGACAGCGAGCTTATGAAGCTAAAGAAAAACGTAGTAGAAATGAGCGAAATCGTAAACAGCCAGCTTGACAGCGCGACCAGATTTTTATTCGAAAGGGATACAAGCCTTGCCGAAGAAACCATTAAAAACGACTTGAAAGTAAATTCCCTGGAAGTAAGCATTAACGAAAGCTGCATAAAACTTCTGGCTTTATACCAGCCCGAAGCGGCGGATTTAATGTTTATAACTACCACGATGAAGATAATAACGGACCTTGAAAGAATGGGCGATTTATGCGCATCCGTGTGCCAGATAGGGCTTAAGCTTACTGACGGGACTTCGTCTTCGGAAGAATTTAAGTGCGTATATTCATATTTGGAAGACGTGGCGTCCAGAGACGGCGAAATGCTTAAAATGGCCATAAAAATGTATTCCGACGGCACAAAGGAAAATCTAGGGCTTAAAGATATTATAATAAGGGACGAAAACGTTATAGATATGCTTTCCCATAAAATCGTCGTAGATATTATAAACGCGTCGATAAAAAATTTAACTACGCTGGAGAACAATATAACGTATATATTTATTGCCCGAAAATATGAAAGGTTTGCCGACCATGCCCAGAAAATTATGGAACTTCTTCTTTATATGGAGCTCGGCAAAGATTTAAGAAACCTGCCGGAATATTAATTCATTATATTAATTCATTCGGATTTAGTTATTTTTAAGTCCCATGCCGAGCGCGTTATAAACGCCTATTACGTCTTCGCGTAAAAGCAGGTTCTGGTTTATAAGGTTATATTCCGCGTTAAGCATATCCAGCTTGTAAGTCAAATATGTTATCTTGCTTGAAATTCCGGTTTTATATTGAATCCTGTAAATATGAAACAGTTTAATAGAATAATTTAAATTGTTTTCGTAGCTTTTTAAAATTTTGCGGTCCCTTTTGTAGCTTGCAAGCGCGTTGTCCGTTTCGCTGAAAGCATTTATTACGGCGTTCCTGTAGTTAAGCACCGCCTGCTTATATTGCAGTTCAGACCTTTTATAGATGCTAGTATTTGTTTTGTAATTAAAAATAGGCGCTAAAATATTAAGCCCGAAGTTCCAAAGGCTGTTAGTATCGTTAATAAAACTGCTTAAACCCGGACTTGCGTAGCCGTAATTTCCGGTCAGGCTCAATACCGGAAAAAAGTTAGCCAGACTTTCTTTTTTTGCGTAGGCATATGAGAGCACGTTATATTCGGCTTCTTTTACATCGGGTCTTTGGGTTAAAATTTCCGAAGGAATGTTTGGCGGTATGAGATTTGAATAGCCTGAGCCGCCGTAGTAACCGCCGCCGTTTTTAATATTTTTGCTTTCGCGGTAAGTTTGTAATTTAAATTTTTCGGGGAATTCTCCCAGATAATAAGCCAGAGTATTTTTAGTAATGTCTTTAAGCTTTATAGCGTCGTTCAAATCCGTTTTTAAAATCTCGATATTTGTCTTAGCCGTTTCTACAGGTCCGGCATCAATGAGCCCGTCTTTATATTGGATTGCGTTAAGATTTAAAATTTCTTTCTGGGCGGCATACTGCTTTCGTAAATTTTTAATTGATTCTTTTAAGGCGGTAATTTGGAAATAAGCCTGAACCACGTTGCTTATTAAAGTCAGCTTGACTACTTCGGCGTTCTCCTTAGAAACGGCTGCGTTTGCTTTAGCCTGTTTTACCGCGTTATTTACCTGATTCCAAACGTCTAATTCGTATGAAGCATTTAAGCCCGCCTGATTTAAATTATATATTACGGTTGAAGGAGAGCCTGAAGACCCTTTGCCGGAAAATATCGAAGTTTCGTAACCCGGAAGCTTGTTCCTGGTGGAACTGAAAGTGAAATTAACGACCGGAAAGAAATTAGATTCATTCTGCGAAACGTAAGTTTCGGCAACCTGAATGTTTTTTACGGCGGCAAGGTAGCTTAAGTTGTTTTTAACCGCCTTAACGACTAAAATATTCAGCTCTTTGTCCTTAAAGTTTTTCCACCAGTCGTTTTTTATCGAAATATTTCCGGCATTAACGGCATACTTAAACTTTTGGGGTATTTTTACCTCTATTTTTTTTGGACGGCTGAATAAACTGCATCCGCTTAGCATAAAAGCCGAGCCAAAAGCGGCGCAAGACAACAATAGCAAAATTTTATTTATTTTCATAGGTATAATTAATTTATCATAAAAGTTAAAAAATTATTGACTGTATTTTAATTTTATTATATTCTAAATTATACTGACTATAAAGTCATATTGTCAACCGGTTTTTTTATTATAAGCGTAAATTTCTTAATTTTAAATTAATTTTAAATTGAAAATATTAAACAAAAGGTAATTTTATGATTAAAAGATTTGTAATAGCTATTCTTATTTTAGCGGTTATATTTGGAGGCATATTCGGATATAAGGCATATAAAGGCTACGAGATGGGGCAGATGATGAGAATGATGAAATATCCTCCCGCTTCGGTATCCGCCGCGGTCGCTAAAATAGGAAACTGGCGGAATTACATACATACAATAGGAAACGTAACGGCGGTCAACTCGGTAAACGTAACCACGCAGGTGGCAGGTCAGGTTAAAGGCATATATTTCAATTCCGGCGAATTCGTTAAAAAAAACCGCGTTCTCGTTAAATTGGACGATTCCCTTCAGCTGGCGCAGCTAAAGCAGTATAAATCTCAATTAATAATTAATAAATTTAATTACCTGCAGTATAAAAAAGCCTATTTGAAAAACGCGGTTTCTAAAGCGTCATATATTCAAATGCTTTCAACTTTGAAGCAGAACGAAGCCTTAATAAGGCAAACGGAAGTGGTTATAAAAGATATGACCGTCAAAGCCCCGTTTTCCGGCATAGTCGGAATCAGGAATTCAAGCTCCGTAAATCTCGGGCAGTATATTCAACCAGGGACTAATATTATACCGCTGTATTCCATTAATCCTATCTATATAGATTTTACTATGCCGCAGAATGATTTGCATAGTTTAAAAATAAATCAAAAAGTTAAAGTCGAACTGGATTCCTACCATAAGGTTTTTATAGGCAGGATAAAAACCATAAGCATAGACGTTAACACCGTTTCCCGCAATATTACCGTCAGGGTAATAATAAATAACGGCGATATGATTCTCAGGCCCGGAATGTTCGTGACCGGAAGGGTATTGCTTCCGGTAATACATAACGTGGTTACCGTTCCGGCTACCGCGGTAACATACAATCCTTACGGAGATTTTGTTTACATAGTCGTTAAAAAGAACGGTCAATATATAGCAAATACGGATTACGTTACCGTAGGTCCGCAGAGAAGCGATACGGTCGTCATAACCAAAGGTTTAAAAGCCGGAGAAACCGTAGTAACGGCGGGACAGGTAAAACTGAGAAACGGCGCGCCGGTCATAATAGAAAACGGTATAGAAAATAACGGAAAGGCGGTCGTAGCTAAAAAAATTATTAAAAATAATAAAGCGGAAGTAAGCAAAAATAAAGGCATGGTGAATTCTAAATGAACGATTTGACTCCCGACAAAAATAGCAACGGTTCAACGCGCGGCGAAGCAGGCAATTTTACCGATATATTTATAAAAAAACCGGTTCTGGCAATTGTCCTAAGCCTTATAATTTTAATTTTAGGCGCAAGGTCGCTTTCCGAGCTAACGGTAAGGGAATATCCAAAAGTCGAAGACACCCTGGTTACCGTCCAGACGGCGTATCCGGGCGCAAGCGCTAACGTGGTCCAGGGGTTCATTACAATGCCTTTAGAAAGGGCTATCGCTTCCTCCGAAGGCATCGATTACATTACGTCTTCAAGCACTGAAGGGGTCAGCACCATACAGGTTTTTATGAAATTGAACTACAACCCTAACGCCGCCTTGGCGGAGGTGCTTTCGCAGGTAAATTCCGTCCTTAACCAGCTTCCAAAGCAGTCCCAGCTTCCGGTAATTACTAAAACAAGCGTGACTAACCTCGCGTATCTGTATCTGGCTTTTACGTCAAAGTCTTTAAGCAGTTCGCAGATGACGGATTACCTTACGAGGGCGGTGCAACCTAAAGTGCAGTCGGTTAGCGGCGTTGGGCAGGTAATGATTTACGGAAACAAGCAGTTTGGAATGAGAATATGGCTTAATCCTAAAAAAATGGCGGAATTCAACGTTACGCCGGTTCAGGTTTCGCAGGCGCTTGCTAATAATAACTACATATCTTCAAACGGATATACCAAAGGCAATTATATACAGGTAAATATATCCGCGGATACTTTATTAAACAGCGTAAGCCAGTTTAAAAACTTAGTAGTGGCTAACGACGGCGGAACGCTTATAAGGATAAAAGACATAGGCACCGTTGAAATGGGCTCCATAAGTTACGACGCAGGCAATATAATGAACGGGAAGAAAGCGGTAGTTATGGGTATTTTTACGACGCCTACAGCCAATCCTCTCACCGTTGTTAAAAACATAAGAAAAATGATTCCCTCCCTGAAAAGGGAGCTCCCGGCGCACATAAAACTGAGGGTGGCATTCGACAGAACAGTTTTTATAAGCAGTTCCATTAACGAAGTCGTAAAAGCCGTCGTGGAAACCCTAATAATAGTCGTCATAGTAATATTTTTATTTCTCGGTTCGGCAAGAAGCGTAATAATTCCGGTCATAGCGATACCCCTTTCCATAATAGGCGACCTGTTTATAATGTATTACCTGCATTATTCGATAAACCTGCTGACCCTGCTCGCCATGGTTTTAGCTATAGGACTGGTGGTTGACGACGCGATTATCGTGGTTGAAAACGTCAGCCGGCACGTTGAAGAAGGTAAAAAACCGATAGAAGCGGCTCTTGTCGCCGCAAGGGAGCTAGGTATTCCTATTATAGCCATGTCTATTACCCTGGTAGCGGTCTTTCTGCCTATAGGTTTCATGGGCGGACTGACGGGTGCATTATTTACGGAGTTTGCATTTTCCCTGGCGGGAGCGGTGCTGATATCCGGTATTATCGCCCTTACGCTTTCCCCTATGATGTCTTCCAAATTTCTTAGGGAAGATATGGGTAAAAAGGGTTTTACCCGCTTTTTAGACGCAACGTTCGATAGAATTAAATCCGTTTATTCCAAGATACTGCATGGCGTGCTTAATTATAAGCCCGTCGTAGCTTTGGTAATAGCAGTCGTTTTAGTAAGCGCGTATTTCCTGTTCTCCACTACTAAAAGCGAACTCGCGCCTACGGAAGACCAGGGGGTCATATTCGTTATGGGAACGGCTTCTCCTACTTCGACGTTTAAAAACCTAAACGTTTACGCAAAACAGATGGGAGGCATATATTATTCTATTCCTGAAATGGACCGTTACTTTATGGCGCTTGGCGTTTCCGGCAATAACAGCCTTATATCCGGCTTGATACTTAAACCGTGGAACCAGAGAAACAAAACGCAGATGCAGTTAACGCCGGTTCTCCAGCAGAAATTAAATTCGGTTACCGGCTTAAAATTAGTCGCGTTCGCGCTGCCCAGCCTGCCCGGCTCGCAGGGACTGCCGGTAGAGTTCGTGGTTAATTCTACGTCTAATTACGACGAGTTAAGGAGCGTTACCGACAGCCTTATGCAAAAAGCCATGCAAAGCGGCTTGTTTTTATATATGGACAGCGATTTAAAATACGACGAACCCCAGTTAAAAATTTCCATAGATAAGAGCAAAGCACAAAGCATGGGCGTAGATATGCAGGAAATAGGAGATACTCTTTCGACCATGCTGAGCGAAAACTACGTCAACTGGTTTGAAATGAACGGTTACAGTTATAAAGTCATACCGCAGGTTTCGCAGAAATACAGGTTTACTCCGAATATGCTGAAAAATTATTACGTAAAGGCTTTAAACGGCAATATGGTGCCGCTTTCCAGTTTTATAAAAATTAAAACGGTGGTCGTGCCGGAATCTTTAAACCAGTTTAACCAACTGAATTCCGTTACGGTGTCCGCCGTCGCCAAGCCCGGCGTAACCGTCGGTCAGGCGTTAAGCTATCTTGAAAACGCTTCAAAAAACATATTTCCCAAAGGTTTTTCATATAATTTTGCCGGACAGTCCCGCCAATACGTCGAAGAAGGTTCTGCTATGATAGTAACGTTTTTCTTCTCGCTTATAATAATATATCTTATTTTAGCCGCCCTGTTCGACAGTTTTATCGACCCGGTTATCATTCTGATAAGCGTCCCAATGTCTTTAACCGGAGCCCTTATATTCTTAAGCCTTGGTTTTGCCACGATTAACATTTATACCGAGGTAGGTCTTGTTACGCTTATAGGGCTTGTCAGCAAGCACGGAATACTTATTACCAAGTTCGCTAACGACTTGCAGAAAGAAGGAATGGATAAACGTTCCGCGATAGAGCATGCTTCCGCGATAAGGCTAAGACCGATTTTAATGACTACCGCCGCGATGGTTTTCGGGGTAGTGCCTCTTTTAATCGCCACGGGAGCCGGAGCCGTAAGCAGGTTCGATATAGGGCTCGTAATAGCCGCAGGACTTGGAATAGGGACTTTCCTTACCATATTCATAGTCCCTACTGTTTATATGTATATAGGCAAAGATTTAAATAAAGGCAGGGAAAGCGCGAAATAGCCATACCGTATTTATCCTTAATCCTGCAATAGAAATTTATTTTCTGGCATTTTTGTCCGCATCGAAGATATACTTCGATAAGCTTGCGGACAAAAATATCGCCTACGCGGGAATGACAACTACTTTTATTTTCTAAGCCTAGGGTCAACCAAGGCATAGGCTATATCCGCTAAAAGATTTCCTAAAAGGGTAAGGACCGCGCCTATTACCAATATCCCCATAATAGTCGGATAGTCGCGTGCCAGGACGCCCTGATAGAAAAGCCTCCCCATTCCGTTTATGTCGAATATGGTTTCTATTATTACGCTTCCGCCGATAAGCCCGGGGACGCTTAAACCAAGTATGGTTATAAAAGGTATCAAGGCGTTTTTCATGGCGTGCCTGTAAACGACCGTCCGTTCTTTCAGCCCCTTTGCCCTGGCTGTAATAATATAATCTTGCCTGTAAACTTCAAGCATATTTCCCTTTAAATACCTCGAAAGACCGGCTATGCCGCCGAAACCTGCCACAAAAACCGGCATTATAAGATGTTTGGCTATATCGGATATTTTTCCGTACCAGGGAAAAAAATTATAGCCTAATGAAGTTATTCCGCCTATAGGCAAGATATGCAGGTCTATTCCAAAAAATATTATAAGAAGCAAGGCTACCCAGAAAGAAGGCGCCGCAAAGCCAATGAATACAAAAACCGTGGTAATCTTATCGAAAAAAGAATCGTGTTTTACCGCCGACAGGACTCCAAGAGGAACGGAAAACAAAAATATGAACACCAGCGCTAAGGAGTTAATAAGAATCGTGATGCCTATGGTTCTTTTAATTTCCGTTATTACCGGTTCATGGTTTGCCGTAAAAGAAACGCCGAAGTTTAAGGTAACTATTCTTTTAAGCCAGTCGAAATACTGGGTCAAAAGCGGCTTGTTTAAGCCGTAAAGCTTTGCGAGCATCAGCCTCGAAGACGCGGACACCCTTGGATTTAAGCCTAATTGCTCTGTCAGGGGGTTTCCGGGGGCAAGATGTATTACGAAAAAAGATATAAGCGTGATGCCTATTAAAATAGGTACCATAAATAAAATTCTTTTGGCTATATATATTCCCATAACCGCGCTTGTTTTATAAGGGTTGAAATAAATTATTTTATAAAAATATATTATATATTATAATATCCCTGAATTAATATTAAAAAATTTATGGACGAAATTATTAACGCTTTTAAAAAAAATAAACTTGCCCTGTTCTCCTTGCTTTTCATACTGCTTATCATAGCATCCGCGATATTAGCGCCTTATATATCCCCGTATAATCCCGATAAAATAGACGTAAACGCAATTTTGCTGCCGCCCGGCGCCGCCCATATTCTCGGGACAGACCAGCTTGGCAGGGACGTCCTTTCGAGGCTTATTTACGGCGGGAGGATTTCGATAGAAGTCGGTTTCATAGCCGTTTCGCTGTCGATGTTAATCGGGATTCCGATAGGGGCATATGCAGGTTATTACGGCGGTATTACGGACAGCGTATTGATGAGGTTCGTCGATATAATGCTGACGTTTCCTTCTTTTTTCTTAATCCTCGCAATAAGCGCGATATTGAAGCCTTCAATTATAAATATAATGATAATCATAGGACTGACGTCATGGATGGGGATATCCCGCATTATCAGGGCGGAATTTACGCAAAACAGGGAAAAAGACTATGTTCTTGCCGCGCGCGCCGCAGGCGCATCCGATGCGTATATCATGTTTTTTGAAATTTTGCCTAATACTATCGCGCCAATTTTAGTTTCCGCTACTCTTGGATTGGCGGGGGCTATTCTTATTCAGGCTTCGCTTGCCTTTCTTGGAATCGGCATAATGCCTCCTACGGCAAGCTGGGGCGGAATGCTCTCAAGAGGAAAAACATATATAATGGTAGCATGGTGGCTTACCCTTTTTCCCGGAATAGCGATACTGCTGACGGTGCTTAGCTTCAACCTCGTAGGGGAAGCCGTAAGGAATGCCCTCGACCCCAGATATTCCGGCAAAAGATGAGCGCGAACCTAAAATTACGGCTTTAAATTATCCGAAAATTATGCTAAAGTATACAGATATTCTTAAATAAAAAAAGGGGATAACCAATATGAATATTATGAACATAAAATCGGTCAAGGCGTTTTTTTTATTATTAATCTTTATTGCGCTTTCCGGTTTTGCGCTGACAGGATGCGCCACGACCCGCAATATGCAGGGAAACCCTATTATGTCCGCTAACGTCGCTAAAATAATAAACGGAACCACTACCGAAAGCCAAATAGTTTCAATGTTCGGTCCGCCTTACGCAATAGAAAAAAATCCTTTAACGCCGGGTACGGTAACTTATAAATACAGGTTTTCATATAAAAAATACGTGCATATGGGCAATGAAATACTTACTGCGTCCACGAGAAAATATAAGCAAAAACTCAGCGTGGTCATAAAAAACGGAACAGTAATAAGCCACAGTTTTACCTCAACCGGAAATACTTCGCTAAAAAAAATATTAAAAAAACAAAATAACTATTAATTTATTATAAAAATAAAATTATGAATATAAAATTTACAAAACTTGAAGGCGCGGGCAACGACTATTTTTATTTGGACGCTATAAACGATTTGCCTGCCTGCGTTTCCGACGATACGGATTTTTACAAGGAGCTTGCGGTAAAAATCAGCGACAGGCATTTCGGAGCAGGCTCCGACGGCATTATAATAATTTTGCCGCCTTCGCGAGGCGTTTCGGAACCTGCCGGCGGCGGCTCCTCAGTTAAGGCGGATTTCCGCATGCGTATGTTTAACGCCGACGGCTCCGAAGGAGAAATGTGCGGAAACGGCATAAGATGCTTTGCCAAATACATATACGACAGGCATCTTACCGATAAAAAAATTATAAATATTGAAACTCTGGCAGGCATAAAGACCGTGGAGGTATTTTTAAACCCCGGGACGGGGACCGTAAAAGAAGCCCGCGTATTTATGGGTATTCCGCAATTTAAAACCGAAGAAGTTCCGGCGGTTTTCACAAAACCCGAAATTATTAACGAAAAAATAAGCGCGGGTGGAAAAGAATTTGAAATATCTTGCGTTTCCATGGGAAATCCTCATTGCGCCGTATTCGTCGAAGACGTTAAAAGTTTCGACGTGCATTTTTACGGCCGCTTAATAGAAAACAATAAAATGTTTCCTAAAAGGATAAACGTGGAATTCGTTCAGGTTACGGACGATAAAAACGTGCTCGTAAGGACGTGGGAAAGAGGTTCCGGCGAAACTTTGGCATGCGGGACCGGCGCTTGCGCCGTATATTCCGTTATGAGAAAAACCGGAAGGATTAAGGAAAGCGCCCTTAACGTAAATTTATACGGCGGGACGCTTAAAATATCGGGAGAGCTGGACGAAGGCGTTTACATGGTCGGACCTGCCGAAGAAGTTTTTACCGGCTTTTTTAATTTTGATTATAAGATATCATAATACCTAATTTTATTTTTTTATTTTTATATGCGCAGGTTTTTCCTAAAAGCTACATTTCTTTTATCCGCCCTTTTCGTTTT
Source organism: bacterium (assembly GCA_021777135.1). GTDB lineage: Bacteria > SZUA-79 > SZUA-79 > Acidulodesulfobacterales > Acidulodesulfobacteraceae > Acidulodesulfobacterium_A. Next base: position 40,456 of record JAJYDX010000005.1, on the reverse strand, counting down.
CCTGAGTTTAACCGCCGGAACCTCATATTCTTATTTTAACCGCCGGAACGAAATTATATTTAAAAAAGCCTACGATAATTATTCGCGCGGCATTTATAAGCCGGCGGCGGACCAATTCCGGCTTTACGGCTTTAAAGGCAGGCTTTTAAAAGATTATGCCCTTTATTACCAAGGATTGTCCCTGTTTAAGCTTAAGGAATATCGCGATGCAGACCGCGTTTTTTTAAACCTTGCAAGCCTGTATCCGAAATTTGTTTTTTATAAAAACGCCGTTTTTTACCTTGCGCTTTGCGAAGAGAAAAACGGTTTTTACCTTTCGGAGATTTCCCACCTGCGTTACATAGCCGGACACTCCAAAAAATCGGCTGTCCGCTCATACGCTATGTTTAAAATATATAAGGCGTATATCAAACTTAAGAACCGCAGGCTTGCCGAACGTTTTTTACTGCGTATTTATACCGACTACCCCGTTTTTTCCAAATCGCATAAAATAAATTTTAGCGAAGCCTCCTTAAGCGAACCTCAAAAAATCAAGCGCGGGCTCAATTTATATTACGACTCTTATTATACGGAATCTATCGGGCTTTTAAAAAATATTTCTGCGAAAAGCAAAAAAGCGAGGTTTATAACCTTAAAAGATTTAATGAAGCTTAAAAGCCCTCTTTTTTTAAAACAGGCGGATGAATGTTTACAGGCGCATAAAGCCAAAAGCTGTTACGGGTATTACGGTGTTAGGAAACTAAGCGTCTTAGAGCTAAAAGCCCGTTATTATTATTATATTTTGCATAACAGCAGGGAAGCGGGGCTTCTTTTAGATAAAATAGCCGGCAGGTACGGTTTTTTATCTGACAGGGAAATGCTAATATACAGGCAAATCGTATGGAGCGGCGTCCTAAATGATTTAAAAAGCGGAAATACCGCGTTTGCCGCCGATAAGCTTAAATCCTTTTTGGCGGTAAGCGACAAGGTCGATGGGAAAAACGCAAAGTTTCTATTCTGGTACGGGGAGACGTTGGAAAAGCTGGGCTATAGCAGGAGGGCGTCTTTTTATTTTAATATAATAAAAGGTTCCAGATTTCTCAGATATTCTTATTACGGCATAATGTCCGCAATTATGATAAACAAAATAGACGGAATGAAAGGGGCGTCGGCAAAAAACCTTAACGTCGGTTACATAGGCAGCCATGCCCGCGCGAAAAGTAAAATTACCGATTATAAGTATATAAAGCCCTACCTAAATTTTTTAGCTTTCAAAAGGTTCAAGGCATTTTTAAAATTGAAATTATATTTCCTTTCAAACGTAGAAATGCAAAGGTTCTACCCCCTAATCAGGAATAAAAAGGCCGGGGCGGCTTTTGCTTATATGCTCTATAAAAACGGCGAATACGGAACGGCGGTAGTCCTGGCGTCAAACCTGATTTATAATTACAAATACAAGTATTTACTTTTGGACGGGAGCTTTTTGAAAATACTTTATCCCCGTCCTTATTACGCCTCCGTATTAAAATATTCTTCCAGATACGGTATTCCGGTAAACTTAATATACGGGATAATGAGGCAGGAAAGCCTTTATAATCCGGCGTGCTATTCAAGCGCCAGCGCCATAGGTCTTATGCAGATAATACCGTCGACCGGATATTATATCGCAAAACGTACGAGGTGCTATAACTTTAATCCTTCGATGCTTTACAGAAAAAATATAAATATTAGTTTCGGTTCGTATTATTTAAAGACGCTCCTAAGCCAGTTCTATAATAAAAAATATCTTGCGATAGCGTCTTACAACGCCGGTCCGGGTGCGGTCGCGTACTGGAGGAATTACTTATTGAAAAATTATAAAATGCCCCTGTTCATCGAGCTTATTCCTTTTAATCAGACAAGAAACTACGTAAAAAGAGTTCTCGCAAATTATTACGTCTATAATTCGCTTTATTAAATCATGAGTATTGAAGCAAAAAAAAGGATAGACGAACTGACCGACGCGATAAATTACCACAACTACCGTTATTATATGCTTGAAGACCCGGTTATTTCCGACTTTGAATTCGACAGGCTAATCAAAGAACTTGCGGCTCTGGAAAATACATATCCGCAATACGTCAGGGATGATTCTCCTTCAAAAAGAGTAGGCGGAGCCGTAAGCGAGAAGTTCGGGCAGGTCAGGCACAATATTCCCATGCTTTCGCTTGACAATACTTATTCGCGCGACGAGGTAGCCGAGTTCGACGCGAAAATTAAAAGATTTTTGGGATATCCGGCTACCGAAGAAATAGAATACGAGTGCGAACTTAAATTTGACGGACTAGCCGTGGAACTAATTTATAGGGACGGCATTTTCGTTCAGGGTTCTACAAGGGGCGACGGCGTAACGGGAGAAGACGTAACCGCAAATTTAAAAACCATAAATACAATACCTTTAAAACTGCAAAAAAACATCGGTTATATCGAAGTGCGCGGCGAAGTTTTAATGGACAAGAAAGGCTTTAAAAGGCTAAACGAGGAAAGGCTCAAAGAAGGTTCAAGCCTTTTCGCTAATCCGAGAAACGCCGCTTCCGGCAGTATAAGGCAGCTCGACCCGGAAGTTACCTCGAAGCGTAATCTCATAATGTTCGCATACGGGACGGGCGGTTATTCCAAAGAAATAATTTTTGAAACGCAATTTGAAATGATGAATTTTTTAAGAGCCGCCGGAATAAATATAAACAAAAACGTCGCGGTAGTTAAAGGCATATCCGGCGCGATAGATTTTTTCGACGGCGTGGCTAAAAAAAGGGAATCCCTGCCTTTTGAAATCGACGGCATAGTTATAAAGGTAAACGACCTTAAACTTCAGGAAAGGCTAGGAGAAATATCAAAAAGCCCCAGATGGGCTACGGCTTATAAATTTTCCGCGAAGCAGGAAGTATCCGAAATAACCGGCATAGAAGTTTCGGTCGGAAGGACGGGGATATTGACGCCCGTCGCGATTTTGAAGCCGGTAAACATCGGCGGCGTCGTCGTAAAAAGGGCGACGCTTCATAACCAGGACGAAATAAACAAAAAAAATATAAACATAGGCGACGGCGTGCTGGTCGAGAGGTCGGGCGACGTTATTCCCGAAGTAGTGAAGGTTATATCCAAAGGCGGAAATAGCGGACCTTTCAAACTGCCCGAATTATGTCCGTGCTGCGGTTCCTTGACGGTAATAGACGGCGCCGCCCACAGGTGCATGAACGAACTTTCCTGTCCGTGCCAGATTAAGGGGACGATAGTCCATTTTGCTTCCAAACGGGCTATGGACATAGAAGGGCTTGGCGAAAAAATAGTCGATAAATTAGTAGAAAAAGGTTTAATAAAAAACGTCGCGGATATTTATTATTTAAAAAAAGGGGATTTAAGCGGATTGGAAGGTTTCGGGGAGAAATCCGAAGAAAATCTTTTTAATTCTATTGAAAAATCTAAAAATATATCATATGATAGATTTATTTACGCTTTGGGCATAAGGCACGTCGGCGAGCATATCGCGGATTTGCTGGTAAAATATTTCGGCGGCATCGAAGGCATTAAAAGTGCCGGCATAGAAGAACTTTCCTCCAGGTTCGGCATAGGGGAAGAAATAGGAAAATCTATTTTTAATTTTTTCAGGACAGGCTCTAATACCGCCGTAATAGAAAGGCTTTTTAAAGCCGGAGTTTCCCCTCATATCGTAAACGTTTCCGCGTATGCCGGATACGGCAAAATCGCCGGTAAAAGTTTTATTTTTACGGGAGGGCTTAAAGACTTTACGAGGGACGAAGCTGAAAATAGCGTAAAAGAAATGGGCGGCATCGTAGAAAAAACCGTTAAAAAAAAGTTGGATTACGTAGTTGCGGGAAACGAACCCGGCTCCAAATACGACAAAGCCGTAAAACTTAAACTTAATATAATAAACGAAGAAGAATTTAAAGAACTAATAAAATAAACATTTAAATAAACGGGTGCATTTATGTCAAAGTTAAAGAAAAATGAAAATTTTAACGGCGGACGGTTCGTACGCTTAGGACGCTTAGGAGTTTTCATCGCTTTTTTGGTTTCCTTTTTAATTATATCAGGTACGTTAAATTCCGCCTATGCTTTATTAACTCCAAGGCTTACGAGAAACATTCCCGTAGGCAGTTTCCCTTTCGGAGTGGCTTTTTCGCCCAACGGCAATTATGCCCTCGTTTCTAACTCGGATAACGATACCGTTTCGGTCGTCAGCATGGCTACCAAGGGAACGGTCGCGTCGATTAAGGTCGGCTCCCATCCTACCGGCGTGGCTATAGCGCCTTCCCTGACTTTTGCCTACGTATGCAATACCGCTTCGGGAAACGTCAGCCTTTTAAATATGTCCACGCTTACAAAAGCCATGAATATAAACACGGGCGGAAGTCCGGTAGGCGTAGTTTTTTCCATTGATTCCAAATACGCTTTTGTCACCAATATCCATAGCAACGAAGTAGATGTAATAAATACGATGCAAAATGCCGTAATTAAAAGGATAAACGTCGGAAAAAAACCGCAGGGAATAGCGATATCTCCAAACGGAAAAATAATCGTCGTGGCAAACGCCGGAGGGTCTTCCGTTTCTATAATTAACGTATCTACCATGTCCGTAATAAGAAATATACGCACAGGTAAAAATCCTACTTCCGTAGCGTTTTCTCCTTCCGGTTCGCCGGTAAAATATTTTTACGTATCTTCAGGCAAAGATAACAAGATATATGTTTATAATGAAAAAAACTTTGCGCCGGTCAGGAACTTCAAGACCCTGTCCGACCCGTCTTCTTTGGGCTTGACTCCCGACGGTATGATGCTTTTTGTCGTAAATTATCAGAACATGGCGCTTTCTGTTTACAACGCGGTGCATTTTAATCACATAAAGACCATAAATTTACCTACAGGTCCTATAAACGTAGCGGTTTCTCCCGACGGAAGCGCCGCGCTCGTAACCGTAACTTCGGCGTCCAGCGCCGCCTTTATAAGAATTAAAAGGACAAGCGCGGCGTACGCGAACATCGCGCCCGTTTCTCCGGTCGTAACCGGAACTCCGGTAACCGCTATTACTTCACCCGTACAGACAACAGCCGCAGTTCCTTCTCAGGCAGCTCCTTATACCGCGTATTCGCGTGCGTATGCTCCTACTTCGAACTACGTGCCGCAGCCTTTCGGTAAAGTGGCTACCGTTTATACCGGCAAGGGACCGACCGCCGCCGCCGTTACGCCGGACGGAAGATATCTTTACGTCATAAATACCCAGGGCGCTACTTTAAGCATTATAGACGTCGCCAAAGCCGAAGTCGTCAAAACGGTTAAAGTCGGCAGTTATCCGTCTGCCGTCAGAATTTCGCCGGACGGGCATTACTGTTTCATCGTTAATTCCGGCACAGATACGGTAACTATAATTTCAACCGGCAATTACTATTGATAAAAAGAAATTTTTTCATTTTTTTTAAAGCGCTGCTGTTTATTTTATTTATACTTTTTACGCAAAAAAGGTTTGTGATTTTCGGAAAGAGGCGGACTTTGAGCGAAAAATACCACTCAAAGTCCGCAAAATGGCTTACCCGCATAATCGCCGCGCTCGGACCGACTTTTATAAAGCTGGCGCAGGTTATTTCCACCAGGGCGGATTTTTTGCCCGCCGCTTATTTAGAAGCCCTTTCCACCCTGCAGGACGAGGTTCCCCCCGTTTCGTTTTCCAAAATTAAGCCTATTATCGAAAAAGACTGCGGCAAAAGCATAAAAGATATTTTTGAAGAATTTAACGGAGAGCCTTTGGCCGCCGCTTCGGTAGCACAGGTTTACAGGGCTGTTTATAAAGGCGGAAACGTCATAGTCAAGATAATCAGACCCGACATCGAAAAAAACGTAGCAATAGACATAAGGACTTTAAAAAGCGTTTTAAACCTGTTAAAAATTTTCTTTCCACAGAATAAATCCATTCAGTCTATCTCCGTAGTATTAAGAGAATTCAGCGTTACCATTTATGAGGAAATGGATTTAATCCACGAAGCCAAAAATATAAAAGAATTTAAAAAAATCGCAAAAGAACTCGACTTTGTCGTAATTCCCAAAATATATTCCGAACTGACCTCTAAAAACATACTCGTTATGGATTTCCATAAAGGGGTTAAGATTACTAATTTCAATCAGATAAAAGAAATGGGTTTAGAGCCGAAAAAGATTATCGACAAACTCATAGAATTTTATATTTACCAGTCTTTAGTTACCGGAATAGTTCATGCCGACCCGCATCCCGGAAATATTTTAGTCGATGGAAACGGCAAAATTATAATGCTGGATTTCGGGCTGGTAATACATATATCCGAAGATACGAAGCAAAATCTTATTAAGGCGGTTCTTGCGGGCATAAAGGAGGACATTCCGGGTATAATAGACGCCTATTACGCGCTTGGAATAATAAATAAAGAAGTTTCAAGGCAGCTGTTGGAAAATATGGCTGGGAAGCTTTATAAAGTTTTAAGCCAGAAAGATATTTCAAGCAAAAAGATACAGGTTATAATTACCGAGATTATGAAAAGCTTTTACGCGTTTCCTTTCGAGCTTCCGCAAAATCTCGTATATATATTTAAAACCGCGGCGCTTTTAGAAGGCATAGGCACGGCGTATAACCCGTCATACAATCTCGTTAAAGACATTATTCCGGTAGCAAAAAGATATATAAGGCAGACTGAATTAGGAAAGTCTTTTAATCCGGTTAATTACGTTAAAAACCTGTTCGGGCAAATAAAAGAGTTCGTAAACGATACCAGAAGACTTATGCACGTTGCATACTCGGAAGATTTCAGGGTAAAAATCCACCCGACCAACATATCGGGTCTGGAAAACTTTTTGATACACGTAATAAAAAGGCTCATAGCCTCGGTTATAGGCGGTTTTATCGGAATAATATCGGCGCTCGTATTTATAGAATATAAAAACGTCTATATGCTTATCGCCGGACTTGCGGTTTCGGCGTTTACGGTATTCCTTTCGGTCGCTTTTCCGATAAAAACGACTTACGGCTATTCGACGCTCCTCGACGTTTTCAGGCGCAGGAACGACGGGTAGGATTAAATAATTAGTGAGCGCGGCGCGATAATTTTGTATAATAATAATTAATATGAAATCTAACGAAAAAATAAAGCGTATCGGGGCGGTTTTGCTTGCCGGAGGCTTGGGAACGAGGATGAAATCCGAAGAGCCTAAGGCGCTTTCCGGTTTATTGGAAAACCCGCTTATATTTTATAGCGTTAAATCGTTGATAGACGCCGGAAAAGAATTTAACGTCCGGCGCGGGACAGGCAAGTACGGGGTTTTTTTAGATAAAATCGGCACGGTAATAGGGCATAAGGGAGAACTCGTCAAAAATTACGTTTCCAAAGAAAAAAGGTTTAAAAGAAAAGGACTGTCTTTAGATTTTTCAGTTCAGGAAAGATATCTCGGCACGGGAGACGCCGCAAAAAAAGCCCTCGATATGTTTCCCAAAGGCGCTGATGAAACCGATATAATAATCCTGCCGTGCGATATGCCCCTAATAAAACCTGAAACTCTAATAGAAACCATAAAATTTCATTTCGACAACGGCAACGATTTAACGGTTTTATCTGTGGAAGCAGAAAATCCATATTCCTACGGCAGAATTTTAACCGACAAAAAGGGGTACGTAGAAAAAATAGTCGAAGAAAAAGAGCTGCGCGATTATCCGCCGGATACGGCTTTAATAAAGGAAATTAATTCCGGCGTCTATATAATAAAACTTAATCTCTTAAGGAAATTTATCGGACGCATAAAGCCCGATAACAGGAAGAAAGAGTATTATCTTACCGACATAGTCGGCATTTTTTACAACGAGAGGCTGAAAACCGCCTGCTATAAATCATGCCGTCCCGAAGAGTTTGCGGGGGTAAATTCAAAAGCCGACTTAATGAACGCCCAAAGAATACTCCAAAAAAGATTAATTGATGATTTTATGGAAAAAGGCGTTAATTTTATATCTGACGACAATATTTATATAGGTCATAACGTTAAAATAGGCGAAAATTCGGTTATATACCCGGGAGTTTTTTTATCCGGCAAAACCATTATAATGAAGGGTGCGGTTATCGAAAACGGCTGCGTGATAAAAGATTCGTCCATTTTGGATAATACCATAATAAAGCCTTACAGCGTTATTGAAAACTCTATCGTAATGAACGACGTTCAGATAGGACCTTTCGCAAGGTTAAGACCGGAAACTTACATTTCTGAAGGGAGCCGCATAGGAAATTTCGTCGAGGTTAAAAAATCTTTTATCGGCAAAAACACTAAGGCGTCGCATTTAAGCTACATAGGGGACGCACTTATCGGCGACGAAGTCAACATAGGCGCGGGAGTTATAACCTGCAACTATGACGGGAAAAATAAATATAAAACAATAATAGAAGGCGGATGCTTTATCGGTTCGGATTCGCAGCTCGTCGCTCCGGTCAAGGTAGGCAGGGATTCATACGTAGGCTCCGGGACGACCGTCACTAAAGACGTTCCTGAAGGCGCTCTTGCCATATCCAGAACGCCCCAGCGGAATATCGAGGGCTGGGCGTCAAAAAGAAAACAGGAACAGAAACAGGAACGCGTTAAGGCAAAGACGGTAAAAACGGTTAAGAAAAATAAAGGAGAAAAATAATAATGTGCGGAATTATGGGTTTTTCCGGCGCGGGAAAGGGGACTGACCCAAGCCTTTCCCCAAAAAATAGGGAAAGCTCGGTAGATATAGTTTTAAGCGGGCTAAAAAGCCTTGAATACAGGGGATACGATTCTTCAGGCATTGCTTATTACGACGAAGGCGAAAATAAAATAAAATCCATTAAAAAATCTGGCAAGCTGGTCAACCTGTCCAACGAGTTCAGCTGTATCACTCCGGTAAAGTCCGATATCGCCATAGGGCACATAAGGTGGGCTACGCACGGAAAACCTACGGACGACAACGCCCATCCGCATATGGACTGTTCTGGAAATATCGCCATAGTCCATAACGGTATAATAGAAAACTACGCCGCCTTAAAAAACGTCCTCATTAAGAAAGGTCATAAATTTATTACCCCTACCGACTCCGAGGTTATTTCGCATTTAATAGAAGATTATATAATTAACGAAGGCAAGTCCTTTTACGAGGCGGTAAGGCTTTCGGCAAACGAACTTTCAGGCGCCTTCGCCTTTTTAGCCTTATACGCGCCAGAAAAAAGCATCGCGGCGGTAAAATACGGTCCTCCTTTAGTGGCCGTGCAAAAAGACGGCGATATTTATTTAGCAAGCGACGTTTCCCCCTTAATGGAGTATTCCAACGAGGCGTTATATTTAAAAAATTCGGAAATAGCATATTTTAAAGGCGGCAAGCTTGAATTAACCGATTTTAAGGGTAAGAAAATCCGCAAAACCGTGACCAATATAGACTGGGACGCGTCAAGGTCGGTAAAGACCGGCTTCTCGCATTTTATGCAAAAAGAAATATTTGAACAGCCGTCCTGCCTTCTGGATTCTTTTTCGTCGAGGATTATATCCCTGTTGTCTTCCGCCGCGGCAAATAAAACCTCCGACGCAGCGTTTTCAGGATTTGAGGTTATCCTCGAAGATTTGAAGCTTACGAAAAAAGACGTGGAAAGCGCTTCGAGAATAGTTATTACCGCCTGCGGTTCCTCTTACTACGCGGGACTTGCCGTCAAATACATTACCGAAACGCTTTGCGGCATACCGGTAATAGTCGAATACGGTTCGGAATTCAGGTACGAAAACTTTCCCATATCTAAGGACGATATATTCATAGGAATTTCGCAGTCGGGGGAAACGGCGGACACAAACAGCGCCCTAGAACTGGCTAAGGCTAAACGCGCGGGAATACTTTCAATTACCAACGTCCCTGGTTCCCAGATAACCGCCATGTCGGATAAAGGCGTCATATATACCCATGCAGGACCCGAAATAGGCGTGGCTTCCACTAAGGCTTTTACGACGCAGATTATGTGCGGACTGCTTCTCGCTTTATATATCCGTCAGGTTAAAAGTTCCGTTCCGCAGGCAAAAGGGGCATTTTTGCGGAAAATTTTTGAAGACATAGTCGAACTGCCGAGAAAAGTAGAAAAAGTTTTGCTTATGGACGGGGCTATCAAAGAAATCGCTAAAAAATATTATAAAAACTCCGATTTTTTATACCTTGGAAGGGGGATACTGTATCCCATAGCAATGGAAGGAGCTTTAAAATTAAAGGAAATTTCTTACATCCACGCCGAAGGCTATCCAGCGGGAGAAATGAAGCACGGTCCCATCGCCCTCATCGACGAAAATATGCCGGTGCTGTTTCTTTTGTCTAATAATACGCTTGCTCCTAAAACCATATCCAATATGGAAGAAATAAAGGCAAGGGGCGGCAGGATTATCGCGGTCGCGGATTACGAACCGGAAATAGACGGGATTTCGGATTTAATAAAAATACCGGAAACCTCGGAAGTTGTAAGCCCGATACTTTACACGGTGCCGCTCCAGCTTCTCGCTTATCATACCGCCTCCCTCAAAGGCACGGATATCGACCAGCCCCGCAATCTTGCAAAAAGCGTTACGGTAGAGTAAAATATTAAATAAAAAGGGAAAAATAAAAACTTGGAAGACTATCTTAAAGGCTTGAACGACGAACAGCTAAAAGCCGTCCTTCACGAAGACGGACCGCTTCTAATACTTGCGGGAGCAGGTTCGGGCAAGACCAGAGTTATAACCTTGCGCGCAGTCCACCTTTTAAAAACGGGCAAGGCTATGCCTTATAATATTTTAGGCGTTACCTTTACCAACAAGGCGGCGCGTGAAATGAAGGAAAGAATAAAAAGGGCGCTGGCGAACGGAAGCGGAAACGTTAGCGGCGGCGAGCCTGAATTTTCGACTTTTCATTCTTTCTGCCTGAAGCTTTTGCGCAGGCACGCGGACTTAATCGGCTACGAGAGGTCTTTCGTAGTATTCGATGAAGACGATTCGTCCAAAACAGTCGCAAAAATCATAAAATCCCTTAACTTAAACGAAAAAATCATTACTCCTTCCAAGGCGAAGTATTTTATCGAAAAGAACAAAAATTCATTTATAAACGCCGAAGGGTCTTTTTCTACGGTAAGGGCATGGGAAAAGGATTACCCCGTCATATATTCCGAATATTCTAAAAGACTTAAAGAAAACAACGCTATGGATTTTAACGACCTCTTGTTTAACGCCGTGAAGCTTTTTCAGGATAATCCGCAGGTCCTCGAAAAATATTCTAACCTTTATAAATATATAATGGTGGACGAGTTTCAGGATACGAACTATATTCAGGACAAACTGATTAAAATTCTTGCCGGAAAGCACAAAAACATATGCGTCGTAGGCGACGACGACCAGTCGATTTACAGTTTCAGGGGCGCCACAATAGACAATATTTTGAGTTTCGAAAAAACCTATCCGTCGTGCGCCGTAATAAAATTAGAAAGAAATTACCGCTCGACCAAAAATATCCTTAACGCCGCTTCCGCCATCGTCAAGGGAAATAAAATGAGGAAGGACAAAACCCTTAAAACGGACAAAAAAAGCGGAGGAAGCGCTATAACGGTTTATAACGCAAACAACGATTATTCTGAAAGCTACTATATGGCTAAGGAAATACGGCGGCTCATCAGGGAAGACGGCTATTCCAACAAAGACATAGCGATACTTTACAGGGCAAATTCCCAGTCGAGGGTGATAGAGGACAGGCTCATCAAGGAAAGCATAAGATATAATATTTACGGCGGTTTAAAGTTTTACCAGAGAAAGGAAATAAAAGATATCTTATCGTTTTTAAGGTTCGCGGTAAATCCTAAAGACCTTTTAAGCTTTGAAAGAAGCATCCAGTGCGTTCCGACCGGCGCCGGAGAAAAGACTATAAAAACGATGCAGGATATCGCTTCTAACAGCGGCGAAAGCATTTTAACGGCTCTGGAAAAAGGTTTATTTTCTTCCATCAGGGGTCTTAAAGAGCTTAAAGGCGCGGAAAAACAGCCCGATATTTTTTCAGGTTTCGATATTTCCGATTTTTCAAAATCCGTCCCCGCGGCGGCTTCGGCTTCAGCGGCGGCAGCGCCCTCTCAGTCCGACGTTTCGGGAATAGCAAATTATTTCGCCTTAATAAAAAAAATAAAATCTGAGATAGAAAGCGCGGTAAAAGGCTGGCAAAATACCAACGAAACAGTTGCGGCCGCCGCGGAAAAAAAAGGCAGGGCGGCGGAAGCGGTCGCCGGTTCGGGCAACCTCGCCACAGACAACAAACTGCCGGACATTATAAATTTCGTATATAAGTTTTCAGGCTATGAATCCATGCTTAAAGCCGGCGTATCAAAAGCCGTGGAACTGGACGCCAACAGAATGGACAACATCGAAGAATTGATAAACGCTTCCGTAGAATTCGACGACATTACGGAATTTTTAGACCAGAGCGCGATTAACGACAATAGGGACGAACAGGATGGGGATACGGCGGCGGGTTCGGATATAACCAAGGTATCGCTTATGACACTTCACAGCGCGAAAGGCTTAGAGTTTCCGGTAGTCTTTATAGCAGGGCTGGAAGAGCATCTTTTTCCGCATATAAGGTCTTTAGACAACGAGCTGTCCGTCGAAGAAGAAAGAAGGCTCTGTTACGTCGGCATCACGCGGGCTAAAGAAAAGCTTTATCTTACTTGGTCAAAAAGAAGAAGGACTGGAAAGGACTATAAATATAATATGCCGTCCAGATTCTTAAAGGAAATACCGGAAGAGCTCATAGAAGAAATAACCGATACTTACGAATATTATTAAAACGGAGCCAATATGGAAAAGGAAAGTAACGAAAATACAAACCCGAAAGAAAATTTAATCGACGTAAACTACGTAATGAAGCTTGCCAAACTGGATTTAAGCCCCGAAGACCTCGGGCATTTCGGCGCTGAATTAGAAAAGATAATCGGGTATATAGACATGATAAGCGAAGCGGACGTTTCAGCGGTAGAAACGGCTGAAGCCTCCTTCGAACTTGAATACGACAGACTGGCGGGATTTGAAGGCTTAAGCGAAAAGTTTTACAAAGACTGCCGAATAGACGAATGTAAGACCGACGAAAGCTACGATTTCGCCATAGTCAAAAACAACGCGCCTGATTTCGAGACGCAAGCCGCCGGTTCGGAAACCGGTTTTTTCTTAGTTCCGCAGGTTATAGAGTAAAATCCCATATAAAATAGTACAGGCAAAAAAAGGAGAAGAATATCAATCATGACTGACTTATATAAGCTGACTATAGGCGAACTTTCGGGCTTGCTGTCAAAAAGGGAAATTAAAAGCGTCGATATCCTTAATTCTTACGTTAAAAGAATAGAAGAACTTGACCCTAAGATATCGGCTTACCTTTATACCGATTTCGACGAGGCATACAAAAACGCCGAGGAGGCGGATAAGATAATCGCTTCGGCGGCAGCTACCGGCGCAAACGCGGGCGGCGGAGGTTTTCCCGCCCTTACCGGCATCCCTCTTTCGATTAAGGATATTTTTTTGATAAGAGGCAAAAAAACCACCTGCGCGTCGAAAATATTAGACAATTTTATCAGCCCTTACGATTCGACCGTGGTAAAAAGGCTTAAGGAAAATAATTACGTTTTTTTGGGAAAAGTTAACTTAGACGAATTCGCGATGGGTTCTTCGACGGAAAACAGCGCCTATATGACGACTAAAAACCCTTACGATTTAGACAGGGTGCCCGGAGGCTCCAGCGGAGGCTCCGCCGCTTCCGTCGCCGCCGATATGTGCGCCGGTTCTTTCGGCACCGATACCGGAGGTTCGGTAAGGCAGCCCGCCGCCCTTTGCGGCGTGGTAGGGCTTAAACCCACGTACGGCTTAATCTCCAGATACGGCATAATAGCTTTCAGCTCGTCTTTAGACCAGGCGGGAGTTCTTGCCAAAGACGTAACGGACGCCGCGATTATGCTTAACGCAGTTTCCGGTTTTGACGAAAAAGACCAGACGACCAGAAGGTTTAATATAAAAGACTATGCCGGAATAGTTAAGAAGGCGGATAAATCCTTAATTAAGGGCTTAAGGGTCGGGCTGCCGTCAGAATTTTTTTCGGACGGATTAGACCCTGCAATAAACGCCAAAATAACCGAAGTTAAAAACCTGTTGAAAGACATGGGCGCGGTCATAACGGACGTTTCGCTTCCCAACACCAAATATTCGGTAGCCGCATACTATATTACCGCTACCAGCGAGGCAAGCTCAAACCTCGAAAGATACGACGGGATAAGATACGGCTACAGGCATAAAGATGAAAAAGGAATCCAGAGTTTAGACGACCTTTACAGAAAATCGAGGGAAACGGGGTTCGGAAACGAAGTAAAAAGGCGCATAATCTTAGGGACGTTCGCGCTGTCCGCCGGTTACTACGACGCTTATTACAAAAAAGCCTCCCTCGTCAGGAAGCTCATAATAAAAGATTATAAGGACGCGTTCGGAAAAGCGGATATAATAATAGGACCTACTTCGCCTACGCCCGCGTTTTTGATAGGCGAAAAAACTAAAGACCCGTTAAGCATGTATTTGTCCGATATTTATACTATTTCCGTAAACCTTGCCTATCTGCCGGGTTTAAGCATGCCCGTCGGCACGGTTAAAAATCCGACTAAAGAGGGCGGAGTCCTTCCCGTCGGGCTTCAGGTCATCGCGCCGTGGGCGGCGGAGGACAAAATGCTGTCTTTTGCAAAGGCTTTAGAAGATGAAGTAAAATTCAGGGAAAATGCCGGATTTAGAAAATTAGACGTATTATAAAGTAGGAAAAAATAATTTGACGGAAAATAATTAAGGTACTATAATATATAATAGGTAGAAATATTAAATAGGTAATAAAAACATAATAAAGTTGGAGATATTTAAAATGCAGGCGGTTAAAGTTTTACCCAAAGGGCAGATTACTATTCCTAAAAATATAAGGAAAAAATTTAACATAGACGTCGGCGACCCCCTTATCATATTAGATGCCCAGAACGAAATAATTTTGAAAAAGACAAAAACCATATTTGATTACGTCGGCGTTCTTCCCAATTTAGGGCTTAGCATAGACGAGATTAAAGATAAAGTCGAAACGGAGTTTGCAGGTGAAAGCAAATGAAGCGTTCGTAGATACTAGCGTTATATTGCGGATATTAATACATGACGACGAAGACAAAGCGAAAAACGCAATAAAACTAATTAAAAACTCTAAAAGAAACGGACTCAATCTTCATATATTGCCGGTTGCGCTAATAGAAACGGTTTTTGTTTTAGAAAAAATTTATAAACTTCCAAAAGCCGAAATTAAAGAATTAACGGAAAGCATTCTCAATACGCCGGAATTTCACTGCGAAATGGAGGATGTTTTTAGAAAAGCAATTTTAATATATGCCGATAGAAATATAAAATTCGGCGATGCTTTAATGTCTTGTTGGGGTTTAAAAAAAGGCATCTCCGTAGTTTACACTTACGACAATAAGGATTTTAAAAGAGTAGAAGGCATATTTCCAATAAATCCATAATAAAAAAACAAAATAAAAAGGCAGGTTTAAGATATGAATGGCGAAGGTTTCGAGGCGGTAATAGGGCTTGAAGTCCACTCCCAGCTTTTAACTAAGACTAAGATGTTTTGTTCGTGCGCAAACGTTTTCGGACTGGAGCCTAATTCCGCCGTATGTCCTGTATGTCTTGCCCTCCCGGGCGCGCTTCCAGTAATTAATTTCGAGGGGGTAAAACTCGCGGTTAAAGCTGCACTTGCTTTAAACCTTAATGTAAACAGGAAAAGTTTTTTTGCCCGCAAAAACTATTTTTACCCAGACCTGCCGAAAGGCTACCAGATATCCCAGTATTTAGACCCGGTTTCTTCCGGCGGATATTTGACGGTAAAAACCGAAGCCGAGAAAAAAATAAGGATAAACAGGCTTCACATCGAGGAGGACGCAGGAAAATTAATCCATATCGGCAACCGTTCTTACGTGGATTTAAACAGGGCGGGAACGCCCTTAGTGGAAATAGTTTCCGAGCCGGACATAAGCTCCGCCGCCGAAGCCGTTTCATACTTAAAAGCGCTCAGGGAAATCCTTGTTTATTTGGGCGTTTCCGACGGGAATATGGAAGAAGGCAGTTTCAGGTGCGACGCAAACGTTTCGGTAAGGCGCAAAGGCGATACGAAACTCGGAACGAGGGCGGAAGTTAAAAACGTAAATTCGTTCAAGTTCGTAGAAAAAGCCATAGAATACGAAATAGAAAGACAGATAGACCTTGTTATAAGCGGCGGAAAAGTCGTTCAGGAAACAAGGCTCTACGATTCTAAGGAAAACGTTACGAGGTCCATGAGAGGCAAGGAAGAAGCCCACGACTACCGCTATTTTGAAGAACCGGATTTGCCGCCTCTGATTGTTTCCGAAGAATTTATTGCAGAAATTAAAAATTCTATAATCGAACTTCCCGAAGCAAAAAGACGCAGATATGTTTCGGAATACAAACTTAGCGAATATGACGCGGAAGTGCTTACTCAGGATAAAGACATAGCGTCGTATTTCGAGGGCTTAATAGAAGCAAACGAAGCTGCGGGATGCGGCGCAGGCGCAGGAACGGGCGAAGCCGCAACGGGCGGGTCGAACGGAAGCAGGCTCGAAATTAAAAAATTGGCGAACTGGGTAATAAACGAACTCCTTTCCGAGTTAAAAGAAAGGGAAGGCGAAAGCAGGGAGCTTCTTGCCCCCGCGGGTTTTTTAGAGCTCATATGCGCCGTGGAATCAGGCGCTATAAACCGAAATACCGGAAAAGCCGTTCTTGCGGAAATGCTTTCTTCCGGCAAGAAAGCCTCCGAAATAATTAAAGACAAAAACCTCGCGCAGGTTTCGGACGACAAGGGCATAGAAGAGGCTATAAAGCAGGTGCTTGAAGAAAACCCGAAAGAACTCTCGGACTTATTGTCCGGCAAAGACAAGCTCTTTGGTTTTTTCGTCGGCGAAGTTATGAAAAAAACTAAAGGAAAGGCTAATCCTAAAAAAGCTAACGAAATATTAAAAAAACTTATAGACGAAAAAAAGGCTTGACAAATATATTGCTTATATACCCGGCAAATGATAATATAAAATATTAAATTTAAAATTTAAAAGAGAGAAAATTATGAAAGGCAAGGCAAAAGGCATGGTCAGTAAAAATTCCGGTTCTTCCGGCGCGGCTCCCAGTCCGTTTGAAGGCACTAAGGTTTGGATGGACGGCAGGTTCGTAGATTATAAGGACGCCTCCGTTTCCGTCAACAGCCATTCTTTGCACTACGGTCTTGGGGCTTTCGAGGGCATAAGGTGCTATGAAACCAAAAAAGGCGTCCCCGCTATTTTCAGGCTGGACGAACATATCGACAGGCTTTTCAGCTCCTGTCATATCCTTCAGATTCCTATTCCCTACGAAAAAAAAGATATTAAGGACGCTATAATACAAACGGTTAAAATAAATAAATTTAAAGAATGCTACATAAGACCCATAGTCTTCATAGGCGACGGAGGCGGACTCGGCATATTCCTAAAAAATTACGACACCAGGGTGGCGGTTACCGCTTGGTACTGGGGCGCCTATCTAGGCGAAGAAGCCCTTAAAAACGGCATCAGGGCAAAAGTGTCCTCCTACGCCAGATTTCACGTGAATACCTTTATGGGAATGTCTAAATCGACGGGGCAGTATATAAATTCGATTCTCGCAAAAAAGGAAGCCGTAAATGGCGGCTACGACGAAGCGATAATGCTCGATACGTCCGGTTTAGTATGCGAAGCCAGCGGGGAAAATATTTTCGTTTATTCGGGCGGATTTATTAAAACGCCGCCGCTTTCTTCGGTCCTTCCGGGCATTACCAGAAACAGCGTCATAGAAATAATGGAAAAAGAGATGGGCTTAAAAGTCAAAGAAGAAAGGATTACCCGCGACCAGCTTTACATAGCAGACGAGGTTTTTTTAACCGGAACGGCTGCCGAGGTTACGCCGGTGCGCGAAATAGACGACAGGAAAATAGGCGCCGGAAAAGCCGGAAAGGTCGCCCTTGAGCTTCAAAGCCTCTTTTTCGACATAGTCAAAGGCAAAAACGGCGCCAGTAAATATAAAAAATGGCTGACCTACGCCGATTAATCAGATAAAGCATTAAAAATTGAACAATAAAAAAATCAACGAAATCGCCGCTAAGCTGGTCGATAACGTATTTTTTATTAAGGCTGTTGCGTTTTACATCAAATCGGTACGCGGACGCCTGTATTACGCGCGTCCTGTCCCCGACCCAAGAGCAATCAAAAAAATCCTCATTATAAAACTGGAAGGAATGGGCGACGCGGTCTATCTCGCTGAAATTGCGGGCAGGCTAAAAGCTAAGTATCCCGGTATAAAAATAGATATCCTGACTACAGCCAAAGTTCCGGTTTTCAAAATTTTATGCCCCCCGGACGGTTTCGGCATCATAAGCATAAATCCGCTTAATATATCAGATTATTATAAAACGATAAAATACATTAACGGGACAGGTTACGATTTTATCGCGGACGCTACCGGAATGCCCGTTAACGTCCCGTTAATGCTTGCTTTTATAAAAACTTCCAAATCCCATATTGCCGGTTTCGGCACACTGAAAATTAAAAAAGCCCTATACGATGCGATAGAAGATTTAAGCGGGGACATCCATATATTTGAAAATTACTTAAAGCTGTTTAAGATTTTCGACATATCGCGCGTAAAAAAAATCACCATTGAGTTGCCGGAAGCATTTAAGGCGCAAGAGGCGGGGGACGTTTCCGCCCCCGCCCCGCCTAACGCCGCAAAAAAAATAGTCCTAGTCCTTTCCAGCAACGCCGGAGGGCTTATGCACAGAAAACTGCCCCTTGCCAATTCCGTAAAGCTGATAAAAATGCTTAATGAAAAGTTCGGGGACACAGGCATAAGCCTTTTAGGCGGTCCTGACGACTACGGTTACCTAGAAGAAATAAAAAAAGCCGCCGAAAACGCAAGCGTAAAACCCGCCCCAGTCTTAAAAATAGAAAAAACAAAAAACATCGAAGAAGCGATGTTCGCGCTAAAAAATTCTTTTTTAAACATATGCATAGATTCCGGGCTTATGCACTTATCGTCTTTGGTTAACCCAAACACTTACTGCCTTTTCGGTTATTCCGACCCGAAAAACTCACTGCCTTTTAATAATATCGGCTTTTACTCGACGTCGGCGGATACCGCCTGTTCGCCGTGTTCGTTTTACAGAATAAGCCCGTGCGCCGATTTAAAATGTATGGAAGCCATAAACATAGACGCGGTCATGGAGGATATAAGCGTCGCCGCTAAAAATTTTTAAATATTTTTAGCATCTCAACCGCCGAATTCCTAAAGGAATAAGTTTCGGCTGTCTTGAAGCCGTTTTCTATTAAGCCGGATTTTATAGACGGCGAGCTTAAAACCTCCGATATGGCGTTTTTTATGCTCTCTACGGAGCGGGGGTCGAAATAGTAAGCGCCGTTTCCGCATATTTCCGGTATGGCGGTTGCGTTGGACGCGGCAACCGGAGTTCCGCAGGCAAACGCCTCTAAAGGCGGTATGCCGAACCCTTCGTACAGGGAGGGAAAGACAAACAAATCTGCACAGTTATAAAAAAAGTTCAAATCTTCGTTGTCTACGCCGTTAAATATTTTGACGCGGGGACTTAATTCTTCCGCAAGCTTAAACGTTTCCGCAGCCAGAGCCGACGAGCCGGAAACCATTACCAAGTCCAAATCGAAGCGCCCGCGATGATTTCCGCCGCCTCTTTCGCCGCCGCCTTCGCGCGCCCCTCCCGTCAGTTCCTTAAAAGCTTTAAGAAGGTTAGCTGTATTTTTTCTCGGCTCTAAAACTCCTACGTAAAGCAGGTAGGGCTTTTTTAATCCGTACTTTTTTTTAAACGTTTCTGCTGAAGAATAATCGTCTTCCGTTTTAAACTTCCAGTAATTTTTCCTGTCGAACGCGCCGCGGACGACGAATATTTTTTCTTTCGGATAATTAAGATATCCGGCTATCTCGTTTTTAGCGAACTCCGAAACGGTCAGCACGGCGTCGAAAAAACGGAGATATTTTTCGAGATATTTTTTGAAAGACAGCGTGTAGCTTTTCGTCAGGTAGTTTTCGGGATTGGTTAAGGCGTATATGTCGTGTATCGTAATAAATTTGCGTTTAGCGATATTTGCGCTTATTTCCATCTGGTAAGGAGTAAAAAAAACATCGTACGTTTTGCCTTTTTTGCTAGCGGAGTAGATATGCATTTTGTTAATGCTTTTTTTTATATTCCTGTAAAAAGATTTGGCGTAAGGATAAAAAAAAGAATCATGAGGGATGGATTTCTTTAATTTTGAAGCAAAACCGCCGCTATTTTTTTTATAGGCTATTTCGTCTAGCATCGAAACGCCCGCCAGGTGTATAATTTTACCGCTTACGCCGCATACATCTATTGACGACGCCGGTTCAAGCGACGTAAGAGCCAGCAGTTCTTTAAGGATATTATAGGCATATGTTTTAGAGCCGCAGTCTTTTTGGTATAGCGTGGCGGCGTCGATTAATATGTTCATTTTAATTCTTTTTATTTTATATTATTAAAAAAAATCTTGCAATGTAGAATTTTATGTAATATTATAAGAAATTAAATTTTAAAAATGTAATAAATATACTCGATATATGCGATAATAGAGCACGGAGGGCAAAGGCGTTTTGCTTAGAAGCGGTTTAAAAACAAATTTCATAGGTTTTGGTTTTATAGCGGGCTTTTTTATATTTATATCTATATTTTACGCCTTTAACTCAGGTTACGCCGTTGCCGCAGCGCGCACGACTGATTTAAATTCGTCCGGCGCCTTTAAATATACGGGCCTTCTTAGCGCTTATAACGGCGCCTTAAAGCGCGACCACGGGTACAGGGCGGCTCTTTATGGCAAAAAGGCCTCAAACGACCTTGCGTGGGAGGGGTTTTCGGTTCTGCTTCCGCATTTAAACGCCTCCGCAAATTTTTCGCGTTACGATTTCGTAAACCCCCCGCCTTATTACCTAAGTTATAACGCAAGAAACGAAGGCGTAAACCTGACCCAGCCCATATTCAGCGCAAAAAGGTTTTTCGAGTATGAAGAATATAAAACAAGGTCTTCAATAGGCGTAGCGCAGTACCGGTCCGAAAAACAGCACTTAATCATAAAAGTAGCCGACGCTTATTTTCAAGTCCTTATGTCGCGGGATTATGTAAAGGCTTTAAATTCGCAGAAAAAAGCAGTTAGTTCGGAAGTTAAGCAGACAAAAAAATTATATAAGGCGGGCGTCAGCACGATTACGGACGTTTATGCCGCCCGCGCAAAATATTACTCTGTCCTGTCGCAAATCGTAGGCGCCAAAAACAACCTCGATAACGCCTACGCAAAATTTAAAAGCGTTACCGGCGAAAGCGGCAGGAATTTAAAGCCGCTTAAGAGCCGCATCCCTTTTGTCGTTTTGCGGCCCGCCAATATCAAATACTGGATAAGCTTATCCGTCAGGCGCAATCCAATGCTTAAATATTACAGGTATAACGAGGATTATTACGGGGAACAGGAAAAAATAAGCGTTTCGTCGCATATCCCTTCGCTGTCTTTTATCGCGGGCTACTCCGCCACTAATACGCAGGAATATATTCAGACACCCGCCATAAGATATTACGACGTAGGTTTTCAATTGAGTATTCCCATATTTAACGGCGGATACGGAATAGCCAGTTCTTTTAAGTCGGCAAACCTAGCTTCGCAGGCAAGGCAGAACTTTTTAAAGGAACTAGGCAAGAACGACAGAAAGGTTAAGCAGTCTTATCTTGCCGTAAAAGGCGATATAATAAAAATTAAAATGCTGGAGCTTGCCTTTAAATCCGCGCAAGTTTCTTTAAAAGGCAACGAACTCGGCTTTAAAGCCGGCATAAGGACTACCACAGACGTCCTTAATGCGATAGACGCCCTTTACGAAACCAAAGTAAAGCTACTTAAGGCAAAATACGAATATGCCGTCGCCGTTTTAGGTTTTTATTTTAACGTCGGAGTTTTATCGAAATATCAGTTAATTAAAATAAATAAATGGCTGAAATAATCAATAATAACCGGGGACAGATAATACCCCTCGGGGACAGATTTTAATCTGTCCCCCTTAATAAAGGAATTAGTACATATGTCCATTTTTAAGCGCAATAAGCCTTTTGCAATACAAAAAGACCCGGAGCTTCTATCGCTTTTAAAATCCTTCAAGAAGGATTTTTATATCGTCGGGATTTTTAGCTTGGTTATAAACCTTATAATGCTTGCTCCGGCGCTTTATATGCTCCAGATTTACGACACCGTCCTTCCCGGCAGAAGCAACGTTACCTTAGTTTTCGTAACTATTTTGGTTGTTTTCGTATATGCGCTTATGGGTTTTTTTGAGTGGACGAGGACCCAGCTTTTAATACGCATAGGAAACGATATGGACAGAAAATTTCACAACAGGCTGTTTCAGGCGGCTTTTGAGAAATGCCTGCGCACCGGAAGCACCGATTCTTCGCAAGTTTTCGGCGATTTTACGAACATCAGGCAGTTTTTGACGGGCACGGGCGCTATCGCCTTTTTCGACGTTCCGTGGGTCCCCATCTATATTATAGTAATAGGAATAATTTACTGGGTGCTGGGGGTTTTCGCCGCCTTTGCCGCCATAGTTTTGTTTTTTCTCGCTTTTTTAACCGAAATGGTAAGCAAGAAAAAATTATCCGCGTCCAATAACGCTTATCATACGGCTTCAAATTTTGCCTCAATAAATTTTAGAAACGCGGACGTCATAGAATCGATGGGTATGCTGTCCAACGTCAAGAAGCACTGGTATCCAAAGTATATAAAATTTGTTTCCCTTCAGTCTTCCGCAAGCGAAAAGACCGGCAATGTTTCGGCCGCATCGAAGACCTTAAGAATAGCTTTTCAGTCCCTGATATACGCCGTCGCCGCATATTTCGTTATCAACGGAAACATTATCACCGCCGGCGCGATGGTAGCCGCCGCCATCTTGATGGGCAGGGCGCTTTCCCCCATAGACCTTGCCATGGGAGCATGGAAAGGGTTCGTATCGGCAAGGGACTCTTATAAAAGGCTAAGCCAGACTCTTACTTTATTTCCCGAAAAAGAAAAAGGAATGCCATTGCCTCAGCCGGAAGGAAGAGTCGCCGCTCTTAACCTTTTTTCCGTCCCCCCGAACTCGAATATGCAGATTTTAAAAAATATTAATTTTACGGCGGATAAAGGAGATATGGTTGCTATAATAGGTCCAAGCGGTTCGGGAAAATCTACTCTGGGCAGAATGATTACCGGAGTCTGGCCGCCAGCTATGGGAAGCATGCGCTTGGACGGAGCCGAAATTTTTTCGTGGGATAAAGACGCGCTCGGTCCAAATATCGGCTACCTGCCTCAGGACATAGAGCTTTTAAACGGCACTGTAGCAGAAAATATAGGTCGTTTCGGCGAGGTGGATTCGTTCAATGTAATAGAAGCCGCAAAAACCGTCGGAATACACGACCTTATACTTAATTTGCCGGACGGATACGATACTTTCATCGGCGAAGGCGGACTCGTGCTTTCAGGCGGGCAAAAACAGAGGGTCGCGCTTGCGAGGGCTATATACGGCAGCCCCGCTCTAGTCGTTCTGGACGAGCCCGATTCAAATCTGGACGACATAGGCGGACATGCTCTTCTTTACACTCTTTCAAAACTTAAGGAACAAAAATCTACGGTATTTATTATAAGCCACAGGAACCACATCTTATCCGTAGTCGATAAGATTTTAGTCTTATCCGGCGGCACCGTGCAGATGTACGGATCCAGAAACGACGTCCTAAATGCTATTTTGGCGTCTAAAAACAATCAAAGCCAACCTCCCGCATCTGGAAATCCTCCAGTGCCGGAAGTAAGAAACTGAACAAATTAATAAAAATAAAAATAAAAAAACAGGATATACTTTATGAAACTTCTAGACTGGATTAATAAAGAAGAAAAAAACGACGCCGAAACTTCCGTCGAAGCTATAGAAACTTCTTTGCATACTAATAAAAAACCCGTCATCTTTGCCGGATTCGCCGTCCTCATAGGGGGTTTTTTAGGTTTTATAATATGGGCGGCTTTTGCCCCTATGACAAAAGGTACCAATATGCCTGGAACGGTTACTACCGCGTCTAACGAAATCGTCCTGCAAAGCCGCTACGGCGGAACTATTAAGGAAGTCGTCGCGCGCGAAGGGCAGACCGTTAAAAAAAAACAGCCTATTTTGCTTCTGGAAGACGCACAGCAAAAGTCCAACTTAGCCTCCGTTAAAAGCCGCTATATTACCTATCTCGCGATGTACGGAAGGCTTATGGCGGAGGACGGAGGAAAAAGCGGTATAAGTTTTCCAAGTGCCTTATATTCGTTTAAAGGTTCTAATCAGGCACAGGAAGCCATGGCTACCCAGAAGGAGCTTTTTAATACCGAAACTATAAATTTTAACGCGGAAAAAAGCATACTGCGCGTCAACATAACAGGGCTTAAAAGCTATGTAGAGAACTTAAAACAGCTTAAAATTTCAACCTTAAACCAGATGAACCTTGCCCAAAAAGAGATTAAACCGCTTAAAAAACTCGCGTCCGAAGGGTACTACCCAAAAGTAAAAGTAATAGAAATGGAAAGCAGCTTAGCGCAGTTAAACGGAAGGCTGAACGAAGAAACCGGCGATTTGTCGAGAGCCGAAGGCTCCCTTTCCGAAGACGAATTAAAACTGGACAACCTCAGGAACAACTTTTTAAAAAACGTAAATAAAGAGCTTAACGACGTCCAGAGCATGGTTTTTTCGCTTAAACAGCAATATAAAGCCGCGCTTAATCAGGTAAAAAATTCCCGCGTTTCTTCCCCATCAAAAGGAATAGTCGTTAAAATATTCAATAAGACCGTAGGCGGCGCCGTAATGCCCGGACAGCCCATAGTCGACGTTATACCGTTGCACCAGAACCTGATAGTAAAAGGAGACATACCGGCGCAGTATATAGCCCGAATACATAAAGGCTTATCCGCAGATTTAAGGTTTCCGGCTTTCGACGTTGCCGACATACCGGTTATAAGCGGCAGGGTAATTTACGTCTCCGCAAACAGCATGGCAAATCCGGTTAACCATGTGCCTTTTTACGAATGTAAAATAAAAATAAATTCAAAAGGCTTAAAAACCCTTGCCCGTCGGAAGCTAAAACTAAAAGCCGGAATGCCTGCCGAGGTTACGGTTAAAACAGGCGCAAAAACACTACTGGGAGAGCTTTTAAATCCCCTTATGTATAAGATTACAAACGCTTTCGTAAAATAAGAATAAGGAAACTACTTGACAACGTTTGGCTTATATTGTAAACTCAATTAAAAGTTAAAAGCTTAGGCTCAAACGCCGGCAATTAGGAGAATTAAACAATATGAATATGTATATATCCGAAGCGCTGATTGCGGTATCGTTCAATCAGGATAATTTCGTCAGGCTTAAACAGCAAAAGGCGGAAGAAATATACGGGAATATAAACGATAAGCCGTCTGTCAATACAAACGCCGCAGACGGGCAGAATCCTTCCTTGCCTCGCATTTTAATTAAAGATGAGTCAAAAGGCATCGGAATATCCCAGATATCTGCCAATCTTGCTTTAGCTTTCGATAGAGACGACGCATTAGATAAACAGGTCGATACTATTATTAGTTATACCGATATTTTTTTTAACGACACCAAGATTTTTGAAGGAGAAGCAAACATTAAAGACACAGGCATAATTTCAACGATAATAATACCTTCCGACAAACCCGCAAATGAACTAAACTCCTACTTGTTCAAAACTTTTTCTAAATTCGACCCGTTGGGCGACGTCGTAACGTCGTTTTATAAATTTGGATTTAAAACCGCTAACAACTTATTCATCGGAATAGATGTCGGCGCATACTCAAAGCAAGAAAGTCCCCAGGGGAAAATTTCGTCCGGCTATCTTATTAAAGCCGATATAAACAACAAGCCGCGGTTCTTTGCGGAAGCAAATCCGGTTTTGATAACTCCAGACGACATTAAGGAAAGGTTTAAATCCTTTATAAATAAAGAAATAAAAAAATATTTTAATTAAAGTATAAAAAAATTTTTAAAAAAAGCTTGACATTGTTTTTTTTTATAATATAATGCATATAAGCAAGTAAATATGCTATTAAACTAATTGCGTATATAAAGGAACATAAGATAATCATAAAATTACTTTATGAATAAAGTAAATATTATATTAGCCAAGATACCCGACGGGTAGTAAAAAAACAAAATAGTCAAAATTAGGCATATTATTATTATAAGTAAAAAATAAGTATTACTAAAAATTAAAAACTAAAATTTTTAAGGAGGATTTAAAATGGCAACAGCATCTTCACAAAGTTATTATAATGAAGTGCAATCTATTTTTATCGAACTTTTCGACCGTCCGGCGGCTACAGCAGGATATAATTATTTCGGTTCCGAACTTGCTACCGGCGCAAACCCAGTAACGGTTTTCGGACAGATAGCGGGTTCGCCTGAAGTTTCGTCAAGCCTAACCGTAACAGACTTATTTGAGAACTTACTCGGACGTACTCCGGCAGCAGCGGGATTGGCGTTCTTTAACGGAGAAATTGCCGGCGGAATGACGATAGCTCAGGTAGCAAGCCAGATTTATACCGACGTTTTAGCCGAGCCGACCAATTCTCAGGACTACTTGGTAATGACGGACAAAATAGCGTACGCAAACAACTACACCGGCTATTTGGGCGCAAACCCAAGCTTTACGTATAATACCGCAAACGCTTCCGCTTATATCAATCAGGTTAATCCTACGACAGTTATGACGGGAACGGTAGCTACCGGTTCGAATATGCCGGCGGTAAATGCTTTTGTGGCGGGAACTACGGTTGATTTAATGGCTTCTAGTTCAAGCTACATAGAGCCGTCCACAGCAGGGATAGTGGATTTTGTGTTAGATTCTGGGGTTACAGGTGCTCAAACTTCAAATACACAACTTGCTGGAGATACCCTACAGGCTGGAGCCGGTGGAGCGACGCTGACGATTAATGGGAGTATTACGGTTGGTACTACTACTGCTAGTTATTTACCTACAATGAGCGGAGTTAGCACCATATTGGTAAATACAGATGCAGCCTCAGATGTAATTAACATAAGCGGTCTGAGCGGAGTTACGAGTTTGGTCGTCGATGGAGTAGCAGCAGGAAGTGGAAATAACAGCACTATTGGTTATACAGAATCTTCCACGCAGAACGTTACTCTTGAAAGCATTGCTAATGCAGCTCCTGTTACAATGTATGTAAATTCTACCGGAACAAGCGGAAACGTTACGCTTGAAAATGTAGGGTTACTGACCACGCCGGCGGATATTCTTACGTTAGACGTAAATGCCAATCCAAAAGCAAGTTCAATGGCTACGCTTAACTTGACGTTAGAAGGAAATAATAGTGTCACGATAGCCGACACTGCTACTTCTACATTAACATCTTTAAATCTTACAGATACGACCGCGAAGGACGATACCATGATAACTGGCACTAATTATATCGACTCCGTAAATGCAAGCAATGATGATGCTACCTTAACATATGTTATGACCACAACCCAATCAAACTCGTCAAAAGCTTTCACTTTTACCGGCGGCACGGGAACCGATACGGTCGTATTAACTGCCGTTCCTAATACCGGCGTTACTTACGCCTTCGACGGCAATTCGGCGGGAACAAACACTTTGGAGTTTAATTACGCTGCTCCGACAGCTGGAGATATTAAGTCTTACACTAACGATGCGTCGCACTTTACTGGACTAGGGTTTTACACATCAGTTACAACTATGCCGACGATAGATATGGCAAATATGAATTCTTCCATCAATAACGTTACGTTTTCATCAGGTGCAGCCACGATAGTAGTAAAAGACGCATTGGGAACCGGAACAAGCGGAACAAGCGGAGACGTATTCAATATCAATCAAAATGTTGGAACTTCGTTTACCATATCCGATGCTTCTGGTAATAATGCCGCAAATTTAACAATGGGCGGAGGTTTTACCGTTGCAGCTATTGATACTTATTTATCACCGTTAGCAGGAGTTGCTCCGCAAAGTTATATTAATATCGAATCGAATAGTTCAAGTGCGAATACTGTAAATACTATTACCGCTCTTAACGTTGCCGACGGCGCAACCGTTACTTTAACCGGTTCCGAAGCTTTAACGATTACTGCTGTAGATGCGACAACGAGTCCTACTCCAAGCGCTGGCCTTACCGTTAATGCAGGGGCGCTTACCGGAGCATTAACCTTAACGCTGTCAAACGGTGCTGCCGCATCTTTGAACGACACCGTTACCGTAGGCAATGCAAATGGTAATAGTATTACTTTAAATGCAAGCAATAGCGGTCATGATACCGTAACCGTAGGTACTGGAACAAATACTATAAACGCCGAGGCTACTGCATATACATATTCAACAACTGCACCAACCTCATCTGCTACTCTTACCGGCTATACCGCGATTACCGATAATAATTATACCGTTACCACAGGAACCCATGTTGGACTAACAAATCTTACTATAATAACACCTACTGCAACAACTGGCGGAGTAATTAGTAGTCCAACTATGTCTGAGATATCAACAACTACTGCTAATATTTCAAGTAGTGCTACTCAGGCTCAAGCTATACATGATGTAGCTGCATATATGACAGCACATGATACTACTGTTGCTACTAATTATGCAAATTGGTTTCAATATGGCGGCGATACGTATATAGTGAGTTATTCTGTTGGCACAGCAACAACCGATTATGCATATTCCGTCGTTCAGTTAGTTGGAACCGCTTCAACGTTAGCAACAGATCTAACGAGTCATCAACCTACTGTAACTGTTGGATAATTACTGCAAAAAAGTGTCAGATTTATTTAATTTAATGCTCCCGACTGCGTTTGCGCGTGGTCGGGAGTTTTTGCATATATTATATGCAATATTATGCGCTATGTGAACTTTAATTTAATATTTAGTAAAATAAAGGCAAATATTAAATGTGTTTATTGTAAAAAAAATAAAAATATAAAAAATAAATCATAAAAAGTATGTAAAGTTTGAAAATACCTAGGAGGATTTAAAATGGCAACAGCATCTTCACAAAGTTATTATAATGAAGTGCAATCTATTTTTATCGAACTTTTCGACCGTCCGGCGGCTACAGCAGGATATAATTATTTCGGTTCCGAACTTGCTACCGGCGCAAACCCAGTAACGGTTTTCGGACAGATAGCGGGTTCGCCTGAAGTTTCGTCAAGCCTAACCGTAACAGACTTATTTGAGAACTTACTCGGACGTACTCCGGCAGCAGCGGGATTGGCGTTCTTTAACGGAGAAATTGCCGGCGGAATGACGA
Organism: bacterium; assembly: GCA_021777135.1. Classification (GTDB taxonomy): domain Bacteria; phylum SZUA-79; class SZUA-79; order Acidulodesulfobacterales; family Acidulodesulfobacteraceae; genus Acidulodesulfobacterium_A. The sequence goes on along the minus strand of JAJYDX010000005.1, from coordinate 10,958 downwards.
TAGCTCAGGTAGCAAGCCAGATTTATACCGACGTTTTAGCCGAGCCGACCAATTCTCAGGACTACTTGGTAATGACGGACAAAATAGCGTACGCAAACAACTACACCGGCTATTTGGGCGCAAACCCAAGCTTTACGTATAATACCGCAAACGCTTCCGCTTATATCAATCAGGTTAATCCTACGACAGTTATGACGGGAACGGTAGCTACCGGTTCGAATATGCCGGCGGTAAATGCTTTTGTGGCGGGAACTACGGTTGATTTAATGGCTTCTAGTTCAAGCTACATAGAGCCGTCCACAGCAGGGATAGTGGATTTTGTGTTAGATTCTGGGGTTACAGGTGCTCAAACTTCAAATACACAACTTGCTGGAGATACCCTACAGGCTGGAGCCGGTGGAGCGACGCTGACGATTAATGGGAGTATTACGGTTGGTACTACTACTGCTAGTTATTTACCTACAATGAGCGGAGTTAGCACCATATTGGTAAATACAGATGCAGCCTCAGATGTAATTAACATAAGCGGTCTGAGCGGAGTTACGAGTTTGGTCGTCGATGGAGTAGCAGCAGGAAGTGGAAATAACAGCACTATTGGTTATACAGAATCTTCCACGCAGAACGTTACTCTTGAAAGCATTGCTAATGCAGCTCCTGTTACAATGTATGTAAATTCTACCGGAACAAGCGGAAACGTTACGCTTGAAAATGTAGGGTTACTGACCACGCCGGCGGATATTCTTACGTTAGACGTAAATGCCAATCCAAAAGCAAGTTCAATGGCTACGCTTAACTTGACGTTAGAAGGAAATAATAGTGTCACGATAGCCGACACTGCTACTTCTACATTAACATCTTTAAATCTTACAGATACGACCGCGAAGGACGATACCATGATAACTGGCACTAATTATATCGACTCCGTAAATGCAAGCAATGATGATGCTACCTTAACATATGTTATGACCACAACCCAATCAAACTCGTCAAAAGCTTTCACTTTTACCGGCGGCACGGGAACCGATACGGTCGTATTAACTGCCGTTCCTAATACCGGCGTTACTTACGCCTTCGACGGCAATTCGGCGGGAACAAACACTTTGGAGTTTAATTACGCTGCTCCGACAGCTGGAGATATTAAGTCTTACACTAACGATGCGTCGCACTTTACTGGACTAGGGTTTTACACATCAGTTACAACTATGCCGACGATAGATATGGCAAATATGAATTCTTCCATCAATAACGTTACGTTTTCATCAGGTGCAGCCACGATAGTAGTAAAAGACGCATTGGGAACCGGAACAAGCGGAACAAGCGGAGACGTATTCAATATCAATCAAAATGTTGGAACTTCGTTTACCATATCCGATGCTTCTGGTAATAATGCCGCAAATTTAACAATGGGCGGAAATATAACTGTTACGGCTATAGATACTTATTTATCACCGTTAGCAGGAGTTGCGCCACAGAGCTATATTAATATCGAATCGAATAGTTCAACCGCAGGTACTAATACTATTAGCGCTCTTAACGTCGCCGACGGCGCAACCGTTACTTTAACCGGTTCCGAAGCTTTAACGATTAATGCTGTAGATGCGACAACGAGTCCTGCTCCAAGCGCAGGCCTTACCGTTAATGCAGGGGCGCTTACCGGAGCATTAACCTTAACGCTGTCAAACGGCTCTGCCGCATCTTTGAACGACACCGTTACCGTAGGCAATGCAAATGGTAATAGTATTGTTTTAAATGCAAGCGGTAGCGGTCATGATACCGTAACCGTAGGTACTGGAACAAATACTATAAACGCCGAGGCTACTACATATACTACGGCGTCTGTACCTTCTTCTTCGGCATCGCTTGCCGGCTATACCGCGATTACCGATAATAATTATACCGTTACCACAGGAACCCATGTTGGACTAACAAATCTTACTATAGATTTGCCGTTAGCAACTGGCGGAACACTCTCAACTCCAGCTACTTTATCTGAAGCTACATCAGCCGCATTAGCTACAATCGCAAGCAACGCTACTCAGGCACAAGCCGTATATGATATAGTTCAATATATGACTACTAATGACACTACGACCGGTAATTATGTAAATTGGTTCCAATATGGCGGCGATACGTATATCGTTGGTTATTCTTTATATACTAATACGCCGACCCATGCCGATTCCGTCGTTCAATTAGTCGGAACCGCTTCAACGTTAGCAACCGATCTTACGAGCCATGCGCCTGTAATCAACGTTGTCAGTGTTGTGTAAAAAAAAGAAATAAAAGTGTCAGATTTATTTAATTTAATGCTCCCGACTGCGTTTGCGCGTGGTCGGGAGTTATTTTATATCGGTAAGTATGGTTTATGAAAAAGGTATGATTAACTTTATATTTTCTTGTTCGGAAATATAGATTCCAACCGCGAATAAAATTTTTCTTTAGTAAAGTCTGTCGCGCGCAGTAAAGAGTTTTCGACAAGGGATTCAAGTTTACTTTTTTTGCCAATATTGCGGTCCGCTGTTATCTTTTTAACGGCGTCGACGGTAAGTCCTATAAGTTCTTCTTTTGAATTGAAGCAAAAACCTTCAATTCCGTTTCTTACTATTTCCGCCGGACCCCCTTTATTTACGACTATGGGGATAGCTCCGGCAGACATCGCCTCTACCACCGTTATACCGAAATGTTCGAGCATTTCTGGATGCGCTGACGAATCTACGTTAATTCCTGCGGCATGCCAGTATATATGGGCATTAAAGTATAATTCCTTAAGTGAATGGGCATCGATGTTGCCGTATAAAAAAATGTTATTAAAGTCTTGAGCCATATTTTTGCATTTTGTAAAAAAGTCCCTGCCGTCCTTAGTCGGATGAATCCCTCCCGCTACGTGAAGTTCAACATTTAAGTATGAGATTGACGGAAGCATTTCTATAAACGATTCTATTAAAAAATCCTGTCTTTTGCAGTGTCCTTCGCTGAAAAACCTGCCTACCGTCAGTATGATAATTTTATCCGCGGGCTTTGTATCCGGCAGTTTTTTTAACTCTTCAAAAACCAATCCGCTTTGAGAACGGCAGGGAGGGTAAACTACGCTGACCCTTGTATCCGGCAGACCGTATTTTTTAAGCAAATTTTTATACCGTTCCATTACAAAGTCTGAATAAACGATTATCTCGTCATATTTCTTAAGGGTAGCGGAATTTTCAATAATCCAGTCTTCGTCCTGCGGAAAAGGAAACTGGCAGATATATACGTTATGATTTCCTAGCGGATTAATCCAAGGAGTAAGGCTGTTGCCCATCGAAACGAATATGTCGAACTTTTCTTCTCCGGCTTTTATTTTTTTTACCGCTTCGGAATAGGCATAGGCTGTTGCACCGTCAAGACGCACGCCTAATTCGTTTTCCATTTGCTTTAGGCGCAGTTTGCTGTATATTTCATCGAATAACAAAGAAACTTTGCAGCCTTCTTTCAGAAAATATTCGGCTATCGTAAGCAGATACTTCTCGCCGCCGCCTGGCATTAAATCGTAAGGGGTATAAATAGCCGCCCTTTTTCCGACCGCTATATTATTAAAAGAAGTTTTCAAATCATTATTATTCATAGATTTTACTTATAATTAATTATTTCTTTATATTTTCTTACGAATTTATCGCGGTTTATTTCTACTATGTTGTTTAATTTGAGAGGATAATTCTTGTCGGAAGAAGTCAGGTTTTCCATATGAACAATTTTTGATGAAGGAACGTAAATCGTTTTTTTATTTAACAGTTTAAATTTAAAACATAAATCAACGTCTTCGTAATAAGCAGGCTCCCAGCAAAGGTCGAAACCTAAAACATCTTCAAACAGTTCGCGTTTTACTATCAAGCATGCCGCCGAACAGTAATCAACCTCGTTTTGCTCATTGTATTCAGGTTTATCAGGGTCGTCTAATTTTCCTCTCTGCAAGGCGGCTCCGTCGGGTTTAATAAATGCCCCCGCTTCCTGCAGTTTTCCGTCCGGGTATAAAAATTTAGGACCTGCGGCTGCAGTGTCATTGTCGTCTAAAGCCGATACTAACGGCATAAGCCAGTCTTCCGTCACAAACGCGTCGTTGTTTAGGAATAAAAGATATTTTCCTTTTGCCGCTTCCGAACCTATGTTGTTGCCCTCTCCAAAAAAACGGTTTTTAGACAGCTCTATTATATTACAGTAAGATTTATAATCTGGCGAAGAGTCGAGGAGTTTTTTTATTTCGTTTAAGTGCTTTTTGTCATTAGGTTCGCTGCCGTTATCCACTACGATAACTTCGTATTTAATTCCCTTAGTATGCTTCCAGACTTCTTTAACGCATTGGACTGTAAAGGCGGATTTATTGTAGTTTAATATTATTATGCTGACGATCGGTTCTTTCTCCGAATACCACGTTTTCAAATTCTTATATGTTCCGCCGTTATCTTTTGAAAGTTTTTTTAAAAACTTTAAGTTCTTGTCGCTAATTTTATTTTTAAAACCTAAAGGATTTCTTAATTTTAGGTCCTTGCGCTTAATTCTTTTTAAAAATTTAAACGGATATTTTAAAATAGAATTATCCCTTAATTTATAATAAAAAAGGGCTAATTTCCAAAAGTCGCTTTTATTTATTTCATTGAGTCCGTTAAGATAGGCGTTTCTTTCGTCCGAAGTTCTACTTAAGGACTCTTTTAGAATACGGTTTTTTTCAATTAATTCAGCTATGAGGTTTTGCTTTTCGCTAAGTTCCGCAATAGCGCTTTCTCTTTCGGTTAAATTATTTTCAATTTTATTTATAAATGAATTTTTTTCGAAAATCAACCGTTTTAATTCAAAAGTATTGGCATTTATATTAACTTTATTAAGAATTATTATATTTTGTAAAATTAATAAATCTTTATTTAAATTAATAAAAAAATCGTGCGTTTTCGGATATTTTGTTCCAATATAGTCCAAAAATTCAGAAGAATAACGAGTTTCTCCAAATATTCTTAAATCGAACTTAAAGCCTGATTTAATAAATTTTTCGTTTGCGGAATTTATGAATTCTATAAATGAGCTTTTAGTAAAAAATCTCAGATGCGTATTGTCTAAAAGTCCGAAATCGGAATAATTAAACCTGCCTTCCAGGAGGTTTAAAATAATATCGAGGTGGGCTATATTAGGAATGCTGACGACAATTTCACCGCTGAATTTTAATTTTGACGCAATAATCTCAAGAGCGCTAGCTGGGTCTTTAAGGTGCTCTAAGACGTCCGCGCATATAATAAAGTCGAAAAGCCCTTCCGCAAGCGAATTAAATTTATCGAGTTCCGTTTTAAGCTTATCATTTTCAGGATAATCTAAATCTATATTAAATAAGCCTTTGTAAAAGCCCCCTTTTTTAACGTATTCTATTGATTCGGCGTCTATGTCCAAGCCGTAAACCGTGCAATTTTTATTTTTTACCAGCCATTCCCCGACGTAGCCGTAAGCGCATCCGACGTCTAGAACCGTGGAATTTTCAGTTACCGAGTTAACGATAAAAGCCAAGGCGTTATTATCGTTTTTCGGGTTTATATTCTCGGCTTTATTTTCGGAATATTCTTTTCGTTCCGGAGAAAACAACATGTTATATTCGGCGCTGCCTAAATTCATAATCTTGTTATTATACTAAATTTATACAAAAGTATATAGGGGGGGGGTTGATGTTTGAAAATGCCGATTATTTAAGTTATAATATCATAAAATGAGTTCTAATCAATACAGCACAGACAGCGCCGATAGGGTTCTGCTTATTTCCATAGATACCTTAAGATACGACTGCGTGAGTTTTAGTAAAAATACCGGCGAACAAAAACATCTTTTAAAATACGATTTGCAGGATAAGGTAAAAACGCCGTTGCTCGATGAAATAGCGGCTAATTCTTCTTATTTTACAAACTGTTTCAGCACTTCGTCGTATACGCCTCCCGCCCATGCTTCCATGTTTACCGGCTTGTATCCTACAAGACACGGAATAAGGCCGTTTTTTTATAAAAAGCTTAGCGAAAATTGCGTCACGCTGGCAGAGGTTTTTAAAAACAACGGCTACAAAACTATATTTTCGATGGATATGGATATATTTGGAGCCGTCGGGCTTCTAAGAGGGTTTGATTATATAATTACCGGCGACGATAAGGCATTGCTCGATTTAATAGAAAGCCTCAGGGGCGAAAAAATATTTCTTTTCATTCATTTTTTCGACGTCCACGACCCGTATCTTTATTGTGAAACGCCGCCTTTTCCATTCGGAAAATTTTACAATAACTACAACGCCGACTATTATGAAACCGTCGGGGAAATTAGCCGCAAGTTCTGCATAAATATTAATGAAAAAGAGCCCCATGCAATCTGGAAGGAACTTTCGGCAAAAACTAAAAACGATGCAAAAGCCTATTTTCCTTTATACGTAAAAGGAGTTAATAAATTCGACGGCGGACGTTTTAAGCTGCTCTACGAAAACCTGAAAAATTTTGGATTTTTCAGCAGGGACGCCTTATATTCCATTTTGTCCGACCACGGCGAAGGCAGGGTTTCGTATTTAGACCAATCTATCTTTTCACACGCGGGGGAGCTTTACGATGAAATAATACACGTGCCCATGATATTTCATGCTCCGGGATTAAAGGATAAGATTAGGAACGAACTTGCGTCCATAGTAGATATTTATCCGTCCATGATTTATTATGCAGGTTTGAATCAACCCGGTTATATTGATTCGTCCGGCGGGCTATACGGTCTGGACGGTATTAAATTTAGCGAAGAGCCGCCGGAGAGAGAGTTTTGCTATTCGGAATATTTTGCTAATAAAATAATCGGCTATACCGGCGATAGCGATGCAAAAAAAGATAAAGAAGGAATTAAAGACGGGATTGTATTAAACAAGTTTTCGCCCGAAGACGAATATTTTTTATTTCAAAGGTCCTTAAGGACGAAAAACAAAAAATTTGTTTATTACGGCGATTTTTTTCCAACCGAAGATTTTAATTTAAATGATTTCATTCAAGAGTTTAGCGGCAAGTCCGACGAGGATTACGTAAAATCTCTTTATAAAAAAATCCTTAACAGACTGGAGGACAAGGCAGGACTGTCGGCACACGTTGCAAAACTTAAATCGGGAGGCGCGTCGAGGCTTGATGTTTTAAAAGAATTTATAGAAAGCCCGGAATACGGTCAAAGGCTTAAAATTATATCGTATGATTTAACCGGCGATATTTTGGAAGAAAATCCGGTCTTCTCCGACGGCGAAGCCGCGGCATATATAAAAATATTAAATTTTATGGAAAAAAATGCCGTTGACGCCGAGGATATTTTCAAAGATAAAGACGAAGCATTGCTTATCGCAAACAATACAAACTATACAAACAATAAAGCCGGCTTAACATCTTCCGATTTCGCTGGCGAATCCGCAAGCCTCCTAAAGGAGAAAATATCAATAGGCATAGACATAATAAAAGAAGCATACGACAGGTTCGGAGACAAAATAGGCATTGCCTATACCGGAGGCAAGGACTCTTCCGTCCTTTTAGACTTAACGAGGAAGGCCTTTAACGGAAAAATACCTTTTAAGGTTATTACGATAGACACCTCCGCCGAGTTTAAGGAAATAAAAGAATTCATAGAAAGGATTAAAAAAGAATGGGGCTTCGAGCTTCTTACATATTCCAACGAAGAAGCCCTTAAGAAAAACTATCCTATAGCCAGGGATAAGGCAGACTGCTGTTTAACCCTTAAAACCGCCCCTTTAAAACAGTCCGTCAAAGACCTTCACTTAAAGGCTCTTATGACCGGAATAAGAAGGGACGAAACCGAAGCCCGCGCAGACGAGTCTTTCTTTTCCAAAAGAAAGGACCCACATCATTACAGGGTCCATCCCATACTTCACTTTACCGAAAAAGACATATGGGATTACATAAAACTTTATAATCTTCCTTACTGTTCCCTCTACGAACAGGGTTACAGGTCGATAGACTGCGCCCCATGCACTTCCAAGGCTCCAAGGGAAGGGGTAGCCGAACGTTCCGGTCGTTCGGACGAGAAGGAAGCGGCTATGGATAAGCTGAGAAAGCTGGGGTATTTCTAACTTCGTAATATTTTTGTAACAAAAATTTAACGTTTCCTTAACAAAATCTTCATAATATAGCAATATTAAAATCATATAATAATTATATGATTTTAATATTTAGTCGATATTTATCGGGAGGCGTTATGCTAAAAATTTTAAAAATTGCAAAATTTTACGCAAAACAAAGCGGGACAGCTTTGAGGTCGTTAGCGGGCGGCGGCGTAGGCGAGGGCGGATTCGGGCTTATCGGGATAATCGTCGGACTTGTATTAATATCCATAATGGTTGCAGCCGCAATGCCGTTATTAGAAGGGTATTTTAAACTCGGGCAGGCAAAAGCCGCAATAAATACTGCAAACGCTATTATAAATGCCGAAAACCAGTATCAAATGGCGTCTTATTCCAATTATGCCGAAAAAGGAAAAGCCCCTTTAAATAACGACTATTTTGGAACGGAGGCGCAGTTGATAAGCGGAATGGATATTCTGCCGTCAAACAACCGGCAGTATTTTCTTCAGCAGGGAGCGTCTTTAAGCCTTACTAACTATAACGGCAACGATAATTGCATAGAGAAAGCCGTTGGAGGAGCTTTAATAGCGGAGTGTTTGAACGATGAAAACGAGGGGCAGTACGAACTCGACGTTTACGGATTGAATAGCTCGGTTCTAAAGGCATATATCCCTATGTTCGAAAACGGCATAAAAGGCGGAGCGCCAAGTTATAACAACGGGGTTTTGTCAGTTCCCGTAAGCGTTCCTTTTGCCTTCAGCGCGTACCCAAAAACTCAGCAAAATAGCGGCGGAAATCAAAATAATAATACTGCGGCTAATAACGGCGCCGCCATACAGGAAGCCGCGGCTCAAGCGGCGGCTTCAGCCCGGCAGGCATCCTTAGAAGCGGTTGACAGGGCGGCTTGGAATAACGTTATTTATAATTATAATCCGGGTCAGCAAGGGTATAATGCCGCAGTTAATTACGCGGAGTCTTTAAGCGCTCAAATATGCGGAGGGTGGAACATCCAGTGTTAAATTTTTATTTTTTATTTTGATTAAATATGATAATATTAAAAAATATGTTTTAATTAATCGTATTGCCTAATAACAATAAACGTCGGAACTTATAGGAGAAAGCTGTATATGCCGGAAGTCTCAAAAGAAAAAGTGCTGCTTATTTCGATAGACAATTTAAGATACGACTGCGTAAGCTACGTGAAGGAAAGACCCCACTTAAAGCAGTTTTACGTCGAAAACCTCATCGATACCCCTACTTTAGACGAAATAGCGGAAAACTGTTCTGTTTTTACCAACTTTTTTTCTACTTCCAGCTATACGACGGCGGCGCATGCCTCTCTTTTTACAGGACTTCTTTCGCCGAAGCACGGAGTAAGACCCTTTTTTTATAAAAAATTAAGGGAAGATTGTATTACCGCGGCGGAAGTTTATAAAAAAAACGGATATAAGACCGTTTTATACTCGGACGTAATAGAGCTGTTTCAACCGCTCGGGCTTACGAAAGGTTTTGATTTTGTTTTTGCTGGAGATATTAACGCGCTTTTTAAACAGCTTTCAAGCAATGAACTTAAAGACGAAAAAGTATTTTGCTTTACGCATCTTTTCGATGCCCACGAACCGTATATTTATTCTCAAAACTATAATGAAAATAATTATAACGACGATTACTTCGCGTTTATGAGAAAAATGTCGGTTTTATATAAAATCCCGATAAACAACAACGACCCGTTTTCCCTGTGGAACAGTTTTTCAGGCAAGGTAAGCTTTAACGTCCAGATAATGCTACCTGCTTATATATACGGAATAAATAAATTCGACAAGGGGCGTTTCAGGATTATTCATAACACGCTTAAAAATTTAGGCTATTTTGACGAAAATAATATATACGCAATTTTCGCCGACCACGGCGAAGGAAGAATTACGCTTTTCGACCAGCCTGTTTTCGGACATATGGGGGAACTTTTCGACGAAGTAACCCGCGTGCCTTTTATAATGCATGCTCCTCAAATAAAAAAAGGGATTAACGATAAGCTTGCATCTATGACCGACGTATTTCCGACCTTAGTGCAATTATCCGGCTTAAACGTAGAATATGCAGCCGAAGACGGTATGCATCTTTTAGACGAAAGGGAATATTGTTATTCCGAGTTTTGCACGCAAAATATGTACAACGAGATTATGCAGTTTGCGTCTCCCGTTTACGATAGAAACAGAAACGGTGCCTCCATGAACGACAGATATTTTTTATCGCAGAGGGCGGTAAGGACCAAGGATAAAAAATATTTGTTTATACCGGATAATATTTCGGCTTCCGATGCCCAAAAAATTATAGAAAACATTAAATTGTCCGACGAAGATTTCATAATAGCCATGTTTAACAACGTAATGAGAAAAAGGATAAGCAAGCAGGAATATATGTATATGCTGAATATGCTTAAATCTAAAAAAACAACGCGCCAGGATATTTATAAAGGCATAATTTCCACGGAAATTTATAACAGGCCTAAAAATTATTATTACGACCTTAATGCCGATCCTTTTGAAGAAACCCCGATTCTTCTTAATCTTGAATTGTCGGATTCAAAAAAAATCATAGAAATTTTAAATAAAGTAGAAAATAAAGCCGTAGTTTCGTCGGACTTGTTCGCTTCCGCGCCGTCTCAGCCAGCACCAGCAGTGGAAAACGGGCAGGAAAAATCCGATAAACCTTCAATAGTTTTGAAAGAAGCCAGTTTCTCCGCCGCATCTTCCGATTTCGCTGGCGAATCCGCAAGCCTCCTAAAGGAGAAAATATCAATAGGCATAGACATAATAAAAGAAGCATACGACAGGTTCGGAGACAAAATAGGCATTGCCTATACCGGAGGCAA
>JAJYDX010000026.1 GCA_021777135.1 bacterium | reverse complement strand
AGACGTCGGTAAAGCTATACTTGACGAGGCGCAGAAAGAACCTTCCCTGTTTGAGAAAGTTAAATATGCCTATGACGAAGGAAAGCTCGACTTTGAAGTGCTTCTCGGCTCAAGCCAGATTCTTTTAATGAAAAAGATAAGGGAATCTCTGGCGGGAAGAATATCCCTTTACGAACTGTGGCCGTTAATGATGTCAGAGATATATGCCGGAGCAGGGGCTAAAAGCGTTAAGCCGCCGATTCTCGACCGCATTCTTGAAGAAGAAGACTTTCAAAAACTAATGAAAAGTCTGCCCTCTGTTTTAATAGGAGAGGACGACGTAAAATTAAAGGAAGCGCAGAAGCACTTATTGAGATGGGGCGGAATGCCGTTCCTTTTAAGTATTAAAAAGGCGGATGAAAGGCAAAAATGGCTCAGGGATTATACTTATACATATTTAGAAAGAGATCTCGCCGATTTGTCAAGGTTGGAAGATTTGGAACCTTTTAAAAAATTTCAAACGCTCGCGGCTTTAAGAAATGCAAAACTGCTCAATTATTCTGAACTGGCACGCGATGCCGGTATAAGCGTGGATACCTCGAAGAGATACTTAGAGTATCTGAAAATATCTTATCAAACTATACTGCTTCAGCCTTACGGTGCAAATATAACCAGTTCTGCGGTAAAAACCCCCAAGATTTACTGGCTCGATTTAGGCTTGTTAAGACAAATGACCGGTTTTTGGGGTGACGTGATTTCCGGCGATATATTCGAAACTTTGGTAATTTCGGAAATTTACAAATGGATCAAAACAATGCAAAGACCTGCCTCGATGTATTTTTATAGAACCCGCTCAGGATTAGAATTGGATATGCTTTTAAAGATTAACGAAAGAATAATAGGGATAGAAATTAAAAACCGCAGCACGGCAGCCGCTTCGGATTTAAGACCAATGAAAGCCGTAGCAGATGGTCTCGGCAAATTATGGAGCGGCGGGCTTTTAATCTATAACGGCGACAGGATAGGCAAGATTGCGGAACCGGGCATCTGGATGATACCGTCAAGGCGGCTCTTTGGAAATTAAATAAATCTGATGCCGTTTTTATCAAATTAAAAGATAGGGTTTATTCCCGTCGGTAATTTTAGATATTTCCAGTATTACGTATCTGGCTTGACCATGATTTTATTTTGAAATTTATATTCGAATTTTATAAACCCTAAATTCAATCTGACCCCTTTATTTCCTTTATTTATTTTAATGCAAAATAAACTTTACAAATATCCCTAATAAATATAAAATTTATTTTATAATACTTCATAAATATAATATAAAATAACTCTATTTCAGTTGGGAGTGAGTAATAAAATAAATAGAACACCATTAATTAAAATAATTAATGGCTGCGGGATTCAATGTAAATGGAATTGGAAAAAAAGGCAGTCTCCAAGAAGCAGACGGTTTTTATCGACGCAAGGCTTATATTTTATGCCGGAGTGGGTAGGTACTTAAGGGAGCTTATTTATAATATATGCGAAATAGACAAGGATATTTCATTTTATCTGCTCGGCGATAAAAAAAAGCTTGCCGAATTTATCGAATCCGACAAATCGGACGTTTTAAGCATGGAGAGATTTACGCTGTTAGATTCGCAGGCTAAAAAATACAGTTTTAGAGAACAATTTGTCCTCCATTATCTTTTTATCAAGTATTCTAAAAGGGTTGACCTGTTTTTCTGTCCGCACTTCAATGTTCCGCTGTTTTATCTTCCAAAAAACTCTGTCGTTACGGTTCACGACCTTACATTTTTTAAATTTCCGTCGTATTTCGGGAAAATTAAGACTTTTATAGCCAAGATTTTGCTTAAAAGGACGTTGAAAAATGCCCAAAAGATAATTACCGATTCTAATTTCGTTAAAAAAGACATAATAGCTATGTTCGGAATAAATGAAAACCTCGTTAAGATTTTAGAGGACAAGATAGAAATTGTATATCCGGGATTAGGAAAGAGTTTTACGCCAGTTACGGAAGATGAAGTTTTAAGATTTAAAACCGAAAAAAAACTCGGACAATATATACTTTATTGCGGTAATAGAAAAAAACATAAGAATATAGTAAACATGATTAAGGCTTTCGATGTTGCTAAAAAGGATTTGCCGGATATTAAACTCGTCATAATAGGTTTAAGGTTTAAAGAACATGACTTTGCTGATAAATATATCGAAGAAAATAACATACGGGATATCGTACAATTAAAAAATGTACCAGATGACGAACTGAGGCTTTATTACGGCGGGGCGGAGGCCTTCGTCTTTTTCTCGTTAAGCGAGGGATTCGGCCTTGCTCCCCTCGAGGCGGCAAGTTGCGGGACCCCGTTGATTTTATCTTCCGCCGCCGCCCTGCCCGAGGTTTTTGCCGGAGCGGCTATTTTTACGGATCCTTGCGACATAATGGATATGGCGGACGCAATAAAGAGAGTGGTATCGGATAAAACGTTAAAGAAAGAATTAAAGGTTAAGTCGCTTGAACTTGCAGGCAAATATTCTTATGCGGATACGGCAGTGAAAACTATAAAAGTTTTCATGCAGATTACCGGGTAATCATATATTAAACAATCTTAGTGATTATATAGCCTATTTAATTTTTTAAAGTCATCGGTATAATATGTATTTGAAAAAATAAGTTAATTTTGCTTTAATAATATCAAATGGTGACGGCATTACACAAAAAAATATAATGATTGATTTTAAAAATCCTGATAAAAATACAATATTACGCCATATTTATGTTGATTGCAGCGGTACTTTTTACACCGGTTTTAACACGGGAATTCAGCGTACCGTAAAAAATATAGTGTTGCGTTCAAAAATGATGGAAGAAAAATATAATTTGCCTGTAATACCGGTTGTAGCTGTTTTAGGCAAGTTTATAGAAATAAATTGTGATGATTTATCGAAAAGATTTTATAAAGAAAAAAAGACTTTGTTTGATAAACTATCAGGGTATTACCTGAGCGCCGAAAAAAAAGTAAAGGTCCCTGAATCATACCCTGATATAAATAATAAAATAAATAATAAGTTAAAAACGGCAATCTTAAGCAATATCAGAATATATCTTAAAAATATTTTCCAAGTTCTTTTTCTTGGATATTTATTTTTTTTTAAAAGGTATAGATTTAAAATCGTAAAAGTAAATTCAAACGATTTAATCTTTCTTCCAGATACTTATTGGAGTTTTAATGTTTTATCTATTGCAAAAAGATATAAAACAAAAAAAGGAACTCCTGTAATCACTTTAATTTATGATATTATTCCGATAAGATACCCGCAATTTTTTGACAGTTTGCGCATAAACGTTCTTGTAAAATATATTCATGAGGCAACCGATTATTCCGACGGGTTTATTTGTATTTCTAAGTATTCAAGGGATGATTTTGAAAATTATTTAAAAAAAAGACAATTATCAAAAAACAAATATCTCATTAAAAAACCTATTGAATATTTTTATCTGGGCGGTAATTTTGCAGAAACAAAGGATATTGTCTATTTGCCTATTAGAAACTATATTGAAAATGTATTAAAAAATAAAAATGTTTACATAATGGTCGGAACTATCGAGCCAAGAAAAAATCACATATTTGTTTTGGACGTATTTGAAAAATTATGGGAAAAAGGTTTTAATGTCTATTTGATAATTGTGGGCGCTATCGGCTGGAATTGCGATAATGCAATAAAACGGTTTAAGGATTCAAAATATTTGGGCAGCTATCTATTTGTTTATCATGACATAAATGATGCCGAGCTTAAATATCTATATAAAAATTCAAAAGCCCTTATTATCGCTTCGATTGTCGAAGGATTCGGTTTTCCTTTAGTTGAAGCCGCTAAAAATAATATAAATGTTTTTGCGAGCGATATACCGGTTTTTAGAGAAATAGGCGGAGATTACCCTGTGTATTTTTCCTTAAGCCGTGAAGATGACCTTATGAATAAAATAATATCGTTTGAACAGACAGATATGGTTTTAGAGAAAAAAGAAAATAATAAATCTATAGTTATACCTTTAAATTGGGACGATTCCATAAGCAGTCTTTTTAATAATCTTATAGATATGTATGAAACTATAAAACAAGAAAATGTGGGGACAATTTAAGCGGTGAGCAGTTTAAATAAGAAATCCGAAAATAAAACCGCAAGAGTGCTGATTGATTGTTCATCCACTTTTCATGGCAATTTAAATACTGGTATTCAGCGGGTCGTTAAAAAAATAGTTATCCGATCGGGTAGAATATCAAATAAATTAGGGATTCCAGTTATTCCTATAATTTTAGATACTTACGGCTATGTAGCCTTAGAAGATTTTTTAAATGAATATAAAAACCGCGATAAAAATAAAATTAAAAAAAATATAAAAGAAAATATAAAGAAAATTCTAGTTTCAAAGTTACATATAAATAAAAATATTTATTTAATTTTAAGAGCAATTTGGATATCATTTAAAAAAATTAAATTTTCAATATTAAGCATAGCGCAGGAGTTAAATTTATTTATTTTCTACAAAAAAAATATTATTTATACGCATGGCGATGATTTATTGCTTTTATTAGACGCAATATGGGATGTTAAATATAATAATTATTTCTATCATTTTATAAAAAGATTAAAAAAACAAAACGGAAAAACTATTATTGTCGTTTATGATATTATACCTATAACCAATCCTGAATTTTTAGAAAAAGATTATGTCTTGAAATTCAAGGAAACTATTGATAAAATTATTAAATTATCGGATTTTATTCTGACTATTTCTAAAAGCGAGGTCGATTCAATTCAAAAATATTTAAACGACAGGTTAAATATTAATAAAAAATTATCATATTTTTATTTAGGATGCGATTTTAAAAATGATTTTAATTTTATTGAAAATTCAGGCAAGATTAGAGAGCAAATAAAAAATTTAAGCCTGTTGGCCGGCATTTATATGATGGTCGGAACAATAGAGCCAAGGAAAGGCTATGATTACGCAATAGATGCTTTTGAAAATTTATGGGACGACGGATTTAACGGAATATTAATCATTATCGGTAAAATCGGTTGGCAAGTAGAATCGCTTTTAAAAAAAATCAATAAATCTGTTTATTTAAATAATAAATTTTTTGTTTTCCATGACGCCAACGATGAAGAACTGCATTATTTATACAAACACGCTTATGCTTTAATTTGCACATCTTTAAGGGAAGGTTTTGGATTGCCGGTAATTGAAGCTATGGAATA
Organism: bacterium; assembly: GCA_021777135.1. Classification (GTDB taxonomy): domain Bacteria; phylum SZUA-79; class SZUA-79; order Acidulodesulfobacterales; family Acidulodesulfobacteraceae; genus Acidulodesulfobacterium_A. The sequence continues at coordinate 4,096 of JAJYDX010000026.1, read as the reverse complement.
CGATAAACCTATTTTCGCAACCGGCATCCCTGTTTTTAGAGAAATAGGCGGAGATTACCCTATATATTTTGACCCCAATAAAGACGGATTGATTAAAATAATCAAAGAATATGAAAATACGGCAATAAAAAAAGAATATAAAAATAAATATTGCATTAGTTGGGATAATTCGGCCGATATGCTTGCAGATAGGATAGCTGAACTGATTTCAGAGTCGTAAAATGTACATTATTTATTATGCTTTATAATAATCAGAATTATTATAACTACGCTACATAGTTTAGAGGCAACATTTAAAATGCAAAACATTCTCATCATAGGGGCTTCAGGATTTGTCGGAACCAATATTATAAACAACCCCCACATCAAAGATGAGGTTGGGGAGGGTTTTTTTAAAAAATTTAACCTTATCAACTCATGTCCATCCAAAAATAAAGATTTTTATTACCTTGATTTGTTAGATTTGCAATCCATAGAAGATATAATAAAAGAAAAAGAGCCAAAATATATTATTCATCTTGCGTCCATTAGCTTTATACCAAGCTCTTTTGAAGATCCTAAAAAAATTATCGATATTAATTATTACGGTACATTTAATCTTTTAGAAACATTGAAAAAATATTCTTTTAAAGGCAAGCTTTTATATGTAAGCTCGGGGGATGTTTACGGTAAGTTTAAAGAAGACGATCTTCCGTTAAAAGAAACCCAGCCGTTGAGTCCCAAGAACCCTTATGCGGCAAGTAAAGGTGCAGCAGAAATTCTGTGTCTCCAATATGTAAATGCTTATTCTTTGGATATAGTTATCGCAAGGCCGTTTAATCATATAGGACCGTATCAAAGCGATCTTTTTTCGGTTTCAGGTTTTGCCCGCCAGTGTGCTTTAATTTCACTTAATAAAAAGGAACCGGTCATAAAAACCGGTAATATAAATACATATAGAGACTTTTTAGATGTCAGGGATGTGATTAAGGCATATTTTCTTTTGTTATACAAAGGAATATCGGGAGAGACGTATAATGTGTGCTCCGGAAAACCATTGAAATTATCTTTTATTTTGGAAAAACTTATATCGATTGTTGGAATGGATATAAAAATAGAAACCGATGTTCAAAGATTAAGGTCTATTGACATAATTAAAATATACGGCGATAATTCTAAGCTTAAAAACGATACCTATTTTAAGATAAATTATGATATTGACTTAAGCCTTTTAGATATATATAATTATTGGATAAAGGAGGGAATCAAATGAAAACGGCTTTAATTACCGGCATAACAGGGCAAGATGGAGCGTATCTTGCAGAATATTTGCTCAAAAACGGATATGAAGTAATAGGTTTTATGAGAAGATTGTCCACCATCAATGTTGAGCGGTTGGATTATCTTGGCATTACAGACGAGATAATCCTAACCGATGGAGACATTACAGACTTAAGCTCAATGGTAAGAATAATGGATAAATACAAGCCGGCAGAGGTTTATAATCTCGCCGCCCAATCTTTCGTAGGAACCTCTTGGCAACAGCCGATATTGACATCGAATGTTACGGCTATTGGTGCGCTAAATGTACTGGAAGCCATTAGGCTCGTTGACCCGTCGATAAAATTTTACCAGGCTTCTACATCTGAGATGTTCGGAAAAATAAAAGAAACTATTCAGTGCGAAACTACTCCCTTTCATCCTAGAAGCCCCTACGGCGTTTCTAAGCTTTATGCCCATTGGATGACCGTAAATTACAGGGAGTCTTTTAATATGTTTGCCTGCGCCGGCATACTTTTCAATCATGAATCTCCTATAAGGGGCTTGGAGTTTGTTACAAGAAAAGTAACGCATTCCGCCGCCAGGATAAAGCTCGGCCTTCAGGACAAACTTCATCTTGGCAATATAGATGCGAAAAGGGACTGGGGGCATGCCAAAGATTACGTTAGGGCAATGCATCTTATGCTCCAGCATGACAATCCTGATGATTTTGTAATTGCTACCGGCAAGACTACTTCCGTAAGGGATATGTGTAAAATTGCCTTTGATTATCTTGGTTTAGATTATAAAAATTATGTGGTCATAGACAAAAGTTTGTTTAGGCCGGCAGAGGTCGAAATATTAATTGGTAATCCAGTGAAGGCAGAAAAACACCTTGGTTGGAAAGCCGAAGTTGGGCTTGAAGAAATGATCAAGGAGATGGTAGATGCAGATATGAAGAGAGTAAATCTGAATAGGCGTTAATTTAAAATTTATATTTGAAAATTAAATGGATAAAATTTACATTCCTGCCCGCTATAATTACATTGCAATATTTTTAACCCAGTCTTGCAATCTAATGCTATACGATAACCCCATACCGGCTTATCATAAAATTTTTGGCGATATACTTCGGCGATTAGACCGTTGCGATGACGCGGAAATTTTATATGAACAATCAAGCATGTTAGAAGCGGCGGTCAGTGAATTAAACAATTAAAAGTTCAATAATGCATTTGAAATATAACAAGGATTAAATTACTTTGAATATGCTACAAAATATAAAGTTAAAGACACATCAAAACTATGTCGCCTTTTTCCTTACCCTGTCCTGTAATCTAAAATGCAATTACTGCATAAATATCCATAACGGCGGCGACCGCGTTTCCCAAGCGCATAGAAACAACTTATCTGTGGAAGAATGGATCAGTGCCGCAAACAGGCTCATATTAAGGGGCGATCTGCCGCTTACGCTTCAGGGCGGCGAACCTACTTTATATAAAGGTTTTTACAAATTCATAAACGATGTAAAACCTGATGTTAAAATGGATTTATTAACCAACCTAATGTTTGATATTGACAAATTTATCAAAGAAGTGCCGATTTGGAGATTTAACAGGGTTGCTCCTTATGCCCCAATCAGGGTTAGTTACCATCCAGGGCAAAACGATATAAACGACCTTATACAAAATACCTTAAAATTACAGGATGCAGGTTTTAAAGTAGGTCTTTTCGGCATACTTCAGCCGGAAGGTTCGTTAAGGGAGCACATACTTCAGGTGAAAGAAAGATGTCTTAACATAGGGATAGATTTCAGAACTAAAGAATTCTTGGGCGAATACGACGGAACGCTTCACGGAACGTTTAAATATGAAGGCTCGGTTGATGGCCCCGAATTAAAAACCTGCGAATGCAGAACGACGGAACTCATTGTCGATCCTGCCGGTTATGTCTATAAATGCCATGCGGACTTATATAAAGGAAGAAATCCCTATGCCCACATCCTCGATGAAAGCTTAAACGAAGACGCGATAGACGAATTTCGCTCATGTTCGTCTTACGGCGACTGCAATCCTTGCGACGTAAAGATAAAGACAAACCGGTTTCAGGAATACGGACATACGAGCGTCGAGATAAGAAATGTGAGAAAACAATAATAATATAATTAGTCAGGTTATGCAGGTTAAAAACCAAAATGGATAAATTTCTAATCGACGGACATAAATTGTACTGGCATTTGGATAGAGTCCGAGAATGGCAGGATAAAAGGTATATAGCGCCGATTTATATCGAAATTTCCCCCGTTTCTTACTGCAACCAGAGGTGTATTTTTTGCGGAGTAGATTTTGCTATGAAAGATAAACATATAATTAATGCCGATATTTTTATTGAAAAAATTAAAGAGTTGGGCAAAACAGGTATAAAAAGCATAATGTTTGCAGGAGAGGGGGAACCCTTTTTACATAAAGACCTTGACAGATTTATAGATATGGCAAAAAACTGCGGCATTGACATAGCTATTACTACTAACGGCAGTATAGGCAATAAAGAAGCGTTTAATAAAATCATTCCAAGCCTGTCGTGGATAAAATTTAGCGTAGATGCAGGAACTAAAGGTGTTTATAAAATAGTACATCAATCCCCCGAGCATGTTTTCGATAAAGTTATCCAAAACATAAAAACTATCGTGGAAATTAGAAATAAAAATAATCTTAAAACCTCAATAGGCGTCCAATTTTTAATTATTGAAGAAAATTTAAAAGATATAGAAAATGCCATAAACCTGTTTTCGGATATAGGGGTAGATTATATAGTGTTTAAACCGTTTTCTAAGCACCCCCGGATGGTGAAAATTAAA
>JAJYDX010000004.1 GCA_021777135.1 bacterium | reverse complement strand
TCTTTTATATTATCGTATTTCATAATTCTTTATATAAAAAATTCTGCATATATTTCATATCTTTATCGTAGCCGCAGTCGTCTAAATTTAATTTATGCTCCTCGTCGTGATTGTATCCGAAGAGATGAAGAATGCCATGAATTATTAATAACGCAAGTTCTTTGCCGAATCCGTTTTTATAATATTTTTCTCCATTTTTTAAATTTTTAGATTGTTCGCGCGCATCCGGAACGACCCATTCCGATTTCTCCCAAAATTGCTTATATCTTATGAAATTTTTTTCGGCGGCTGAAGGAGCTATATATATCTCTCCTATATAAAAAACGTTACCAAGCGTTTCTTTTATTTCGAAAGATAGAACGTCGGTAGCTTTGTCTTTGTTCCTGTATGTTTTGTTTAATTTTTTAATATAATTTTCAGAACAAAAAATTATATCGATTTGATAAGAACCGTAATAAAGCTTATCTATGGAATTTTTAACGATATAGCGAACTGACTTTTGATTTATTTTCAGCTTTCTTTGCGTATTCGCTATATTTATTATGGATTTCATTTGTTTCGTTTTTATCGTCTTCGTCTGATGGTTTTCCCGCATAAGGTATCCTCTGGTGAAAAATTGAATTTAAAACTTTTACGAATGCGTCGCCAATCGAATGCAGGTCTTTAAGGGTCAGTTCACATTCGTCAAGCTGTCCGTCGCTGTAAATCCTATTTATAGTTTTTCTTACCATAAGTTCAAGTCTGGAAGGCGAAATATTAGCCATCGTCCTCGATATCGCTTCTACCGAATCGGCAAGCATGATTATGCCTGCTTCCTTAGTCTGGGGTTTTTTGCCGCCGTATCTAAAAGCGTCTTTTGAAAGATGTCCGTCTTTATTTTCGTTGAAAGCCTTTTCATAAAATGCTCCAATCATGGACGTTCCGTGATGTTCTCCGATAATATTTTCTATTTTATCGCCTAATTTATATTTCTTTGCAAGTTCCTGTCCGTCTTTTACGTGCGACGAGATTATTAAACTGCTCATGGTGGGCGCAAGCTTGTCGTGAGGGTTTTCGGAAGCGGATATATTCTCGATAAAATAATTAGGTTTGGTTATTTTTCCTATATCGTGATACAAGCTTGCAACGCGAGCCAAAAGGGGGTTTGCTCCGACCGATAATGCCGCTGACTCTGCGAGGGTCGCCGCCATTATGGAATGTTGATAGGTGCCTGGCGCCACAATAGAGAATTGCCTTAAAAGCGGATTATTTGAGCTTGAAAGCTCAAGAAGTTTAAAATCGGTTGTAAAATCAAATACTTTCTCAAATAAAGGAATAAGGCCTATTACCATAATAGAAGATATTAGCCCTGATAAAAAAGCAAGAATAATACTATAAATATTTTGAATGTTTATTAAGTTAAGACCTATAAGCGCAAACGACAATACCATAAAACTGTTTAAAAATCCCGTGATAACTCCGGCTTTAACGACGCGGCTCCAGGAAGAAAAGTCGAAAACTTCGTAGGAAGCTATAAAACTTCCCGCAAAGGTATATATCATAAAAAAGATAGAGTTTTTAAAAATTATTGACGTCAGAATGGAAAAAAGAGCTATATAAACCACCGAGACCTCAGAATTTAATATTATTCTTATCAGCATCGGTCCGAAAGCAAAAGGGATTAAATAATAAATATCGTTTTTATTTATAAAAGGGAAATATAAGGAAAGAGCATTTGAAAAAATTATTCCGGCTTTAATTATTAAAATAGAAGACAATAAAATACTTATGATAAAAACAATATTCTTAAAATCAACGGAAGTCCTGAATTTTTTTATGTAACGGTAAGGAAAGACATACGACAGCGATAAGAGCATGGTTATAACAAAAAAAAGCCCTATTAGCGAGGGAATATTGTTTTTAAGCTTAAACTCCGCGTCATAAGTATTTAATTCAAGAGCTTTCGATTTCGTTATCAACGCTCCCGCGCTTATTAAAAGCATTCCATTGTTTATATGTATATAAATAGGTACGTTTTCTTTTTTAATATCTTCTATTTTTTTAAGGGTGAGATACTTCGAATAAACTATATCCGGTTTTATCAAGCGGTAAACTAAACCGTAGATATCATTCCGCATATAAGAAGGAAGAAAACCCAGATATTTTTTAGTATAATAATACGTAAAACCCTTCTCTTTCTTTAACGTAAAAAATATTTGCGGATAATTTACGGTTTTGAGCCTGTTTGTTATGACGTTCTTAATTTCTATGTTTTTATTATCGGCAGGCATACGGGACAGCACGCCTTTTTTATAGATGCTTGAAACTATTTTTAAAATATACGCCTCTATATTCTTATTATAATTCAAATAGTAAAACTCGTTAAGAACGGCCTTATCCAGTGTAATTCCTAACTTAGCGGTAAATATGTTTTCGGATATATCCATATTTTGTTTATTACGAGCATGGCTTTCCTTATAAGACCTCGCAAGCGCGAAAGCCTTCATTATTTTTCTTGAAAGAGTCGCTTTGATTTCAGGATAATATAGATAGACATCGGGGCTTTTATCTATTTTCTCTTTAAGGATAGCGTTGGTGGCTTTTACGTTTACGTATCTAAAACTCTTTTTGGCTATTATGGTTTTTGTCGCTATCTCTCCCGCTTTATATTTGCTTTTTATAAACTCTAATCCGTTGTATAGGAAAAAAGTTAAAAATATGGCTGATATCAAAAGCAACACTAAAAGACGGGAATAACGGTTTTTAATTTCTAAGGTATTATTTTTTAGAAATTCGAGAAATTTCGTTCGCTTCATATGCTTTTATTATATTTTGAACAAGTTTGTGCCTTAGGACGTCCGTTCTGTCAAAATTAACCACTTCTATGCCGGTTATGCCTTTCAGAATTTTACCCGCGGTTATAAGTCCGGATTCTTTATCGTAAGGCAGGTCGGTTTGCGTAATATCTCCGTTTACAACAATCTTGGAGCCGGAACCTATTCTGGTAAGCATCATTTTCATCTGTTCGTTTGTAGCATTTTGCGCTTCGTCCAGTATTATGAAAGAATTATTGAGCGTCCTTCCTCTCATAAACGCTATAGGGGCAACTTCTATTATGTCTGATTCTATAAGTTTTATGGCTTTTTCAAACTCAAGCATTTCGTAAAGGGCATCATATAGGGGCCTTAAATAAGGATTGATTTTTTGCGAAATATCACCTGGAAGAAAACCCAATTTCTCGCCGGCCTCGACTGCGGGTCTGGTTAATATTATTCTGTCAAACAGCTTTTTTTGAAATAAAGATATAGCACAAGCCATGGCAAGATAGGTCTTGCCTGTTCCAGCCGGACCCACTCCTATAACTATATCGTTTTTATAAATAGCGTCGGTATATTTCTTTTGATTTGCGGTTCTCGGCGTTATAGTCTTTTTTCTAGGAGTTATCAATATAACGGGGTAAATCTGCGCGCCGATATCGGACTTGGGATTTTCAATTTTAAGCTTAGCTAATCTTATTAAATCATTATCGGTTACAACTTTTCCATTTTTATAAATGTTTATCAGGTCGTTTATAAATCCTGCGCAAACTCCAACGTTGCCGCTATTGCCCTTAACCAGCAACACATTGCCCCTAACGGATATATCTACTCCAAATTCGCTTGCTATAATATCTCTTATATTTGTGGACGGACTGGAAAATTTATTAAAAAGTTCTAAATCTTCCAGTTCTATCTTTTCTATGCCGACGGTTTCTTTTTCGATGCCGCCGTATATTAACGGTGCTTTGGGCGCTTTAGTTTTTGTTTTAACGGCACCCTGATGAACACCATGGGCATCATGGGCATTTCGCGTTTTAACCATAGCGGCAGCTTCTCTTTTTTTTGTCTTATTAGTTATTCTCAAATTTTATTTTTAACGACTCCTTAGCGATATATATATTATTAATTTACTTTTTGATTATAACATTATCGACAAAAAAGTCAAAAAACGTTCTTTTTATTTTGCATTTGTGCATGATTTTCCCTTGTTAGCAAAAATTTTCTTTATCCTGTGCCTCTATTTTGATTATAACACAATAATTATTTTTTACCCGCGTAACGTATAAATCTTAATATTGAAAATATTGATTTAAAATGGCATAATATTAGAAAAGCTCGAATAATTAACTATTAAGATATTATATTTATGAAATTAAACAGGCGGCGCCTCTATGTTTTAACTGCGTTTGTTTTTGCCTTTATTTTGATAGCCGCCGGATTTTTAAAATATTGGCCTAACGCTCATAAGACGTCTGCAGCATTTAATAAACCTTGGTCCGCTTTATTAGGACGCATTAAGCATAAAAATTTAAATCTACCTGCATGCAAAAAAGAAAGTCTGTTTTCCTGCACGGCTGAATACCTCCAATACTTGCATTATCTTCCTATTTCTTATCAAGATAGCAAGGGATACCGTTTCCAGTTTGCAGCCCCCAGCATTTTGCGTAGCGTTGCCGACTCTTACGCATGGAACTCTCAAAATCCGTTCTTCTTGGGAGCAATAGCCCAATATTTGGAAGCATCCGGGCAACTTCGCGACGGAGAATACGCCAAAACCCAAATAAATAAAACGCTTTTGTCCAGTCTTAAAAAAAGCGCGGAAAAAGGTCAGTTTAACAGGCATGCATGGAAATGGGTTCTAGTCAGGCAGGCTAAGAAGGGAGAAAAAGCCACTTTATACGCAAACGGCAAAAAAATTTTTTCTTCTCCGATTAATACCGGAGAATTTGGAACTACCCCTGACGGAACATGGTATGTTTTTCTTCGTTTTCGCACTACATCTATGAGCGGACTGTCTCCGAAAAAAATTTCCGATAAAGTTTACGCATCTTTAAAAACGAAGCATCCTAAAGATGTCGGGTGTTTAGACGGACACCCCGTAAAATGGATATCATACGACGATTCCGGAATAAAATATGTTGACTACTTCAACAAAGGAATAGCTTTGCATTATATTAAGCGCCCCCGTTACGGGTTTCCGCAGTCTGCAGGATGCGTGGAAATACCCCGAAACGCAGCAGGATTTTTATACAAAAAAACGGGCTACGGAACAATAGTTACCGTTATAGGTTCTGCCGGAAAAACTCAGGCAAAAAAACAGGAAGCGGGAAAGACCTCTAAAGGATTATCATGCTCGGAAAAAAATAAAGCATAGTATTTCCCCTAAGAATAATGCGTCTGGCGTTTTCTTAAGATTATGCTTCTTACTATATTTGTCGAATCGTTTTTTAAGGCAAACGAGACGGACATATAAACTATTATGCCCGTTAGAAGGGAGACTAAAACAACGGCTAACGGACCGTAATTCAGCCTGTCAAAAACAACTATTAAAAATTCTACTAATAACCCCATAACAAAACTAGCGATTAACGTTTTAACGAACGATTTAAAAAAGTCCGTACCCAAACCGATGCTTTTTTTTAGATGAAGCTTTCTCAAGAGGAACAGGTAATTAAAAACTAACGAAATACTAGAAGCCAAAGCCAGCCCGTAAACTCCCATAAGCCGCATAAGCAGGACTGCAAATATAATATTTATAATCAATGAAATTATAGCCGCATTTACCGGCGTTTTAGTGTCCTTCATGGAATAAAATACAGGAACTACGGTTTTTAAAAGTGCCGACGCCCACAAGCCAATTATAAAAAACATGAGGACTCCCGCAGTTTTTTGCGCATCCGCCGCGTTGAATATTCCGTGCATATATATTAATTTTACTAAACTGTTTCTTAAAAGTATCAATCCTACGCTTGAGGGAATTATTATAAATAACATTAGGGATGAGGCAAAATTAAAGGCTCCGTCAACTTCTTTAACGTCGTTTTTTGCGAACGAAGCGGATAGAGCCGGAAAAATAGCCGTTTGCATTGCTATCGCAAAAACGCCGAGGGGAAACTGGTAAAGCCTGTCGCCGTAGTAAAGATAAGAGATGCTGCCGGAAGGCAGAAAAGACGCAAGAAGAGTATCGAAAACTAGATTAAGCTGAATTACCGCCATGCCGATAAGAGAAGGCGTAAGCAGTTTGAAAACTGATTTTACGTCGCTGTTTTTAAAGTTAAATTTAAAACCGAGGCTTATTTTCTTTTTTTTAATATAATAAAACTGCGATAGAAGCTGAAATCCGCCGCCTATCATAACACCTGCGGCAAGCGCATAAATACCCTGATGGAAAAAGGGCCTAAAAAAAATAGCGGAAACTATTAATAAAACATTTAATATTATAGGATACATAGCTCCCGGAGCATAAGAACCGTGGACATTTAAAACTCCGGATAAAAATGCCGCGAGCCCTATCATAAATATATAAGGAAACATAATTTTTGTAAGCAGTACGGCAAGCCGCAATTCAAGAGGTTTACTTAAAAAACCAGGTGCCGTAACCGCTACGAAAAAAAATGAAAATAAAAATCCCGCCAAGGAAAGAAATAAAAGGATAAAAAATAGTGCTGTAAAAACTGTCTTAAACAGGTCTTCCGAATCCGCCTTGCTCTTTTTAATTAAATTATCCGAGTAAACCGGAATAAACGATGCCGATATTCCGCCCTCTCCAAAAAGTCTTCTGAATAAATTAGGTATCCTGAAAGCTACAAAAAACGCGTCGGTAGCCATTCCAGCGCCGAAAAAGTAGGCAATACAGACGTCCCTCAATAAGCCTAGAATCCTGCTTATAAAAGTAAAAAACGAAACAACCGATAAATTCCTGACTATTTCATGGTTTTTTAATTGTGAAGGCATCTGCCGTTCAAAGATATTTTTTAATGAGAATTTCAGCAATCTGCACTGCGTTAAGTGCCGCCCCTTTTCGGACGTTATCGGATACAATCCATAAATTCATTCCGTTAGCCACAGAAAAATCTTTTCTTATCCTTCCTACAAAAACCTCGTCTTTGCCGGCGGTCTGGACCTGATAAGGATATCTTTCATCAGGATTATCGCTGGACACGTCGTCAATGAGTTTAACTCCTTTCGCTTTCTTTAGTATATCTTTGACATCCCTAATATCAAAACTTTTCTCCGTTTCTATATTGACTGATTCTCCATGAGAAAAAAAGACAGGGACGCGAACGGTTGTAGCGGATACGCCTATATTATTATCGTGCATTATTTTCTGGGTTTCCTTAACCATTTTAATTTCTTCTTTGGTATATCCTTCGTCCCCAAAAACATCGATTTGAGGAATACAGTTGAAAGCTATCTGTACTGGAAATTTTTCCGGATAGACATCGCCTTTTGCGTTAATAATACCTGTCGTCTGGTAAAACAGTTCGTCCATAGCTTTCTTGCCTGCTCCAGAGGTGGACTGGTATGTAGATACGATTATCCTTTTTATTTTATATCTGTCGTGAATAGGCTTAAGGGCGACGACCATTTGAATAGTCGAACAATTTGGATTCGCTATTATATTTTTTTTTGAATAATATTTAATATCCTCAGGGTTTACTTCGGGCACTACTAACGGAATATCTTTATCCATCCTGAAATACGATGTATTATCGATAACTACCGCGCCTTCCTTTGCGGCTAGCGGCGAAAATTTTGCGCTTATAGAGCCCCCTGGACTAGATAAAACTATGTCGATATTTTTTTTCTTAAAAGAATCTTCTTTTAAAGCATCGACTATATATTCTTCGCCTTTGAATTTTATGATTTCACCGAGAGAATTTTCAGACGCGAAAAGATGAAGTTCGTTAACCGGAAAATTTCTCTGTTCCAATATTTCTATAAATTCTCTGCCGACAAGACCTGTCGCTCCCGTAATGCCTATATTATATTTTTCTTTTTTCAAATTCGCCTCTCCCTCTTGCCTTACCCTAGTCTAGTATTGAAATGTATGATAAAATTTTTATTTTTTTAATTCTTCTATTACCGCCATGCCCATTTCCTTAGTGCCTGTCAATTTAGTGCCAGCGGCGTTTGAATAAATATCAGCGGTCCTGTATCCGTTTTTAATAACTCTTTCTACCGCGTTTTCTATTTTTTCGGCAAGATTATCCATATCGAAACTATACCTGAGCATCATGGCAACCGATAAAATAGCCGCCAGAGGATTAGCCTTATTAAGTCCTGCTATATCCGGCGCGCTTCCATGAATCGGTTCATACATTCCCTTTTTCCCGTTAAGGCTTGCCGACGGGAGCATTCCTATGGAACCCGCTACCATAGAAGATTCGTCGCTTAATATATCCCCGAACATATTAGTGGTTACGATAACGTCAAAGGATTTAGGCTGTCTTATTAACTGCATAGAGCAATTATCGACGTACATATTTGTAAGCTCAACGTCTTTATAATCTTTGGCTACTCCGGCAACCACGTTTCTCCATAATTCGGTACATTCTAAAACGTTTGCTTTATCTACTGATAAAACCTTTTTTCTTCTTTTCCTTGCAATTTCAAAAGCTATTTTAGCTATTCTTTCTATTTCCTTAGTCGTGTAGACAAGAGTATTAACTCCTTTTTTTTGTCCGTCGTCCAAATCAAAAACGCCTCTTGGCTGACCGAAGTATATGCCGCCGGTGAGTTCCCTGACTATCATCATATCTGTTCCCTGAACAACCTCTTTTTTTAGGGGAGAAGCGTCTATAAGTTCGTCGTAAATTCTAGCCGGTCTTAAATTTGCGTATAATTCAAGGTCGTATCTTAATGTCAAAAGTGCTTTTTCAGGTCTTAACTCTATCGGCAGCGATTCCCATTTCGGTCCGCCTACGGCTCCAAATATAACAGCGTCCGCGTCTTTTGCAAGCTTAAGGGCTTTTTCCGTTATAGGCTTTTTATATTCGTCGTAAGAAGCTCCTCCTACAAGGTCTTCCTCTATTTCGTATCTGACAGAGTTAGAATCGAATAAAAACTTTAGAACGTTAACGGCTTCGCCCGCAACCTCTGAACCGATACCGTCGCCGGCAAATAAAGCTAATTTTATCATAATTTATTTCTTACCCTCCTTAATCTTTTTTTTGGCATACGCTATTAAGCCGCCGGCGTTGACAAGTTCGGACATAAACTTTGGAATAGGCTTTGCTTTTACTACGGTATTCTTTGTCTTATTTTTAATTTCTCCCGTATCCGTATTAATTTCAAGTATGTCGCCGTTATCCATTCCTCCGGTATCGGCTTCTAAAATAAACAATCCGATATTAAAAGAATTCCTGTAAAATATTCTCGCAAAGCTTTTCGCTATTACGACAGGCACGCCGCTTGCTTTAATAGCTATAGGAGCATGCTCCCTGGAAGAACCGCATCCAAAATTATTTCCAGCAACGATGAAATCTCCCTTTGATACTTTTGTAGAAAAAGATTCGTCGGCGTCTTCCATACAATGCTTTCTTAAATTCTCTTCGCTTGAATCATTCAAATATCTTGCCGGTATAATGGCGTCGGTATCTATGTTGTCCCCAAATTTAAAAACTTTTCCGCTGAATATCATAACCTCTCCCGTATAAAGATTAAAACATTTTAACTAAAATTAATCGGCGACCGCTTGCTTATCCTATTATCCTATATCAGGCTACTTCATCCGGACCGGCAATCTTACCGAGTATGGCGGATGCGGCGCATACTGCCGGATTAGCCAGATAAACCTCGCTGGTTACGTCTCCCATTCTTCCTTTAAAATTTCTGTTTGTAGAAGATATGGACTTCTCGCCGTCGGCTAATATTCCCATATATCCGCCTAGACACGGACCGCAAGTAGGAGTACTAACTACGGCTCCGGCATCCATAAATATATCTATCAGACCTTCCTTTTCCGCCATTCTGTAAATATCCGGAGTGGCTGGAATAACTATAAGCCTTGAATATTTTGCTATTTTTTTCCCTTTTAAAATTTCGGCCGCAATTCTTAAGTCTTCTATTCTTCCGTTTGTGCAAGACCCTATGACGGACTGGTCTATTTTTATATTTTTAGCCGATGCCTCGTTAATATCTACGCTATTTTCCGGAAGATGCGGAAAAGCAACCTGCGGATTAATAGATTCAGTATCGAAATTTAAGATTTTAGCATATTCCGCGCCTTCGTCGCTTTTATAAAATATATAATCTCTTTTGGCTCTGCCTTTGACATAATCTTCCGTTATTTCGTCAGGCTCGAATATTCCGCTTTTTGCTCCGGCTTCTATAGCCATATTTGATATGGTAAACCTGTCTGACATTCCCAGATGCTTGAAAGTGCTCCCGGTAAATTCCAAAGCCATATAATTTGCGCCCTCTACGCCTATTTTTCCTATGAGATACAGGACAAGGTCTTTTCCTGACACCCATTTTTTAGGCTTTCCATTAAATATAACTTTTATAGTTTCGGGAACCTTAAGCCATAACTCTCCAAAAGCAAAGGCATAAGCAAGGTCGGTAGAACCTACCCCTGTGGCGAAAGCTCCTAATGCTCCGTATGTGCAGGTATGCGAATCCGCGCCTACTACGAGATCGCCGGGAAGCACTATTCCTTTTTCGGGCAAAAGCGCATGTTCGACTCCAGCTTCTCCACATTCAAAATAGTTCTCTATATCGTGTTTTTTTGCAAACTCTCTTAATACTTTAGCCTGTCTTGCGCTTAAAATGTCTTTATTTGGAACAAAGTGGTCCGGAACTAAAGCGATTTTTTTTCTGTCAAAAACCTCGCCTATTCCAATAGCTTCAAACTCTTTTATAGCTATAGGAGCCGTAATATCGTTACCAAGCGCGATATCTACTCTAGCGTTTACTATATCGCCTGGTAACACTGTGCTTAAATCAGTATGATTTTGAATTATTTTTTCCGTAATAGTTAAAGGTCTTCCCATTTTTATCCCCTTTTTTTATACCGGACAGCTATAAGTCTGTCCTCAAAATATATAAATTAATTTAGCACTCTCACGTATTATATTTATTAAGCAGTATGATATTTTATGCGTGGATTTCCATCTCGCAGACCGATTTACCTGCAGTGTTTTTATTATGAACAAACAGTTTATTTAAAGCATTTACATAAGCCTTTGCGCTTGCGACGACAATGTCAGTATGGGTACTTCTTCCGGTAATGCCGGTCCCGTTATGCGCGTCTTCTATGGTGACCGAAACATCTCCCTGCGCTTCGGTAGTACCTCTTATCGATTTAACTTCGTAAGCAACGACCTTTGCTCCTGAATTAACTATTTTTTCTATAGCGTTAATTGCAGCATCGACGGGACCGTTTCCACATGAAGAATCCTGTTTTAACTCGCCGTCAACGATAAGCTTAACCATTGAAAGTGGCGAAACGGTATCTCCGCAAACTACGTTTACATATTTTAATTCATACTTTTCCAAAGGATGTGCTTTTGCGACAAGAGAATCTATGTCTTCGTCGTAAATATCTTTTTTTCTGTCGGCTAAGGCTTTAAATTTGACGAAAGCGGCTTCTATTTCTTCATTATTTAATAAATAACCTAAAGATACGAGCTTTTCTTTAAATGCATGTTTTCCTGAATGTTTGCCTAAAACCAACTCGTTAGCCTGCCTGCCTACCCGTTCAGGAGTCATAATTTCATATGTCGTTTTTTCCTTTAATACGCCGTCTTGATGTATACCGGCTTCGTGAGCAAAAGCATTCTTGCCTACTATCGCTTTATTAGGTTGAACCGATATTCCAGTTATATGCGTTAAAAGTTGTGAAGACCTATATATCTCAGTCGTGTTTATGCCGGTAACAGCATTATATATATCTTTTCTAACGTCTAAAGCCATTACTATTTCTTCTAATGCCGCATTTCCTGCTCTTTCCCCTATACCGTTAATAGTGCATTCTACCTGATTAGCGCCGGCTAAAATCGCCGACAAAGAATTTGACGTACCTAAACCTAAATCATTATGGCAATGAACGCTAAGTATTATATTGTCTATTCCTTCTACCTTTTCTCTTATATTTTTTATAAAATTAAAAAACTCGTACGGAGTAGCATATCCCACTGTGTCGGGAATATTTATAGTCGTTGCGCCGGCTGCTATAACTCCTTCAATTACCCTGCATAAAAAACCTAAATCAGACCTGGATGCGTCTTCCGCCGAAAACTCGACATTTTCCGTAAACGATTTGGCATATTTTACCATATTGACGGCTTTATCGTATAATTCGTCACGGGTCATTTTAAGCTTATATTTAAGATGAACGTCTGAGGTGGCTATAAAGGTATGTATAACGGGTTTTGAAGCATATTTCACCGCTGAATAAGCCCTGTATATATCTTTTTCGTTAGCCCTTGCCAGTCCGGCTATCTCAGGTCCTTTTATCTCCATCGCTATAGTTTTTACGGCTTCGAAATCACCTTCGGAAGCAACGGGGAATCCAGCCTCTATGACATCAACCCCCAGACGGGAAAGCTGCCTTGCAAGATTTATTTTTTCCTGTATGTTCATACTTGCTCCGGGAGACTGTTCTCCGTCTCTCAAAGTAGTATCGAATATTTTAATTTTTTTTAATTGATTACCGCCCAAAAAGCCCTCCGGAATACAGCTTATTCAATTTCTTTATTATTTTTTATCTTAACACTAACAAGATAAAAATACAATAGCGGCGATACGAAAGAATAAAGGAAGAAAATCGTGAAAAGGGATTCCACCGGCTTGATTACGATTATAATCAAAACCAATAAAAGCAGGACAAGGGATTCAAACGCCCTGCGCTTAAAAATGCTAAAATCTTTCATAGCAAAATACCCTATGTTGCTAACCATCAAAAGACCTGTAATAATTATTAGGACAAGCATAATTTTGCCTATCATTGCGGATTCTAAAGAAAATTCAGTCATAATAAAAAGAAATGAGACTACCGTACCGGCTGCGGCAGGAGAGGGAAGTCCCATAAATTTATTGTACTCTACCGAATTCCGCTGAACGTTAAATCTTGCAAGCCTAAGAGCCGCTCCAAGCAGATAAACGAACACCGCCGCCCATCCCGCCCTGCCGTAACCTATGAGAAACCATTTAAACGATAATACCGACGGAGCAGCGCCGAATGCGATAAGGTCAGAAAGAGAATCATATTCTATGCCGAATTTAGAACTTGTATTTGTAAGCCTCGCTACTTTTCCGTCTATGCCGTCAAAAAAAATAGAAGCTATTATTAACCAACCGGCAATCCAGTATTTTCCTTCTATAGAGTTAATAATTGAATAAAACCCCGATAAAAGCGAAAGGCTGGTTATTAGATTAGGCAAAAGAAAAACGCCCTTAGTCATACTGTTTTTATAGATATCGTTGGACGTTAATGCGTCTTTTAAAGGTTGAAGCGGTTTTTTATGCTTACTTAACATTATGTTCTAATGTAACTTATTATATTTTACCTATAACGGTTTTTCCGGAGAACACACTGTCCCCGATTTTAATATTCTGTTTAAAATTTAATGGCAGATAAATATCAAGCCTCGAACCAAACTTAATCAAACCAAACCTGCTTCCGGATAGCACTTTATCTCCTTCCTTGATTTTGCAAACTATCCTTCTAGCGATTAACCCTGCTATCTGAACGAAAGCTATTCTTTCATTTCCCCCGCCGCCTGCGCTTTCCAGTTTTAATATTATTCCGTTAAACTCGTTTTCTATGGATGCCTTGTCTAAATTGGCTGAAAAAAATTTTCCTTTATTATATATTATCTTTTCTACTTTTCCATCTATAGGAACCCTGTTTACATGAACGTTAAACAAGGACATAAAAATGCTTACTTTAATAGCTTCGCTTTTTAGGAATCTATCGTCAAAAACTTTTTGTACAAATATCACCCTGCCGTCTGCAGGAGAAATTACCTCTCCTCCGCTTAAAATATCATCCGGCTTCCGTTCGGGATCCCTAAAAAAATAGATACTGAATAAAAAAAACAAAAAAGATAAAAAAGATAAAAACAAAAAAATATATTTTATATGAATATATTTTGCGTAAAAAAAATATAGAAATAAAAAAAATATAGAAAACAGTAAAACCGTTATTATAATTTTAATTCCTTCTTTCGCGATATATTTCATCAATATTTGCTAATGCCCGCATTTGCAGGCTTTTACCCCAAGTCTTTATCGGAATAAAGGTACCAGAATTGAATTCTGATACCTTTATTTTTTTTATCAATTTTTTGATTTATCGACTATTTTGTTTTTGGTTATCCATGGCATTAATGAACGCAATCTGTTTCCTACTCTTTCAAGCTGATGTTCTTCGCCGTTTCTCGTAAGAGCATTGAAGGAAGGCTTGCTAGCTTTATTCTCAAGCATCCATTCGGTCGCGAATTTTCCAGACCTAATCTCTTCCAGGACTTTTTTCATCTCGCTTTTAACTTTTCCATCAACAATTCTGGGTCCTCTGGTTAAGTCTCCATATTGGGCAGTATTGCTTATAGAATATCTCATATTCGAAATTCCGCCTTCATATATAAGATCAACTATAAGTTTCATTTCATGAATACATTCGAAATAAGCGCTTTCCTCCTGATATCCTGCTTCTACAAGCGTTTCAAAACCGGCAGTCATAAGAGCCGCAAGCCCGCCGCATAAAACCGCCTGCTCGCCAAAAAGGTCGGTTTCGGTTTCTTCCCTGAATGTGGACTCCAATATGCCGGCTTTCCCTCCCCCTATAGCTGCCGCATAAGATAGCGCCATATTTTTGGTATTGCCTGTATAATCGTTATGCACCGCGATTAAGTCCGGTACTCCGCCGCCTTTTTCAAATTCGTGCCTGACTAAATGACCGGGTCCTTTCGGAGCTACCATAAAAACGTTCACCTCTTTAGGAGGGACTATCTGACCGAAGTGTATGCTGAAGCCGTGCGCGAAAACTAAATATTTATCGGCTTTTAATCCGGGTTTAATCTCGTTGGCATAAACGTCTCCATGAATTTCGTCGGGAAGCAAAATCATAATGACGTCGGCTTTCTCGGCGGCTTCTTTAACAGGATATACTTCAAAACCGGCATTTTTTGCTTTAGCAAAAGAATTGCCGTCCGGCCTTAATCCTATGATAACTTTCACGCCGGAATCTTTTAAATTTAAAGCATGAGCATGCCCCTGCGATCCGTAGCCTATGATTGCTACCGTTTTTGATTGAATCAGCCTTAAATCGGCATCTTTTTCGTAAAAAATGTTCATTAAAAACCCCCTTTATTAGAGGGAAGGGCTTAAACCCGTCCCTATTCTATATTTTTATTATAAATTTGGCTTTCTGGTTCTTTGTAATGCAATTATGCCTGTCTTGACAATATCTTTTATGCCTAAAGGTCTTAAAATATCTATTAGCGATTCTATTTTTCTTTCTGAACCGGTAACTTCCAGCGTATAAGAATTTCTTGAAACATCTATAACCCTGCCGCCAAAAATATCTTTTATTCTAAATATGTCGCTTTTTGTAGTTTCATCGGCATTAACTTTAATTAAAACAGTTTGCCTTACAACTGAATCTTCATCGGTTAACTCCTGAACCTTTATGACGTTGACAAGCCTGTTAAGCTGTTTTGTAATCTGTTCTAAAATCTGGGTATCACCTGACGTGGCGATTATCATCTTTGATTCGTTTTTTTCTAGCGTTTTTGCGACGCATATGCTGTCTATATTAAATCCTCTCGCTGAAAAAAGCCCTGCGACTCTCGTAAGGACGCCGGATTCATTTTCGACATGAATTGAAAGAATATGTGTTTTTTCCATAATAATTTTATTTTTTTCGTTAATCAATTATAAATATTAGTTATTATTTATACTAATAACATTCCGGTAATTGGAGAACCAGGAGCGACCATAGGGTAAACGCTCTCTTCTTTATCTACTACGAAGTCCATTATGACCGGCTTTTTTATAGACAATGCTTTTTCTATTACCGGAACTACCTCGTCGGGACTTTTTGCCCTTAATCCAACCGCGCCGTATGCTTCGGCAAGCTTAACGAAATCGGGGTTAACGTTCATTTCCGAGAAAGAATATCTTTTATGATAAAATAATTCCTGCCACTGCCTTATCATGCCTAGAAAGTTATTATTAATTATGGCGATTTTAACAGGAAGATTATATTGTACGGCTGTCGCAAGTTCTTGAATATTCATTTGAATACTTCCGTCTCCGGCAATATCAAAAACAGTTTTATCGGGGCATGCTATCTGCGCGCCTATTGCAGCCGGAAATCCGAAACCCATTGTTCCTAGTCCGCCAGAAGTCAATAACGTCCTCGGATGCTTAAATTGATAAAACTGCGCGGTCCACATTTGGCTTTGACCTACTTCTGTCGCTATGACCGCCTCGCCATCGGTAAGTTCGTAAATTTTTTCTATTACGTACTGGGGCTTTATTATATCGTTCATACGGTATAAGAGAGGATGTTCATATTTCCATGCATTTATTTCTTCTAGCCACCCCAGCCTCTCATATTTAGCCGATGAAATTTCTTCAGTTTTATTGTTTAGTATTTCTAAAACGCTGCTTAAAACAGATTTAACGTCGCCTACTACGGGTATTTCTATCTTCACGTTCTTGCCGATAGAAGAAGGGTCTATATCTATATGGGCAAATTTTGCATTTTTTCCAAATTCCTCTACTTTTCCTGTAACCCTGTCGTCAAACCTTGCTCCAACCGCCACGATAAAATCCGCATTGGATATTGCCATATTTGCCGCATATGTGCCGTGCATTCCAAGCATTCCGAAAAAGAGGGGGTGATTGGAAGGAAAACCGCCAAGACCCATAAGTGTCGAAGTAACGGGTAAGTCTAAAAGTTCCGCCAATTCTTTTAATTCGTTAGCCGCATTTGAACTTATAACGCCGCCGCCGATATAAAGCAAAGGTTTTTTTGCTTTTAAAATTTCTGCCGAAAGTTTTGAAATCTGAACATGATGCCCAAAATACGTAGGACTATAACCTCTTAATTCCACGTTTTCAGGATAATCAAACTCATATACGCTTGAGGTAATATCTTTAGGAATATCTATAAGAACGGGTCCGGGTCTTCCGGTTGAAGCAATATAAAAAGCCTCCTTAATAGTCCTTGCAAGATCTTTTATGTCTTTAACCAAATAATTATGCTTGGTGCATGGGCGGGTTATGCCGACCGTGTCTGCCTCCTGGAACGCATCGTTGCCAATTAAATTAGTAGGAACCTGCCCTGTTAGAATAACCATCGGCACTGAGTCCATATTAGCCGTAGCAATCCCTGTTATGGTATTAGTAGCACCCGGTCCTGATGTTACGAGCACTACGCCTACCTTTCCTGAAGCCCTAGCATAACCGTCAGCGGCATGGGCGGCACCCTGTTCATGTCTTACAAGAATATGTTTTATTTTATCTTTATAATTTAAAAGTTCGTCATAAATATTTAAAACCGCTCCTCCGGGATATCCAAATATAGTGTCTACGCCTTCTTTTATAAGGCTTTCTATAATTATTTTTGAACCGGTCATTAAATTTTTTTTAGAATTATGATTCATGTTTATTTCCTTATATTTCTATTGACTATGGCTCCTTCGTCCGCGGATGAAACCATTTCCGCATATCTTGACAGGTAACCGTAATTAATTTTTTTGGGTTTTTTGGAAACTTTTGCTTTCCTATTATTTAGTTCCTCGTCGGAAACAAGCACGTTAAGTTTTCTGCCGGCAACGTCTATTTCAATTTTATCGCCGTTATTTAAAAGAGCAATAGGTCCGCCTTCCTGTGCTTCAGGCGATATATGTCCGATACATGGACCCCTTGTTCCCCCTGAAAATCTTCCATCGGTAATAAGGGCGACTTTTTCTCCCAGACCCATACCTACTATCTGGGAAGTAGGCGCAAGCATTTCTCTCATTCCCGGTCCGCCTTTTGGACCTTCGTATCTAATAACTACGACGTCGCCTTCTTTAATAACGCCCTTAGATATATTTTCCATTGCCGATTCTTCGCTGTCAAAAATCACCGCGTTTCCGGTAAATTTCATCATAGACTGACTGACGCCGCTGGATTTTATTACGGCGCCGTTTGGTGCCAAATTACCGAAAAGAATCGCTATGCCTCCTTCTTTGCGGTATGGATTATTCGCCTTTCGTATAACTTCATTATTTACGTAATTAACGCCGGATATTATTTCACCGATAGATTTACCTGAAACGTTAACGGGGTCGAGATTTATAAATGTTTTTAACTCATACAGTAAAGACGGTATGCCGCCCGCAAAATCTAAATCCTCTAAAAAATACTCTCCGGCAGGTCTTAAGCTGGTAATCTGCGGTATATTCTTAGAAATCTCGTCGAACAGCTTTAAATCTAATTTTATTCCGGCTTCGTTTGCAATTGCAAGTAAATGTAAAACCGAATTAGACGAACCACCAAGTGCCATATCTACAGATATAGCATTTTTAAAAGAATCGATAGTTACGATATCTCTGGGGCGTATATTATTTTTTACGAGATCTACAACCCTGGCGCCGCTCTCAAATGCCATTCTTTTTTTTATCGCAGAACCGGCAAGGGCTGTTCCGGCTCCCGGTAAAGACATACCAAGGACTTCCGTTAAACACGCCATAGTGTTCGCTGTATAAAGCCCCTGACAAGACCCTTGCCCGGGACAAGCGCACATTTCCAAATCGTTAAGCTCATTTTCGGTTATCTCGTTGATTCTGAATTTTGCGACCGCTTCAAAAGTATCCCTCACAAAAGAAAGCCTGTTCCCGTGATAATGGCCTGAAAGCATAGGCCCGGCAGTAACTACAACAGACGGAATGTTAAGGCGCAAAGTAGCCATAAGCATACCCGGGGTAATTTTATCGCAATTAGTTAAAAGAATAAGACCGTCAAGGCAATGCGCTTCCGCCACTGTTTCTATCATATCCGCAATAAGTTCTCTGGAAGGCAGGGAATAGTGCATACCCATATGTCCCATTGCAACACCGTCGCAAATTCCCGGAATACCGAAAACGAAAGGATGACCGCCGTTGCTGTAAACGCCATTTTCAGCAGCTCTTTCCAAATCTCTTATCCCTACATGCCCCGGTATTAAATCTGTAAAACTGGAAGCAATGCCTATAAAAGGTTTTTTCATTTCGCTCTTAGCTATCCCAGTAGCATACAATAGCGATCTATGAGGAGTTCTGTCCACGCCTTCTTTGATATTATTGCTTTTCATAAAATTTATCCTTTCGTATTTTATTTAATTTATCCGGCTATTTTTTCTTTAATGATTTTCTTCATTATATCGTTGCCGTTAAGTTTTTTTAGTTTAAGCTCTTTTATTGTTTTTTGCTCGTCAGGCGTTAAAAATGGTTTAGTGCTGTATTTGCTTAACATTTTTTCAATCTCAATATGTTCGCTGTATATCTTCTTAAAATTTTCGTCGGCGGCTGCAAGGGATTCCGCCATTTTTTTTTCGGTTTCATCCAAAAATTGCATAGATAATACCTCCTTATATTTTTATATTTTTATATTATATTTAAGTTGCTTTGCAACTTTTAAAAACTAAACATTTATTTATCCGGCATTTAAAAAGGCCCGTTGCCGTAAACATAATATGGCGACAGTTCCTCCGCGTATTTTATTAAGGAAGACGGACTTTTGCCAGGCTTATTTTTACTTTCAAGCGTATATGCTGAAGCAAAATAAGCAGTCTGTTTTAAATCAAAAGGTACCGGTAAATTTATGCCTTCAAATTCACTTTTAAATTTTTCGTAATCAATTGACCTGTTAAATCCATAAACTATAGACGGTTTATTTTCCATATTTTCCAAAAGCGACTTGAGCTCATCCGTATTTAAAAGGCTAATCCTCGGCGGACTAGTAAAATTTTCAATGCCGTCAAAATATTCCGACACGTAATAATTACCCTTTGACGCATCTTTCACGGCTATTACTCCAATAGAACCCATGCTATTTTTAATAAGCGAATAGGCGCATACCAATAAGCTTTCCACCCCCGTAATATTTATTCCCAGAGAGTAAGACAGCGTTTTTGCAATAGTCAGGGAAACCCTAATGCCGGTATAAGAGCCAGGACCTAAAATAACGGTTATTCCTGTTAAATCGTTAAGTCTTACATCGGCTTTCCGCATTATTTCGTCTAATTGTTTAAATATAAGGATAGAATGTTTTTCATGAAAGTCCGATATGGATTCGGAAACCTTATTTAAATTTTCATCCGTTAACAATACGCTGGAATAGCCGTTTGAACCATCTATCGACAGCAGAAGCATATTATGTTTTTATGACTCTCATTATGTCGTTATAAGAAACAAACAATAAAAGCATTATTAAAAGCGCGAATCCGACTTTTGCAGCCGTTTCCTGAAACTTAATGCTTAACGGTCCCCTCTTAATCATTTCTATCACGGAAAACAGTAAATGTCCTCCGTCTAAAGCGGGTATTGGAAATAAATTTACAAGTCCTATATTGACGCTGATAAATGCTATGAAATAAAAAAAACCTGAAACTCCGAGGCTGGCCGCTCGTCCTGAAAGCTGGGCTATCATTATTGGTCCGCCTAAATCGCTAGCCGGAAGTTTTCCCGCTATAAGATAAAACAGGCTGACAACCGTAATATATATAACAAACCATATTTCTTTTATGGCGGAATAGAACGAATTTAATAAACCGGCATACTTATAAAAGACATCTTTATTTGAAGGCGTTATTCCGATTATATATCTTTTTATCTTTTGTTGATAAATATTTAAGCCCGTAGATAATTGCGGTTTTAATGCCACTTTTTTATATATTTTATTTTCTTTGACTCCCAAAGTTATCGTATTCTTGCCGAATTTTTCGATATATTCAGAAAGTGCCGCCCATGAATTAACCTTTATTCCGTTAACATCGGTAATTATGTCGCCTTTTTTAAGACCGGCTTTTACCGCCGGCATGCCGTTCATGACTCCACCAACAACAGGCTTAAGAACAGGTCTTCCGGCCATAAAAATTATAGTAAATATTACGGCGGCTAAAATAAAATTAAAAAAGGGACCGAAAAAAATGATTAAAAATTTTTTATAAGGGGGCAGATTAGAATAAGAACGTTTTTTATCTTCTTCCGGCAATTCTTCTGAAGGGTCTTCTCCGAGAAGCTTAACGTATCCGCCCAAAGGAAGAACAGAAACTACGTATTCCGTTTCTCCGATTTTTTTGCCGAAAACCTTAGGGCCGAAACCGAGCGAAAATTTTTCCACTTTAACGCCCATTTTTTTTGCGACTATGAAGTGCCCGAACTCGTGTATTAAAACAATGACACTTATTACTATTAGAAAAGCAACGATGTCGTAAATGATTCCGTTAATCATAATATTTTTATTTGTTGAAATTTTTTATATTTTTTCTATATTAATATATTTTATTATATTTTTTTTTTGTTAAAAATGCAATTTTTTTTAACTTCTCAGGGTAATTCCGAAGCGGGCATTTAATTCTTTTAAGATGCCGTCTCTCAATAAATTAACTTCTTCCATAGTCAGCGTTCTGTCGTCAGCCATAGCATCGTATCTTATGAGAAAGGATATCTTCCCCTCCTCAATCTGCTTTCCCTTGTAAACGTCCGCCAACCTGACATTTTTAATTAATCCTGAAAAACCCTTTATAAATTTTTCTATGGCAGAGTATTCTATTGCGCAATCTGCAACTATGGAAATATCCTGTTCTATTTCTGGATATTTATTTAGCTGTATAAAAGTTTTTTTATTTGAAATAAAATCTTTTATGAAATCTATATCTATCTCGAATGAGAAAACCTTATATTCTATCTTGAACTCGTCGAGTATTTCTTTCTTTATTTCTCCAAATATACCGGCTCTTTTTTTGCCTATAGAAATTTCTAATGCAGCATTTTCATTATAGAAAGTACCGGCATCTAATTTATTAAATGTAAATTTTTTAATGCCGGATTCTTTTAATAGAAATTCAATTAAGCCTTTCCCTCCGTAAAACTCGTCGTCACGGCTCGTGTGCTTAATACCGGAGCAAAGGCTTCCGCATAAAATATTTTTTTCGGCAACCGGATAACCCTCCGATTCTTCTCCTGTGTATATCTTTCCGATTTCGAATATTTTAATGCTTTTATATTTTTTAGAATTTTGCGACACCGATTTTAATATATCAGGTATTATACTTATCCTAAAAAAAGCAAAGTCTCTAGATATAGGATTTTTAAGCTCAAGAACATAATCTTTGTTATTTAATATCTTATTTTTAACGGCTTGATCGTCGGAAACCGATATGCTTATCTCTTTTTCTCCGGTAAGGGAAGCTGAAATAACTTCGGTAAATCCGTTGTGTCTTAACAAATTCCTGAAAAGTCTTGAGGTTTCGAAGTTTGAATTTTTTTGCGGCGGTATTAAAAAACCTAATGGAACCGTAGATTTAATATTATCGTAACCGTAAATTCTAAATACATCCTCGTAAATATTAACATTCTCGCTTATATCGCTCCTAAAGTAAGGCGGTATAACGGTAATTATTTCTTCAGGCGCCGTTTCTCCGGATTTATTCTCCATAATTTCATAGCCAAGGCGGGATAGAAAACGGCGGGCTTTATTTTCTACCGCCATATCGCCAAGAAAACTCGATAAATCATTTAATTTGATTTTATAATTTTTGGGACTATCGAATTCTTTTATATCATAGGCATAACAGGAAACATTTAAACCATCATAATATTTATTGAGTAGATATAAAAAACGTTTTATAGCAGAGACGCTTAGGGAAGGGTGAAGACCTTTTTCGTAGCGGGTCGAAGCATCTGTCCTTAAAGACAGCTTTCTTGATGTTTTTCTAATGCTAGACATATTAAAATTAGCGGATTCTACTATAATATTAACGGTGCCTTCATCGATTTCACTATTTTCTCCGCCCATAATTCCAGCTATTGCAATAATCTTATCTTTATCGGCTATAACGATATCTTCATTCGACAGTTTCCTTTCTTTGCCGTCCAGAGAAATAACCGATTCCCCTTCTTTAGCGCGCCTAGCATCTATCTTATTGCCGCTTAATTTTTCTGCATCGAATGCGTGCAACGGCTGGGCTGTTTCAAGCATAACGATATTTGTCAAATCAACTATATTATTAATCGGCCTTATCCCGCATTTAAGCAATTTGTTTTTTATATCCATAGGGGATTCTTTTATTTTTATTCCGGAAATTTTAACTGCCGTATAAGCCGGGATTAAGTCATTATCTTCTACATTAACAACCAGCTCAGTTTCCTTGGAAGAATAATTACCGTAAGATTTCAATTCTATGCCGCCGTAAAGTTCTGGCAGAATCATATCCTTGTCTAATATAGCGGACAACTCGTAAACAAACCCCAGTATGCCAAATAGGTCCGGCCTGTTAGGCTCAAGGTCAAATTCTAAAACGACGTCGTTTAATTCAAAAATATCGTAAGCAGTACTTCCTGTCTTTTCAAAAGGAAACTTCACAATAGAAGATGTGTTTAATTGCAAGCCCAGATCTTTTTCTGAACAGAAAGCAGCCTCCGAAACTATGCCGAATATTGCTTTATCTCTTATTTTTAAACCGTGTTCAAAAACAGTTCCTTTAGTAGCGATTAAAGGTTTCTCTCCGACTTTTATATCAAGTCCTTCTTTTGTAAAAACTATTCTTTTAATTCCTATAGTTTCACCGCCGTAAACTTCAGCAATGCCGAATTTATCGCTCGTCGGATGTTCGCTTATGCTTTTAATTTCGCCAACTACTATATTTTCAAATGATTTTTTTTGCGAATAATACGGAAAAATTTTTTCCACTTCCATAGTTCTGCCGTTCAAGAGATTTGCTATCTTTTCGGCATCAGTATTAAAATTTAAAAACTCTTTAAGCCAGTTTAAACTAACCTTCAATTTAAATTCCTCCCTGTCTCATAAAAAATTGTTTAAATAAAGTCAAACAAGCATAATTGGGCAGATATATCATCTTCGGCAGACTTTTCGGTGTATATTTTATTATATGCCGAGGTCATCTCTTCTAAAGCATCGTTTATATCGAAAGAAAAATCTTTTTTTAATTTTAAACCGAAAACCCCGGAGCAACCTAAAAGAGATTTTAAACCAAGATTATCATAAGAATTCATAAGTCCCAAATTATACTCCGGAATAAAAACCGGTCTTTTTTGTTTTAAAGAAAAATTACATGTTTTCATCGTTCCGCTTTTTAACTGCGAAGACAAGGCAAACGTCCCAATTCCGGAACCGCTTTGCAATCTGTCTCTGGCGACTAAATTTTTAGAAGATATTTTTTCATACAGGGGTAATTCCGAAACTATGGCTCCCCCGTTTAATATAATTTCGTTATAAAGATCCCTGTTCTCTGGAGGATATACCGGAGACAGAAGACCAGAGCCTATATATGCGACAGTGTAGCCGTTGTTCTTTAAAGCAGCTTTGTGGGCGGCGGCATCTATCCCCAGAGCTAATCCGCTTATTATAGAATAACCGAACGAACAAAGCGCTTCGGTAATATTGGCTGCAAGTTCAAGCGCGTAATCCGGCGGCTTCCTCTGCCCCGCGACCGCGACAGCAAGTCTTAAATTTTCCTTTAGTATACCTTTATAATATAAAATAGGAGGCTTAGCTTTTATCTTCCTGAGATTAGAAGGATAAAAAGAGGAATTAAAGGTTATAATTTTAATTCCGTTTTTTGAAGCCTCTTCAATTTCTTTAATAGCGTCGAAAAATGCAGTCCTTATGATTCTTGAATTAGTTAGAATATTTATGTATTCGGTTTTTAAGCCGGCTTTTATAAAATCTACCTTATCAGCGCTAAAAATTTCGCAAGGATTTTTAAACGCGTCCAATAAATAAAATATATGACGGTTCTGAAGCCCTTTTATCTTCTTTAACGCAAGAGTGCATATTAAATCATCCATTAAAATCCTCTTCTATAATACCGCCGGATGAATATGTTTTGCCTAGAAATAAACCCGCAACAGAATTTGCGCCTCTTTTTAACAAAGCTTTTTTAATATATGAAAATGTATTTCCGGTCGTAATAATATCGTCCAGAATAATTATGTTTTTATGTTCGAAATCATATTTATTCACAACAAAGATATTTTTTAAATCAATTTTTTTCGATACGAAATTTTCTATGTGTCCCGGCTTATGCCCCTTGCTGCATATGATTGCTCCTTCAAAAGTATCCATCGTCCCAACCGACGAAATATACGAACACGCAATCGCGTTTGGATAAACGTCTAGATATGAATTACTTGGAGGAACTGGCAGAATCAAATCGTAAAAATAAAAATAATTATATATAATGTTATTTAAAATTTTAACGAAAAAAGCTATCATCCGGGGGTCGCCTTTTTTATATTTTAATATCCGCTCCGAATGTTTATGGACTTCGTAATCAAACGGTATCTTTTTATTTTTCGGTATATAGTCGTTAAGATAAAAATATTCACCGTTTTTATCAGCATGAATATTATAGTATTTTTTATTCATCTTAAAATAATTTAATCTATAATATGATAAATCTTTATTTTAAAAATTTCAATTTTAATCTATCCTGCTCAATCGGAGTTTTAATTTCTTCAGCATTAGAAAAAGAAAATTTTATAAAAAAAATAGAAGAATTTAAATTAGATTATAAACTCTATTCGTTTAAATTTTTAAAAACAAATTTTGATTTTAAAGGCAAAATAATTTCACCGCTGAATTTTCCCTTTAAAAATATTAATAAGCTTTTTTGTTCAAAGCTGGTTATCCTTGAAGACGTAAAAATCGATTGCCTATGGGATGCGGCTTTATTTAATGCTATTTGCGATTTCGTCTTAAATAACGCTGTTATTCTCTGCATAAAAACAGAAAGTGATTTTAACGTGCACGATATTTTTTTTTCATATTTAAATTACGGCTTAAATTCTCCGGAACACTTAATTTTAGATATTTATAAATCACATTTAATTCTTTTAACTGAAACAAGAATAATTAAAGATATCAAATGCGAAGGATACACCTCTTCAATGTATAAGGTTATTAATAAAATTAGTATTCTGGGGTTTCATAATGTTTTAGGATTTAATCAAAATTACGATAAGCCGTATATACTTTTTTCGAACGATAAAAAACTTAAAATTAAATTAAATATCGCCAGCCTTAACGGGATATATGATTTAAACGGTGAATTTATTGGAAAAAAAGGTATTATTGTAAACACAAATTTAACTGATATTTATTTCCATAAGGATGAATTAATAGATAAAATAAAAATATTTCTTGGCGCTGCGGCAAACGCTCGCGAACCTTTTTATTGCAGACGTAAAGGAATTAAAATAAATAAAAATGTAAACAATATAAAAATGCGCGATATAAGCCAAATTCAGGATATGTCCAAGAAAGAAATATTTTTTCCCAATCTGGTTATAGCAGGGGCCGGATCAGGTAAAACCAGAATCATCGTAAATAAATTCTTATACCTTTTGAATTTTATTTCTTCGGACTCTATAGTAATTTTAACGTTTACAAATAACGCTGCAGATGAAATAAGGAACAGAATCGCGTCGTCATTGCCCGTTAGTGGGATTTACGGCAATTTCAACGCAGATAAGATTTTAAATATCTCAACATATCATAGCTTCTTTTATTCTATTATAAAAGAATTTTATATGGAATTAGGGTTTAAATACCCTCCTTTAATTAAGGATAATAATAACGAAATTCTTGATAAATCAAATAAAGACTACATATCTTATGACGAAATTATTATGAAAGTTATTGAACTTTTAAAAAATAACGACATTCTTCTAAATATAGCGTCAAGGTTTAAATACATACTCATAGACGAATATCAGGATCTGGATTTTTACAGTGATTACATTATCAAAAAAATTGATTCGGCAAGAGGAGCGGTTATGTATTCAGGCGACGACGATCAAGCTATATACGGATTTAACGGCGGCGATTCTTTTAATATATTATTTTTTGATTTGTTTTATCCTTCGGGAAAAATATTTGTTATGCAAAATAATTACAGGTCGCATTATAAGATTATCGAATTTTGTAATTCAATAATCGATAAAATCGGCTTTAGATATTCTAAAAAATTAACGTCGGAAAAGGTCGGAAATGAAAAATGCAGTTCTTATATTATCAATATTATACAATTAAAAAATAAAAAATCGGAGGAACAATTTATTATAAAAACAGCCGGCAGATTTATCAATGAAGGAAAAACTGCGGCAATACTCGTAAGGACTCAAAAAGAAGAAATACGTTTTAAAACTGCCGCATATGCAAACGAGGTTAGCTACATAGGAACTATACACAAGAGCAAGGGCATGGAATTCGATATTATATTTATAGCAAACGCATCAAGCGGTAACATTCCAAATTTAAAAAGCATACCGGATATTATAAGCCGGCAGAAAAGACATAAGCATCCTTTTGTTCAATTTTTAAACGAAAGGATTGAATTGCATACCGAAATGGACGATGAAATTAAACTGTTTTATGTTGCGGTTTCAAGAGCTAAAGAAAAAGTTTTTATTACTTATTCAGGTAAAATATCTGAATTTCTAACATATTGAGCTTATAGAAAATATAAAAATAGCAAGGCTTTTAAATTTAGAACTGTCCTAATATATCTAGGTTTCCCTGATATAAAATCCTTAGGTCGTTAATATTATATTTCAGCATAACAATTCTATCGAATCCCATTCCAAAGGCAAATCCCCTATATTCATTTGGGTCTATTCCGGCATATTTAAAAACATTAGGGTGAACCATTCCGCATGGTATGACTTCTATCCATCCTGTATTTTTACAGATTCCGCAACCTCTGCCTCCGCAAAAAACGCATTCGATATCCAAGTCTAAACCAGGTTCGACGAATGGATAAAAAGCCGGCCTAAAACGCGTTTTTCTTGCTCCTAAAAGATTCTTTACGGTTTCTTCCAAGATTCCTTTTAAATCCGTTAACCTGACATTTTTATCGACAAAAAGCCCTTCCATTTGGTTAAACATAAAAAGATGCGTAGCATCAACAGCTTCGTATCTGTAACATCTTCCCGGAGCAATTATTCTGAAAGGAAGTTCTTTTTTCTCAAGAGTTCTTGCCTGAAC
Organism: bacterium; assembly: GCA_021777135.1. Lineage (GTDB taxonomy): Bacteria > SZUA-79 > SZUA-79 > Acidulodesulfobacterales > Acidulodesulfobacteraceae > Acidulodesulfobacterium_A. Next base: position 109,172 of record JAJYDX010000004.1, on the reverse strand, counting down.
GCTCGAAGTATGGGTTCTCGGGACAAACCCGTTAAGAAGGTAAAAAGTATCCCATACGTCTCTTGCCGGATGTTCGGCAGGTATATTTAGTGCGTCAAAATTATAATGCGTAGTTTCTATTTCTGGACCTTCTACCATCTCGAAGCCCATTGACGAAAAAAAATCAACGGCTTCTTCCAAAACTGCTATTATTGGATGTTTGTGTTGCTTTTCAATATTTTTGCCGGGTATGGTTAAATCTATGGGGCATCCAGTTAAAAGCTTCTCATGCTCTACATTTGAAAGTTCCTTTTTTTTAGCATCATAAATATTACCTATGAGATTTTTAACTTCATTAGACTTAGACCCTATTATTTTCTTTTCTTCTGATGAATATGAATGAATGTTATGCAATACTTCGTTCAGCTTGCTTTTTTTACCGGTAAAATTACGGAACCGGCTTTCCAATTCATTTACATTTTCAGAAGATTTTAGAAGATTTCCCGCATCTTCTAAAATCTTATCTATCTCATTTATAATTTCCTGTATTGTATTCATATTGGTATATATTATTAATCTTTTTTCATTAATTTTCAAGCAGGAATTTAATTCATAATAAAAAAGCCCGTAATTTAACAATATTTTAAATTACGGGCATAGAAATCGAACTATAATAAGAACTATAATCAGGGTTTCAAGTAAGCATATCCTTCAGATTCCCTCAAAATAATCTCGCCCTGCGCAGACGGAACTATTTTTATAAAAGGATACAGTTTTGAAACTGGAATATGAAGCTCATATAAGCTATTCGCGCATTGAACCAGTTCTACTCCCAATTTTTTTAATTGCAGTAATGCTTTTTCACGTCCGTTTCCTTTAAAATAAAGGTGCGTTCCGGCACTGAATGCCTGAAGCTCTATTTTAATGTGACCTTTAAGTCTTGGATCGTTTAAAGCATTATGAATATTGTCTATAATCTTATTCATTTTAATTTTATTGTTTGCGCTTATTACATAAATCGCATGATACATCTTTCCTGGAACATAAGGAGCACCCATAGTATATTTCGGCGCGGTAGATAAATTTGGATAATACTCTCTAACACCTTTAACATTGTGCCAACCATACCAGCCTACCGGATGCACCGTAGGGGCAGTTCCTCTCCAGCCTGCAAAGGCATTGGAAGTTACAGAAAAAACAATAGCCGAAAATACTAAAACAAAGATGCTCAGAAAGGTTTTAATTCTTTTGTTCTTCATTTTCTCTTCTCCTTTTAAATTAATTTTTACTTAACCTTTATATGAAAAATTTTCCGAAAATATTGCTCCGCTAACATCAGAAAGCACAATTTTATAATTGCCCGGTTTTAAAGATTTTAATGCCTTTTTGGCAATTGGCAGGCTGATGTCGGCTTTGGCTCCAAGCTGCATTACCATGCTGTATTTATTTATAAAAGCTCTGTTAACATATCTGTTATGTATCGCAGATTGAGGTAATTTTTCTATAGCATTTTGACTCCAAACATAAACCGGTTTTCCGGCAGAGTCGTTAATCTGAGCTTTAATTATATATGCAAATGCGGCTCCACTGCCTCCGGTCCTGTAAACGGTGAATTTCAAACTTTTATTGGCAATTTTAGCTGCAGAAACCGATACGGCTAATTTTTTTCCGAAATTATGAAGCTTTCCCCAGACGCCTCCTTGAAACATCTGGTTGGTTCCCATGGTAACCAAAATAGCAAAAATAGCGAATACGGCGTTCCATGCCTTGAATCCTTTTCCCCACAACGGACCGTTACCTATAAGTCTATAGATAAAAGAATCTGCTGCTTTAGGCCATATGTTTCTGACAACGTCGTCTAAAGACCATGTGCTTCCTGCAAAAAGTATCAGCAAACCTATGGTCATCTCTACTGAACCTACCTGCCATTCATCAAGACAAGTAGCGCCGAGCCATCCTGAACCAAATAGGATACCGAAAGCTAAGGCAACCGATCCTAAACCGCCTAGCCTTGAAAACAAACCAAATATTAACGATAATCCTACAAGGAATTCTATTACTGTAAAAACGTTAAGGAACACTGCCAATGCCTGCGGGTGCAGTATTAAGAGATGGATTAAATTTCCTACCCCCATGAAATTACTCGCATGAGGTAAAAAAGTGTTAAACTTGTGCCCTACCCATAAAGGCGAATTAGGCTGAAGCTTTCCGCTTGCAAGAACAACTCTCCTCCATGCAGCCGAAAAAAACATCCAACCCAAAACCAATCTTAACGGAATCGCAGCATATCCAAGATAACGGTATACCGCGTTGTCTTCGATTTCATTTATACTCTTCGACATAATTTTATTACTCCCCCTTGTTATAATTAAATTATGATTTAATTAAAGAATCAGGCTATACCTAAGAGGTACAGCCTGATGGAATTTATTATAAATTATTTATAATCAAGGAGCGGTAAATCCAAAACGTTCGAATATTTTTAAACATTCTTTGGATTTTAAGAAGCTGAGCCATTCCTGAGCTGCTTTAGCGTTAGGAGCGCCTTTGACCATAGCTCCACCGTATAACGCGACTGTGTTTTCATTAGCAGGAATATTTATTTCTGTAATGGGGTTTCCAATCATTTCCTGAAATTTAGCTTCAGACTGCCATGTAACGCCGGCATCTGATTTCTTCTGCATAATCCTCATAGGAGTCTGGCGGTGATGTATATGCGTCAAATAAACCCTTCCGTTTTTTACTCCGTAGTTATAAACAGACTGCTCTAATTTCTTTCCGCCTGCTTTAACGAGAGAAGCTTTAATCTGATGTGCAATTCCTTCAAATGCGGGATTCGGCATAGATAATTTTAATTTTGGATTGCCGAGGCTTTTTAAACCGGTAATATGATAAGGGTTTCCTTTATAAGTCATTATGGCTAAGTCATTCTTTCCGTAAGTAACAATTTTTCCTGTAGTCATTCCTATCTTATTGGTAAAATGAAGTTTTTTTGCTCCAGCCATATATATATCCGGAGAAAAATGCATAGTCATGTTTCCTAAAGTAACCGTGTTATTATGTTTCCAAACTCTTACCAACATTCCGGGAGGAATAGTTATATAAAATACATGCTTTACGTTTGGATATTTTTTCATAAATGCTTTTACGACGTGAGGCAGCACAAAAAATATATTGCCTCCGATAAATACTACCAAGCTTGACTTAGGATGCAAAGTAACAGCAGTAATGTTTCCGTGAAAATCGGGGTTGTTATCTACGGTCATAGGGCTAAAATGGTAACCTTGATTGACTGACGGGTTCCCGTTCCTGCACCATGGCGGATAAATACCTTTAATGCCAAGAGCAAAAGAGTCTTGGGACATAGAAGCAGTTAAAACAAACATTAATGCCAGGCCTAATGCCAGCATTTTAAACAAACGAAATGAACGCATAATCCTTTAACCTCCAAAGTTAATTTTTGTTTGATTTTAATTTAGTTGCTATACTGTGTAGAAAAGCCGAAGATTTAATTACAACTACAAAATATACTACTTATAAAAAAATAAGTCAATAAAAAAATTTTACAATTGCCGCCGGAATTTAATATTGAAATATTGATAAGTAAAAAGATTTTATGGTGCCGAGGGCCGGAATCGAACCGGCACGGAACTAAGTTCCGAGGGATTTTAAGTCCCTTGCGTCTACCACTTCCGCCACCCCGGCAAATTTTTCGAAAGAATGAATTTGCGGAAACCGAAAAAGTAAATTAATATAATATATATCCCATAAATAAAAAAATTTGTCAAATTTTACCAAATACCGGTTTCTATATATTTATCTATCGCGACTGCAGCTTTTTTCCCTGCTCCCATAGCCAGTATTACGGTAGCCGCTCCCGTTACTATATCGCCTCCGGCAAAAACGCCTTTTTTTGTTGTTTTACCGGTGTCTTCATCAGCAATTATATAGCCCCATTTATTCAAATTCATTCCGGGAGTAGAAGAAGGAACAATAGGATTAACATTTGTTCCTATGGCTATAACAGCGGCATTAATATCTGAAATAAACTCCGAACCTTTTATCGGAATTGGTCTCCTTCTGCCGCTTTCATCTGGTTCGCCAAGTTCCATGCGTTCGCATTCAACTGCGGTAACGTTATGATTTTCATCTCCTATAAATCGGAGCGGGTTTATTAAAAATTCAAATTTAATCCCTTCTTCTTCGGCATGATGAACTTCTTCGAGCCTCGCGGTCATTTCCTTCCTAGACCTTCTGTAAAAAATCTTGGCATCGTCATAACCAAGCCTTAAACCTGTTCTTACGGCATCCATAGCTGTATTGCCTGCTCCGAAAACAACTAATGTTTTACCGCATTTAATAGGGGTATCAAATTCAGATTTATTGTATGCCCGCATTAAATTAACACGCGTCAAAAATTCATTTGCCGAATAAACGCCGTTAAGCTCCTCTCCGGGTATATTAAGAAATTTAGGCGTTCCAGCGCCGGTTCCTATAAAAACAGCGCTATAACCCCTTTCTGTTAATAATTCGTCGACGGTTATTGTCTTTCCGATAACTTCGTTAGTGAATATTCCTACTCCCATATCTTCAAGAACTTTTAATTCTCTGGATAAAATCTCTTTAGGAAGACGGAATTCGGGGATTCCGTACATTAAAACTCCGCCTATTTCGTGAAGGGCCTCAAATATGGAAACGGAATAACCCATTTTGCATAAATCTCCTGCCACAGTCAAACCTGCCGGTCCGCCACCAACTATTGCCACTTTCTTGTCTTTTCTTTTATTGACTTCAATTCTGATGTCTCCGTATTTAGACTCGTAATCCGCCGCAAATCTTTCTAAGTTTCCTATTGCTACTGAAGGAGTGTCTTTTCTTTTGCCTATTGTGCAAACCTTTTCACACTGGTCTTCTTGCGGGCATACCCTGCCGCAAACAGCAGGCAAAGCATTAGTTTCTTTAATTTTTTTTGCCGCTCCTAAAAAATCGCCTTCTTCAATAAGCTTTATAAAAGCCGGAATATCGATATTGACCGGACAGCCTTCTATGCAGTAAGGTCTTTTGCATTGTATGCATCTTTTAGCCTCCTCTACCGCGTCTTCAGGAGAGTAGCCGTAAGGCACTTCCTTGAAGTTACTCCTTCTTTCGTCTGGAGACTGCGACTGCATCTCGTGTTTTTTAATTTTAAGCCTTTCTTTTGTTTCTAAAGAATTCTGCTTATTCGTATTTGCGGTTTTATCCATATCCATATCTCTCTATTTTTGCTATATTATATATATTTATATTAAGTAGTTATATATTGTGATGCTGTTTCATATGGCATTCGTAAGAAGCTTTTTCCTCTTCTTTATAAAACTTAAGCCTGTTCATAAGGTTATCGAAATCAACGAGGTGTCCGTCAAAATCTGGACCATCCACGCAGGCAAATTTAGTTTTTTTGTCGACAAGAACTCTGCATGCTCCGCACATTCCCGTTCCGTCAATCATAATCGGATTTAAGCTTACAGTCGTTTTAATAGATTTTTCTTTAGTAAGGTCGCTGACAGCTTTCATCATGATAACCGGTCCTATTGCTATAACCCTGTCTATCTGCATTTTCTTATCGTAAATTAGCTCTCTCAACACATCGGTAACTATTCCTTTAGTGCCGTAGCTTCCATCGTTTGTAGCAACGAGGACTTCACTGCTAGCCGACCTCATTTCGTTTTCCATTAAAAGAAGCTCTTTGCTTCTGGCGCCTATTATAGAAATAACGTTATTTCCGGCAGACTTCATCGCTTTGGCTATAGGATAAATAGCGGCAATTCCAAAACCTCCACCAACGCAAACTACGGTTCCAAATTTTTCAATTTCAGTCGGAACGCCGAGCGGACCGACTACGTCAGCCAAGCTGTCTCCAACATTTAATTCACTAAGCAGATGAGTTGTTTTGCCAAGCGTTTGGACGAGTATCGTTATTGTTCCGTTGTTTTTATCGGAATCAGCTAAGGTAATAGGAATCCTTTCCCCGTTTTTATTGACCCTAAGAATTATAAACTGTCCAGGCAGTGCTTTTAAAGCTATATCTGGGACAGATATAATATATAAATTTATTCCTTCTCCTAAATTTTTTTTACCGATAATTTCATACATATTTTTATTACCTCGCAAATATCAGAATATTTTATGGAGGCGGCACTCGGAATTGAACCGAGGTATAGAGGTTTTGCAGACCTCTGCCTTACCGCTTGGCTATGCCGCCTTAAATATTACGGATTAATTTTTTATTATATTACTTTTTTATTTTTTTTGAAATAGAAAAGTGATAGGGGTTTACGTTATTTGTATAATAGAAGACTTTTAGCCCTTATTTTGCGGTTAACTTTTGGCAAATGCGCTTTAAGTTTTTTTAAATTTATTCCTTCCGGCTTTGCATAAATAGAAAAAGTACCGACTCTGTTAAATACTGTTTTCACTAACGCGATGCCTTTATTAAAGGATTTAAAACTAAACAAGCTGCTTCTTTCTATCCCGCTTTGCGAAATTAAAACTAATTTAACCTTCCCTTTCATTTTATTTACGTCGTTTATTACGTTTCCGTATTTATCTACCGAAACAATTTTAATTATAAAGGGTCTGCCGGCTGGAACTTTAGCAATATTTGTAGATATGAGAAATTTATTAAAATATGAAGGATAAATATCGATATTTTTACTAATAAAAATATGGGTTCTGCCGTCGTAATCAACTTCAAAATTAAGTCGGCTTGAACCCGCCCTGTCAGAAATAAAACTAAATTTTCCCGAACCGTTTTTAATATAATTTGCCGGAATAATTCTGGGACGTACTTTAAAATTATCTCCAGTAAGATAAACTTTTATATCTCCGTTGGGTTTCGGCATAAAACGAATAGAGTTGCCGTATTGGTCAACCGCAAACACTTTAACGCCGAAAGGTTCGCCTGCAGATGCTTTTTTTGGCGCCGCTATTTTTAAATTGTGGAATGGACCTGCGGCAACATATATTGTAGAGCTTGTATTCTGAACGCCTTCGAACAATGCGGATACTTTAATATTGCCGGCTTTTTTATATGAGAGATTAAAATTTACCGCTCCGTTTTTAAATTCAGACGCGGGAATATCCAAATGTTCCGAAGTTATATTATTTCCAATATTTACGCCTATATTAAGACCTTCATATTTATTTGCAAAATCAGTTATAATATTTCCATAATCATCAAGAGCCACTAATTTAACCGTAAATTTACTTCCTGCCGCTACCGTACCTGGAACATTTACCCTAAAGTTATTTAACTTGCCTGGCAGAATGGTTATCGTAGTGAACGCATATACTCTCGCAGAAGCCAATAAAATTGAAATTGCAAATAGAATCAGGACAATACGATAAGCAGCTGTTTTTTTAAAATTTAAATTCATAATTGGATTCCCTCTATAAAATAATTATGCATATATGATTTTAACACATATTTATCGTCTTTTTTTTGAAATATTTAAATAATATTTAATTTGTTCATCAGAAGGGTTTAATTTTAAAGCTTCATTGAAATTAAAGTTAGCTTTTGAAAAATTTTCAATATGCAGGTATGCCAATCCTAGAATAAAATTAATCTGCCATAGTTTCTTCAATTTTAACGCTTTTTTAGCATATAATATGGAATCGTTATAATTTTCAGTTTTGTAGCTGTCGAGAGCAGCGTTAGATAGTGCCATATAATTATCTGGATTTAGCATAACTGCTTTTTTAAACATAACATACGCTTTTGAAAGATTATTTTTATCGAAAAAACGAACCCCTTCTTTATTGTAAAAATCAGATTGTTTAATTCTTGATTCTTCAGATAATTTTTTATATACATTTTCGGCTATTTTTTTTGAAGGCTTGCTTATGATTTTTTTAACAGGTTTTTTTGCCTCGACAGAATATTTAAAAGGATCTATCTTTCCGAAATTATCCGGCGGTAAGAGTTTGGCTTTTACTTTTACTATATCCGGCAATATTTCATGCTTGTTTATTACATAAGCGGCTAATATTGAGGAAAAATAGACTTCGTTTTTGCTATTGAAATTTTTGCTTATGTAGAATTTTTTTAATTCTATCTTATGGTTATATTCAAGCGTCTTAATGAATGAATAGATATCCTCGGGCTTTCCTAGCCCTTTTACTTTAAATATAAACTCTGCTGTATTTTTCTTTTTATTAGTGCGGATTAATTTTATATTTCTGGATTTTACGTTATATTTTTTAGATGCCCTTACTATTTCTGACATAAAATAATCATCGTTCTCATTGAAAGAATATCCGTATCTAAGAACCGGCAACTCAATATTTTTAATGCTTTTTATGTTATCGGATATGCGTTTTTGTATGTTTTCAAGGTTATTGAGCCTTATGTTTATCATTGAGCCTATTTTTTTTTCTTTTGCCGTAAAAGTTTGATAAGCCAAAAAAATTCCAAGTATCGAAACCGTGAAAACTAAGATAGCGATATAATAATAAATATTTTTTTTATGCACAAAAATAATGCTCGCCTTAACTTGCCAAATTAATTTTATATTATATTAAATAACCATCTCAAAAAGCTTTAATATATTTAATACATTATTAATAAACTTTAGTCAATCAATTTTATAATATTTAATCTTTCATTGTATAAAAAATATAAACTTTGTAAATATATGTTGTTAACGTAAAAAGATAATCAAATTTTATAATAAGAAGCCATCGAAGAGTCTGTTTCATAAACGTCGACCCTTTTAACTGATACATTAAATATTTTATTTACGTTTATTTTTTTTTCAAACTCTTCATATATATATTTTGCAATATTTTCAGCAGAGGGATTTACTTCTTTAAAAAATTCTGTTTCATTAATAAATTTGTGGTCAAGCGTTTCCATTATCTCGTTAAGATATTTTTTAAGCAATTTAAAATCAACGACGAGACCTATTTCGTTTAACACTTCAGACGACACGACTAATTCTACTTGCCAGTTATGACCGTGAATCTTCTCGCATTTCCCGTTATAGCCCCTAAGAGCGTGCGCGGATGAAAAGCCTGATAAAACCTTTAGATCATACATGTTTGTTTAATTAAAATTATTGTTTATTTGAATTTTGGCATTACTTTTAAGCTTCAAAAGCAGGTTTCTAAGTTCAAGAGATAATTCCTTATTGCGCTTTTGTTTTGCGTTAGTCGAAATTTTTTCCCTATTCTCTAAAGTCAGCATAAAAAAACTAAGACGCTCATTAATAAAAATTTTTTCAATAAGAATGTTTTCTGCGAAAGCGCGGAAATCTATTTCGTTTAAACCAAACATTTCCAGAAATAAATTAAAACTGGTTCTTTTATGGAGAAATTTAAATTTCTTTTTAAAATCTGCTGTTAATAAATTAATGCTGCTTTCCGATACCTTTGTTCCTCCTGTTTTTTTTTCCTGATTTAGAATCAACATCCTGTTTATATAAAAATTAAGGGTCTGCCGTAATTCTGTATTGTTTACGGTTTGATTAATTTTACGATATTTCAAATGATTTATCATATTGAAATTATATAAAAAATAAAGCTCATTCAAAGTAATCGGCGTGTTATCTACGGAAGCGGCTACCTCATCTGCTAAGAATCCATGAGAATTTACGGCGGATAGGAATAAAATCGTAAAATATGATAAAAAAATCAAAAAAATATATACTTGTATATTAATTACTTTTTTTTTCATTATTTTAACAGAAATTATTTTACAATATGTCTTAAAAGTTATAAAATTCAGGTTATGAAATATTCTTTTCCGCTCATATTTTATATCTTAATTACTCTAATATTATCATTATTTTTATTTTTTTTGTATATCTTTTTATATAAAAACATACAAATATTTTTTGCTAAAAATAAATTTAAAAAATATGAGGATGAAATTGAAAAATATTTATACATATTAAATAATATAACGGACGGACTGGTAATAATCGACGGCGAAAAAAATATTCTATTTGTTAACGCAGCTTTCAATAAGAATATAAGGGCCGTGAAAATTTTATCCAATATTAAAGAATTCGACTTATTAACTAGAAATTTAGAACTCAATTCTTTAATAGAGCATGCAGTTTCCGACATAAATTTTAAGTTTATAGAAAAAAAAATTTCATACTATGACAAAGCTGAGGAAAAGATAATTTACTGCATCGTATTAAAAATAGAACCCTTTAATGAATATGCAATTATTACAAGGGATATAACTTATCTTCAAAAAATAGAAAATATGCGGACCGCATTCATTCAAAACATATCCCATGAATTAAAAACACCGATAACGGCAATAACCGGTTTTACCGAAACATTAAAAAACGGTGCTATCGATAATCCTGAAGTCAGAATTAAGTTTATTGATATAATAGACCACCACGCAAAAAGACTTAATTCTTTAATTGACGATTTAATAACACTGACTAATATTGAAACTGAAAAATCCAGAGTAAAATATGAAAAAACGAACATTAAATTAGATATAGAAGATTCATTGGTTTTATTTGAAAAAGAAATAAATGCAAAAAATCTGACCGTAATTAATAATATTACCGATGTCACGTTTATTTCAGATCCCGTAAAAGTTAATCAGATTATTACTAATTTAATACAAAATGCCGTTAAATATACTGATAAAGGCGGAATCATCAAACTTGAGGGGTATATTGCCGACTCTTGGAGCTTCGATAATTTTATACCAGATCAGGAAGGAACTTCAGTGTTATGGGATAATCCTCATCTTAAGGAAAACTATGGCAAATTTTTCTTATTTTCTATAGAAGATGACGGCAAAGGAGTAAACTACACTAATCTTTTAAGGCTAGGGGAAAGATTTTTCAGAGTGGACAGTTCGCATAGCGACGTTCATAAAGGAACAGGATTAGGACTTGCAATAGTAAAACATACTTTAAAGCTTCTTCAAGGAAAGGCAATAATTAAAAGCAGTTTAGGGGGAGGGTTTAAATTTTCTTTTATGATACCCGAAGCAAAAATTGATTTTAAACAAAATTAAGTTCTGGAAGGGAAGATATTAACTGATTTTTATATAATAATTCCGAATAAATATTAAATCCTTTAATCTCTTTTTCCCCAAAATCGAAACTCAAGCATTCCGTCCAGTAGTCCATCAGTTCTTCATAAGATATAAATTTGTATTCATCTGATGCCAGTATAGACAAGGCTGCCTCTCTAAAACCAGAAACAGCCGTTTTTTTTGATTCTATAAGAAATTTGTATAAGATATCAAATTCATTCTTATTTTTATCGTAAGATTCTTTGTTTATAATAAAAAGTGCGAAAACAAAAGGATAACCGGTATATCTGTACCATATATCAGCCAAATCATAAGCAAAGTGACCGCTTGGCACATTCTTTATAAGCTTTAAAGCATTATTTCCTATATGTAAAAAAATTCCCTGTTTTATCGATTCTTCGCCTGCCGCAGAACCAAGTTCGAGCTCTAATTTATCGTTGGACTTTAAAACCGAAAATTTTATTTTATTTAAATCCATTTTATATATTTCAACCAGTATAACTTTAAGTAAATTTATGGACGTAAAAGTTTCCGGGGTAATATATATTGTTTCGTTTTCATTAAAATTTTCAATCGGCTTCGGTGAGAAAAGATAAATGCTTTTAACTTTTTTTTTAGAACTTATTGACAGGTTGGGAAATATATAGGAACGTTTATAATTTAAAATATAATAAAACGCTGACGATGGACTTATATCTATATGTCTGGCTTCTAACTCACCGTTTAAAAAAGCCGGACTACCGGAAGAAAAATTCATAAAATTTATATTATTATCCTTTTTAAGCGCCTTTTTTAAATAATAATAAATCGGATACACGTTAAGATAATTTATTTCTCCGATTTTAATCATTTTTATCTCCGCAATATGTGTTAGCAAGGCTTAATTCTGATATGGCGGTATAAAGATAGTCGGGGTTATATTTTTCTAATTCTTCAAACGTATGGTTGCCTGAAGCTACGCTGCAAATATGGATACCTGCATTTTTAGCGGTCATTATATCTATGGGGGAATCGCCAATTAATATTGTAGATGTTTTAGGTATAGCCGTTTTCTCGACTATTTTATCTATCATTTCAGGGGAAGGTTTTCCTTCCAGTCCATCAAACACGCCGTAAACACAACCAAAAAATTCGGAAATACCCAAGTGTTCCAATAATTTTCTTGATATCGAACCAGTTTTATTCGTCGCAACACTTAAAGATTTTTTTTCATCTTTGAGAAGTAGAAGAAGTTCTTTGGCGCCTTTAATTAAAAATGTTTTCTCGAAACATACCTCTTTATACCTGTTTCTAAAAATAGTTATTGCCTCGTCTTCATTTTCTTTTCCAAAAAGCTTTCCTAGAAGCCCTTCGAGAGGGACGCCCACATAAGAATTAGACTCTTCTAAGGTCAATTCCCTGCCTTGAAATTTTGAAAACACGGCATCGAAAGCATCGTTAATAGCCTCAAATGAATCTATTAACGTTCCGTCTAAATCAAAAATTATAGAATCGTATTGTTTTAAAATTTTAGAAATCCTCTCATAAATTCAGCAGTCTCTTCGGGAATCGCGGTATTTATAGACATACCGGTACCTATCTCAAAACCTGCTTTCATGGTTAGTCTTGGAATAATTCTCAAACTCCAGTGATAATAATCCTCCTTTTCATCGGCTATAGGCGGATTATTAAATACAAAATTATAGTCGGGGTCTCCCAGTGCGTCGTACATTCCCTTAAGAATCTTTTTAGCTATAATAGAAAGAGCTTTTATTCTATCTATTGATATATTTGAAAAACAGGGTTCATGTGACAATGGCATTATCCATGTTTCAAACGGGCTCGTGGAAGCGAATGGATGGAAAACTATAAAGTCTTCTGTTTGCATTATAATTCTTCTTCCGTCCACGATTTCACCCTGTATCATATCGCAGAATATACATCTGCCGACCTCGTCGTAATAAAATCTCGCCTGAGAAATATTGTTTCTCAAGGTAAGCGGGATTATGGGGGTCGCTATAATCTGCGAATGCGAGTGGACTATTGAAGTTCCTGCGTTGGCGCCGCTATTTTTAAATATTATAATATACTTAAACTTTGGATTTATCCGTAAATTCAAATATCTTTCTCTGTACATCAAAAAAAGTTCTTCTACCTGTTTGTCTGAAAAAAAGGGCAGCTGCTCATTGTGTTTCGGAGTGTCTATTACTACTTCATGAGCGCCAATCCCCGGTTTTGTTCTAAAAACTTCCGTAGCCCTTGGAAAAAAATATCCGGAAAAATCTGTATTAACCGCTTTTAATCCCTCATACGCATGCACATTTTCTTCAAAATCAAGGGATAGCGCGGGAAACTTATTAGGAATTACTCTGACCCACCAACCCTTAGAATTTGGATTTGTTCCGAAAGTTCTATATGATGCCGTTTCATGAGGCGAGAAATGTTCGTTTCCGGAACAAAACGGACAGTCATTCGAATATTCCTGAAGATTTTCGGGTCCGTCTTTTTTGCTAGAAAAATCAGTGCCGAACTCGTGGGGCCTTCGCCTCCTTTCAGTGGCAATAATAACCCATTCCCTTGTAGTAGGGTCCTGCCTTAATTCCGACATATATTATAAATTTAAACCGATTTTTATTTTGAATAAAAATTTACTTTACGTAATTATTATACAAAAATTCATAAATTTTACAAGAATTATTAACTTTTTCAAAATCAAGCAAAACGTTTTTGCCCCATACTGCAAACGGGTTATTCTGCTCTCCGCCTATACCTCCGTGGGCACCCATCTGGTTTTCAAAGTTAACTATGCTAATACCGTTATATTCACCGAATAATATCAAATCTCCAGAATTTTCAAATTCTGAAAAAATTTGCAAGGAGATTAATGCTGCATTTCTTTCGTCTTCATTTTTATAATTTTCAATAATATGCTTAATAGTCGGACATATATTTTTACTGTTATCTAGATAATATAACAAACCGTAAAATTTTTTATCGATATTATCGTAAATAACCGTTTTTCCACTGCTATCTACACCGGCTATAAAACCCACGCCTTTTGTGTCTGCAAGCATTGCGATTAACCCTTTGAATCTTTCTTCTACTTCTTCGACTAACATTCGGCGGGAATTTCCTGAAAAGTAAATATTTACCATCGGTCCGGAATCCATAATATAAATTAGTTTATCCGAATTCCAATCAAATTTTTCTTCCTGCTCCTTATGCCCTTTCTTTGATTCAATTCTGCCGGTAAACTTATTAAAAATTTTATTGCAGGTTCCTTTTTTAAAAAAATCGCCGATATACAAAAATAATCTTTTAAAAACTGCGTTATAGCCGGTATCGAACTCGTAAATTTCAAAATCCGTATCATTAAGACAATCTCGGATTACAGAACTAAGCATTTTATTTTCGTTTAATTTAGAAAAAGGAACTGAAGGGGTGTGTCCGTGATCCGATATGATAAAAAAGTCATATTTTCTTTCTGCTTTAAGCATAGCTTTATATATATGAAATATTTTTTTGTCTATAGCCTTTAATGTCCTAAGAGCGCTAAAAGAATATGGACCCCTATGGTGAGAAAGCTCGTCGTAACCAATATAATCAAGATAAATAGATGGAACGCCCCTTGATATATCCATTATGGCACCTAATGTTTCTATTTCTTTAAATATAACATTAGACATTGCCCTGGCAAAAGGGAAAAATCCTTCCGGGCGTACATTTCTGTTTTTAATAATATCCGTTACTCTTTCCCATATTTCGAATAAAGCCTCGAAAAAAACATAAAAAAAGGTTTTTAAAAAAGTAAAAATATGGAAAGCAAAAACTATAAAAATATCGAAATGCCTTACCTTTTTTTTAAACAAATATCGTATCGAAAAAGTAGAAAGCGTAAATGTAGAACGCGATGCCCCTCCAGAGAATAAATTAACATAACTGGAACCGCCTTTTAAAAGACCGCCGTTCTTATTCGCTAAAAGTTCTTCGATGTGTCCGGCACTTTCGGGTTTTTTAAATATAATCTCTTCTCCAGTTTTTCTTTCTATCCATCTGAATCCAGGAATATTATCATTGTTGCCGTATAAAAGTCCTGCTTGAAAAAATGGGGTATCGCTTGGAACACCTGTAAAATATTTTTTTAAAAAATATTTATCAGACCTGATAATTTTTTTTAAATGAGGCATCAAATCAAGCGATAATGCCTTTTTTAAAGCCTCATAAGAAAGACCGTCTATCTGAAATATTACAAAGCCTTTTTTTTCTAAAGGTTTATTTACTTTTATTTTTCTTATAGATTTTTTAAAAATATTTAAAAAACTTATTTTCATATTTCTAATCGTCTTCTCTTTCAAAAAAATAGTTAGAAAGAAAAATCATTAGGACTAAAAACAATAAAATAAAAATAAAGTCCCACAAAACTGGGGTTTCAGGTATGAATAAATTTATTTTTTTATTGTAAAAAAAGACATATTTGAGTAAATCTACTGAATAGGTAACTGGATTAATATAGGCGAGTATTTTTAAAAAAGCCGGAAACCTCTTTATGGGGTAAAGAGCTCCGCTTACGAAAAACATAGGCTGGACTATTAAATTTATAATAGAGTTGAATCCTTCAAAAGAGGTCATTTTTGAAGCTATAACTATACCGAATGCCGTAATCGCTGAAGAAATCAAAAAAAGCGCGGCTACAGATAATACAAAAACCGTAAATGTCAGCTTAATACCGATAAACGGCGCAAATATAAGCATTATTACAGCTTGGGCGGTGCTGACTATACCACCGGAGGTAATTTTAGCAAGCACAAAAGTCTTTCTTGAAACTGGAGAAACAAGTATTTCTTTAAGGATACCGAATTCCCTGTCCCAAATTATAGATATCGAAGAAAAAATAGATCTGAAAAGAACTGTCATAACAAGAATTCCGGGGAAAATAAACTGCATATACGAACCGCTTTTAATCTTAACCATAGTAGAAATACCGTAACCAACAAATAAGAGCCATATTACTGGTCTGGAAAGGTCCGTAATAAGCCTGGACTTCTGCCTTATGAATTTTAATATTTCCCTGTTGGTTATCGCAATAAAAGCATGCAATTCGCTTTTCATTTTATCACTTTTTACATGTAATCAAAAATTCGGTTTTTGAAATTAGCACATCGTCTTTCAAATTTAAAAATTTAAAATACTCGTTTAAACCTTTATGGAATTCTACCGGCGTTATTAATTTATTATAAAAAAGAGCATCTTTTACAAGTTCCAATTCATTTTGAACCAGCAAAAAAGCTTTTTTTAATGCTTCAGCATCGGCTCTTTTCGCCTCATTATTAAAAAAAACAAATGTATATGGCTTTATCTTGATATCCCTAAAACCTTGGGATAATAAAAAACCTGGTAATTTTTTGGAAACAGACCTGTCTCCGCCTCGTAACTTTTGATATTCATAATAAACTCCAAATAATTTTTTAGAACTTTCCGGCAAATCAGGATAAAATATATTCATATCGTCTTCTATATCTACTATAACTAATAATCCGCCGTCTTTGATTACTCTTTTAATTTCGGAAATAAAAATCTCGGATAGATTGATATGTTGAAAAACATATCTTACAAAAACTGCGTCAAAAACAGAATTTTTAATTGGTATATTGCGACCGTCAGCATTTACATAACCGGTATTTTCAGCATGGTTTATACTGCGCGCGGCTTTTAAAAAATCTTTATCTAAGTCTATGCCTATAATCTTAGAAGTATTTTTATCTTTCAATAGGCAGGGCAATATTCCTAATCCTGTGCCGATATCAGCAACGACCTTGCCGTCTAATGGGTAGTTTAAATTATTTAACTGATTTAATAGGTGGGGTGCGGTCAAATATGACTGGTAAGCCATATAGCGAACGTTCAAAACATAGTCTTTCGACAAAGCAGTGTCAAAAAATTTACCGCAATACAATTAACCTTCCTAAAAAATATTTTTTAAATTTATGGTCTGCATCCTATCCTTGCCTATAGAAAGCATATTAACGCCTAAGCCCGTAAGCTCTTCTATTCTAAGAATATATTTTTGGGAATTAACGGGTAGGTCTTTGAATGATTTTATACCGGATATATCGCCGCTCCACCCTTCCATTTCTTCATAAATTGGTACCGCATTATCATAGTCCGCTAAAGAAAATGGCAGATGGTTTATGACGGAACCTTTTAACATATAGCCGGTACATATCTTTATTTTTCCTAATCCTGATAAAACATCAAGTTTTGTTACAATTATTCCCGTAGCGCCGTTTAATCGTCCCGCTTCTTTGATTAAGTTAACGTCAAACCAGCCGCATCTTCTTGGTCTACCGGTTACGGAGCCGAATTCCTCTCCCTTATCCCTTATTATCCTTCCTTCCTCACCCTTGAGTTCGGTAGGGAAATAACCTTCTCCTACTCTTGTAGTATAAGCCTTTGTAATACCTATTACCTCGTCTATTTTCGTAGGACCTATGCCTATGCCGGAAAGAGAAGATCCTCCTACCGTATTAGACGAAGTAACATAAGGATAGGTGCCGTGGTCGACGTCAAGAAAGGTTCCCTGCGCCCCTTCAAGCATAACATTAAAACCTTTATCGAGCCGTTCGTTGACAAATATTGAAGTGTCAGTTAATAATTCCTTAATTTTATTGCCGTAATCTAAATATGTTTCTATTAAATCATCTGGATTAAATTCATCTTCACCTAAAACATTTTTAAAAAGATAGTTCTTCTCCTTAAGGCTTAACACAATTTTTTTATACAGCAAATCCTTGTCAAGCAAATCTATGGCTCTTATGCCAAGTCTTGCAACCTTGTCTTCGTATGCAGGCCCTATTCCCCTTCCGGTAGTTCCAATCATGCCTGCGCCTCTCAGTCTCTCCCTGGCAATATCAAGCCTTTTATGATACGGCATTATAATATGCGACTTATACGAAATAAAAAACCTGTCTTTGATATTAATTCCTATTGCTTTTAAATCTTCGAGCTCTTGAAAGAGCACTATTGGATCTATAACAACTCCGTTGCCAAGAATACAAATTTTTTCCTCGTTTAATATTCCAGAAGGAACGAGCCTGAATACAAGACTTAAATCACCGCTTACCACAGTGTGTCCCGCATTATTTCCTCCCTGATAACGGGCTACAATATCAGCATTTTTTGCAAGCAAATCAACTATCTTGCCTTTACCTTCATCTCCCCATTGAAGACCAACCACTATAATATTTTTTTTTCTCATAAATATTTTATTTAAATTTAAATTAATTATCTTCTAAATATTTTTTAATATCAGGAACGTTTTTAAAATTTTTCTCTTTGCCGGTATTGATATTTTTTAATAAGATTTTCTTTTCATCGATATATATAATATTTTTAATATTATTTTCTTCCATATATTTTACGGCGTCTAAGTATCCGTAATTCATAAAATTTGATTCAGCTGTGCGACCCTTTTTTCTCAAAAAAATTATAAGTTCAGACTCAAGTTTCTTATCTGCAGACTTATTAAAAATAAGGTAATCCTTATCATTATAGCCATAAGCGGAAGTGCCTGTATATTTACATAAAATATCTAAATTTACTGCAAAACCGGCTCCTGCCCGATTTTCTCCGAACATACCTATTAAATTATTATACCTGCCTCCTCCAAAAATTTCATAACCGACGTGTGGGGCAAAACATTCGAAAATAGTTCCGGTATAATAATTTAATCCTCTAATTTCCCCTAAATCTATAGTAATATATTTTTCAAGGTTATAAGACTTTATATATGAAACGATGCGCTCTAAATTATCCAGTGCATTTTGAGAAGCCTCATTGCAAGCCATTTTCCAAGCCTTTTTAATAACCGATTTTTTTCCAAATATAAAAGGAAGCTCGTTTATAGCTTCTTTTTTGTCTAAAGGCAAAGATACACCTTCAAGAAAATTATGCAATCCTGAAGAATCTTTTCTTAATATAAATTCTTCTATCCTTTTCTTTAAAGGCGCTTCAATATCTGAAACTATTCCCCTAAAAAATTCTACATTTCCTATATCAACGCTAAAATCTTTTATATTCAGTCGCTTAAGGGACTCTATGCCCATAATTATCAGCTCGGCATCGCTTTCCGGGCATTCCGGTCCAACTAATTCCGCTCCGACTTGCCATATTTCCCTAGGCTTACCCAGAACAGGGTCGAAATTTCTCAGGACTGGACCGCTGTAAGAAAATTTATACGGCAGTGTAATAGAATTCTTTAATGCAGAACTAAGCCTGCCTATCTGGGGCGTAAAATCGCTTCTAAACGACAGCATCTCCCCTGTGCTTATATCGGCAACCTTAAAAAGTTCGGCAGCTTCCGAACTCATTAAAAATACGTCTAAATAGTCTATACTTGGAGTTATAACCTTGTCGTAGCCCCATTTTGAAAATTCTTCCAGCAATATATTTGCCGTACTGTCTATTAGCTGCGTTTCTCCCGGAAGAAAATCCCTTGTTCCAGGAGGCGGTTGGGAAGAAACTATCGAATTTTTTCTGTTCACTATAATTCTAAATATTTAGCTTCGGTTATGTTTGGCTCCGCTTTTAATTCATTAATAACGCCGGCATCAACGGCAGAATCTAATTGCAATATAGAAATGGCTTTGTCTAAATGCCTTCCGAGATGCATTCTTGCAATATTTATTTTATTCTTACCGAGAACCTTGCCGATAGATGCTATAACGCCGGGCTTATCAAGATTGAATATGACTAGTATGTGACCTTCGGGAATAGCTTCAATAGAATAATCGTCTATTTTAACTATCCATGGATTTTTTTTGCCGAATATCGCGCCGGATATACTGAAAGTTTTAACATCGGTTGTTGCCGTTATGGATATGGAACTAGTGTAGTCAAACGTCTGGTCCGATTTAGACTCTACAACCGAAATGCCTCTTTTTTTTGCCACCTCGTTTGCATTTACGTAATTTATATCTTCTCCAAGAATCGGATAAAGTATCCCCTTGACTACATTTGGTGTAATAGCGCCTGTGTTATGAGCTGAAACGGCTCCGTTATAATCAATTTTAATATTTGTAATTCCGCCGGTTATAATACTTCCCAACAGCCTGCCTATCTTCTCTCCTAAATTAAGATAAGGTCCTATAATATCAACTTCTTCTTTTGTTACGGAAGGAACGTTAACTGCATTTTTTATAGTGCCGCTTATAAGATAGTCCGCAATTTGATGACATATGGCTACCGCTACGTTTGTCTGTGCTTCTTCGGTAGACGCACCTAGATGAGGGGTAGCAATAAGATTTTCCAATGTCAAAAGCGGATTATTAACCGGCGGTTCTATCTCGAATACGTCTAACGCGCAGGCAGAAACTTTGCCGGATTTAAGAGCTTCGTATAGGTCTGCTTCATTAATTATGCCTCCTCTCGCTATGTTGAGAAGCTTAACGCCGTCTTTCATTTTAGATATAGTATCTTTATTTATCATTCCCTTAGTTTCTTTAACTAAAGGAGTATGGACGCTTATATAATCAGATTTTGCATATATCTCGTCAAGACTTACAAGGTTAATTTCTAATTCTTTAGCTTTTTCCTTTGACAAAAGAGGGTCGTAACCTATCGGATTCATTCCAAAACACTTTGCTCTGTTATAAAGGACCTGTCCGATATTACCCATTCCTATAATACCTAGGGTTTTGCCATAAACTTCAGTACCCTGGAATTTGCTCTTTTCCCATTTGCCTTCTTTAATTGAAAGAAAAGACTGCGGTATATGCCTGGACATAGCCAGAAGCATCGCGAAAGTAAGCTCAGCGGTCGTTACCGTATTTCCTCCAGGCGTATTCATAACGACTATGCCTGCGGCGGTTGCAGCAGCCTTATCTACATTGTCTAAGCCGCTGCCTGCCCTACCTATGACTTTAAGATTTTTCGCGGCGGCAATAATTTCTTGAGTAACCTTAGTAGCGCTTCTGATAACGATGCCGTCATATTCATGAATTATCTGTTTAAGCTCTTCGGGCTTAAGTCCGGTCTTGACGTCAACCTGTATCTTGCCGGTATTGTTTAATATGTCTATTCCTTCTTTGGAAAGCTTATCGCTAACGATAACCTTAAACATCTTGCATCTCCCGTATTATATTAATAATAAATAATTAAATTTACCAAAAATTATTCTCCGAAAAGCGCTTTTTGTGCGGCTTTAAGCCCGCTGCCTATTTCGAATTTATATCCAAGTTCTTTTAACACGGCTTCTAACGCGGAAATAGCGGTAATAACATCGAAACAGCCCGCATAGCCGAGATGAGCTATTCTGAATATCTTGCCCTTAGCAGCATCCTGACCGCCCGCTATTGTTATGCCGTATTTTTCCCTTATAAGTTTCGTTATTTTACCCGCGTCCATTCCTTCTGGTGCCCAAACAGCCGTAAGAGCGTTTGAAGGTTCATCGACAGTGTAAAGCTTCAATCCCATTGCCTGTACTGCTAACCTTACGGCATTTGCAAGATTTGCGTGTCTTTTAAAAACATTTTCCAGCCCTTCTTCCTTAATTTCCTTCAAAACTTCTCTTAAACCAACTATAAGCTGAACGTTTGGAGTATAAGCATTCTGATTTTTTTCAAGAGATTTTTTCTCTTTCTTAAAATTAAAATAATACTTTGGCAATGTCGATTTTTCTACGAAACCCCATGCTTTTTCGCTTAATGAAGCGAAGGCGAGTCCTGGCGGCAGCATAAGCGCTTTCTGCGAACCGGTAACTACAACGTCAATACCCCATGCGTCTTGAGGCACGTCCGCTACTCCGAGGGCTGTAATCGCATCTACTACTAATATCGTGTTGGGTCTTTTTTTAATTATATCCGCAATTTCCTTTACAGGATGATAAACTCCCGTGGATGTTTCAGAAGCCTGAATATAAACAGCTTTTATTTCGGGGTCCTCGTTTAAGGCGTCTTCGATAGCTTTAGGAGAAACGGTATGCCCCCACTCTACGTCTATCGCTTTCACGTTAACGGAATATGCCTTGCAAATATCAAACCACCTTTCCCCGAATTTTCCTCCTCTAACCGCAAGAGCATGGTCGCCGGCGGAAAGAAGATTGGATACGCAACCTTCCATTGCTCCGGTTCCGCTTGAAGTAAATATTAAAACTTCCTGCGTGGTCTGAAAAAGATATTTTAGATTGTCTCTTACTTCCTGAAGTATAACTGAATATTCTGGAGCACGGTGGTGGACTATTGGAAGCGCCATCTCAGCTAAAGCGCGTTCTGGCACTGGAGTAGGTCCAGGCGCCAATAAATATTTTTTCTTCATTTTTAAACCCCTTCTTATTTTAATTAAATTATATATACAAACAAAACCATTTAATACTTAACCAAATTTATGAAAAATTGTCAAGAATTTATATAAATTTCATTGATAAATTTGACATTTATGCTTATTAGAATTATAATCATTAATGTTTTAATATTTTAATTTCAAATTTTATATAATATTATAACGATAAATTATGAGAAAAATAAGCATTTTATATATTTTTTTTACAGCAATATTTACTATTTTTTTAATTTCAAAATGTTATGCCTCAAATTTAAACGGCGACACAAATTTCATAAAGATAAGGTTTAAAACTACCTATAATAACAAGAAAAAACCGGACAACGATAACTCTGCCCAGGTTACGGTAATATCGTCTTCTCCTATTGTAACCGCTGACAATAACGCTGCCGGCAAAAAAAAATCGACGGTCATCAAATCTTCGGCTCCGCAAATCCCGCCGGTGCAAACCGTTCCAAAAGCTAAAAGATTAAACGGCATTAAAACTTCTTCCGAAAAAAATAACACGGATTCTTCTTCTAATCTTTCTAATTCAGGACTTTTAGCCAAAAAAGGGGATTTCAATAATTATCAAAAAAATTTATCCCATATATTTCCGATGATTATAAACAAAGAAATAATACATTATATACATTTTTACCAAACTTCCGGAAGGAAGTTTTTTAAATATGCGCTTTCAAGGTCCGAAAGATATATTCCAATGATTAAAAAGGTTTTTCGGAAATTGGGGCTGCCTAACGATTTGGCTTATCTCGCAATGATAGAAAGCGGTTTTTCTCCTACTGCATATTCTTATGCCGGAGCTAGCGGTATGTGGCAGTTTATACCATCTACGGGAAGAATATTCGGGCTAACCATAAACTGGTGGGTTGACGAAAGAAGAAATCCTGTTGAATCTACGTATGCGGCGGGCGAATATTTAAAAGACCTGTTTAATAAATTTGGCTCGTGGTATCTTGCCGCAGCGGCTTACAATTCAGGAGAATTGACTATAGAGAGAGCTTTATCGTTATACCCCGGGGGTAATTTCTGGACTATTTCTCAAAACAGACCTTACCTTTTGCCAGGACAGACAAGAAGATATGTTCCAAAAATTATAGCCGCCGCTATAATTGCAAAAGACCCGGAAAATTTTGGATTTCATAATATAAACTATAAAAAGCCTATTAAATTCAAACAGGTAAATGTTCCATATTCAGCCAGCTTATACGATTTAGCAAAATGCACTGGTATTTCCGAATACAGGCTTCACAAAATGAATCCGGAACTTTTAAGAAATGCTACTCCACCTGACGATCCCCGATTCATGCTGAATATACCGGCAAAAGATTATAAAAGATTCATAAGGAATTTTAAATACGTCAAAGAATATGTCGCAAAACAACAGCGCATAGTTTATACCGCTTACCACAGGCCTAAGAATAATACTACATATACGGTCGAACCCGGAGATACGCTTTTACGAATAGCTTCCAAATACGGCGTAACTCTTCAAACTATTGAAAGATATAACGGATTAAATAATTATTCAATGCTTAAAGTAGGAGAAATAATTACTATTCCGGGTAGGGAAATAAAAAATACGGCAAATACTACATATACGGTCGAACCCGGAGATACGCTTTTACGAATAGCTTCCAAATACGGCGTAACTCTTCAAACTATTGAAAGATATAACGGATTAAATAATTATTCAATGCTTAAAGTAGGAGAAAGAATTACTATTCCGGGTAGGGAGGGTTCAGCCCCGTCGAATGCGCCAAGAAAAAATTATGGCAATACCGGACTGACTTACATAATAGTTAAACCCGGTATGACTTTATGGGGTATATCTAAAAGATTTAACGTATCTCTTAGCGTTATTAAAAGTATTAATCATATAGGAGGAAATGATATCCATTCCGGAGAAAAAATATTTTTAAGGGGCGGAAATCCTAAACTTAGATACTCTTATATAAACAATAGTCAAGCCAAAGCAAAAAAAAGCGGATTACTATATTATAGGGTTAAATTCGGCGATTCTCTTTATGCTATCTCATCAAAATTTCATGACAACATCAGGAACATAATGGCTGCAAATAATATAAAAAATCCTAATTCTATATATCCTGGCGAGGTTATAAAGATAGCCAGATAAAAATGATATCTTTCGACGAAGCATACGATTTAATCAATTCCTCAGATATACGCTTAAAACAAGAAAACATATCTCCATTAAACTCCTTAGACAGGGTTTCTTGCTGCGATATCGTTTCAAGTGTGGATTATCCTGCAGAAGACAATTCTGCGATGGACGGTTACGCCTTAAATTCACATACAGCCTCAAAAAAAAGTGACGGCATACTAAAATTAAAAATAGATAAAAATGTCATATATGCTGGCGACGCTTTAAAAACGACGGCAAAACATAACTCCGCGCTACGTATAATGACCGGAGGGTATCTTCCTAAGATGTTTGATACAGTTATACCCGTAGAAGATGCCTTAGTCGAGAACGGCAGCCTGATTATAAATTCATCTATAAAACCAAATAAAAACGTGAGAAAAAAAGGCGAAGATATAAAAACTGGAGATATAATCTTGAATAAAAACACAAGATTGACTTCGGAAAATATATCTTTACTTGTGTCATGTAATATAAAGAAAATAAAAGTCTATGAAAAAATATATGCGTCAATAATCTCTACCGGCAATGAAATCTTAAATTTTAACCAGAAACCAAAATACGGCAAAATATATAATTCCAACGGGATTCTGGCAGAAAACTTTTTATTGCAAAACGGTTGCATTGTGTCTAGCAATTTTTTATGCAAGGACAATTTGAATGAAATAGCGGACGCTTTATCGTATGCCGTGAAAAATAGTAAAATAATAATAACTTCCGCGGGAGCTTCTTTCGGAGATAAAGACTTTACGGAAAAAGCCCTTGAGTCTGTTGGGTTTAAAATTAAATTCAGGCAAACAGCCATAAAACCTGCTAAACCTTTTTCGTTCGGATTAATTAATAAAAAAATTCCTGTCTTTATGCTTCCTGGAAATCCTATTGCATTTTATACATGCTTAGCGGTATTCGTAAAACCTTTTATCAACAGGCATATCGATATAAACAGCCGCTTACAGATAATTCAGTCAAAAACTTTATTTGAATATACTAAAAATAACAGAAGAAGAGAGTTTTTACCTGCACATACCTTTTATAAAGATGGCGCGGTGTATTCGGAAATATACAAAAAACACGGACCGGCGATGATAAGCTCTTTTGGATATATGAATTCTATAATATCTGTTCCGGAAAATACTTCCGTGGTATCCAAGGGCGAACTGCTTGATACATACTTGATATAAAATGAGAAAACACAAAATATTAATCGTCGACGACGAACAAAGTTTAGTTTATGTCTTAAAAAAACTGCTTGAAGACGAATTTATTATCGATACGGCGTCCGACGGCGAAGAAGCGGTTTCATATATTAAACAAAATGAATATTTTGCCATATTTTTAGACATTAGAATTCCAAAAATGAACGGCATGGAAGTTTTATCTTATACAAGAAAATTAAACAACAAACCGAGAGTGATAATTATGACCGCCCAAAACACTATGGTGAATGCCATAGATGCCATGAAACAGGGTGCTTATGATTATATAACCAAGCCTTTTGAATTAGACGAAATTATAGGCATAATCGAAAAAATAAAGAAAAATGAGGATTTAGCTAATAAAAAATTAGAAAAATCGGAAGATTTTATAGATACGCTGCTTGTAGGCAAGTCCAAAACCATGCAGGAAGTTTTCAAAACTATAGGCAAACTTTCCCATAACAGTATTACGGTGTTAATCTTGGGAGAATCAGGCACGGGCAAGGAGCTTGTTGCAAGAGCCATACATTTAAACAGCGTAAGAAGCGATAAACCTTTTATAGTAGTAAACACTCCATCTATTCCGTCTGAACTGCTTGAATCAGAATTGTTCGGCCATGAAAAGGGTGCATATACAGGAGCAAATGAAAAAAAAGACGGTAAATTTACAGCCGCAAACGGGGGGACTATTTTTTTAGATGAAATAGGAGATATGCCCTTAAGCCTTCAAGCAAAGCTTCTGCGGGTAATACAAGAAAAAGAGGTAGAGCCTGTAGGCTCTACCAAGCCGGTCAAAATAGATGTCAGAATTATTGCTGCTACTAATAAAAACCTTAAATCTATGATTAATAGTTCTAAATTCAGGGAAGATTTATACTACCGACTTAACGTAATAGAAATTACACTACCGCCTTTAAGGGAAAGAAGGACGGACATACCTATTTTAACTGACTTTTTTATAAAAAAATTTTCTAAAGAACTTAATATACCAGAAAAACAAATAAGTAAAGATGCCTTATTATTTCTTCAATCCTATAACTTTCCAGGAAATATCAGAGAGCTGGAAAACGCGGTCAGAAGATGCATGGTTATGTCCTCTTCCTTAATATTGAATTCAGAAGATTTTAGGGAGACATTAAACAATGGAGAAGACAATTTATCTATCGATAAAAATCTAAAAGATAAAAAAACGGAAACCGACCCTTTTGAAGAAATCATAAGGCGCAGAATAAAAAATTACGCTGAAAAAATAAAATACGCTGAAATTAATGATGTTTATAAATCAATAATGGGTTTAACAGAAAAGATAGTCATAGAAGAAATACTTAATTTATACAATTTTAACCAGTTAAAAGTTTCAAAACTTTTAGGAATAAACAGGAATACTTTACGGAAAAAAATTAACGAATATAAAATAGATTTAAAAAAAACGACAAACAGTTAATTTTTTATGTATATTCCGGAAGAAGACTTTATGCTTTCCGATAAAATATCGAACAACGATTCTATATCAAACACGGTTTGAAGTTTTTTCCTTTCTGCTTCCAATAAACTCTCGCTTTCATAAAGTTTATCTATTTCTTTGCGCATTGAGTCTAGTTCAGTTTTAAGCTCTTCTATATCTATACCTATTTCGGCTTCATCGCCTGTCCTTCCAGCAGAGGATATTTCTTCTAACCTGCGCATGCCTATAACCATTAAATTTTTCAAAGAAGAGCGGTCGATAATTTCATTTTCCAACCGCGTCCTTTTCTGTATAATTTCTTTATAATTTTCCACATCTTTTCCGATTATTACCGCTATATCTTTAACTTCTTCTCTTAATTTCTTTACTTTTTTTACATCAAAGTAATTACCGGCTTTAAACTCGCTATAAAAAATAGGAAAATTACTGACTATATTTTCACTTGATTTTGCCAAACGTTCTTTAAAAAAAGATAAATATTCTTCTCTGCCAAGGTTTACTATTTTTAATACCTCGCCTTTCTTATTTTTTATCTGAACGTATATATCCATAATCTCAAAGCCTTTTTAAATAATTCAATTATTGGCCAAACTAAAGCGGAAGTTAAAACGGTACGTTATAATTATAATTTAATTCAGGCAGTAATGATGTGACTTTTATCAATTTTCAAAGGGGTTTATGTGCACCATAACGTCGTTGATATAAATATTAGACGACATCAAGTTGGTCTTTACATTTTCTGCAATATCGTGGGACATTTTAACCGTCATATTTTGATTAATTTCTATTTCAACGTCTATATAAAAATAAGGACCGGATTTCCTGACTTTTATATCTGTAATTTTTTCAACTCCTTTAATAGAAGTAATAATATTTTTAATTTTATCGACTACAAAACCAGGGGGGCTTTCGTCCATAAGGTTGCCTATCGATTCCTTGATGAGTTTTACGGCAAGCCTGAATATAAAAAAGCTTACTACTATACCGGCTATAGGGTCCATATAGTAATATCCTTTTATGGCGAAAATAATCCCTATTACTACGGCTAACGATACTATGACATCGCTTCTGTGGTCATACGCGGTTGCAATCAACCCTGTCGATTTTAGAAGTTTCCCCCACCTTAAAGTCCATTTATAAAGGAATTCTTTAACTACTATTGTCGCAAGAGCGACTATTAAAGTATCTACTGCCGGTTTTTCAAATTTACGAAAATAAATTTTGTAAACTGAAACGCCTATTATTGAAAATCCAAAAAGTATTAATATCAACGCCACGATAAATGTCGCTATCATTTCGGCTTTAGCATGCCCGTAAGGATGTTCTTTATCCTGGGGCTTGTTGGAGATTTTGAAAGATATGTAAACGACAAAGCCGGCAAATATATCGGAGAGAGAATTAAAGCCATCTGCAACAAGAGCTTCAGAATTTCCGGCAATCCCCACGTAAAACTTGGAAATCGTAAGTATTAAGTTTACAAAAATACCTACGTAAGAAACAAATTTCAATTTATTGAATATATTTTCGCGGCTAACGTTTAGAGGTTTCAAATTTATAGCGGCACCAATTTAAAAATTAATTAAATAAATAAATAATTTATATTAATTAACGTTGCGGTTTATCGGCGTTCATAGCTAATTCAATAGCGGCTGGATAAATTTTATGCTCCGCTATATGCACTTTTGCTTCTAACGATTCTAGGGTATCGTAATCTTCTATTTTAACGATTTCTTGATATATAATAGGACCGGCGTCCACTTCATGGGTAACGTAATGCACGGTAACTCCGGTATATTTTACTCCATATTCGAATGCGCTTTTTATAGCGTCCCTGCCTTTAAATGCCGGAAGCAGGGACGGATGAATATTTATTATTTTGAAAGGAAATTTTGAAACAAACTCCTTTGATAGTATTTTCATAAAACCGGCTAAAATTATATATTTTATTTTATACTTATCAATAATATTTTCGAGCTTGTTCTCAAAAACTTGTCTTTCGGAAAGCGAACCGAAAGGTATCGTGAAAACAGGTAAGTTTGGCGCTGTTTTTTTAACCTTGTCTATAACTGGCGCATCCCCTACATTAGAAATTACTGCCGATATATTTATTGAACTTGAGCCGGTTTTGCCGACATAAAATATATTAATTAGGTTTAAAGCGTTAGAACCGTTGCCGGAAGCCAAAATTACACAATTTTTTTGCATTTTTTTATTTAAATCAGGTTGACCGATGGTTCTCCGGTAAATGTTTTAGAACAGGTTATCCTGCCTATATTGTATGACTTAAAATGTTTTAAATCCAAATATTCCGTATTGTTTATGAGCGAAATAATTTCGTCGGCAAAAATCGGTTCCACAACTAAAATCATACCTATGCCTGCGTTAAATACTCTGTAAAATTCAGCTTCGTCAAGCCCGCCTTTGATTTTAAGCAGATTAAAAAGTTCTGGCGATTCCCACGAAAGCTTATCGATTTCCGCAGACGTGTTTGCCGGGAGTATCCTGACTAAATTTTCTGGTATCCCCCCGCCTGTTATGTGCGCAATTCCTTTAATTTTAAATTTTTCGTTAAGAGCGCCTATGAGCTCGGAATAAATTAAGGTAGGTTCTAAAAGAGCATCCTTAACGGTTGTTCCATCTTTAAGCAAAGGTGCGTTTATATCTGAACCAATCATTTCAAAAACAATCTTTCTGGCGAGGGAATAGCCGTTGGAATGAAGTCCGCTTGAAGCAATGCCTATTATAGCATCTCCTTCCTTAATTTCTTTCCCGTCTATAATTTTATCTTTTTCGATTATTCCTACCGCAAAACCTGCTAGGTCATACTCGTCTGAACTGTAAAAGGACGGCATTTCAGCCATTTCTCCTCCGAGAAGGGAACACTTTGCCTGTTTACAGCCTGTAACTATTCCCGAAACGATTTCTTTAATAATATCCGGGTTTAAATTTGAGGTTGATATATAATCCAAAAAGAAAAGCGGCTTGGCTCCCAGACAGGCAATATCGTTTATGCTCATAGCAACTAAGTCTATGCCTATGGTGTCGTGTTTATTTGCGGCAAAAGCAATCTTTAATTTAGTTCCTACCCCGTCAGTTCCTGAAACTAAAACCGGATTTTTATAATTTAATTCTCCTATAGAAAACAGAGAGCCGAACAGACCGAAATTATCTATCGCTCCTTTAGTATAAGTGCTTTTTACCATAGAAGTAATATCGGATACGGCTTTTTTCCCGGCTTCTATATTTACTCCAGCTTTTTTATAATCCATAGTCGTTTGATTTTATAATTTTTTTAAAATTTTGTAAATTGAAAAATAAATTTTTTATGATATATTTAAATTAAAATGTGATTCTAATACATGGCATAAGGAGGTTAAAATATGAAAAAGATTGTAAAATTCGACCCTTTTTATCCTATAAGAAGTGAGATTGAAAAAAATTTTTTCGATTTTTTTAATCCGGTAACAAGAAACACGGCGGGTTATATAGAACCGGCTGTCGATGTAGTAGAACAGGATGAAAACATAGTAATTAAAGCTCAAGTGCCAGGGATACCGAAAGAAAATATCGCAATAGAGGTAAACGGTGACCAGCTTACGATAAAAGGGGAACACAAGCAGGAAAGAGAGGAAAAAAAAGAAAATTTTTACCGGCAGGAAATCCAATACGGGTCTTTCTATAGAATAATAGATCTGCCTTCAGAGGTCGAGAAAGACAACGCAGAAGCATTGCTTAAAGACGGGGTGCTTGAAGTTACCCTTAAAAAAAGCAAAGCCGCTGCTCCTAAAAAAATAGAAATTAAATAAATTAACTGCTTGAAATTAAAGCAAACTATCGGTAAAAATTTCGGGGGAAAATTCCGATATTTTATCGGGAGATTCTCCAGTTCCTATGAACCTTACGGGAAGATTAAGTTTATGTATTATATCTATGATTATACCTCCTTTAGCCGAACCGTCTAATTTCGTAATTATAACTCCTGTAATATCCACAATAGCCTTGAACTGTTCTACTTGAATCAAGGAATTTTGTCCTAAACCGGCATCTATAACTATTAAAACTTCATCTGGTTCGCTGCCGTAAGATTTTGATATGACTCTTTTTATTTTGGATAGCTCTTCCATAAGATGTTTTTTGTTGTGCAACCTGCCGGCAGTGTCTATTAGCAAAAGGTCGTAATCTTTTTCTTTAAACCGTTGAACGGCATCGTGTGCAACGGAAGCAGGGTCTTGATTTTCTACGCCCGATACGACTTCTATACCGGATTTCATACCCCAAGCCTCAATTTGTTCCCTGCCCGCCGCTCTGAATGTATCGCATGCCGCCATCATAACCTTTTTACCTCTGTCGGCATAATATTTACCGAGCTTCCCAATGGTTGTAGTCTTTCCTACCCCGTTAACGCCTACTATAATGAAAATATTTTTTTTACCGGCATCTTTAATGTCCGGAAAAGCAACTGATATTTTGGAATTTACCTCTTCTTTTAAAGCCTTTTTTATAATATCAGGCGTCAGATCTTTAATTTTAATGACCTTTTTTTTAACACCTTCTATAATCTCTGATGCTGTTTGATATGATATATCAGATAATATTAATACCTCTTCTATTTTATCGATGTCTTTACTTTCGATTTTGCCTGAGTTAAAAATAAAATTTATCTTGTCTGACAATTCCTGTTTTGTTTTTTTTAAGCTTTCAGCTAAATTTTTAAATTTTTCAAATATTTTCATTAATATCTATCCTTTATTTAGGGGACAGGATTAAGTCTGTCCCGGTTTTTTTACTTTCTTATTCTAAATATTTGCTATTATTATATATTTTCCTATATTTTTTAATTCATTGAAACAGAAACTATTCCTGAAATGCCAGGATGTTTAGAAGTTACTCCGAAAATATTTTTTCCTATTTCCATAGTTTTTTTATTATGCGTTATTAAAATTATCTGGGAATAATTCGATATTTCCTCTATCAATTTATTGTATCTGGCGTTATTTGCGTAATCTAATGGCGCATCTACTTCGTCTATTACGCAAAAAGGGGTCTTCTTTACTAAAAAAATAGAAAACAAAAGGCTGACGGCCACAAGTACTCTTTCACCCTGCGATAAAATGTTTATTCCGGAAAATTTTTTTCCTGGTATCTGCGCATTTATCTCCATACCCGGCATATCTGAATCGTTATGCTCTTCATTTTCATCCGCGCTCTCAAGGTTTCGCGAAGCTACATTTAATATATCAGCGTTTCCCCCTCCAAATAAAAACACAAATAACTCTTTGAATTTTTGTCTTATATGGGCAAGGCTGGAATTAAATTTATCTCTTGATAACGTGTCTAATTGTTTTATAACGCCCTGCAGGGTTTCTATAGAGCTTTCAAGGTCTGTTTTTTGTTTGCCTAAAAACTCAAGCCTGTCTAATGCTTCTCCGTACTCTTTTGCGGCATTCATATTTATATCGCCGAGTTCTTTTATTTTTAAGTTGAGCTCTTCTATCCTTTTTCTAATGCCTTCATTGCCCATGCTTTCAATACTGCCAATAAAATATTTATCTTCTTGCGACGGTTCTGTAGATAAACCGTTTAAATCTCTGTTTGAGTTAAGCTCTGCAAGTTTTTCGTTATTAATATCTATATATGTCTGCACCGCATCTTTTTTCTTATCCATATTGATTTTTTGCCTGTTTGAATTTTCTAAATCTTTCTCGGCATTATTAATGCTTTCTTTTAGTTTTTCCAGTTTAATCTCCGTATCTTCAATGGCGCTTTCAGCTAGTTTTAGCGATTTGTTAATATTTTCTATATTTTTTTGTTTAGATGATAAATCTTTAACCGTATTATCTAAATCCAAAGACATTTTTGCCTTTTGTCCTATTAAAGATTCTATTCTTTTATCATAATTTAAAATATTTGATTCCAAATCCCTGATTTGTTTTCTAAGAAAATTTATATTCTGTTCGACAGAATTAATTTCTATTTTTAAAGTCGTTTCATCTTCCTTTACGTTTTCAAGTTCGTTTTCAAAACTTTTGAGCCTTTTTTCTATTGTATTTTTTTCATCAGATTTTAATTTTAATTCATTTTCCATGATTAAAATTTCTTTTTTTAAATTTTCTTCCTCTTTATAGCTCTCTATCCTCTCATTCTCAAGATTATTAAACTCGCCGGTTAATATATTAAGTCTTTCTTTTGATTTAATCAGCAAGTTTTCCAAATGCTTGATATCGTTTTTTAAAGTCAACGAGGCCATCTCATTAGTTTTAATCTCGTCTCCCATGCCGCCTATTTTTACCTGAAGTCCGTTAATTTCAATATGAATAAAGTTAAACAGCGATTCCTCGCGGTCAAATTCTTCTTGTTTTTTAATTCTGATATTTTTATATTCTGTTAACTTTTTCTTATTAATAAATAAATTTTGGCTTTCTATATTTTTATTTTTACCGGCGATTATAAATCCGTTAGAAAGAAACATAACTCCATCTTCCGTAACAATATTGACCTCTGGGAAAAAACCGGTCTGTTTTATATATTCCAAAATATCGTTCTTGCTATTGTGATAATAAAAATCGATGCCTATGTCTTCAGAAAATAAATTATTTTTGTTTAATAAAATTTTATCTTTAAGCGGTATAAGGTTTAATTGCCTAATCTTGTTTTCGGATAAATTTTCCGGTTTAGAAACTTTTTCATTTTTTTTGCCCTGAACAAAAATTTTTATTTCCCCTGTCTTATTGTTATTGACATAATTTAACGCTTTTTCAGCATCTTCCATGTTGCCGACTAAAACAGCTTCTAATATTTCACCTGCACCAGATAGTACTGCATTTTCAAATCCTGATTCAATTTCTATGAGGTCTGATAAAGGAAATGCATCATAATCTTTTTTTGCTTTCAAAAAATTTTTTGTTCCTTCTGAAAAAGCTTCCCTATTATCTATAAAATCAGTTAATTGAGATATATCCATATCTAATTTTACAAGTTCTTTTCCTAAAGAATCTTTTTTTGCAGCATATTCATTAAGCCGTTCGGTCAATTCCGACAGTTTAGTTTTGTTTCCCGCATATTCTTTTTTTAAATTTTCAATAACTTCAAATGCATCGTTAAGAGATTTTATCTTTTTTTCTAGAGAATCTTGGATTTCTTCAGTTTCCGAAGAAATTTTGGATATAAGATTATTTGTATCGCTAAGTCTTGATTCGATATTTTTAATATTTTTATTGTTAAAAATCAATTTATTATTATTATTTTGGGAATTTTCGACGATATTTAACATTTCGTCGTTAATATCTTCTATATTGCTTTTTGTCTTAACCACTAAATCTTTTTTATCCGCAACCGATTTGGTTAAAATATTTAATTTTTGCCTAACATCTTCAAGGTTTAATTCATCAGACGTTAAAAGTTTTTTAAGATTATCCAGTTTTCCGGCGTTTTTATTTTTTGACTGGGTTTGTTCTTCTATTTCTTTAGATTTCTTTAGAATTTCGGATTCTAAATTTTTTATTTTCACACTGCCATATTCTATATCGGAATTAAATTTTGTAAGATCTATTAAGAACCTGTTTTTTTCTGCGTATATAAGTTTATATTCTGATTCTGTATTATCAAAAGAGGTCTTGGCGTCGGTTAATGCTTTTAAAATGGAGCTTTGCTTTAATTCTGCGGACGTAAGCTGTAAGGAATAATCTTCAAGCTCTTTTTTATACTTATCAATTTCAGAAACTATTTTTCTTTTTATCCTTTCGTATAAAGCCGAATCGAACCGATTTCTTTCTGTTTCGAGTTTTTTATACTCCTCTAATTTTTTTGACGACTTTTCTAAAGAGCTTAATTGCATATTGACTTCATTAAACAGGTCGCCTATTCTAATAAGATTACCTAATGCCGCTTCTAATTTTTTGGATGCCGATTTTTTTTGAATTTTATATTTTGTTATCCCTGAAGCTTCTTCAAAAAAAAGCCTTAATTCATTTGGCTTAAAGTTTAATATAGCGTTGATTTTAGAGGAATCTATTATGGAGTAATGCTTGGACAAACCACTTTCATTAAAAAAATCTAAATATTGCCTGTAAGGAACGGAAATTCCGTTAATTCTGTATTCTGTTTCTTTGTTTTTAAAATGCCTTCTTTCAACCATTATTTCGGAAAAGTCTTTATACTTGAAACTGCCGTCAGAAGTATTTTCAAATACCCCCCTGCACAAAGCGACCGATGACTGATTGCGCGTGTTGGAGCCGTGAAAGATTATATCGTTCATATTCTTAAGTCTCAAATCTTTTAAGTTCTGTTCCCCAAGAATAAACCTGACTGCATCTACAATATTGGTTTTGCCGCATCCGTTAGGTCCTACTATAACGTTTATGCCCGGATGGAAAGGTATTCTTACTTTATCAGGGAATGTTTTAAACCCAAATAGTTCTATAAATTTAAGACGCATAATTATTATCCGAAAAAGCAAAACATATTATATTTGAAATGGCATAAATGGAAGCGACAAAAGAACTCATAATATAATTAGATAATTTAACAGGCGTAAATTCTAATTCTTTAGCTAGTCTTAATTCTGACGGTGAGAAATCTCCTTCGGGTCCTATAAATATCCCAATAGAAATACATTCTTTTTTAAAATCAAAAGCTTCAAGATAATTTTTCAAGGACAAACCTGCGTCCGGAGAAGCTATTAACTTTGCGTTAAAATTTTCTGACAATTCAAAAGCGTCGGACAATTCGACAGGTTCATTTATAACCGTAGAAAATTTTTTTCCGGCTATAATCATAGCCCCTCTGGAAATTTTATTCCATTTCGATAACTTAGAGTTTATTTCTTTTTCATTTTTTAATTTAATCGACCTTTCCGTTATAACAGGGAAAATAGTATCGACCTCAAGTTCGCATACCCTGGCAATAAGCTGGTCCATTACATGGGATGTAATAAGCGGGAGGAAAAGATAAACCTTGGTAGCATTCTCTAAAAATTTATTACTTGATATTAATTCTATGCTAATATTTTTTTTAGCTATTTTAAGAATTTTACCTGAATAAACAGTTCCTGATCCATCATATAATTCAATCTCGTCGCCAATTTTTTTACGAAATGCTTTAATATGTGCGCATATAGATTCTAAAACAATTTCCTTTTTGAAATCGCCGTTTATTTTCTCCTCAAAATAAAATCTATTGTGCATTTAAAAACCGTTAATTTTTTATATTACAATTTTTCTGGAAATGCTATACCTGCCGAAAGCACAATCTGTATTCCCTGCTCGACCTTTAAGCCGGTTTCGATTATATCGTCCTTCTTTGCAATTATATTCATACCTATATAAAGATGATTGGTAGGAATATAAACCACTGCATAATCGTCTTTATTCTCACCATTTATTGCCGTATGAGACGTTAGAAAACCGTAAATAAATTTATCGCCAGAGTATCTGACCAGCACAAATTTTTTAAAAGAACTTTTGCCTGGAGAAAATATATCTACCCATTGTTTAGTAGATTTATAAAGTAAATTTACTACCGGAATTTTCAACATAACATTTTCATATAAATTAATAACTGCCCTGCCAAGCCAATTAGTAATTAGAAAACCTGATGCCAAAATAAATAAGAATAAAAGTATTAATCCTACGTCAGGTATATAAATATGAATGTATCTCTTTATAAAAATAGAAAAAGGGTTAAATATTCTATTAACTTCCCTTAATAGCCATACAATTATAAAAATAGTTATTGCTCCGGGAATAACGATAGTCAGTCCCGTAAGAAACCTGCTTCTTATTTTAGCCAAAAAAGATTTTCTCATTATTTAGATTTTAAAAAATAAAGCGCTTCCTATAGCACCGAAAGCGCTTTAACGAATTTATTGAACTTATCTTAAGGTTCTGTTATTTTAAGGAATTCACATATGCGGTTAACGCGTTCAAACCGTTTTTAGATATATGACCCTTTAGAGCAAATTTAACGCACATTTTGTCTTTCATTTTAACGGACATATTCATATGGTGCATCTTATCGAATTTAGCCATATTTTTTCCCGCATTTTTAATAGGTCTGATAACCATTCCCCTTCCATGTAAATTTATATAGGTTCCGGCACTGAAAACATGACAAGAAGCGCATGAAAAACCGTTGGTCCCTACATTCTTAGAATAAAACAGCTTCTTACCCTTATTTATCAATTTTAAATTTTTTGATATCATTTTATTCTTCATATTGGCATTAGCATTCGAAGAAAATAAAATACCGGCTGTTAAAAAAAACGCTAAAATTAAAAAAACAGCTAAAATTAACTTCTTCATAAAGCCCCCTTCTTAAGACCGTAAATTAAATATTTTAATGACTAATTTATGTATTATAATTATATATCTTAATTAAAATTTTTCAAATAATAAAATATCCTATATCGCTGCAATATTTTTTAAGGGCATCTTTCCATGGTCTTAGTTCAATATTATAATCTTCTTTAATTTTAGAATTATCTAGTATGCTGTAAGCCGGCCTGTTAGCGGGTCTTAAAAATTTATCAGAGGATACAGGTATAATTTCGCAATTAGTCCTTTTGAAAACCTTAACTATTTCAACGGCAAATTTATACCATGAGGTATTACCATGGTTAGTAAGATGATAGATTTCATTCTTGGAATTATCTTTTATAATTATTTCCGATATAGCATAGGCAACGTCTTTAGTGTAAGTGGGACTACCGAACTGATCGTCCACGACTTCTATTGTTTTTTTTGTATCCGCCGCTTTTAAAATCGTGTTCACGAAATTCTTACCGTTTTTGCCGTATAACCATGACGTTCTTAATATTATATAGCTTGCCCCTGATTTTTTTAAAGCTTCTTCTCCTCTGAGCTTAGAAAGTCCATATTCGTTTAGGGGATTAACCGCATCGTCTTCAGTGTAAGGCAAATTTTTAGACCCGTCAAACACATAGTCAGTGCTTAAATGTATTATTCTTGAGCCTATATTTAAAGCCGAATCGGCTAAATTTTTCACTCCTGTATTATTAACGGCTTCCGCTTTTTCTTTTTCAGTTTCAGCTCCGTCCACATTTGTATAAGCGGCACAATTAATAATATAATCTGGTTGAAAAACGTTAAAAGCTTCACTAACCGACCGAGCATCCGCTATATCTAAATTTTTGGAATTATAATTCTTGATAAGACAATTAACCCCTTTAAATGCGGAATTAACGTCTATGCCAAGCATGCCCGTTGAACCTATAAGAGCAATCTTTAACATTATAAAACCTCACCTGTTTTCATACATTTTTTTATAATAATCCTTGTAATTTCCGGATAATATTTTCCGCCACCAGCTTTCGTTTTTTATATACCAATTTATAGTAGAATCTATGCCCTTTTCTATATTGTATTCCGGTAAAAATCCCATTTCCCCATTAATTTTATGAAAATCCATGGCATATCTTCTGTCATGCCCCTGTCTGTCTTTAACATACTTTATTAAAGAATGCGGCTTATTAAGCTTATTTAATATATATGTTATTATATCTATGTTTTCAGCCTCGGAATCGCCGCCTATATTATAAACCTCTCCGAATTTCCCTTTATCTAAAACTAAGCATATACCTTTAACGTGATCGGAAACATGTATCCAGTCTCTAATATTCTTTCCGTCCCCGTATAATGGTATATCCTTATCATTTATCGCGTTTATTATAACTAAGGGCATCAATTTTTCAGGAAATTGATACGGTCCGTAATTATTGGAACATCTCGATATTAAAACTGGCATATTATATGTATGAAAAAAAGACATGGCAAGCATATCGGCTCCAGCTTTTGAAGCAGAATAAGGGCTGCGCGGTGAAACACAAGTTTCTTCGCTGAATTTTCCGGTTTCGCCAAGCGAACCATAGACCTCGTCCGTAGAAATTTGAAGGAATTTGCCTATGTTATGTGCCATTGATAATTCCAATAGATTTAGAGTCCCCTCAATATTGGTTTTAATAAAAATACCCGGGTCGGCTATAGACCTGTCAACGTGCGATTCAGCAGCGAAATTGACCACGCAATCTATCTTGTTTTCGTTAAAGACTTTAGATAAAGCAGTCTTATCCGAAATATCGGTTTTATAAAACTTATAATTTGTGGAATAACCTGAAAGATTTTCAGGATTCGCCGCATATGTGATATTATCAACGTTAATTATAAAGACGTCTTTTTGTTCGTCAAGAATATAACGTATAAAGTTGGACCCTATAAAGCCGAAACCGCCGGTTACTAAATATGTTTTCATAAATATATTATAACTGTTATATTTTACACTAAGTTTAAACCGTCAAGATATTACAACCCGTTATTAAAACCAGGCGCGTTCGCCGCCATGCCTTGGGCTGAAGCTCCCGGAGAAATCATATTGCCAAAACCATATGTTCCCAGACCTCTAAGTACCAAGCCGAAGGAAAACGCCCATTGGTGGAAATACGGCAGATTCATATAATTTGCCATAAAACCTACGCATCCAGCCTGATACGATACTCCTATAGAATTTGATATATCTTTATGAACTGTCAGGTCTATATTTTCAGTAGTATCAACGCTAAAGTTGCCTATAATATTGAGATTAGCGGACAAGCTGGTGTAAGACAGGGTATTTAAACTGGTAATTACAGAAGACGTCTGCGGAAATATATTCGGATTTGTAGAATTAAACATATTTAAAGCCGTTAGGTAACCCTGAACATCGTTTATCTCAGTATATCCTATGCCAAAAGAATCTTTTCTAAAATCCTTAATCTGGGAACTAATATTATAATCATGAAATATATAATTATAATCGTCGTAACTTCCGTT
The DNA here is from genome assembly GCA_021777135.1 of bacterium. Lineage (GTDB taxonomy): Bacteria > SZUA-79 > SZUA-79 > Acidulodesulfobacterales > Acidulodesulfobacteraceae > Acidulodesulfobacterium_A. The sequence continues at coordinate 69,181 of JAJYDX010000004.1, read as the reverse complement.
TCCGAAAAAATATACATTTGAAATAGGATGCACTTTTATTCTAGTGATAATATCTGAATTTGCGTTGTCATAATCAAAATAATTAACAGGATTTATAAAATTGCCCGAGATAGAATGATACTGATAAATACTGAATCTAAGCAGATTATTAATGCCTTTGTTCGTATAGCCCTCTAAGTTAAAATTAAAGCCGTATTTGAACGCGCTTTCTTTAGGAATATAATCGGTCTGGTCGATCAAAGGAACGCCGGATTGATTGACCGGCCTGACAAGATTATAATTTACGTATGGTGTTAAAAAAGCTAGGTAACCGCTATTATTTTTAGAAGATATTTTATAGTCATTAAACAGGGTCGTATTGTCGTTTAACGAAGCGTAATAAACCTGCCTGTTCTTGTCGTCTGAAGATATGCCGGAATACCCATTCGCAATGTTAAAATAACCGGTATCCCTTATTCCTATCTTAGGAGTTATATGAATGCCTCTTATAAGTCTAAGCGGCATATAAGCCTGAGGATACAAGTCTAATCTTTCATCGTTCAGATATGCGGGACTTCTAAAGACATCAAACGATGAATGTAAATTCAAATATAAAGGATAATTTAAAAAATCTCCGAGTTTGGATTGTCCGTCCAGTGTAAAAGCCGGATACTCGTCAACCGTGGCATAATTTGGAATAAATAAGTTATCTAACCTAAGGAAGTTCATCCTTGTTGAATAACCGTCAAAATCATAAGTAGCAGAAAAATTAGAAGACAATCTGTTTTTCGTCATCTGATAGACGCTTGTAGAAAAATCTGTATAAAATGAATTATCGGAAGGAATATTTAAATTGGTTTTAACTGCCAGATTGCCAAAAAAATCCATATTATGGGAAAACAGAAGATACCGTGTCAAATTAGCGGTCATGGAATAACTTTTTTGATTATTCCCCTCATGCATATAAAAACCATAAATAGAACCATGCGAATACGGATTAAGACTATACCTGTATTTCAGGGAGTTTCCAATACCAAGGTAACTGTAATAATTTAAATTGTAAGTTAAGTCTTGAGATCTGCCTAAATCGAAATAATAACCCTCTCCAGCCTGATATCCGGTAAGGGAACTGTATCCAACCGTAGGTATTAAAAGACCCGATGACTTCTTATTCTTGATAGGAGTTATCATAATCGGCAAATATAAAATAGGCAGGTTATGAATATAAAATATAGAATTAAAAGAATATGCGTAACTGCCTTCATATATATCAGAAAAAGATGAATATAACTTCCACGAAGGAGGATTCCTTTTGCATGAAGTCAGATATCCGTTCTTAACCTGATAAAATCCATTGCCCTTGTGATAAATTTTATCGCCGTAAACATAAATATTCTTGTTTAAATAGTGTATATGAGAATTATATATGGTACCTATTCTGTTTTTTAAATATACCTTAAGTTTTCTAGCTTTTGTAACTGTTCCTTTTGAATTTACTATAACGCTTCCGGTAGCAACGGCATAATCTGTTTTGTAAAAATAAATTACTTTGTCAGCTTTTAAAGTGAATTTTTTACGTGTGATTATTACTTTTCCGGTAAAAATATAGGTATGATTGTTCTTATTATAAATTACTTTGTCCGCTAAAATATGTATGGGAATAACTTCCGGTTCTAACGCATATAAAACCTTAACCCTAAAGACGTTTAACGAGCATAAAATCGCCAAAAAAATAATAGCGGAGAAAATCTTTTTCATAAAATTAAAAGTAAATTAATTTATAATATTTTTTTTAAATTCCCCTATGAGATATAAAGAGCCGCAGACAATTATTATATCATCCTCTTTTTTGTTATTAACCGCTATATTTAAAGCCTCTTTTATGTCTTCTGCTAAAAAAATTTTTTTAAAATAATGATTTCTACTGGAGAATTCTTCTAATTCACTCCCGCTTAAAGCCCTGTCGCTTTTTAAACCCGCAAAAATAATCTTTCCTTCGAGAACCGAAAGCCTTCTAAGAATTGTTTTATAGTCCTTATCTTTCATAACCGCAAAAATAATTATAAAATTATTTTTTTTAAAATTTTTTCTTAAAGAAATAATAAGATTTTTAATTCCGTCTGGATTATGGGCTCCATCTAAAACTATAACGTTATTTTTATACTTGATTACTTCAAAGCGTCCTTCATTTTTGAATTTTAATATGCCTTTTATTATCGAATTATAGTTTAATTCTATCTTGATACTTTTTTTAAAATATTCATAAAGGACTTCTATGGATAAAAGGCTAAGTTTTAAATTATATTTCTGATATGAAGCAAGATTCGGCATTTTTATGTTTTTTATTTCGGCATTAAGTCCTCTATAATTATATAAATATCCCTTTTTAAATATTCTAACATCGTTAGAAGAAAAATACGCGGTATTTAAACTTAAAGCGCAATCTTTTATTAAATTAGAAATTCCTCTTTTTTTTTCGCCGCAAACGACCAGTGAATTCTTTTTAATTATACCGGCTTTTTCAAGCGCAATTTTTTTAAGAGAATTGCCTAATATATCTTTGTGGTCCATAGATATATTAGTAATCACGGAAAGAAGAGGTCTGTTGATTATATTAGTTGCGTCTAATCTGCCTCCTAAACCCGCTTCTATAACGGCTATATCAACATTTTTTTCATAAAAATACTGAAAACATATGGCTGTGGTAAGTTCGAAAAAAGAGGGAGGGCCTAATTTTTTAAAATCATCTTTTTCCGAAATTATCCTATTAAAAAAAATATTCAGCCTTTCTAAGTCATTATTGGCTATTTTTTCTCCGGAAGCAATAATTCTTTCGGAAAAAGTTATTAAATGCGGAGAAGTATAAAGCCCGACATTTAAACCGTGCTCCTCTAAAATACTATAAATAAAACGGCTTACCGATCCTTTTCCGTTAGTTCCAGCGATATGTATCGTTTTTAACTTGTCCTGCGGATTGCCGGCATATTTCATTAATGTCTTTATTCGTTCAAGACCGAAATTCATTGAAAAGCCGGTTAAACCATATATAGCATCTAAAGTACTTACCTGCTTATTCATTTACCCGCTCATTTACAAATAGAAGCAACAGGTTCCTTAAGACGTCTCTTAAATCTTTTCTTTCTACAATCATATCTATCATACCATGTTCCAATAGATATTCAGATCTCTGAAATCCCTCAGGAAGACTTTGATGGATAGTTTTCTCTATAACTCTCGGCCCTGCAAACCCTATGAGCGCTTTAGGCTCCGCTATTATAACGTCGCCTATAGAAGCAAAGCTTGCCGATACGCCTCCGGTGGTAGGATCGGTCAAAACGGATATATATGGAAGGCCGGTCGCGTTAAATTCAGAAACAAGCGCCACCGTCTTTGACATCTGCATAAGGGAATAAATCCCTTCCTGCATTCTTGCACCTCCCGAAGACGAAAAAATTATTACCGGAAGTTTATTTGCAGAAGCGTATTCAAATGTCTTTTTAATCTTTTCCCCCGCAACCCTTCCCATAGAACCGCCCATAAAATTAAAATCGAAAATAGAGGATGCCACTCTTATTCCATGTATATTTCCCTCGCCAGCGACTACGGCATCAGAAAGCCCAGTTTTGTCGACATCTTCCTTAATCCTGTCTTTGTACTTTTTGGTATCGGTAAAATTAAGTATATCTATTGGCTTTATATCTTGAAAAAGTTCCTTGAAACTGCCTTCATCAAATATTATTTCTATTCTCCTAATCGCCTTAAGCCTGAAATGATAGTTGCATTTAGGACAAACCTCAAGGTTTCTTTCTAATTCTTTTTTGTATATAATTTCGCTGCAACTTGGACATTTAATCCATAAACCTTCCGGTATGACGGGTTTGCCTTGTTCTTTTTTGCCGTTTCTTGATTTAAATAAAAGCATATATTATATTTATAAACCAGATTTTATATCTGAAGAAAATTCTGCTATTTTTTGGATTATTGCTTTTTTATCGTTAATGTTATCTTCTATAAATTGAATTATTTTAGAGCCAATTATTATGGCATCAGCCGATTTCCCGATATCGTTTGCCTGCTCTTTTGACGATATGCCAAAACCTACCCCGACAGGTATAGAGCTTATATCTTTAATTTCCTTAACCTTAGACTTAATTGTTTCCGGCAGGCTTTGTCTTGCCCCTGTGACTCCGGTCACACTCACGTAATACACGAAACCGTTAGCATGCGACAATATCTGCTTCATCCTTTCTTTTCCGGTCGTAGGAGCCAGGAGGTAAATCTGATATATATTCTTAGGCTTAATGTATCTTGTTAACTCATAACTTTCTTCTGGCGGCAAATCAACAACCAGAATACCGTCAATTCCAGCATTACTAGCATCTTCCGAAAATTTTTCGCCTAATATGAAAACAGGGTTATAATAAGTAAAAAAAATTATCGGAATATCCTTAAAGCTCTTAAGACGTTTTATAAAATTAAATGCGTCTTCCATTGAAATTTTGTTTTTCAGTGCTCTTTCATAAGATCTTTGAATTACTTTACCGTCTGCCATGGGGTCGGAGAAAGGAAAACCAAGCTCTATAATATCTGCACCGTTTTTAATCAATGTTTTAGCTATTTCCAACGATGTTTCCATATCAGGATCGCCGATAGATATAAAAGGTATAAAAGCGGTTTTATTTTCCGACTTCAATCTTTTAAACGTTTTATCTATTTTATTCTCTTTTATTTTTTTTTGCATTTTATTCATTTGAAAGATACTCCGAAATTGTATGCATATCCTTATCTCCCCTGCCTGAAAGATTAATAACTACAGTTTTTCCTTTTATTTCTTTTTTTATTTTCTCTAAATATGCGACTGCGTGGGAACTTTCCAGCGCAGGAATAATGCCTTCCAGCTTGCATAACATTTGAAAAGCTTCTACCGCTTCATCGTCTGTTACGGAGGTAAATGTAATCCTTTTTTCATCTGCAAAATAGCTGTGTTCTGGACCAACGCCGGGATAGTCTAATCCCGCAGCGATAGAATGTGCGTCTGCAATCCTGCCGAACTCATCCTGAAGGAGATAGGTTTTATTTCCATGTAAAACTCCTGGTATCCCTCCGGAAATAGAAGCGGCGTGCATACCGGTTTGAATGCCTAAGCCTCCGGCTTCCACGCCATACATTTTGACTTGGGAATATTTAAAAAACGGGTGAAACAGCCCTATGGCATTACTGCCGCCGCCAATACAGGCTATCATAATATCTGGTAGTTTTTTAAGCTGCTTTAGAACTTCTTTCCCTATAACGGATTGAAAATCTCTTACTATTAAAGGATAGGGATGCGGCCCCGCAACTGTACCTATCATGTAATATGTAGTCTTAATATTAGTTATCCAATCCCTTAACGCCTCATTCATAGCGTCTTTTAAGGTCTGCGAACCTGATTCCACAGGATTAACTTTTGCCCCAAGAAGCTCCATCCTGAAAACATTTTGCTTCTGCCTTTCTACATCTTTCTTACCCATAAACACTTCGCACTCTAAATCGAATAAAGCGCAAACGGTAGCAGTAGCAACTCCGTGCTGTCCAGCGCCGGTTTCAGCAATAATCCTTCTCTTGCCCATCTTGACGGCAAGCAATGCCTGACCAATAGTATTATTTATTTTATGGGCTCCAGTGTGGTTTAAATCTTCGCGCTTAAGATATATATCAGCCTTATACGTCTCGGAAAGTCTCTTAGCAAGATACAGAGGGCTTGGTCTTCCCACATAATTTTTTAAATAATAATTGAATTCTTTTATGAATTTTTTATCGTTTCTTATTTTTTTATAAAATTTTTCAAGCTCAATTACGGCCGGCATTAATGTTTCGGAAATATACCTTCCGCCGTACTCTCCAAAATGACCTTTATTATCTGGCAGTTTCATATGAAGCTCTCCTGAAATTTTTAAAAAATAACGCCATCTTATCGTAATTCTTTATGCCAGGCAAATCTTCTATTTTTGAAGAAAGGTCTATCCCGTAGGGACCGATAGATTTAATTATATATTTTATATTATCGGGGTCTATCCCGCCCGCTAGAATTAAATCGCGTGTATTTAATTGTTTAATTATATTTAAGTTGACTGGTATGCCAGTCCCCCCGTACACGTCTTCTCCCACGAATGCGTCTATAAGAATATTAACGCCGGCTTTCTTATACTCATAAATCATATCTAAATCCGATTCTTCTTTAATATGAACTGCTTTAAGAATTAATTTTTTATCAATATCCAATTCTTTTAAATAATCTGAAGACTCCCTTCCTGATAACTGAATTATGTCAATATCCAATTCTTTGACTATTTTTTTAATATTTTCAGGATCTTCGTTTACAAAGACTCCAGTAATTATAATATTTCTTTTAACAGATAGGAAATTTTTTATATTTTTTCCTGCCGTTTTTCTAAGTTCTTCTATAATTACTTTTGCGGCTTCAGGAGAAATATATCTTTTTGATTTTTTATAAAAAACAAAACCTATCGTGTCGGCACCCATATCTAATGCATTATAGGCATCGTTAATATTAGTTATACCGCATATCTTAATCTTTGGAATATCTGACATATTAATTTTAAATCTATATATAGTTATTCATGGGATAAGGCAATAAAAAGTCTTTCAATGTTTTTACGATATCGCTTGAAGTAACGATGGCTTCTCCTATAAGAAAAGAGTTTATACCTCTTTTCATAAGCATTTCTATATCGCCTCTTCCATTTATTCCGCTTTCGGCAACAATCAATTTTCCAGGTGGTATTTTTTCTGCCAGAGCGGCAGTTTTAAATAAATCTGTTTTGAAGGTTCTTAAATCCCTGCTGTTTATGCCGATAATCTCGGCATTATATTTATAAGCCGTTTCAAGTTCCTTTTCATCAGCTACTTCGGTAAGAACCTCTAACGAAAGTTCGGAAGCCAGCGCAAGAAGGTTTTTATATTGGACTTCGGTCAATGCTTTGATAATTAAAAGAATAGCATCCGCTCCTATTATTTTAGATTCAAAAACCTGGATTGAGTCTATTATAAAATCTTTTCTTAGAACGGGAAGTTTTACGACATTTCTGACTTTTAAAATATCAGAAGGTCTGCCCATAAAAAATTTTCTATCTGTAAGAACTGAAATAGCGCTAGCTCCAGCACTTTCATAAATAGGCGCAAGCTCTTCAGGCTTGTAATTTGCCGATAGCAGCCCTTTTGATGGAGAAGCTTTCTTGACTTCAGCAATTATACTGCAAATTCTATATGAAACAGCCTCGCCGTTAGATCTAGGCTTCAAATTATTTTTTAAACTTCTTAATCCGTTAAAAGTAGAAAACGCCTTATTTTTATATGCGTCCTCATCAATCGTCGCTTTGAACTTTTCTATTTCTTTAGTTTTCTCTTTTAAAATATCGTCTAATATCATAGTTATATTTTATTTTATTTATTTGATATTTCAACAAGGTTTTGCAAAGATTTTAGCGCCATGCCCGACTCTACGGAATGCCATGCTTCCTTGAAAGCGTCGTGTAAGTTGTCTACCTTGCCTGAGACTAAAATTGCGAATCCCGCGTTTAAAATAGCAAGGTCTGCCTTGGGGCTTTTATTTCCGCTGATAATATCATATATAATTTTTGCGTTTGAATCAACCGATAATGATTTAAATTCATCTTCTTCATAAAAGTTGAATCCGTATTCTTTAGGATTAAATTCAAAATATTTAATGTTGCCTGAAGCATCTAATTCGTAAATATCAGTTACGGTAGAAAGACTTATTTCGTCCATTCCGTCCCTGCCGTGAACGACGAATGTTCTTCCATGATCTAATATTTTAAGCACGTTTATTATTTTTTTTGCCAGTTCGGCAGAGAAAACCCCCATTACTTGCTTTTTTACGCCAAAAGGATTAGTTAGTGGCCCTAAAATATTAAATATAGTTTTAAAACCCAATTCTTTTCTTACAGGGGCTGCATATTTCATTGCAGTATGAAAACCTGGAGCAAATAAAAAGCCTATGTTCGAGTATTCTATCGATTTTATAACTTTTTCAGCGTCTATCGATATATTTACGCCTAATTCCTTTAATACATCTGCGCTTCCAGATTTTGAAGAAACGGCATAGTTTCCATGTTTTGCTATTTTAACTCCTGCACCTGCAGCAATTAAAGCAGCACATGTCGATACATTAAACGTATTTTTATAATCGCCCCCTGTGCCGCAGGTATCAATAAAAGAAAATTTATACTCGTCTTTTATGTTAATCGCTAAAGCATTTTCTCTCATTGCAAGTGCGGCGCCGGCTATCTCATGAACAGTTTCGCCCTTAATTTTTAAGGATGTAAGGAGAGACGCTATTTGAGCGTTGGTAAGATTTCCTTTTAATATAGCGTTGAAAATATCATACGATTCTTCAGATGTTAAATCAACATTATTAATAACCCGCTCTAATAGTTCTTTAATAAAGTTTTCTTTCATCTATTTTAAATCGATAAGAAATTATTTATTATTTGTTTACCGTAAGACGTAAGCACTGATTCAGGATGAAATTGAACACCGTAAACTTTATGCCCCTTTACTTCTATCCCCATAATTTCATTATCATCTAAGCTTATCGCGGTTATATTTATAATTTCAGGAAGGCTGTTTTTATTTATAATTAGGGAATGGTATCTCGTAGCTTCGAAAGGGCTTGGTACGTCTTTATATATAAAAGATGAATCGTGCTTTATAGCTGAAACTTTTCCATGCATAACATTTTGGGCTCTTATTATTTCCGCGCCGAATGCGTAGCCTATAGCCTGATGACCTAGACAAACGCCAAGTATTGGAATAGTCGAATAGAAATTTTTTATGACTTCCACAGTAATTCCAGCTTCAGCAGGCGATTTAGGGCCCGGAGAAATAACAATTTTTTCGGGATTCATTTTTTTAATATCAGAAATACCTATGGCGTCGTTCCTGAATACTACCGTATCGAAACCCAGTTCTCCTATATATTGAACTATATTATATGTAAATGAATCGTAATTATCTATAACTAAAACCATAAGTTCTTAATTAAACCTTTCCGTCATTTTAAAGGCGGTTATTAGATGCCTTAATTTATTTTCAGTTTCTGCGAATTCATTTTCCGGCGTAGAATCAAATACTATACCGCCCGCCGCTTGGATGTACGCCGCATTTTTTTTAAACAGTGCCGTTCTTATAGTTATACAGAATTCCATTTCATTGCACATACCGTTTTCCAAAAAACCAAAATAACCGATGCCTCCGGCATAAACGCCTCTTTTCGATTTCTCAAGCTCATTTATTATTTCCATTGCTCTTACTTTTGGAGCGCCGGTAACAGTGCCTGCAGGATAAGAAGCCCTAAGCAAATCAAATGCATCAGCTCCTTCTTTGATTTCAGAAAGTACTGTGGTAACTATGTGCTGCACATGAGAATATTTTTCTATATACATAAGTTTATCAATCTTGACAGATCCTTTTTTTGATACTCTGCCTATATCGTTTCTGCTTAAATCTACAAGCATAATATGTTCCGCCCTTTCTTTAGGGTCGTCAAGAAGTTTACCTGCAAGATACTCGTCTTCGACAGGATTTTCACCTCTTTTAATAGTCCCCGCAATAGGTCTTGTTTCGATAATGCCGCCCGACAGCTTAACTAAATTTTCTGGCGACGAGCCGGTAATCACAAAATCATCAATTTTAAGATAAAACATGTATGGGGAAGGATTTACAAGTCTTAGTGCCCTATAAAAAAGAAACGGGGGCGGTGCGTTTTCAATTTTTTTTCTGCGGGAAATTTGCACTTGAAATATATCGCCGCGGAGTATATATTCTTTCGCGGCTAAAACTTTTTGCTTAAATTCGTCGAAGTCTGTATCGTCAATAATTTCAATACTTGAATTTTTAATTTCAGTGGCTTTTTCTAATGTAAAATTTCTTTTTTTTATAATATCGGTTATCTCTTTTATTCTTTTAGCCGCTGCTTCATATTCCTCTTTAAGCTTTTGTTTGTCTAAACTATCTCTGAATATATAAGATACTACCTTAATTACCTGATTGAATCCGTCATAGACTATAACGTCCCTAGGAAGCATAAAAAACAAATCGTAAACGTCTGTAATATCTTCTTTATCAGGGGGCAGTTTTTCTATAAGGCCGCTTATCTCATACCCTAAATAACCAAAGAGTCCGCCTATAAAACCTTCTGAAAGATTGTTTTTGTATATATTGAATTCTGAAAGTATTTTTTTTATATATACAAAAATATCTTCTTTTAAATCTTTTATATTTATATTTTCCTTAAATCCTAATTTTCCGCGGGTAAAATTCTCGACGCAAAGTTCTTCTTTATAAAGGCGCAAGGTTAGCAATGGATTCAAGCAAATAAATGAATATCTGCCCCATTTCCCAACGCCTTCAGTGCTTTCAAAAAAGAATGAACAAGGTTCATGCTGAAAGGACGAAAATATGGATATTGGAGTATCCATATCTCCGCTTATTTCATACATAAGGGGAATAATATTGAATGAATCTGGGGTATTAAGGATATCGTCGTAATTTAATATAGACATAATAAAGAGAATTATATCATATTTTTTTTCTTTATCATAGTCTATGTCTGCATTAAATTACATTTTTCCTAAATTTAAAGCCGACCTTTATTTTGCTTCTTTTGAAATAAATTCTATTAATCCCAATGGACTTGCATCTCCAGCTCTATATCCGGTTTTAATAATTCTAACGTATCCTCCGGGCCTATCGGCAAATCTGGGTCCTAAATCCTTAAAAAGTTTTGTCGTAGCATTCTTGCTTCTTAGGCGGGAGAAAGCAATTCGACGCCTCGCCGTAGTGTCCAATTTACCAAGAGTAACAAGCCTTTCTATGTAACTTCTTAAAACTTTAGCTTTAGGAAGGGTTGTTTCAATCCTTTCGAACTCTATAAGGGAGGAAGCCATATTCCTTAAAAGTGCGGCCCTATGTGACGAAGTTCTGTTTAATCTCGTTTTAATTTTTCCGTGACGCATATTTACCTCTGAATATATAATTTGATAAATTATTTTTCTTCTAATTTCATTCCGAAACTTAATCCCATGGTCGATAAAACTTCTTTTATTTCATTAAGGGATTTCCTTCCAAAATTTTTAGTTCTAAGCATTTCGCCTTCAGTTTTTTGAACTAATTCATATATAGTTTTTATGTTTGCATTTTTAAGGCAATTTGCCGACCTGACCGACAGCTCCAGTTCATCTACGTTTTTTAATAAATTTTCGTTTACACGGCTTTCAGACTGTTTTTCGGTTTCAGGCTGAGCTTTCTTTTCATATAATTGATCCATTTCTTCAAAAGTTGCAAAAATAGATATCTGATCCTGCAGTATTAAAGAAGCAGAAGTAAGAGCATCTTCCGGTGTTATATATCCATTTGTGTATATTTCCATTACTAATTTGTCATAATCGGTAATTCCGCCGACTCTGGCATAGGAAACATCCATTGTAACTTTCTTAACCGGAGAGAACGAAACGTCAAGGGAAACAGTCCCAATTGGCGCGTCTTCTCTTATGTTAAATTCGCTCGGAACATATCCTCTTCCGCCGGTAACAAGCATTTGTGCTTTAAAATGACCGCCTTTAGCAACTGTTAATATTTTTTTTTCTTTGTTTATAACTTCGACATTTTGGGATGTTTTAATATCTGACGCATATACGTCTCCCTCTTTATCAATATCTATATAAACAGATTCAGGCTCATCAGAAGTTATATTAAAATCTATGTCTTTTAAATTTAATATAATTTCCGTAACATCTTCAGTTACTCCTGGCACGGAAGAAAATTCATGCGATACGCCTTCAATCTTAACTTCCGATATTTTATATCCTACTATTGAAGACAAAAGTACTCTGCGCAACGCATTACCGATAGTAGTTCCAAAGCCCCTTTCTAATGGTTCCACGATTAGTTTTCCATAATAATCGGTATATGTTTCTTTTTCAAATTCTATCTTCTTTGGCTTAATAAGCGAAAGCCAATTTTTTTTCATATTGCCTCCAAAAATTATTATTCGGCGCTTATCTTATTTAGAATAAAGTTCTACTATAAGCTTTTCGTTTGCCGTTGATATAATTTCGTCTCTTTCTGGAATGCTTTTTAAAGTTCCTTGATAAGCATCTGTATTTATTTCAAAATATTCTGGACGAGTTCTTCTTACGGCAGACTCTAACGAGTTTTTTATAATTTCACATTTTTTACTTTTTTCGCAAATCGTAATTGTTTCACCGGGTTTTAATATATATGACGGTATATTTACTTTTTTACCGTTAACTAAAAAATGACCATGCGTTATTAAAAGCCTTGCTAATTTTCTAGAAACAGCAAAACCAAGTGTGTAAACGGCATTATCCAGTCTTCTTTCTAATAATGAAAGAAGATTCTCTCCGGTAATGCCCTTCATTCTTTCGGCGGTCCTATATGTTTTTTTAAATTGTTTTTCCATAAGGCCGTATGTTCTTTTCAACTTTTGCTTTTCTCTTAACTGCTCTCCATATTCTGATAATTTTCTTCTTATGCCTTTGTGCTCTCCAGGAGCGTATTCTCTTTTATCGTAGGCGCATTTATCAGAAAAACATCTGTCGCCTTTTAAAAAAAGTTTTCCTCCTTCTCTCCTGCACAACTTACAAACCGGTCCGTTATATTTTGCCAATTTTTCACCTCATTATTTCAATGTTACTTAATATATGAATTAATCTGTATTTCGCAATAAAAAAATTTAATTTAAAATCTTAAACTCTTCTCCTTTTTGGAGGCCTGCAACCGTTATGAGGTATAGGCGTTACGTCTTTAATCAAAGTTATATTAAATCCCGAACTTTGAAGAGCCCTAAGAGCAGACTCTCTTCCGCCGCCAGGACCTTTTATATAAACCTCAACATTCGCAACACCATAATCAGAAACTTTTTTTGCTGCCTGTTCAGCAGCAACCTGTCCGGCATAAGGCGTACTTTTTCTAGAGCCTTTAAATCCGCTTGTTCCTGAACTTGCCCACGCTAGAACATTTCCGCTTAAATCTGTAATGCTTACTATGGTGTTATTAAATGTCGATTTTATATGAGCAATCGCATTTTGAATATTTTTTTTGTCTTTCTTCTTTTTTGGTGCATTTTTTTTAACGTTTGCCATTTAAACCCCTTGATACTTTTATTAAATTAATAATAAGATACTATTTTATATGAATTATTTTGCTTTAGCAGCCGCTATAGTAGACTTTCTAGGACCTTTCCTTGTCCTTGCATTTGTTTTAGTTCTTTGTCCTCTTGCGGGTAATCCCTTTTTATGCCTTAATCCCCTATAGCTTCCAATATCAATTAATCTTTTTATATTTGTTTGTACTTCTCTTCTTAAATCGCCTTCCACCTTGAATTCATTATCTATTAACTGTCTTATGCTATTAACCTGGACATCGGTTAAATCTTTAACTTTTATATCAACTCCTATGCCCGCTTTTTCTAAAATACTATTTGATAATGAGCGTCCAATTCCGAAAATATAAGTTAACGCAATTTCAATTCTTTTATTCTTAGGTAGATCTATTCCTGAAATTCTTGCCATAATTATTCCTCCTTATTAACCCTGACGTTGCTTATGTTTAGGGTTTTCGCAGATAATTCTTACGACACCCTTTCTTTTAATAACTTTACATTTATCACATATTTTTTTTACCGATGACCTTACTTTCAATTTTGACTCCTTTTTTTCCTTTTTTATATTTGAATATTATATTTTACTTCCCTCTGAATATAATCCGCCCTCTAGTCAAATCGTAAGGCGACAGCTGAACCGTGACTTTATCGCCAGCAAGAATTTTTATATAGTGCATTCTCATTTTTCCCGATATATGAGCTAGCACTTTATACCCGTTTTCCAATTCAACCCTGAACATTGCATTTGGAAGAGGCTCAACAACGGTACCTTCAACCTCTATTAAATCTTCTTTATTGGACATAAATTTTCCTAAGTAAGAATTTGAGGGCCTTCATTTGTTATTGCAACTGTATGCTCAAAATGAGCAGACAAACCTTTATCTCTGGTAATTACGGTCCACCTGTTTTCCTTAATCTTTACTTTATAAGAAAATTCATTGACCATAGGTTCAATTGCAATAACCATACCATTTTCAATTAATACTTCGTTCTTTTCTATATAATAATTAGGAACTTGAGGGTCTTCATGCAATTTGAATCCTACCCCGTGACCGACAAAATCCCTTACTACGGAATATTTATTTTCTAATACAAATTTTTCAACAGCGCTTGAAATATCGTTAATTTTATTTCCACAAATCGCTTTTGAAATTCCAATTCTCAAAGCTTCTTTAGTAACATTAATCAATTTTAAAGCAGAGTTATTAACTTCACCTACCGGAACAGTAACAGCCGCGTCGGCATAATAACCTTTATAATAAATACCGTAATCCAGACTTACAATGTCTCCTTCCCTCAATCTTCTCTGTGATGGAAAACCATGAACTACTTCTTCGTTGACTGACACGCAAACTGAATAGGGGAAACCGTTATAGCCTTTAAATGCCGGAATTGCATTTAAAGATACTGCCTCATTCTCCGCGACAGTATCATACTCTATCGTTTTCATGCCCGGCTTAGTCATGGCCGACAATACATTTAAGACTTTGTTTACAATTTCACCTGCCTGTTTTATTCCCTCTATATCAATCTTACTTTTAAGATTAACCATTTTTATAGGCTTATCAGATATAAGATATTATTTCGCTTTCAACCTCTTTAGGAGATTTTTCTCCGTTAATTCGGATTACTTTGCCTAATTTTTCAAAATGCTCTACTAATGGATGTGTAGATTTATGATAAGTCACAAGCCTATTTTTGATAACTTCAGGCTTGTCATCATCCCTTGTTATTAGGTCAACTCCACAATCATCACATAATTCGTCTTTTTTAGGCTTATTAAATTTCATATGATACACTTTTTTACATTTTGGGCAAACTCTCCTGTTTGTAAGTCTTTCTAGTATCGCTTCATCCTTAACGTCTATATATATGACCTTATCTACCTCAAGATTAAACTCTTTAAGCATTTCGTCAAGTAAAACGTTTTGGGATAGGTCTCTAGGAAAACCGTCAAATAAAAAACCATTCTTTCCCAAATTCTGTTGTATGCTTGCCCTAATTATTTTTGTAACTAATTCTATCGGAACAAATTCGCCTTTATCCATATATGACTTTGCAATTTGACCCAATTCAGTTTTTTTCTCAACGTTTTCCCTTAATAAATCGCCTGTGGATATCAATACAAAGTCTTTTGTATTAGCAATGTTCTTAGCCTGTGTTCCCTTACCGGCGCCAGGAGGTCCAATTAAAATATAAATTTTACTTTTCATTTTTTACCTCTTTTTTTATAAGATATATTTATTTTTTTGACGCCTTCTTTAGCAGGCTATCATAGTTTCTGTATAATAAATGAGATTGAATCTGTACGATAGTGTCCATAGCCACGACAACTACAATTAAAAGTCCTGTTCCTCCGAAATAAAAAGGAACATGAAATTTATTAATCAAAATAGTAGGCAGCAGACAAATTAAAGATACATATATTGCGCCAATAAAAGTAACCCTGTTTAAAATCTTATCTATAAATGATGATGTAGATTTTCCAGGTTTAATACCGGGAACATTGCCGCCATATTTTCTCAAATCATCGGCAACATCATCAACCTTAAAAGTAATTGCAGTATAAAAATAACAAAAGAAAAAAATTAAAATAACAAAAATTATATTATAAAGAACTCCGTTTGGATTTAAGTATTCAGAAATTCTTTCAAATACCGGTATCTTAATAAAATTAGCTATCGTCGCAGGAAAAAGAAGTATAGACATAGCAAAAATAGGAGGAATGACTCCGGGCGTATTTACTTTTAACGGAAGATAACTTGTCTGTCCCGAGTATAACTTCCTGCCTACCATTTTTTTTGCATACTGTATAGGTATTCTTCTTTGGGCCGACTCTACGAAAACTATAAAACCTATTACCAAAATCATCAAGGCAACAATTAAAATCAATAGCATAATGTTAATTTCGCCAAGTTGTATCATTTTAATAGTATTCATAAATGCGCCTGGAATTGCCGCTACTATTCCAGCAAATATTATAAGAGAAATTCCATTGCCAATACCGTGTTCCGATATTTCTTCGCCAATCCACATAACAAAAATAGTACCTGCGGTAAGAGCAATAACCGATATAATTAAAAAACTTACTCCGGGATGCATTACAACCGGCAATCCTTCCGGACTTCTCATTGCTTCTATTCCATAGCTTATTCCGATAGACTGAAATAATGATAGCAATACAGTTCCATATCTCGTATATTGCATGAATTTTTTTCTTCCTGATTCGCCCTCTTTTTGCAATCTGTCTAAAGAAGGTATAACCATTGGAAGCATCTGAAATATAATCGACGAGCTAATATATGGCATAATGCCAAGAGAAAATATAGAAAAACGGGCTAACGCTCCGCCCGTGAACATATTGAATAGTCCAAATAAATTACTATTAGAAGCGTTAAAAAACTGGGACAAAGCAACAGGATTGACACCGGGAGTTGTAATGTGAACTCCGATTCTGAATACTATAAACATTAAAAGAGTATAAAGTATTCTGTTTCTTAGTTCCGGAATTTTTCCTAAATTTTCAAAACTTTGCGCCATTCTTTATATTATCCTTACGGTCCCGCCGATTTTTTCTATCTTTTCTTTTGCGTTCTTAGATATCTTATTGCAAGAAATACTAATTTTGCGGTTAATTTCTCCTGAACCTAAAAGCTTAAATTTATTTTCGCTTTTCTTTAATATGCCGTTTTCTTTTAAAATATCGATATTTATTTCGTCGCTTTTAATATTTTCTATTGCAGTAAAATTTATAATTGCTATATGTTCTCTAAGCGGATTATTAAAACCTCTTTTGGGAACTCTTCTACTATAAGGCATTTGACCGCCTTCAAATCCGGGTCTAACTCCTCCGCCTGCTCTTGCATTCTGACCCTTATTTCCCTTTCCAGAAGTCTGACCGTGTCCTGAGCCGGGACCTCTTCCTAACCTTTTAATCTTCTTATTATTATGTCTTCCAAATTCGCTTAAATTAACCATTAAATATCTTCCTCTTTTTTAGGCGGACAATCTAAAGTCTATCCGCATTCTATGTATTTCTATTATATGATAATTTATTTATGATTTTTTTCTTCTTTTTCCCAATTCGCCTTTATAAAAAAATGAAGAAATACATTTCAAAGTAGCATTTGCAACATTGTGAGGATTTGAAGAGCCTATAGACTTTGCGTATACATTTCTTACGCCTGAAAGTTCAAAAATTGCTCTCATTGCGCCACCTGCAATTATACCAGTTCCTTCAGGAGCCGGCTTCATGAATACATATCCCGCTCCACTTTTGCCGTATTGCTCATGTGGTATTGAATTTTTATGAACTTTGACTCTTATTAAATTTTTCTTTGCCTGTTCTGTTCCTTTTCTGATTGCTTCTGGCACTTCTTTTGCTTTGCCTAAACCTATGCCAACAAAATTTGCATCAGGATCTCCGGCAACAACTAAAGCTGAAAAACCAAACCTTCTTCCTCCTTTAACAACTTTGGCAACTCTTGAAATATGAATAACTTTATCCTTAATATTTAAATCTTCAACGCTTAATCTCTCCAAATTATCCTCCAATATTCTTAACTAAAAATTTAATCCGTTTTCTCTTGCGGCATCGGCTAGCGCCTTAACCCTACCGTGATAAATATATCCGTTTCTGTCAAATGCAACATCAATTATCGATTTCTGCTTGCATAATTCCGCAATTTCTTTACCTACTATTTTAGCGGCATCTACATTACCTCTGTGACCCTTAATCTTACCTTTTATCTCCTTAGAAAGTGAAGATGTCTGCGCTAAAACATTATTGTCAACAGAGAAAACCTGCGCATAAATATTATTTAAGCTTTTAAACACGCATAAACGCGGTTTAATGTTATTTTTCATAACCTTTTTGATATGTGCTTTTCTGCGAAGTCTTTTTTCTATTTTATCTTTCATGTTTAACCCTTTTTATATTCAAATTTAATTATTTTCCTGATGCCTTACCTACTTTACGTTTTATGACTTCATCGGAATATTTAATACCCTTACCCTTATATGGTTCCGGCTTTTTTAATTCTCTAATCTGAGATGCGACTAGTCCAACAAGTTCTTTATCGAACCCGCTAATTTTCAACGATGTATTCTTCTCGACGACTATTTTTATACCTTCAGGAATTATAAAATTAACCTGATGCGAAAAACCTAAATTTAGCACCAGATTTTTATTTTTAACTTCAGCCCTATATCCAACGCCTATGATTTCAAGGTCTTTAGAAAATCCTTTCACGACACCTATTATAGCATTAGCAATAATGGTTCTTGTTAATCCTGTAAATTTTTCGTAATTTGGATTATTTTCCTTAAGTTTTACTGAAACATCAGATTGATTTAACTCTAAAGTTATTCCTTCCGGAATTTTTTTTGAAACCTTCCCTAACGGACCTGAAGAAGTTAAAATATTGCCATTTAACTCAACTTTAACCTCTTTGGGTATTTCAATAATTTTTTTACCTATTCTGGACATTTTATCAATACCTTTTAATTTTTAGTTTATCTTAATTAAAAAACCTTTAACAATGAAAGTCCGCCAATTTTCTTCTCTTTGCACTCAACATCAGATAGAATTCCAGACGATGTAGAAAATATCTCTATTCCTAACCCGTTTTTATATGCCCTTATATCTTTCGCCTTTTTATAGAATCTTATTCCGGGAGTGCTAGTCGCTTTAATATCAATAACCGTGGGCTTTTTACTTTCGTAGTAAGCCAATTTAATATTTATATTTTTTTTTGAAACATCTTCGACATTTTCAACCGAATAATTTTCAATAAAACCTTCCCTTTTTAAAATTTCACATATATTTTCTTTTAAACCCGAGTATGGCATATTAACCTTTTCTTTACCTGCCTTATAAGCATTTTTTATTCTAATTATCATATCTGAAATCGGGTAATTCATTTTTTCTTTTTTTCCTCTCTTATATATATTAAAGATAGATTTAATTTAATTACCAGCTTGACTTGGTAACTCCGGGTATAAGTCCTTTGCTGGAATAAGTTCTAAAACATATTCTGCACATATCAAACTTTCTGTAATAGCCCCTAGGTCTTCCGCATATTGGACATCTGTTATGAATTCTAACTTTAAATTTTGGCGCCTTGCCAGCTTTTATAATCATAGACTTTTTTGCCATATTTCGTATCTCCTAATTTCTAAACGGAAAATTAAAACTTTTCAAAAGTTTATATCCGTCTTCATTATTTTTTGCAGAAGTAACTATAGTAATATTCATACCCTTAATTTTTTCTATAAGTTCATAGCTGATTTCGGGAAATATAACCTGTTCTTTAACGCCAAGAGTATAATTTCCACGACCATCGAATGCCTTTTTAGAAGTTCCCTTAAAATCCCTAACTCTTGGAAGAGATATATTAATAAGTTTATCAAAAAAATCGTACATTCTATCGCTTCTTAAAGTAACAAAACAGCCAATTTCCTGATTTTCTTTCAATTTGAAAGCTGCAATGGATTTTTTTGCTTTTGCAACTACAGGTTTCTGACCGGCAATTTTGCTTAACTCAGCAACAGATTGTTCAATTATTTTTGAATTTGATGTTGCTTCTCCCAAACCCATATTAATAACTATTTTTTCTAATTTAGGTATTTGATTTATATTTTTGTAACCGGTTTCTTTTATTAACCTAGGTATTACTTCATTTTTATAAAATTCTTTATATCTTGCTGACAATTTTCAATCCTCCAAAATTAAACTTCAGATCCGCATTTTTTACAAATTCTAATTTTATTCCCTTTATCATCTAAATTGATTGAGAAGCGTACTGCTTTTTTACATTTAGGGCAATACAAAGCAACATTAGATATATTTATCGAGGCTTCTTTATCTATTATGCCTCCGGGTTCTTGCGCGCTCCTGGGTTTAACATGCCTTTTTATCATATTTATCTTTTCGATATATACCCTGTTCTTTTCTCTATCAACGCGAATAATTTTACCCGACTTTCCCTTCTCTTTTCCAGCTAAAACAGTAACGTTATCGTTCTTTTTTAATTTTATAGTCATATTATAACACCTCTGGCGCTAATGAAATAATTCTCATAAATTTTTTAGCTCTTAACTCTCTTGCTACCGGACCAAAAATACGCGTGCCTATCGGTTCATTCTGATTATTAATTAATACAGCCGAGTTATTGTCAAATCTTATGTAACTACCATCTGGACGTTTCACTTCTTTGACCGTCCTAACAATAACTGCCTTAGATACGTCACCTTTTTTGACTTTTGAATTAGGAATTGCCTCTTTTATGGAAACAACAATTATGTCGCCAATACCGGCATATTTCCTTTTGGATCCACCAAGTACTTTTATACACATAAGTTTTTTAGCACCAGAATTATCAGCGGATTTTAAAACTGTTTGCATTTGAATCATAGTTATAGTCCCGTGTAATTAAATTATATTAAAGAACCTTCTCAAGATTCCATCTTTTATCCTTAGATAAAGGACGTGTTTCGATAAAAACAACCTTGTCGCCTATATGCGTAACATTTTTTTCATCATGAATCTTAAATTTTTTAACCTTCTTAACGTATTTCTTATAAACTGGATGTTTTACTATATCTGTAACTACAACAACCCTAGTTTTATCCATTTTATCAGAAGTTACTATGCCCGTTAATGTTTTTTTCATTTTTGTCTCCTACTTCCTATTGTTTAAAATAGTTTTAATTCTGGCAATAGATTTTTTTACGGCTTGAATTCTTTTTGGATTTTCTAATGAGCCTAATGATTTTTGAACTAAAAGGTTAAATATTTCTTTTCTAAAATCCGACTCTTTTACCTTGAGTTCTTCATTATTCATTGCATTAAGTTCTTTAAATTTCATATAATTAGAATTCTCCTCTTTCGATAAATGTTGTCTTAAGCGGCAACTTATGGGATGCCAATCTTAATGCTTCCTTTGCTACTTCTTTAGGAATTCCTTCCATTTCATACAAAACTAATCCCGGTCTTGCAACACATACCCATTCTTCTACGGAGCCTTTTCCTTTTCCCATTCTGGTTTCGGCAGGCTTTTTCGTAATAGGTTTATCGGGAAATATCCTAATCCAGACCTTACCGCCTCTTTTTACAAATCTTGTCATGGCTATTCTTGCGGCTTCAATCTGCCTTGCAGTTATATAACCGCATTCAACTACTTTTAATCCAAAATCGCCAAATGCAAGTGCATTGCCGCGGGTAGCCTTTCCCCTCATTCTACCCTTCATCTGTTTCCTATATTTTGTTTTAGCGGGCATTAACATAATTATTCACCTTTATGTATTACTTAATTTTTTTAATTATAATACGTCTCTTTTATATATCCAGACTTTTACGCCTATCTTTCCGTAGGTAGTATTTGCTTCAGAAGTTCCATAGTCTATATCTGCTCTCAATGTATGAAGCGGAACTCTTCCCTCGCGATACCATTCTGTCCTGGCAATTTCCGCTCCGGCTAATCTTCCTCCGCAGGTTATCTTAATGCCTTTAGCGCCGCTTTTTAATGCCATGGTGACGCTTTTTTTCATTGCTCTTTTAAATGCGACTCTTTTTTCTAGCTGAGATGCTATACCTTCGGCAACTAAGACAGAATCTAATTCAGGTTTTTTAACCTCTAATATATTAATCTCAATATCTTTAGCCTTTAATTTATTAATCTTTGCAATGCCATTTTTAATATTATCAAATTCTGAAGACCCTTTTTTTCCGTAAATTATACCCGGTCTTGCAGCAGATATATCGATAATTAATTTTTCGGCTTTTCTACCAATATTTATTTTGGATATACCAGCCGAATATAGTTTTTTCTTCAAAAATTCACGAATCTTCAAATCAGCATGTAAAAACTTCGCGTAATTTCTGTCGCTATACCATCCGGAATCCCATGTTTTATTGATTCCTATCCTAAGCCCAATTGGATTAACTTTCTGCCCCAAAATCTACCTCCGTTTTAAATTTCTTCAAGAACAATTTTTATATTACTCATGCGTTTTTTAATAGTCGCGCCCCTGCCCATAGCTTTAGGCATAAGCCTTTTAATTGACAGCGACATATCGACGTTTATTTTTCTGACTATTAAGTTATCCACATCAACCCTTCCTGTTGAGGATGCATTTGCTAGAGCAGATTGTAAAAGCTTATAAACTGGATTAGCGGATTTCTTTTTAGTGAACTTTAATATATTAATCGCGTCATAAACCTTTTTCCCTCTAATCAAATCGACAACCAATCTTGCTTTTTGAGGAGACACCTTTATATATTTTGCTTCTGCTTTAAACTCCATATTCTACCCCTTTTTGATTATTTTGAAGACTGACCGCCAGTTTTAACCTTTGCCTTTCTGTCTCCAGAATGCATTGTAAAAGTTCTTGTGGCGCTAAATTCTCCAAGTTTATGACCTACCATATTTTCACTAACAAAAACCGGCACGAATTTTTTACCGTTATGCACGGCAAAAGTAAATCCAACCATTGAAGGTATAATCGTTGACCTTCTGGACCATGTTTTAATTATTTTTTTGTCATTTAAATCAAATGCCTTTTCGACTTTTTCCAAAAGCGATTTATCGGAAAACGGACCTTTTTTAATAGACCTAGCCAATTTTAACTCCTAAATTATATAATTAAAATTTTATAGAAATTATCTTCCTTTTCTTCTAGAGATAATATATTTAGATGTCTGTTTATTTTTTCTTGTCTTATAGCCTTTAGTCGGTACGCCCCATGGGGTAACAGGATGACGTCCGCCGGAAGTTTTTCCTTCACCGCCACCGTGAGGATGGTCGATAGGATTCATCGCAACTCCTCTTACCGAAGGTCTTATTCCAAGCCATCTGGATCTTCCTGCTTTACCGATGCTAATATTTTCATGTTCAATATTGCCGATTTGTCCAATTGTAGCACAACATTTTTCAGGCACTATTCTAAACTCCCCTGAAGGCATTTTAATTTGTGCATATCCGCCGTCTTTTCCAAGAAGTTCTGCATAAGCACCTGCGCTTCTAACGAGTTTTCCACCTGAATTTGGCTTCATTTCAATATTGTGTATCATAGTTCCAACAGGTATATTAATTAATGGAATACAGTTACCAGGCTGTATATCGGCTTTTTCAGACGAAATAACATTATCGCCCTTTTTTAAACCTACGGGACACAATATGTATCTTTTTTCGCCGTCAATATAACTCAATAATGCAATTCTTGCCGATCTGTTTGGATCATATTCTATCTCTATAACGCGTGCCGGAACCTCTCTTTTATCTCTCTTAAAATCAATAATTCTATATCTTCTTTTGTGTCCTCCACCCTGATGCCTAGTCGTTATTCTTCCGTTATTGTTTCTTCCGGCATTTTTTTTATATTTTGCTAGAAGACTTTTTTCAGGAAAATCTCTGGTAATTTCTGAAAAATCTGAAACAGTTTGAAACCTTCTAGCGCTAGATGTTGGTTTATATTTTTTTAACGGCATTGTCCTATTCTCCCGATTATACTTCCAGGGCAGATATTCTCTGTCCTTCTTTGAGTTTTACATAAGCCTTTTTAATATTTGGCAATTTGCCAGTATATTTGCCCACTCTTCTAAATTTTCCTCTGGTAATTACGGTATTGACATCCTCTACTTTTACGTTAAAATACTTTTCTATAGCATCTTTAATGTCTTTTTTGTTTGCATCCTTATTTACGCTAAAAACGTAGGTATTATTTATCTCTCTGTTTTTTAAACTTTTTTCAGATTGAACCGCTCTTGTTATTGCAGTATTTAATTCTTTCATAATGCTAGATTCCTCTCAAGTTCTTCATTTGCTTTAATCGTAATCATTACTTTTTCATATTTTAATAAATCTACTATGTTTAATAGATTTACATTCGTAGCTTTGTAATTCATTAAATTTCTTGTAGATTTTATTATTTTATCATCCGTATTAATTGCAGGTAGTATTAGCAGCCCCTTTTTAATTCCGAGTCCGTCAAATATGGACTTCATTTCTTTTGTTTTAATATTAGACAATTCAAAATCTTCAACAAAAACAAGTCGTCCTTCTTTTAATAAAAAAGACAATGCAGATTTAACGGCAGCTTTTCTAGCTTTTTTTGGCATATCTTTTTTGTAATTTCTTTCATTTGTAGGACCAAAAATAGTTCCGCCGCCTTTCCATAAAGGAGATCTGGTAGAACCGGCTCTTGCTCTTCCCGTTCCTTTTTGTTTCCACGGCTTAATCCCGCCGCCGGAAACTATCTTCCTATTTTTTGTAGAAGCTAATCCCAATCTTTTATTAGCGAGAGTCAATAAAACAAATTCCTTAATTAAAGATTCCTTAACGGGATATGAATATATTCCTTCATTTAATGGAATACTTCCAGTATTTTTATTACTTATGTTTAATACGTTTACGCTTTCAGACATTATGCAAATTCCTGTTTTTAGATTAAAAAATTATTTTACTTATGTAATTTTCTTCCTGATTTATCTGCGGCATATATATATATAATATTGTTATTTGACCCTGGTACAGCTCCTTTAACATACATTATATTTTCATCTTTATCGATTTTGACAACTTTTAAATTTAAAACCGTTTTCTTGTCCATACCCATATGACCTGGCATTTTTAAACCTTTAAAAACCTTGGATGGATAAGACGACTGCCCTATGGAACCTGGAGCTCTGTGAAAGTTTGAACCGTGAGTATCTCTTCCGCCAGAAAACCCCCATCTTTTAACAACCCCCTGATATCCCTTACCTTTTGAAATACCGCTAATGGAGACTGCTTCAACGTCGTTAAATATTGAAATATCAAGCACGTCGCCTATGTTAACGCCGTCGATTTCTGAATCTCTAAATTCTTTAAGAACTTTTAAAGGTGTTAGATTATTCTTTGTAAATTTTCCCAATATAGGCTTTTTTAATCTAAAAGATTTTGCTTCTTCAAAACCTATTTGTAGCGCATCATATCCATCAGACTGCTTAATTTTTTTTCCAACTACGGTACATGGACCAGCTTTTATAACGGTAACAGGCACAATCATTCCGTCCTCGTTAAATATCTGCGTCATTCCTATTTTTTTTCCTATTAATGCTTTTATCATAATTTTAGTGCTCCAAGATTCAATTAAATCTGCTTAATATCTACATCAATTCCAGATGATAAATCTAATTTCATTAACGCATCTATAGTTGCCTGATTTGGCTCAAGCAAATCAATAATTCTTTTATGCGTTCTCATTTCAAACTCTTCTCTTGATTTTTTATCAACATGAGGAGAGCGCAATACGCAATACTTATTGATTTTAGTCGGTAGCGGTATAGGTCCGCTAATTTTAGAACCTGTAAGTTTTGCGGTTTCAACTATCTCCGTCACAGATTGGTCCAGCAAACGATGATCGTATGCTTTAAGCCTGATCCTTATCTTTTGAATTTCCATCTTTATTTTCTATTACCCCTTTGCTTTATTGGAGGACAGGATTAAACCGGTCCTCCTTCTATGTTTTCTATATTTAAATTACTCTATGACCTCTGTTATAACGCCTGCTCCAACAGTATGACCGCCTTCTCTTATAGCAAACCTTAATTCTTTTTCTGCGGCTATTGGAGTTATAAGTTCTACGGTCATCGCAACGTTATCGCCTGGCATTACCATTTCGATTCCTTCAGGCAGTGTGCAGACTCCGGTAACGTCGGTAGTCCTAAAATAAAACTGGGGACGATAGCCGTTGAAGAACGGAGTGTGACGTCCGCCTTCTTCTTTGGTAAGTATATAGGCTTCGACTTTAAACTTTTTATGAGGGGTTATGGAACCTGGTTTAGCTAGAACCATACCTCTTTCTATTTCTTCTCTTTTCTTGCCTCTTAAAAGAACGCCTATGTTGTCTCCGGCCTGACCTTCGTCAAGAAGCTTCCTGAACATTTCTACGCCTGTTACGACGGTCTTGGATGTTGGAAGTATTCCTACGAGTTCTACTTCTTCGCCGACTTTTACTATTCCTCTTTCGACTCTGCCCGTGGCGACTGTTCCTCTGCCGGATATAGAAAAGACGTCTTCTACTGGCATAAGAAACGGTTTGTCCACGTCTCTTTTTGGAACCGGTATATATTCATCTACCGCGTTCATAAGATCGACTATTTTTTGAGTCCATTCATTTTCGCCTTCGGTTTCAAGAGCTTTAAGAGCAGAGCCCTTTATTACCGGAACAGTGTCTCCCGGGAAATTATAGGATGTTAAAAGCTCCCTTACTTCGAGTTCGACAAGTTCCAAAAGCTCCGGGTCGTCAACCATATCGACCTTGTTTAAAAATACTACTATATAGGGAACTCCTACCTGACGCGCCAATAGTATATGCTCGCGGGTTTGAGGCATAGGACCGTCTGCAGCGGAAACAACGAGTATTGCTCCGTCCATCTGGGCCGCTCCTGTTATCATGTTTTTTACGTAATCGGCATGACCCGGGCAATCTACGTGAGCATAGTGTCTTTTATCTGTTTGATACTCTACATGGGAAGTCGCAATCGTTATGCCTCTTTCTCTTTCTTCCGGGGCATTGTCTATCTGATCATATGACTTGAAAGTTGCCTGTCCTTTTCTTGCAAGAACCTTGGTGATAGCAGCTGTTAATGTTGTTTTGCCGTGGTCAACGTGACCTATGGTTCCTATGTTGACATGTGGCTTAGATCTGTCAAATTTCTCTTTGGACATTTAGTTCCTCCTAATAATATCTATTTACCTTGTGATTTAGCAATAATTTCTTCAGATATGACCTTTGGCACCTGCTCATATTTAAGGAATTCCATGGTATAATTTGCCCTTCCCTGCGTTTTTGACCTTAAATCAGTAGAATAACCAAACATTTGAGCCAAAGGAACCTCGGCATTTATAACCTGTATTCCGGCACGGGCTTCTAAATTTAAAATCTTTCCTCTTCTTGAGTTTAAATCTCCTATAACATCGCCCATAAATTCTTCAGGCACTAAAACTTCAACTTTCATTATAGGTTCTAGAAGAGCAGGAGAAGCCTTTTTGGCTCCGTCTTTAAAAGCCATAGAAGCTGCAATTTTAAAAGCCATCTCCGACGAATCAACGTCATGGAAAGATCCGTCAAATACAGATACTTTAACGTCAACAACAGGATAACCCGCTAAAACACCAGTAGTTAAAGCCTCGGCGATTCCCTTGTTTATTGCCGGTATATATTCTGCTGGTATAACTCCGCCTTTAATTTTATTAACAAATTCATAACCTGCGCCTTTACCCAGCGGTTCAATCTCAAGCCATACATGCCCGTATTGACCCCTTCCGCCTGATTGACGTATAAACTTGCCTTCAGATTCGACTTTTTTATTAATTGTTTCTTTATATGCAACCTGTGGCTTACCGACATTTGCGTCTACTTTAAATTCACGGGTCAGCCTATCTACGATAATTTCAAGATGTAACTCTCCCATTCCAGAAATTATAGTCTGCCCTGTTTCTAAATCTGTTTTAACTTTAAATGAAGGGTCTTCAATAGTTAATTTCTGAAGCGATAAACCTAACTTCTCTTGATCTGCCTTAGTTTTTGGCTCTATTGCAACTGAAATAACCGGATCAGGAAACTCCATAGATTCTAATACTACTACGCTTGCTTCATCGCAAAGCGTGTCGCCTGTGGTGGTATTTCTTAATCCAACAGCTGCAGCTATATCTCCAGCATGGACCTCTTTTATTTCTTCCTTTTTATTCGCGTGCATTTTTAAGAGTCGTCCAATTCTTTCCTTTGAATCTTTTACGGAATTGTATACGTATGAGCCGGATGTAAGTATTCCTGAATAGACTCTTATATATGTAAGCTGACCGGTATATGGATCAGATGCAATTTTAAAAGCTAATGCGGAAAACGGTTCGTCGTCCGATGCATTCCTTATTTCTTCTTTTTCTGTTTTAGGATTTATTCCTGTAACCGCCGGAACGTCAAGCGGGGAAGGAAGATAATCAATAATCGCATCTAAAAGCGGTTGAACGCCTTTATTTTTAAAAGCAGAACCGCAAAAAACAGGAACTAACTTAAATTCCAAAGCTGCCTGCCTGATAGCTTTTTTAGCCAATTCAACATCTACTTCTTCGCCAGCCAGATATTTTTCCATTAAACTATCATTAAAATCGCAAGCTCTTTCAATAAATTCGTCATGGTATTTTTTAGAATCGGCAAGATATTCTTCTGGTATTTCTATAATATCGTATTCTGCACCTAGAGTTTCATCTTTATATAAATAGGCTTTCATCTTAGCAATATCTATTATGCCTTTAAAATTTTCTTCTAATCCCATAGGAATCTGCATAACTACAGGAACGGCATTAAGCCTTGTTCTTATCATATCAACACATCTGAAAAAATTTGCGCCCGTCCTGTCCATTTTATTGACAAAACATATTCTAGGAACTTTATATTTATCTGCCTGTCTCCATACAGTTTCCGATTGAGGTTCTACTCCGGCAACACCGTCAAAAACGGCAACCGCCCCGTCTAATACCCTTAAAGACCTCTCGACTTCAATGGTAAAATCAACATGTCCAGGAGTATCTATTATATTGATTCTGTAATTTTTCCAAAAACAGGTAGTTGCAGCAGAGGTAATTGTTATTCCTCTTTCCTGTTCCTGCTCCATCCAGTCCATAGTTGCTGTTCCTTCATGGACCTCGCCTATTTTATAATTGACTCCTGTATAATACAGAACTCTTTCAGTGGTAGTGGTCTTACCGGCGTCGATGTGCGCCATTATACCTATATTTCTGGTCTTGTCTAAGGATATTTTATCTGCCATTTATAAACACCTTACCATTTAAAATGAGCAAAAGCTTTATTTGCTTCAGCCATTTTAAAAGTATCCTCCTTCTTTTTAATTGAACTGCCTCTGTTATTTGCCGCATCCAATATCTCAAGTGCCAGGTTCTCTTCCATAGATTTCTCATTTCTAGCTCTTGCGTAACCGATAATCCATCTTATAGCCAAATATAATCTTCTGTCAGCCCTGACTTCTACGGGAACCTGATAATTTGAGCCGCCTATCCTTCTGGCTTTAACTTCTAAGACTGGCTTTACGTTTTCTATGGCCTGTTTAAAAATCTTAAATCCATCGTCTTTAGTTTTTTCAGAAATGATATCAAGTGAACTGTAAAATATTTTTTCGCTTATGCTTTTCTTTCCGTCATACATCAGTTTATTTAAAAACTTCTGCACTACCTTATCATTGAATTTTGGATCGCCTTCAACGACTCTCTTAACAGCTCTTTTTCTTCGAGACAATTTTCCGCTCCTTACTTTAATACGTTATTTTTCTATACTTTATTTTTTATCTATTTGGCTCTTTTAGTACCGTATTTCGACCTACTCTGTTTCCTACCATTAACGCCCACGCAGTCTAAGGCCCCTCTTATTATGTGATACCTTACGCCTGGTAAATCTTTAACCCTTCCACCTCTTATTAATACAACAGAATGTTCCTGCAAATTATGTCCTTCTCCAGGAATATAAGTAGTGACTTCCATTCCATTGGTTAATTTGACTCTCGCTACTTTTCTAAGAGCGGAGTTTGGTTTTTTAGGGGTTGTAGTATAAACCCTTACGCAGACTCCTCTTTTTTGAGGCGAACCTTTTAATGCCGGAGAAGATGTCTTTACGGCAGCTTTTTTCCTTGCATTCCTGATTAACTGATTTATAGTAGGCACTTTTACTCCCTTTGTCTTTTAAAATTTACAATTACTTTTTTATAATTAATTAGTGGAATTTAAGATTTTAATATTTAATTAATTTTTTGTCAACATTTTTTTTGCATTTTATATCTCATCTACATTAAGATAAGAATATTTTTCAAAACCGGTTCCCGCAGGTATTAATCTTCCCATAATTACATTCTCTTTTAGTCCCTTCAAATTATCGACTCTGCAATGAATTGCGGCTTCTGTTAATACCTTCGTTGTTTCTTGAAATGATGCCGCAGATATAAAACTTTCAGTGCTCAACGATGCTTTTGTTATACCCATAAGTTCAGGTTCGGCAATAGCGGGAATTCCCTTTTCAGCAATTACCCTCTCGTTTTCAGCATCAAAAGCGTTTTTGTCTATTACTTCGTCTTCAAGGAACCTTGAGTCGCCGGAATTTTTTATTCTAACGTTTTTAAGCATCTGTTTTACTATAACTTCAATATGTTTGTCGTTAATTTTAACGCCTTGCAGTCTATAAACCTCTTGAATTTCATCAACCAAGAACTTTGCAAGCTCTTTTTCTCCAAGAACTTTCAATATGTCATGTGGATTTGGTGAGCCGTCCATCAGGGGTTCACCCGCATTTACATAATCTCCCTCGTGAACGCTAACAAGCTTTCCTTTTGGAATAAGGTATTCTCTTGGCTCTCCATGGGGAGGCGTAATAACGACACGCCTTTTTCCCTTAAAATCACGACCAAAAGACACTTTTCCGCTAATTTCCGTGATAACTGCCCATTCCTTAGGTTTTCTTGCCTCAAAAAGTTCTACGACCTTCGGCAAACCGCCTGTAATATCTTTAGTTTTTGTTGTTTCCCTAGGAATCCTTGCGATTATATCTCCAGCAAATACTTCGTCTGCTTCCTGCACAGACAAATGAGCCCCGATAGGCATTAAATAAGATTTTTCCTGATGCGCTGATTTAATTATTATCTTAGGTCTCAAAGTCTGGTCCCTGGACTCTATGATTACTTTTCTAGACAAACCTGTGGTTTCGTCAACCTGTTCCTGCATTGTTTCATTTTCCCTAATATCATCGTATTTAATTTTACCTGATATATCAGAGATTATAGGATTAATATATGAATCCCAATCGGCTAACAGCGTATTTTTCTTAACGGTAGAATCTGGTTCAACTTTAATTTTAGAACCGTAAGTCAGTTGAATTTTTTCCAATTCTCTTCCTAAATCATCAACTATGATTATAGAACCGTTTTTGTTCATAACAACATACTCTTTATCTCTGTTTTTGATAACGTTCAGGTTCTGAAACTTAACTATGCCGTCGTATTTATTTTCTATACTTGTCTGTTCCGTTCTCCTGGATGCGGTACCTCCAACATGGAATGTTCTCATAGTAAGCTGAGTTCCGGGTTCGCCTATTGACTGAGCCGCCATAACCCCGATAGCTTCTCCTATGTTAACCAAATGGCCTCTGGCTAAATCTCTACCGTAACATTTTACGCAAACGCCGGTTTTAGCCTTACAAGTTAACACAGACCTAATTTTAACACTTTCAATATGTGCGTTTCCTATTTTATTCGCATGAGATTCTTGTATTTCTTCATTGGACTTTACTATTAGTTCGCCAGAAAAAGGATCAATTATGTCTTCCAAAGCGACTCTGCCTAATATTCTTTCTTCTATGGGCTCTATCGTTTCTCCACTTTCAACAAGAGTTGACACGACTATGCCGTCCATCGCGCCGCAATCTTCTTCGGTTATAATATTGTCCTGTGAAACATCAACCAGCCTTCTAGTTAAATAACCTGAATTAGCTGTTTTTAAAGCCGTATCAGCCAAACCTTTTCTTGCTCCATGAGTCGATATGAAATACTGTAATACGGTTAATCCTTCCCTGAAATTCGCGGTTATAGGCGTTTCGATAATTTCGCCGGACGGTTTAGCCATCAAACCTCTCATGCCAGCCAGCTGTCTTATTTGAGTTTCTGAACCTCTGGAACCTGAATCAGCCATTATATATATAGAATTAAAACTTTTTCCGAGCATTTTTTTCTTTTTATCTGCATCGGAATATTCGCTGGTTCCTAATTTATTCATCATAACGCCCCCGATTTCATCAGTGGCATTAGCCCAAGTATCTACGACTTTATTATATCTCTCGCCGTTGGTTATTAAACCTTCTTTGTAACTGTTTTCAATTTCTTCAACCGTTTTTGTCGCTACTTTAATAATCTTATTTTTTTCCGCTGGAACCTCCATATCGCTTATACATATAGATATGCCAGATTTAGTAGAATACTCGTAGCCTATAGACTTTAACTTATCTGCAAGTATAACTGTCTTTTTTGGACCGCATACCCTGAAAGCATAATCTATTAAATTTGTAATCTCCTTCTTAGACATTACTATATTTATTAAATCAAATGGAATCTCAGCAGGAATTATTTCGTAAAGTATGACCCTTCCAACTGTTGTAGTTTCAATTTTATTATTAATCCTTACCTTTATACGCGCATGCAGGCTTGCATGTCCGTTATCATAAGCAAATTTAACTTCGTCCGGGTCTGAGAATATCTTATCTTCCCCTTTGACGTAAGGCATTTCGCGAGTCATATAATATAAACCTAAAACTATATCCTGGGACGGAACTATAATAGGTTTTCCGCTTGCAGGCGACAATATATTATTGGTTGCCATCATAAGGACTCTTGCTTCTACCTGCGCTTCAATTGAAAGAGGTACATGAACCGCCATCTGATCGCCGTCGAAGTCTGCGTTAAAAGCCGCGCACACAAGTGGATGAAGATGTATTGCCTTACCTTCAACTAATATCGGTTCAAATGCCTGTATTCCCAACCTATGCAAGGTAGGAGCCCTATTCAGCATTACCGGATGTTCTTTGATAACCTCTTCCAGAACGTCAAAAACTTCTGGCGCTTCTTTATCAACTAGCTTCTTAGTAGTTTTAAGAGTATCGGTTACGCCTTTTTGTAACAACTTATTAAATATAAACGGCTTAAATAGTTCTATAGCCATTTTTTTAGGCAGACCGCATTGATGTAGCTTAAGTTCCGGTCCTACAACTATAACCGATCTTCCAGAATAATCAACTCTTTTACCGAGAAGATTAAGTCTGAATCTTCCCGTTTTACCTTTTAGCATATCGCTTAAGGATTTTAGAGGTCTTCTGTTGGACCCCATTATTACTCTGCCGCGTCTTCCGTTATCAAAAAGCGCATCAACAGATTCCTGAAGCATTCTTTTTTCATTTTTAATAATAATTTCAGGCGCGGAAAGCTCCATAAGCTTCTTCAGCCTGTTATTTCTATTTATGACCCTTCTATATAAGTCGTTTAAATCAGAGCTTGCAAATCTTCCTCCCTCTAGCGGAACTAATGGACGCAAATCAGGAGGGATTACGGGAATAACGTCCAGAATCATCCATTCCGGCTTATTTCCTGATGTCCTAAACGCTTCAATTAACTTAAGCTGTTTAGCCAGTTTTTTCTTTTTAATACCGTTAGGCAGGATAGCTATCTCTTCTTTAAGGCTTTTAGACAAGGATTCCATGTCTATACCTTTGAGTAATTCTTTTAACGCTTCAGCTCCAATTCCAGCCTTAAAATTATAACCTTCTTTTTGAATTTTTTGATAATTCTCTTCGCTAATTAAATCCTTATATTTTAATCCTATTTTTGATGCGTCACCAGGCTCAAGAACAACATATGCTTCAAAATACAGAATTTTTTCTATGTCCTTAAGAGTCATATCCAGAATGCTTCCTATTCTGGATGGGAGACTTTTGAAAAACCATATATGGGCAACGGGAGAAGCAAGTTCAATATGTCCGAGCCTTTCCCTTCTTACCTTAGAGGAAATAACTTCAACGCCGCATTTTTCGCATACTATGCCGCGATGCTTCATTCTTTTATATTTTCCGCAGTTGCACTCGTAATCCTTAATTGGACCGAAAATTCTTGCGCAGAAAAGCCCGTCTCTTTCGGGTTTTAATGTTCTATAGTTAATCGTTTCCGGCTTTTTTACCTCTCCGTGGGACCATTTTTTTATTGCGTCAGGCGATGCAATACCGAGTTTTATAGAATTAAAACTAAGCGGGTCCTTAATTCCTTCGCGGTCGTTTAAAAAGAAGTTACCCCTGCTGGAGCCGTCAAATAATTTTTTGAGATCTAACTCTTTTTCTCCGGCAGATTCTATTTCTTCTTCGTCTTCGGAAATATCGTCCAGACTTACTGTAAGCGTATTATCGCCTTCTTTATCATTATATTCTTCTAAATTTTCATCAAACGACATTTTCTCCCTCCTTTAATAGCTCTACGTTGAGGCAAAGGCTTTGTAATTCTTTAATAAGAACGTTAAATGATTCCGGCAAACCGACCTTAAACGAAGTATCACCTTTTACGATTGATTCATACATTCTTGTCCTGCCGACCGAATCATCGGACTTAACCGTAAGAAATTCCTGCAGCGTATGCGCTGCGCCGTATGCTTCCATCGCCCATACCTCCATCTCTCCAAGTCTCTGTCCTCCAAATTGCGCTTTTCCTCCAAGAGGCTGTTGAGTAACTAAGGAATATGGACCTGTAGATCTTGCATGTATCTTATCGTCAACCAAATGATGCAATTTCAACATATACATAATACCAACTGTAACCTTTCTGTCAAAAGCTTCTCCAGTTCTTCCGTCAAATAACGTAACCTGTCCTGTTTCTTCAACACCTGATAACTTAAGATAATTTTTTATATCGCTTTCTTTTGCGCCGTCAAAGACGGGAGTCGCCATATAAACGCCTTTCTTATATTTTTTGGCGAATTCTATAACTTCTTCATCTTTTAATTCTTTAATAAAATGAATCATCGTTGGCTCGCTGAATATTTCAAGCAATTTACGTCTTACAGCTTCAGGACCAAAATTATCTTCTATTATTTTGTTTATCTGAATGGCAAGATTATGAGCCGCCCAACCTAAATGGACCTCAAGTACTTGACCCACGTTCATTCTGGACGGAACGCCCAACGGGTTCAAAACCATATCCACTATCCTGCCGTCTTTCATAAACGGCATATCGTTAACCGGCAGTATTCTGGACACTACGCCTTTATTTCCATGCCTTCCAGCCATTTTATCGCCGACCGACAATCTTCTTTTAATAGCAATATAAACTTTTATAGTTTTAAGAACACCGGGTGGGAGCTCGTCTCCTCTTTGTATTCTTTCTATTTTATCTTCATAATAAGATTTTAATAAATCGACGTCTTCCATAGATTCGTCATCTATTTTCTTTAACTTGTCATAAAGATTTTTTGCATTGCCTTCAAATTCTAAATTGAATATGTCGTCTTTAGATAATTTTAAAGCTGTATTCTCATTAATGATGTCGCCTTTTTTAATATTAACAGGCTTATGGCCGGATGATAAGGTTATATTAGCTTTGGATTTTTTATTGATTATCAGGTGCCTCATCTTTTGAAGAGAGTTATTTAAAACAGACTGCTGTTTTTCTTCCAGTTCTCTTATAAAATTGGCAACTTCGCTATCCTCTATTTCTTTTTCCCTAAAATCTTTTTCAATCCCTTTTCTAGAAAACATCCTTATATCGACTACTACGCCAGAAACCCCTGGCGGCACTCTTAAAGACGTATCTTTTACTTCTTTTGCTTTTTCTCCGAATATTGCCCTTAATAGTTTTTCTTCCGGCGTAAGAACTGTTTCGCCTTTTGGCGTAACCTTTCCAACTAATATATCCTGAGCCTTAACTTCCGCACCTATCCTTATGACTCCGTTTTCATCTAAATTCTTTAGGGCATCTTCGCTTATATTGGGAATATCTGATGTTATTTCTTCCTTGCCTGATTTTGTTTCCCTACATGCTACTTCAAATTCTTCAATATGAATTGAGGTAAAAGCGTCTTCGTGCAATAATTTCTCGCTTACTAATATTGAATCTTCAAAGTTGTAACCGTTCCATGGCATAAATGCGACGAGAACATTATGGCCGAGAGCTAGTTCGCCGTCTTTAGTCGAAGTTCCATCTGCAATAATTTGACCAGAAACGACTTTTTCCCCTACCTTAACTAGCGGTCTTTGATTAAGGCAAGTATTTTGATTTGACCTTTGAAACTTTACAAGGTCGTACTCATGGCTAATTCCTCCGCCAGCATTCGAGTCGTCCGCATCGGCGGTTATTATAATTTTATTAGAATCAACATAACTGATAGTACCGCTTTGATTGGCGGTTATGCAAACACCAGAATCTTTAGCTACTATTCTTTCTATACCGGTTCCTATAATAGGCGGGTCCGGCATCAATAAAGGCACTGCTTGTCTTTGCATATTTGATCCCATAAGGGCTCGATTGGCGTCATCATTCTCAAGAAACGGAATCAACGACGTCGCAACAGACACAAGCTGCATTGGAGAAACGTCTATATAATCGACTTCATTAGGATAAACCATTACGGTTTCTCCGCTTCTCCTAACAGGAATAAGCTCGTGCTTGAGATAGCCGTTCTTATCGATTTCGGCGTTAGCCTGAGCTATAACATATTTTTCCTCTTCCATGGCCGTTAAAAAATCTACATCATTAGTTACTTCGGCACCGCTTTCGGCAACTCTTACTTTTCTGTAAGGCGTTTCAATAAACCCGTATTCGTTAACCCTTGCGTAAGACGAAAGAGAAGCGATAAGTCCAATATTAGGACCTTCAGGTGTTTCAATCGGGCATATTCTTCCATAGTGGGTTGGATGAACGTCTCTAACTTCAAATCCGGCCCTTTCCCTTGTTAAACCTCCGGGTCCCAAAGCAGAAAGTCTTCTCTTATGAGTAACTTCAGAAAGAGGATTTGTTTGGTCCATAAACTGGGACAACTGGCTTCTACCAAAAAATTCTTTCATTAAAGAATTTACAGGCTTGGGATTTATTAAATCATTTGGCATTAGAGAATCAAGCTTTTGAACAGTCATTCTTTCTTTAATGGCCCTTTCCATTCTAACTAGACCTATCCTGAACTGATTTTCCAGGAGTTCTCCTACCGACTTTACTCTCCTGTTGCCTAAGTGGTCTATATCGTCAATTGAGCCTCTGCCATCCTTTAGTTCCATTAAGTATTTTAAAACGTTCAAAATATCGTCAGGAGATAATACTCTGTCATTCAGGCTCTTATTAAGATTTAACTTATTGTTAATCTTTAATCTTCCTACTTCCGAAAGATCATATCTTTCAGCATTAAAAAACATATTTTCAAAATAAGACGTGGCCGATGTTAAATTCGGTGGTTCACCTGGCCTCATCCTTTTATAAATATCAATAATTGCTTCTTCCTTAGTATTCACCTTATCAGCCAGAATAGTCTCAAGGACCGAGGAAGAAACATTTATGTTGTCTATAAAATATACTTTAAACTCATTTAATCCTATGCTATTGAACGACTCTAATAGCGTCTGTGTTACAACATGAGTGGATTTTGAAATTATTTCTTTACCTTTGCTTACATTCTCGACAAGATATTTTCCTATAATGTCTGACTCGTCACATGGTAAAAATTCAATGCCTGCTTCTTCAAGTTTATTTATAAGATGTTTTGTAATCCTTCTATTTTTTTTGATTAAAACTTCTCCGGTTTTAGGATTTACAATATCTTCATGCGCCTTGGTAAAAATCAGGAAATCTTTTGGCATTTTCCTAAAATATTTGCCGTCTTGAATTCTAAATGTTTCTATCTGATAAAAACTACCAAGAATATCTTCTTTTGAATATCCCACAGCTTTAAGTAATATTGTAGCCGGAAATTTTCTCTTTCTGTCAATTCTAACAAAAACCATATCCCTTTGATCGAACTCAAAATCTAACCATGAGCCTCTGTAAGGTATAATCCTGGCAGTGTAAAAAGGTTTACCCTGCGCATGGCTTCTTATTTTGTCGCTGTCGTAAAAAACTCCGGGCGACCTTTGTAATTGACTTACGATAACTCTTTCTATTCCGTTTATAACAAAAGAGCCGTTATGCGTCATTAACGGAATTTCGCCGAAATATATCTCCTGTTCCTTAATATCCTTAATATCCTTTTGGTAATCTTTGTCGCTCTGATTGATATTAGGCTCAAATGTTACAAGATCGAAAAGGACTTTAAGTGAAGAACTGTAGGTTTGTCCTTTCTGTTTACATTCAAATATGCTATATTTCGGCTCTCCAATAGTATAACCTTTAAATTCTAAAGAAAAATTTTTATTGAGACCCTCTATAGGAAATACAGATTTGAATACGCCTTCTAAACCGTTATTCAATCTTTTGTCCTGGGGCAAATCTTTTTGTAAAAATCTTTCGTATGATTTTCTCTGGACTTCAAGTAGGTTTGGATTGTCTATGACCTTCTTAATTTTAGAGAAATTCTTTCTTAAAATTATTGGATTATTACTTTCTATATTTAATTCCGTTTTTGCTTTTGACATTTAAATTTAAACTCCCGTTTTTATAACTTAAATAGAATTATAATTTAATTTATTTAACCTCAACGGTAGCGCCGACTTCTTCAAGCTTAACTTTCATTTTTTCGGCATCTTCTTTATTGACTCCTGTTTTTACAGGTTTAGGAGCGCCATCAACTAAATCTTTAGCTTCTTTTAATCCAAGACTGGTAAGCTCTCTAACTACCTTAATAACCTGAATTTTATTTGCTCCGGCATTTGCAAGGATAACATCAAATTCGCTTTTTTCTTCAGCTTGCGCAGGTGCAGCCGCAGCTCCAGCACCGCCGCCGGCAGGTGCCGCCATAGCGAATTGATCAGCCTTGACGCCGAATTTTTCTTCAATTGCTTTTATTAAATCGTTTAATTCAATTATAGAAACATTTTCAATATAATTTAAAACATCTTCTTTTGTTATAGCCATTATTTTTCCTCCGATAATATTAATAATATTTAAAAGTTAAATGTTATTTGGATTAATTTAAATTTAGCCTATGCGGCAGTTTTTGTAGCTTCTACTGCCTGAAGCGTCCTGATTAATTTTATTACAGGCGATTTCAAGGTGAAAACTAAGCGAATTTCAGGCGATTTAATAACAGACATAAATCTTGCAATTAAAACATCTTTCGTGGGCAGTGTGGCAAGCGTAATAATTGCGCTCTTATCGAGAACCGTTTGGTAAAAACCGGCCTTAATTTCAATATTATCCGGATTTTCCTGAGCAAACTTAGACAGCACTTTTGAACCGGCAAGCGGATCATTTGTAAATATAAGAAAATTAGGTCCGTCTAAAAATTCCGAAAGAGACTCGGCATAAGTCTGCTTAAAAGCAATTTTGCTTAACGTATTCTTAAATACTTTAAGCAATGCCCCGGTACCGCGCATTTGCCTTCTTAAAAGACTGAATTTTTCAACATTTAATCCTTGATATTTGCTTATAAAAAGCGCCTGATTGGTTTCAAGGTTATGTTTTAGAGATTCAATCTCTTGATTCTTCCTTTCTTTTTTCAATTTTTTTCTCCCCTCCTTTCTTTTAAATTTTTTCTAATACGTCAATAAAACCAAAACAAGAGCAATTTAAAAGAAAATCGGGATAATAAGGCTCTTTCTGTCTGGGCAGGATTTATATACCTGCCGTCATTGACGATATTAAATTTTTTATATTATTTTTTTTATATCAAATTATTTCTCAATTTAAGAGTATCTACGCTGACTCCTAAACCCATAGTGGAAGATAAAGATACTTTCTTAACATATACGCCTTTGCTCGAAGCTGGTTTTAATCTATTTATAGTTTCTATAAGAGCTATAAAATTTTCTTTGAGTTTAGACTGTCCAAACGAAACTTTACCGATAGATGCTTGCAAAATTCCATTCTTTTCAGCTTTGAATTCAATTTTACCCTCTTTTAGTTCTTTTACTATTTTGCCTACTTCAAAAGTAACGGTGCCTACTTTAGGGTTTGGCATTAATCCTCTTGGGCCTAATATTTTACCAAGCTTTCCTACGCTTGCCATAATATCGGGCGTTGCAACCACTCTATTAAAATCCATAAATCCCTGCTGAACTTTTGTAATCATATCTTCCTGTCCGACATAATCGGCTCCGGCGGCTAGGGCTTCGCGTTCTTTTTCGCCCTTGGCGAAAACAAGAATCTTAACCTCTTTACCTGTTCCATGAGGCAACAGGACTGAACCTCTAACTTGTTGGTCGTTCTTTTTAACATCTATTCCAAGATTTATTGCAACATCAACGGACTCGTCAAATTTTACGTGATGAGTATCGACAACTATATTGAAAGCATCTTCTAATGAAAAATTTTTATTATCGATTTCGGCTTTTTTTAATGCATCAATATATTTTTTTCCTCTTTTTTTCATATCCGTATCGTCTCCTTATAGTATTTAATCTTTAATATCTATGCCCATGCTT
The DNA here is from genome assembly GCA_021777135.1 of bacterium. Taxonomy (GTDB): domain Bacteria; phylum SZUA-79; class SZUA-79; order Acidulodesulfobacterales; family Acidulodesulfobacteraceae; genus Acidulodesulfobacterium_A. The sequence continues at coordinate 28,866 of JAJYDX010000004.1, read as the reverse complement.
CTGGCAGTTCCTTCAATAATCTTCATCGCAGGAGCAATTTCATTAGCATTAAGATCTGGCATTTTAAGCTTTGCGATATCCATTATTTTCGCTTTAGTTAAAACTGCAACTTTGTTTTTGTTCGGTTCCTTGGAACCTTTTTCTATGCCTGCGGACTGTTTAAGCAAAACAGAGGCCGGCGGCGTTTTTAAAATAAAATCGAACGATCTGTCTGCATAGACTGTTAGTACAACCGGTATTACTGTTCCTTCTTGAGATTTCGTCTTCTCGTTGAATTGCTTGCAAAACTCCATTATATTAACGCCATGCTGACCAAGCGCAGGACCGACAGGTGGAGCCGGATTAGCTTTACCGCCTACGATTTGTAATTTTACCATAGCCTGAATTTTCTTAACCGCCATAATATTTTTCCTCTAATAATTTATTTTAATAAATCAAATTAATTCCTTTCTACTTGGGTAAAATCTAATTCTACCGGGGTGGCTCTTCCAAATATTGAAACAAGAACTTCTAGCTTGCTCTTATCAGGTTTTATTTCATTAATCACGCCGTTAAAACCAGAAAATGGACCTTCCGTAATTTTAACACCGTCTCCTTTAGAAAATTCAATCTTGGCCTTAGGTCTTTTGATGCCTTCCGTAATTTGCGCTACTATATTTTCCATCTCAGACTCGTCAACCGGCATTGGGTTTAATTGATCGCCGACGAATCCTGTAACCTTAGGCGTTGCTTTAAGCAGGTGCCATGAATCTGTATTTACATTCATTTTTACGAAAATATAACCCGGAAAAAATTTTCTTTTTACCTTTTTTTTCCCGCCCTTAGGTGTTTTTTCTATTATATCTTCTTTGGGGACGATTATATCGCCGAAATATTTTTTAAAGCCGCTCGAAGCAATTCTTTCTTCAAGGGCTAGCTTAACATTATCCTCAAAACCAGAATAGGTATGAACTACATACCATTTTTTAGGAATTTCGTCAATTTCATCGTTATTTCCGCCGCTTTTATCCGCTAAATTTATTTCTGAACCGGCTTCAATGTTTTCTTCCGTTTTTTCTTGCTCTTCTTTGCTCATTAATTTATTTAATTTATAATTTTAATTTATATTGCTATCGATATTAAATTTGAAAAAAATATGAAAATATTTTAGAAAAAAAGACGTCTATAACACCCAGAAAGCCTGTAACAAGCACTATAAAAATTACTACTACGTATGTGGTTTTCGTAGCTTTATCCTTGTCTGGCCATACTATTTTTCCTAGTTCAGACCTTACTTCATATAAATACTGCTTTGCTTTTTTTATAAAACCAAAAACAGGATTGCTCTTCATTTTTATTATTCCCGTATTTATGTCTTCTCTCATTAAAGTAAAATACGCTGGCAGGCCAGGAGGGATTCGAACCCCCAACACTCGGATTTGGAGTCCGATGCTCTAGCCGTTGGAGCTACTGGCCTATTTTAAATTCAAATATTAATATTATTTCGTTTCCTTATGCACAGTATGCGTTTTACAAAATTTGCAATATTTTTTTACGGATAACTTTTCAGATGAAATTTTTTTATTTTTTGTCGTAGTATAGTTTCTTTGTTTACATTCGCCGCACGCCAAAGTTATTATCTCTCTCATTGTTTTTCTATTACCCCTTTGCTTTATTGGAGGACAGGATTAAACCGGTCCTCCTTCTATGTTTTCTATATTTAAATTACTCTATGACCTCTGTTATAACGCCTGCTCCAACAGTATGACCGCCTTCTCTTATAGCAAACCTTAATTCTTTTTCTGCGGCTATTGGAGTTATAAGTTCTACGGTCATCGCAACGTTATCGCCTGGCATTACCATTTCGATTCCTTCAGGCAGTGTGCAGACTCCGGTAACGTCGGTAGTCCTAAAATAAAACTGGGGACGATAGCCGTTGAAGAACGGAGTGTGACGTCCGCCTTCTTCTTTGGTAAGTATATAGGCTTCGACTTTAAACTTTTTATGAGGGGTTATGGAACCTGGTTTAGCTAGAACCATACCTCTTTCTATTTCTTCTCTTTTCTTGCCTCTTAAAAGAACGCCTATGTTGTCTCCGGCCTGACCTTCGTCAAGAAGCTTCCTGAACATTTCTACGCCTGTTACGACGGTCTTGGATGTTGGAAGTATTCCTACGAGTTCTACTTCTTCGCCGACTTTTACTATTCCTCTTTCGACTCTGCCCGTGGCGACTGTTCCTCTGCCGGATATAGAAAAGACGTCTTCTACTGGCATAAGAAACGGTTTGTCCACGTCTCTTTTTGGAACCGGTATATATTCATCTACCGCGTTCATAAGATCGACTATTTTTTGAGTCCATTCATTTTCGCCTTCGGTTTCAAGAGCTTTAAGAGCAGAGCCCTTTATTACCGGAACAGTGTCTCCCGGGAAATTATAGGATGTTAAAAGCTCCCTTACTTCGAGTTCGACAAGTTCCAAAAGCTCCGGGTCGTCAACCATATCGACCTTGTTTAAAAATACTACTATATAGGGAACTCCTACCTGACGCGCCAATAGTATATGCTCGCGGGTTTGAGGCATAGGACCGTCTGCAGCGGAAACAACGAGTATTGCTCCGTCCATCTGGGCCGCTCCTGTTATCATGTTTTTTACGTAATCGGCATGACCCGGGCAATCTACGTGAGCATAGTGTCTTTTATCTGTTTGATACTCTACATGGGAAGTCGCAATCGTTATGCCTCTTTCTCTTTCTTCCGGGGCATTGTCTATCTGATCATATGACTTGAAAGTTGCCTGTCCTTTTCTTGCAAGAACCTTGGTGATAGCAGCTGTTAATGTTGTTTTGCCGTGGTCAACGTGACCTATGGTTCCTATGTTGACATGTGGCTTAGATCTGTCAAATTTCTCTTTGGACATTTAGTTCCTCCTATGAAAAATTAATCATTTTTATTTTTATTTTTGGAGCCCATGATCGGGATTGAACCGATGGCCTCTTCCTTACCAAGGAAGTGCTCCACCACTGAGCTACATGGGCATCTTACCAATAAAATTTGGAGCGGGAAACGGGATTCGAACCCGCGACCCTCAGCTTGGAAGGCTGACGCTCTAGCCAACTGAGCTATTCCCGCATTTAAAAAACATAATATGTTTATACATAAAATAAAAATTAATAGCTAGCTAGTCCATCTTTTTAGATGGTGGAGAGGGAAGGATTCGAACCTTCGTAGACTCGCGCCGACAGATTTACAGTCTGTTCCCTTTAGCCGCTCGGGCACCTCTCCTAAACCCGAAACTTTTAATTTATTTTGGAGCTGGCGATGGGAATCGAACCCGCAACCTGCTGATTACAAATCAGCTGCTCTACCATTGAGCTACGCCAGCAAGGCAAAAAATTCCCAACATCCAATAATTTAGAAACTTTAATATTATCAAAATTATTAACTGCTTGTCAACATTTTTTTTAGGCTATAGGATTTTATAGGCTATAGGATTTTTCACTTAATACTATCATTTTAAGGAAATATATTAATTTATAACCCGGTTGACCCGAATCCATAACCTTTTCTGTCTGTATTCTCATTAACTTTTTCAACTAATTCCGGCTCTCCTATCCATACAGGAACCACTAACATTTGGGCTATTTTTTGACCTGGTAATAACGAAATAATATTTTTGGATTTATTTTTAGCTAAGATTATGATTTCGCCTCTATATTCGTGATCTATTACACCAGCCTTTATTTCTATTTCTTTTAAAGCCAATCCAGACTTCTCTTTAATAATTACGGCATAGCCCGCCGGAAATTCTATTTTTATGCCGGTATGAGCTGAAATCAAAATATCTGGCGGTAAATCGGTCTTTTCACAAACGTAAAGATCTAAACCGGCATCTCCTTTAATAGCCCTTTTTGGCATAACTGAAGAAGGATATAATAGCTCTACATTTAAATAGAAATTGTAAAATGCTGAATCCATATCTATATTTAATTTTATTATTTATTTTCTAAAAACAGTATTTATTAAAACATGAATATTTCCCAAAAGATTCTTTAGTATTCTTTTTGCCAGAGATGATAAAAAAATTATCGTAATCCCAGATTAATCAAATTTTCCATCTTTTATTGCAATAGATATTAAGAATGATGCCGTCAGGACAAGCCCATACAGAACAAATATCCAATGAAGGGCAAGTCTCTGCGCAATTATCCCGCCTACGGGAGCGGCGATTGAGCCGATACCGAAACCTGCAAAGAAAAAAACGCCGTAAGCGGTAGCCCTGTATTTTTGATGCGCGTTTTGGCTTATCATAAGATTTGAAATTGGATTTATGGAAAAATTAAATGCCGAAAATGCAAGTATGGATATAAATAATATAAAATTGTGCGTTAATCCAGAAACCAACAGAAAAATTCCGCTTATAAGTACTAATACCGAAAATGCCCTATGGGGCTTATAATTTTTTGTAATCTTCGTGCTGTTATATTGGAATATAACTCCGATTATTAGAGCAATGGTAACAAAAAAACCGCCTGCCGCGGCAGCTTGGTTATGAAAAAATAAAAAATTCTTAAGTTCGAGTCCCACATATGCTGGTAAAAACGAAAAAACCCCTTGAAAAACAAAACCGTTTAAAAATTCGACTATAAAAATAATTATTAAATTTAAATGGAAAAAATCTACCAGAAAGCCTTTAAAAGCTGCTTTAAAAGATCTTTCTTGCTCTTCCTTTGCGTTTTCTAAATAATTTTTTTCAGGTCCGTCCTTTATAGTTAAAATATAAGACAGGATAAAAAGTATTAGAAAAACAAACCCGAGAATAAAATAAGGAAAATTATACCCTAAAAAATATCCTGTAATACCTGCAAATGCTGCGCTTACCGCAACGCCAAGCGTACCAGCAATTCCGTGGATTGCAAATGCCTTAAGCTTATCTTTTCCGATAAAAGACATCATACTCAACCCGACAGGATGATAAATACTGCCAACAAGCCCCATGAATATAATAGAAACGCAAAACATATAAAAATTACTAGAAACAGCAGCGGCAAAAGAAAAAAAAGCCATTCCGCCGAGATATATTCTCAAAATATATTTTTTGCTTATTTTATCGGCTATAAAACCGACGGGCAGGGATCCTGCGCCGAATAAAAAAAGATATATTCCGGCAACTGTTCCCAGTATTTCATAATTAGTATGAAACTTATTTTTTATAAGAAGTAAAATAGCCGGGTAAGTCAATATTGCAACGTGACAGAAGAAATGCGAAAGGCTTAACAATAAAGTTGTAGCCGTCGAACTCAATGAGCTTGAGTTTTCCGTGCGTTTTTCCGTCTTTGTTTCGGTTTCTTTCATAGTGGCATATTCTAACTGTTTAAAAAATTTTATGCAAATAAAAAACTAAATTATGGTTATTTTAGGATATACCCTTTTTATTTATATGCTATAATTAACTGCAGAATAATCTCTTTTTGTCGTAATATTCATTAACATATTAAATAAATAAGGGGCAGAATAAACGAAAGACTTCGAACATAATACCAAAAAAATCATCGACGATATTAAAATAAAAATTAATAATGCCGCGGACAAAAGCGGAAGAAATTTCTCCGACATAACTATTTTAGCCGCCTCTAAAACCAGAACGCCCGTGGAGATTGAAGAAGTATTTAATTCCGGCATAACGGTATTCGGTGAAAACTACGTCCAGGAATTTTTACCTAAATACGAAGAATTGACTATAAAAAGTCATAATAAAATTTCTTGGCATTTAATCGGCCATCTTCAAAAAAATAAGGTTAAGTACATCACTGGCAAAATCGATTTGATTCATTCCGTAGACGATATAGACCTCGCCGCCACAATAGACAAACAATCGAGCGTTAAAAATATTGTTTCTAATATACTTATCGAGGTTAATCTTGCAGGAGAAAGCACTAAAAACGGCGTAGAAAGTGAAGGGCTTTCAAATATAATTAAAGAACTACGGCGGTATAATTCTTTGCAATTACTTGGACTAATGACAATGCCTCCTCTCGTAAACGAACCGGAAGAAAACCGAAAATACTTCAAAGAGCTTAAAGAGTTACTGAAAGAAATAAACCGTAAGAATATTTATAAAAACGAGCTTCATACTTTATCTATGGGAACTTCTGGCGATTTTGAAGTCGCAATAGAAGAAGGCGCAACTATTGTAAGGGTTGGAACGGTTATCTTCGGAAAAAGACCTCAAATTTAAATAAAAAATTTTAAAATAAGATTAAGCGCAACAGCTTAGTTTATTAATATCCTTGCTAAAACCTTGAGCGCATAGTTTTAGTCCTTCAGCCATAGTGGGGTAAACGCCTATTTCTTTACCTAGGTCCTCCGTTGTATATTTATTTTGCAGGTATACCGAAGCCTGTTGTATAGTTTCCGATGAGTTATGGGCAAGAATGTGTATTCCAAGAACTCTTCTGGTATTTTTTTCGGCTAGCATCTTTATAAGACCTTCCGTTTTAAATATTGCCTGCGCCTTTGGTATATAGCTAACGGGAAATACTACTTTTTCATATTCTATGCCGGCTTTTACTACCTGTTCCTCAGTTAATCCGACGGAAGAAAATTCCGGATCGGTAAAAGTAGTATGTGCGACGGCTGAATAATCGGTTTTTATATGTGTACCTTCCAAGATATTGCTTGCCGCTATTTTTCCTTCATAAGCTGCGACGGTTACAAAAAACTCTCTACCTATTACATCTCCTGCGGCATAAATGTTATCCGCCGTGGTTTTTAACTCATCATTTACTACAATAAAACCGTTTCTATCCACTTCAACACCTGCCTCTTCAAGATTAAGTTCGGTAGAATTCCCTACGATGCCAGCAGCCATTAAAAACTCGCTGAATTCAATAATCTTAATAACGCCTTTCGTTTCTATTTCAGCATATTTTACACCATCTTTCTTATATAATCTCTTTATTTCAGAATCCAGCAAGATTTCGATGCCTTCTCTTGCTAATATATCTTCCAGCGCTATTGAAATTTCCGGCTCTTCGTTCAACGCAACCCTGTCTGCCCTGCCTATTATAATAACCTTTGAACCAAATCTGGCAAACATCTGCGCGAACTCAAGTGCCAACGCTCTCGTTCCTTGTATTAAAAGCGTTTCCGGAATATAGCTAATATCTAAGAGTTCGTTATTTGTCATATAGCCTGTATCTCCAAGACCAGGAATTTCAAGTATCCTATTTTTGGAACCGGTTGCAATAATAAATTTTTCGGATGAAATAACATAAGATTGACCGCCAGTTTCGGAAGGAAGAATTTCAACAGCGTTTTTTGATATGAACCTGCCTGTTCCTTTAATAAATTTTATTTGATTATAACCTTCAAGAACATTGTAATATTTTACCTGTCTTAAAGTTGTTAAAAGTACATCTTTTTCCTCGACAAGCGACTTCATGTCGATTGATTTCCGTTCTATATTTATACCTTTATACCTGTTGTTAACAGGTTCATAAAAAATCCTGCCTGCTTCAAGAAAATGTTTGGACGGAACACATCCTCTGTTAAGACAGGTTCCGCCTATGACCCAGTTTTCTATGACGCAAACTTTTTTGTTTTTTTCGGCTGCATATATTGCCGCCGAAAAGGCGGCGGAACCACCACCGATAATAATAATATCGTAATCGCGGCTTTCGTTCCGGTTCGCGGCTACGTTACCGTCAGAAAGTCCGCTGCGCGGTTCTATAAATGCCTGCCCCTTGTCAAATTTTGACGATAAGGTATTTGCGCCTAAAAGTTCATCGTGACCGGTCACGTTTTTACCGATTTCATATTTCCCAGTCTTATATCCAGCTTCTTCTATTGCCGATTTTATGTCTTCAACATCCGTTCCGTCTTCTGCGACTATATATGACATATTTTCCTTTAAACTGGTATTTATCTCCACGATGCCGTTTACAGATTTTAAAAATTTATTGACCCTGGCAACACAGTGTTCGCATGTCATGCCCCAAACTTCTATTTTAATTTCCTTCATTTGTAATCTCCGATATTTTATTGATTCTATGCTTTATTTTAATCCAGCAATTTACAATTATTACTTTAATAAGTATAAATTTTGAATTCATTAATTATTTTTACCTTATAAGCCCTATTTAAATTAATATATCATAATTATTCATTAAGGTTTATAATGATTTCAGAATTAAGTATAATTTGTCTATATTTTTTATATTTCATGGCTTTGCATGCAGATAATCCAAAAAATAATACTATAATCCTTGCTTCATCCTCGGAAAGAAGAATTAGTATTCTTAATAAGCTTGGATTAAATTTTATTTCTGTCAAACACAAAATTGATACCGAACCGGCATATTCAAAAAACAGCGGCATTTCAATAGAAAACTTTATTATGATGCTTGCCACTGACAAAGCAAGAAGTATTGAAAACCGCTATCCCAACAGTTTTATCATAGGCGCAGACACATTAATTTACCTTGACGGAAAAGTTTACGGAAAGCCTTTAGATTTTTTTGAAGCCAAGCGCATAATAAAACATCTTTCAGGAAAAACCCACGAAGTTTATACCGGGATAAGCCTTATTAACCGCAAGAAAAATATTTACGAAGCAGATATCGACAAATCGCTTGTTAAAATTAAATATTTAACAGACGCAGAAATAATTGAATACATAAATAAATATCCGCCTTATGACAAAGCCGGAAGCTACGGTGTTCAAGACGAAAACGGCATCGTAGAAAATTTTACAGGGTCTTTTAATAATATTCTAGGGCTTTGCACAGATAAATTAATACCGCTGTTAAATAAATACGAACTGTTAAAAATTTAACGCCATTTTTGTTTATGATGATTATATGGACGGCTTTATAATATATGCGGTTTTAAATGGGGTGGATGACAGGTTTTGAACCTGCGACCACCGGAGTCACAATCCGGGGCTCTACCAACTGAGCTACATCCACCGTATAAGCATAAAGGTATGATTAAACTTTGTTGATAATATTTTAACAGATTTTGATATAAATTTAAATATATTTTTCAATTAAGGCTAAAACAATGTATCTAATCCGAGCGTTTTTCCAGAATTAGTAAATATTATGACTAATTCGCATACTATAAACGTAAGATTAATACCTAATTGTGACGGACTTATCCAGTACATTGCAAGCAGATAGTTTAAATTTAAAAAGATTGCGGCGATGGCGGCGGCTCTCGTAATAAATCCTGCCGTTAAAAAAATACCGGCAAACAACTCTCCCATGACTATTAAAATTGCAAATAAAAAAGCATTAGGAACCGCTACGCGGTTTAAAAATATACCGTAAAACCACAAAGGATCATGATTTGCGTAATAAATAAGCTTATTTTGAAGACCGGCAAAAAAAACAGGGTTAAGCTTAAAGTGAACCGCATAAAGAAAAAATAAACCTGTATATATCCTCAGTAAAGCATTCCAGATATTTGAGTTTTTAGCGGCCATCTCTTTTTAGTCAAACATTACAATCTTTAAATTATAGTTTATTAAATATTTTATTATCAATTAATGCCATTATATTATAAAATTATAAAAAATAATATTGCTAAAATTTATTACAACTATTAACCGCATAAATTATTTTATGATATAATTTTTAAGTGGATAAAATATTTGTAATTCATGAACATAATGCAAGTCATCTTCACTGGGATTTAAGAATAGAAGAAAACGGCGCATTAACTTCTTTTGCTTTACCAAAGGAGCCTCCGCTTGAACACGGAAAAAAGAATCTTGCCATAAAGGTCGATGACCATCCGCTTTCTTATGCCGGTTTTGAAGGGGTTATACCTGAAGGGCATTACGGAGCAGGTGAAGTTAAAATTTGGGATAGCGGAATATACAACCTTATAAAAAAAGATAAAACTAAGTACATATTTTATTTTAACGGGAATAAATTAAACGGGGAATATACTTTATTAAAATTTGCAAAAGCAGGAGAAAACAACTGGCTTTTTTTTAAAAATAACTGAATAATATAACTAAGGAGGCTACAAGCTTGAATATAGATTTAATAGTTTCAGGGAGCAGCAAATTTAAAAAAATGGCGTCTTTCGGTCAAAGTCCATGGTTGGACAATATATCGAGATGTATGATAGATTCCGGCGATCTCGATAAATTAGTTAAAAACGGAATTATAACCGGAATTACATCTAACCCTTCAATATTTGAAAAATCAATAAATTCTGGAAAATGCGGATACCCGGAAAAAATTAAAAAACTTTCCGAAGAAAAATTAACGTCTTTTGAAATTTACGATACTATTACTAGAGAAGATATAAAATCTGCCGCTCAAATTCTTAAGCCGGTTTATGAAAAATCAGGCGGCAGCGACGGATTTGTTAGCATAGAGGTTTCACCAGATATAGCAACTGATACCTCTACATCCGTAAATGAAGCGCTAAGAATATTTTCCCTTATAAACGAAAAAAACGTCCTAATTAAAATACCTGCCACTAAAGAAGGCTTAGAAGCTATACCCATACTTATATCTAAGGGCATAAATATAAATGTAACGTTAATGTTTTCGCTGAATCATTATATAGCAGTTGCCGACGCTTATATCAAAGGACTTAAATCTGCTTTGGCAAACGGATTTAATTTATCCGGCATTCATTCTGTGGCAAGCGTCTTTATAAGCAGGGTCGATACGCTTGTCGATAAATTGCTTAACGATCTAATCGCCGACGCAGAACCATACAAAAAAGAAAAATTATCAAATATACTGGGCAAAGCCGGCGTAGCAAACTCAAAAATTATTTTTAATAAATTTAACGAGGTTTTCAACAGCACGGAATTTGCAGCATTAAAATCTAAAGGCGCTAATATACAGCGTCTTTTATTTGCCAGCACCAGTACAAAAAATCCTGCATACCACGATTTAAAATACGTAGAGCCTTTCATAGGCAAAAACACTATAAATACCCTTCCGAATGAAACTATCGAACATATAGCCGACCATGGAAATATAATGCCAGACACCGCTTCCATTGAACTTAACGAATCTTTTAAAGTAATAAGTCAATTGTCTGAATTCGGTATAGATCTAAATACCGCAGGCGAAAAGCTGCAGCTTGAAGGTGTTAAGTCATTTGAAGATGCTTACGAAAAACTTCTTAGTTCTATCAAAAATATTTCAAATATCGTATAATACTTTAGTTTGACTAAAAATACATATTTTTAAAAATTCTTGGAGGCGTTTGATATTATGAACATTAAAAAAGGTTTTGACAGAGAAAGCCTGTCTAAACAAGAAATTGAATTGTTATCCGATTTTACAAAAAAATGTAGAGGAGATATTTTAAGGATGACTACTTTGGCCGCTTCCGGACACCCGGGCGGCTCAATGTCGTCCATAGATATATACTCTATCTTATACGGTTTTTGTAATGTTTTTCCAGACGACCCATTTAATGCAAACAGGGACAGAATAGTCATAAGTCACGGCCATACTACTCCGGGAGTTTATTCAGCTCTTGGAAATTACGGCTTTTTTGATACTGAAGATGCAATACTGCATTTTAGAACCGCAGGTTCACATTTTGAAGGGCATGTAGAAAAAACCATACCTGGAGTTGAATGGAATACCGGCAATCTCGGACAGGGGCTTTCGGCGGCATGCGGGTTTGCTTTAAATTCCCGTTTAAATAATTTAAACTATAACGTTTATTGTGTTATGGGGGATGGGGAGCAAACAAAAGGGCAGATAGGAGAGGCAAGAAGATTTGCCGTAAAATATAAACTAAACAATCTTACCGTTATAGTAGATAAAAATGGGCTTCAAATAGGCGGAAAAATTTCCGAAGTAATGCCCGACAATATAAAAGAAAATTTTGAAGCGGACGGGTTTGACATTATTGAAATTGACGGTCATAACCTTAATGAAATATATTCGGCAATAAAAAAGGCCCACAGCATTGATTCACCTGTCGCTATTATCGCAAATACGATTATGGGAAAAGGCGTATCTTTTATGGAAAATCAGGCTAAATATCACGGCGCCGCTTTAAGCATCGATGACTGCAAAAAAGGACTGGCAGAACTAAATGAACCCGAAAATATCGATGCGCTAATTAATAAGAAAAATTTAAAACAGTCTTTAAAACCAATAAAAGAAAGAAAAGAAAACTTCTTTGTGCTGGAACATAACTATAATGATGGAATATCATATACAAGGGAAAAAAATACCGACAACAGGTCTGCTTTCGGCAATGCCCTTTACGATATGGCAAAAAAATATCAAGAAAAAACCGCTCTTAAAAACATCCCTTTTGCCGTATTCGATTGCGACCTCGAAGGTTCGGTTAAAACTGGTGCTTTCAGAAAGGCTTTTCCCGATAATTTTTTTGAATCCGGCATTCAGGAACACAACACCGCGGTAATATCCGGTTCTTTATCGACCGAAAATATACTTACTTTTTTTGCCGATTTTGGTGTTTTTGGAGTAGACGAAGTTTATAACCAACAAAGATTAAACGATATAAATTCTTCTAATCTTAAAGTGGTATGCACGCATTGCGGAATAGACGTTGGAGAGGATGGCAAAACACATCAGTGCATCGACTACTTCGGGCTTTTAAATTCTATATTTGGATTTAAGGTTATTTTGCCGGCAGATCCTAATCAAACCGATAGGGTCACCCGTTACATAGCGTCTAAAAAAGGAAATTTCGGACTTATAATGGGCAGATCTATAATACCGGTCATACTTGACGAAAAAGGGAACCCGTTCTTCGGGAGTGGATATGAATTCAAATACGGTAAAATGGATATAGTGCGAAAAGGAAGAGACGTAGCCGTAATATCTGCAGGCAATATGCTTCCCCACGCTTTAAAAGGATGCGAAATGCTCGAAAAAAACGGCATTAGCCCTATGTTATTAAATGTTTCATGCCCTAGCGATATAGATGTGGATGATCTGCGTCTTGCCGCTAAAACGGGTCTTATAATAACGATAGAAGACCATAATGTTAAAACTGGTTTAGGTACGGCAATAGGCTCCCTGCTCGCCGAAAACGGCATCTCGACAAAGTTTAAAAAAATGGGCGCAAGATTTTACAGTTCATCTGGAAAACCTGAAGACCTTTACAAAATGGCAGGCTTATCTCCTGAAGATTTATTCGGATTAGTTAAAAAAGAGTTGCAATAAATATCAATATTTATCTAATTATTCCAGATTCTTCCGTCTGAATTAATAAGTTCTTCGGCATCCTCAGGGCCGAATGTCCCTGCTTCATAGTTTGGAAAGACGGGTGCTCCTGTTTTAGACCATCCGTTAATTATAGATGTAATTAACTGCCATGCGATTAACATATCGTCGTATCTTGCAAAAAGGGTCTGATCGCCGACTATTACATCGTATATAAGCCTTTCGTAAGCATCTGGCGGCGAAAGCTTAAAAGAGGATTTATAGTTAAAAACCATATTTACCGGTTCAATATCCAGCTTGAACCCCGGGGTTTTGGCGCCGAAATTTATTGCTATACCTTCGTTAGGCTGAATAGTTATAATTATAGAATTTTGTTTTATATTTTCTATTCCGACTTTTGCAAACAGGCTGTACGGCAATTTTTTAAAGAATATGGCTATCTCGGTTTTATGTATTTTTAATCTTTTGCCAGACCTTAAATAAAAGGGCACTCCAGCCCATCTATAATTGTCGATAAAAAGTTTGAGCGCGACGTAAGTTTCGGTAAGCGTTTCTGGAGGAACCCCTTCTTCTTCTTTGTAACTTAAAACCTGCTTGTTGCCTATTATTCCTCTGTCATATTGCCCTCTAACAGTATATTTCTTTATATCGTTTAAACTGAATGGTCTTACGCTTTTTAGCAGTTTTACTTTCTCATTTCTTAAATCGTCCGCATCAGGAAGCGGTGGCGGTTCTATGGCGACTAACGACAATAACTGCATCATATGATTCTGCATCATATCCCTGATAATGCCGGCTTTATCGAAGTAGCCAGACCTGAAGCCCACTCCTATAGACTCTAAAGCAGATATTTGAATATGGTCAATAAATTTATTATTCCAGACGGGCTCAAAAATAGCATTAGCGAACCTGAAAGCCAGTATATTTTGTACGGTTTCTTTTCCAAGGTAATGGTCTATCCTATAAATTTCTTCTTCTTTAAATACCGAAAGAATTTTACCGTTTAAATTTTTAGCACTTTCATAGTCATAACCAAAAGGCTTTTCTATAACTATCCTAGAAAAACCATCGCCTTTATATTCCGATGATGTAAGTTTCGCATTGTTTATGCCGTCTATTACGTCAATATAAACACTCGGCGGAGTTGAAAGGTAATACACCACATTTTTAGGCATATTATATTCTTTTGCCTTAGAACCTATAAAGCCGCCTAATGCATCATAACTTGAATATTCGTCATATTTTGAAGCTAAATAAAATACGTGTTTAGCAAAGTTTGTAAATTCGTCTTCGTCTATAGGTTTTTTTCTGCAATTTAAGTTTAATGAATTAAAAATAGTTTTTCTAAAAACATCGTCGTTAAGCTTTGTTCTTGCAAAACCTACGATAAAAAAATTGTCCGGAAAAAAACCGTCCTCCCATAAGCTGTATAGTGCCGGAAATATTTTTATATGCGCCAGATCTCCGCTCGCACCGAAAATTACCATAATAGAAGGTTTCATCTCAGCCATTTTTCGACGCTCCTGTTTTAATTTATTTTTCCAGTATAACTCTTGCCGGAGCACCGTTAGAATCTTTTATCTTGACCGGAAGAGCGATAAGTCTGTAATTGCCTGCCGCAACGTTGAACAAATTTAATCCTTCTATTATAATAATCCCTTTTTCGAGAAGCGTTTTGTGCGTATCATGCCCTACGTGATAACCTTCTACCGAAAGATAATCTATACCTACAAGAATGATGCCTTTTTCAACCATATATTTGGCTGATTCAAAATTTAAGCATACATAATCTGTATGAAAATTACGGTCGCCGTTATTAATCCATTCAGAGTTTTTCGTTTTAAAAAGAATTCGGTCGCCTTTTTTTATATCTAAGCGCTCAAGAAATTCTTTAGAAATGACCGATATTTGGGCTGGTACGTCTATTACCCTGCACGGACCTATTAGTATATCTAGGTTAAATTTATCTATTCCTGCTCCGTCCTCGATAAAGTGTTTAGGCGCATCCATATGGGTTCCTGTATGCACTCCGCAGGTAATTTTGCTATTGTTGGCTGCAGCGCCTTTTTTGATGTCGGAATAATCGTCTATTTCTATGGATGGATCGCTTGGCCAGTGCAGCATGCCGTTTTCTATAATCATGCTGACGTCTATAAACATATTAAATACCTTTGTATTGATTAATTATGTACATTTGACAAAATATTTTAAATTAGTATTATTTATGTACCGGATGTCCGCCGAACTGATGTCTTAACGCAGCAAGCATCCTTGCGGCAAACGAATTTTCCTGCCTCGACCTGAACCGCATAAAAACGGAATCAGCCAAAACCGGCGCAGGAACCGCTTTATCTATCGCCTCTTGAAGCGTCCATCTGCCTTCCCCTGAATCATCTACTACTGGCTTGAGATTACTAAGCTCCGGGTCTTCTTTTAGAGCATTATGCGCAAGTTCTAGCAACCAAGAACGCACCACTGATGCATGGTTCCATAAATCGGAAACCTTTTCTAGATTTATATCAAAATCGCAGGCTTGCATAATCTCGAAACCCTCTGCATATGCCTCCATCATACCGTATTCTATGGCGTTATGAACCATTTTTACGAAGTGTCCTGAACCATGAGGCCCTATATGCAAATAACCGTTTTCAGGCGCAAGAGTTTTAAAAATAGGTTCGCAATGGGTAAAGGTTGATTCTTCGCCTCCTATCATGGAACAGTATCCGTTTTTTAATCCCCAGATACCTCCGCTAGTCCCGCAGTCCATAAATTTAACTTCTTTTTCTTCGCATAGCCTTGCCCTTCTAATAGAATCTTTGTAATATGAATTGCCGCCATCTATTATTATGTCGCCTTTTTGGGTATATTGCATAACTTCTTTAAGCATATCGTCGGTAGGCTGACCGGCAGGGACCATAAGCCACACTATTTTTGGCGTTGCTAGTTTTCCCATAAACTCATTAACGGAATCTGAACCTATTGCACCTTTATTTATAACCGTCTCCTCTTTGGAAATGGTCCTGTTAAAGACAACAACCCTGTGTCCGCCATCCAAAAGCCTAAATACCATATTCATTCCCATCTTTCCAAGGCCAATCATTCCTATTTCCATTTTGTAATCCTCTATTTATATCATCGTTATTGTTTAGAGCCGCCATTACTTAAACTTTTTCCTACTTCTCTAATTATATCTAGCGGTATAGGCATAACCATAGTAGTGTTGTTAGTCGATGAAATTTCATTTAAGGTCTGCAAGTAACGCAACTGAAGAGCCATAGGATTTTCAGCTATAATTTTAGCCGCGTCGCTTAAGCGTTGCGCAGCCTGAAACTCGCCGTCGGCATTTATTATTTTTGCTCTTCTGTCTCTTTCCGCCTCCGCCTGCCTTGCCATTGCCCTCTGCATATCCTGTGGCAAGTCGATTTGCTTCAGCTCCACAACGGTAACTTTTATACCCCATGAACCGGTATGCTTGTCTAATATATCCTGAATCTCCATATTAATTTTTTCTCTTTCCGATAAGAGTTTATCGAGTTCTCCTTCACCGCATACGCTTCTTAAAGTCGTCTGCGCCAGCTGAGAAACGGCATAATTATAATCGTAAACCTGAACTATTGCATTTAGAGGATCTATGACTTTATAATATACTACGGCGCTGATTTTTAACGTAACGTTGTCTTTAGTAATGACGTCCTGGGGCTGAACGTCAAGCGTAATTATCCTGAGCGTTACCCTGACCATCCTGTCTATAACCGGCCACAGAAGTATTAGACCCGGACCTTTAACCTTAATTGCCCTTCCCAACCTGAAAATAACCGCTCTATCGTATTCGTTTATGATTCTTACCGCATTTAAAATTACGATTATCGCAACGATTATTATAACCGCAAAAAAAATTCCGCCCGAATCCATATAACCCCCAATTTTTTAGAGAAAACTCCAAATGCCGATACGACAGACCATTAAAATTTTTTTCAAGCCTATTATAAGTAAGCAAATGAAGCGATTAATTTATTTTGTATTTCCTGCCGGTTTAACTTTAAGCCTTAGCTTTTTATCCACTTTTATTATAACCGCATTTGTTCCCTTTAATATTTCACTATCTGAAAAAGCCGTCCACAACTCGCCGTTTACAATAATTTTGCCTTCTCCTCCTAATCTGATATCTTTTGTAACTTCTCCTTCTTCGTTTATTAGAGTGGATTCACCGATTTTTACTTTTGTCCTATATGCCTTATACCCGAGATATACAAAAATAGAAACGAATACCGTTAAAGTAATATAAGTTGGTAGGACAATCCTTATGAAAAAGGCGGGGACGGCATGCATAACCGAAAAAAGGATAACAGTTCCGACGACAAAAAAAATTGCACCTGCTGCGGTAAAAACACCGTAACTCATTGCAAAGAAATCCGTAATGACTAATATGAAAGCAAAAAAAATTAAAAAATCAGCTAAATAAGCCATATTTTTAAATTATATATAATTTAAAAAGAATATTTCATATGAAAATTATATAAAGATTATACACTATTTTTTTAAATTAATTTTTAAAATATAATGCCCTAATCTTTTTCATATCTTCCCATGTTTCCCTTTTTGCTGCGGGATTCCTCAATAAATAAGAAGGATGATAAGTCGGTATTACGGTTATGCCTTTATAATCGAAATCCTTTCCTCTTACTGAAGATATTGCGCCCTTATCCTTTCCGATAATAAATTCGGTAGCAAATTTTCCAAGCGTGCAAATTATCTCCGGTTTTATTATTGAGATTTGTTCTTCAAGAAATGGAGAGCATAGGGAAATTTCGTCTTCCATGGGATTTCTATTTTCTGGAGGTCTGCATTTTATTATATTGGCAATATAGACATCTTCCCTCTTTAGATTTATCGATTCTACGATTTTTGTTAGAAGCTGTCCGGCTCTTCCTACAAAAGGTCTCCCTGTATTGTCTTCTTCGGCGCCTGGTGCTTCACCTATAAACATCAGTTTGCTTTCCGGGTTGCCTTCTCCAAAAACTATTTGCTTTCGCGCAATGCTCAATCTGCACTTTATGCACTCGTTTATCTTCATATCCTTTAGAAATTTTAATATATCGGATTTGGAAGCATTTGAATCCGATTCGACCGCATTTTCAGTTTTATCCAGAAATCCGTTTTTATCTTGCATAAAATTTTTTGATTTTGTAGATAATTTTTTGTCGGAAGCGGCAGACATTACAGTAAAACTTTCTCCATTTTCGGCTATAAAAGATTTTATATCATTAAGGAATTGCTTTAATTCTGTTTCATTCACAGTTTTAAACCTAAATTGAAAGCTTTTAAATTGTTTTCGGCGCCTTTCCCTTCTTTCAGAAGATTTTCTATTACAAAAACATCTATGGGAATATCTGCTTTAGCAAATAGAGCGCCTAGCGCAATTATATTCTTTTGCGTAAGCGAACTAAAATTTTCTACAGAAATCGCATCGAAATCATAAGAAAATATATTATTGGTTATTTTTTTAAGCTCTGAAAAAATAAAAGAAATTTCAGGATATGCGGTCTGACCCATCCTGACGGTTATCGGAATATAAGGAGTTTCATTGAAGATTACTATTGAATTTTTGTTAATATAACGGACACCCCTTAATGTTTCTAATGGCTCTAAGGATATAAGCGCGTCGGCTCCCCCGGATTCTATCATAGGAGAGTGCATACTTTTTCTAGGGTCTTTCATTTCGGATTCGTTTTCGTAAAATATATATTTTACGAAAGTTTCGACATAGCCTTCTCTCTGGGCGCCGCCTCTTCTTTCGGAACCGGACACGTCCTGCAAATCAGAACTTAATGCAGCATTTTTCATTACTGTTCCCATAGTTATAATGCCCTGTCCGCCAAGACCGACTATTGCAGTGTTGAATTTTTTCATAAATTAATTCTATACTTTAATTTTAACTTCGTTAAAATTTTCTTCATCGGGTTAGTTTAAATTTTTTGTTTCTAATTTAAGTTCCTTCTTAATATTAAATTCGACTTTGCGTATCGCGCTGTTCGGACAAACTTCGTAACATACGCCGCATTTTACGCAGGAAGAGTTATCTATATGATAGTAATCGGCGCCGGTTTCAGCATCTTTTTTTAAAATAATCGCCGGGCACGCAAGTTCAACAAAACATTCGTTGCATTTTACGCATCTTGACTTTTGAATTTCATATAAAGATTCGCTTGTTTCCGTAAGTCCAGTTATATTTTTATTCAAAATTTTATTTCTTCTGACTTCCTGCAAAATACATTCTCTTTTAGCAATTAATACTTTTACGCCGGGTTCTTTCAATGCGCTTTTAATTTGTGATGCGAATCTTTTTACGCTGTTGGGGTCGAGGCTTTTTACGTAAGAAACGCCGAGGGATTTTACTAAATCTTTCAAATTTAAGGCATTAGAGGACGACTTGCCGTCAATGTCTTTTTGAGTCGATGGCGTCCTTTGATGCCCAGTCATGGCGGTCCAGCTGTTATCGAGAATAATATAAAGAATATCCGCGCCGTTTTGTACGGCATTAAGTAAAACTGGAATTCCAGAATGATAAAAAGTAGAATCGCCGACAAGAGCAATTATCTTTTTATTCTTGTCGAAAATACTTATTGCCTGACCTATGCCAAGACCTGCATTCATGCATGTAAGAAAATCCATTGCGTTATAAGGCGGAAGAAGACCTAGGGTATAACACCCTATGTCGCCGGCGATAACTACTTCTCTTTCTTTGCCTTCAGTATTGGAAAAACCTACCGCTTTAAGGATTGAATAAAAAGTTGCACGGTGGGGGCAGCCTATACAGAAAGTTCCAGATCTTTGCGGTAGTTTATCCTGTAATTCTTTATCTTTCTTAACTGCAGAATCAAAAAAAACCGGAAGAGGTTTTTCGAGAAATCTGCTTACCCCGCTGAGAACATCGTCTATAGTCAATTCTCCGGTCTGTTTAAAGAAATTTTTTCCCTGAATTTCACCTTTAAATCCTAATTCGTAAGCTATTTTTTTAATCTGAAATTCCAAAAAGCCTTCAGCCTCTTCAACTATTACTACTTTATCGAGTCCCTCAAAAAACCTGCCAAGAAGTTCGTTAGACAGTGGAAAAGTGAGGCCTAATTTTAATATTTTATGGTCATAAACGCCGAGGATGTCTAAAGACTCCATCAAATGAGCGTAAATGACGCCAGAGGATATAAAACCTATTTTCGATGAACTTCCGTTTATAATCTTATTAAATTTTGACTCTACAAGATATTTTTTAAGGAGTTCGCTTCTTTCTAAATATTTAGTATGATTCCTTACCGCCATATTAAAAAGATTGAGGTAGTTTTCGGGATCTTTTTTAAAATCTCCCTTGATGCCGGACCTGTTTTTTAAATCACCAAAATAAAGGGCTCCCGCATTATGGCATAGTCTTGAAGGAGCCATTAAAACAATTCCAAAAGAAAATTCTTCCGACAGGTCAAAAGCATCTTTAGTAAAATCTTTTGCCTCTTGGATATTCGATGGCTCCATTATAGGCATATATGTATGAAGACTATACCATCTGTCGTCCTGCTCATTAGAACTGCTCGGAGCGCCGGGGTCAGACCCTATGGCGAGCACCAAACCGGCTTTTACCCCGGTATAAGATAGAAACTGGGCTGGTTCGCTTGCAACGTTAAGTCCAACGTTTTTCATAGCACATAGCGATCTTATTCCAGACCACGAAGCGCCTATGGCGCCGTGAAGGGATATATGTTCGTTTAAGCTGAATTCGGTATATAAATTCTCTATGTTTTTCTTATTTTTATCGAGAACGGCAATTATTTCTGAGGCGGGCGTTCCCGGATACATAGAAGCATATCCTATACCGGCTTCCAAAGCTCCACGCGCTATAGCTTCGTTTCCTAAGACTATAGCCTTGTCGCCTTTAGTTCCGTTGATAAATAAATTGCTTTTTCCCATTTTTTAATTATTGCTTTATTGTCGCGTAAAAACATTTGTCTTTTCGTCTAAAATTTTAATTATGATACCGTCTAAGTTTAAGTTCACGTTTTCTCTAATAAAGTTTTCCAATGAATTGCCTATATAAGATTCTTTTACGAGCAAGATAACTTCTTTTTTTTCCGATTTTATATAATTAATAATATCTTCATCTAAATTTTTACCGGTATAATTTATAATAAACCTATCTGCTCCGATATTAATAAGTTTCTTAATCTTCAAGCCGTCAACCGCACTTGATAAAGCAACAACAGCACCAAGGTTAAAAAAATCCTGCGTATCTTTACCTGGGATATGTTCGAGGTAATTCATAAAACCTCTTTTTAATATTAAACCTAAGCCTAAAATATCTAAGTCATATACAGGCTTGGCTGCATTAAAAACAGTTTTTAACGGATGCAAGCCTTCTGAAGCTATTATATCTTTAATACCTATCTGCTTAAGAGTAATTAAATCTGACAAAATTGATATACGGTTTTTATCTCTCATATTAAAAGCGTAAGCTATATTTACATTACCATACTTGTCTTTTAAATCTTTGCATAAAAGCAAGCCGTTTACGCCAAAATTTTGTTCAATAATTATTTGCGGCAGGTTTTGACCGGTATCTATATTACTTAATTCTGTTTTTTTTATTTCATCTATGAGTTTAATTAAATTTTCTTCAAAATTTATGTAATTTTCACTAACAGGGGTTTCGATTTGGGGTATTATCCGCATATTATTTACTTTTTTTAAGTTATATTTTTGTTCTTTTTACCGATAAGCCGTAATCTCGGGGATTGAATATTTTAAGTAAATTTTCTTCTTCTGAATATTTCGTCATCAGTTCGTAAGATTTCACGAATACACATTCCTTATCTTCATAAACCTCGCAGTTAATGCCGTTATGCCCTTCGCAAGGACCGTTCAGCAAGCCTTTGGGACACAAAGTTATAGTACAAACCCCTCCGGTAAAATTCAATCTGCATTCGTCGCATCCTCCACATAAAGCATTATATTCGCCTATATGTTCGGTCTGAGCAATATATTTGCTGTCTGTTCCTGATACCGTCTTCTTTCCTATAAATTCTCCTATAGTCTGCACGCCTGTACCACAAGACAATACAACAACAGCCTCCGTATTTTTCATTTCGTCTTCTACAAAACGGATATCTTCCCTTAGTACTCTTTTATCGCAAGGCTCATCAATCGAAATTGTAAACGTAACCTCTTTTCCGGAATCCTTAAGATGCTTTTCCATTTCCCTTACTTCTTTGCTTCCGCCGGTCAAGCAGACGGATGCACATGAAGCACAGCCTATAATTCCGACTTTTTTATATTTGTTTAATGCTTCGTCAATTTCCTTTATATCTTTCTTTTCAGTTAAAAACATAAAAACCCCTGTCGCAATTTACTTATATCAAGGCATGCTAGCCAATCTGACTTTAACTAATTTTACTGAATTGCCCCTATGAACCTTTAGAGTAATAACCTGCCCGGGAGCAAACGTACTTATAAGCTCTTCAAGCCGCGAAAACGAATTTACGCTTTTGTTATCAAATCTTGTTATTATATCTCCGCCTATTATATAATTAATATCTTTCATTGCTATAAGCCTGTTCCCGGCTATAATGCCAGCCTTGTAAGCAGGACTGTTTGGAAAAACTTTTTCGACCAGAAGTCCTTTTTTAACGTATTTTATACCGAGAAGCGTTGATAGACTTTTCGTCAATTTTATAGCTTCTATGCCTAGCCACGGTCTTATAACCCTTCCGTATTTGATTAATGCCGGTATATTTTTTTTTGCAAGATTTATGGGGATTGCAAATCCGATATTTTGAGCGTTATTTGCAAGCTTTGCAGTATTTATGCCAATAACATGACCATTATAGTCAACAAGAGGCCCGCCAGAATTTCCCGGATTAATCGCTGCATCAGTTTGTATTATATTGCCGTAAAATCTTGCGGAAGGGAAAAAAAGAGACCTCTTTAGTCCGCTAATAATTCCGGTTGTAACGGTTTGATAAAGATTATAGGGATTTCCTATGGCCACAACTCTTTCACCGACTCTTAAACTGCTTGAATCACCCATGGTCAAAGGAGTTATAATTTTGCCGTCCGGTTTTATTTTTATAACGGCTATATCGGACATAGGGTCGGTTCCTACAATGCTCGCCCTTATGTTTTTATATTTTAAAAAACTTACATAAATCTTGCCTGCGTTTCCTATTACATGAAAATTTGTAAGTATATCCCCATTTTTATTAATAAAAAACCCAGTTCCAATATCTTCTTCAGGCATTATAGCGCCGTTTTTAAGTCGCGCATATCCCAAAACTTCAATGTGGACTACGCCGGGTTTAAGTTGATTGAAAAGTCTCTCCACGGCAGACCCGCTTCCATTTTCATTGTAATTATAATTACTTGCACGGGATTGTTTAATAGATAAAATACAAGTTAACGGAATTATAATACAAAAAAATAAAAATATATTTTTACGCAGCTTCTGAAAAGTCATTTTTACCCCCTCTCCACTGCTTTGCCTGATGCATAAAAGCCTCCAGCCTGAGCATTAAATTAGTACTTTCCTGTCCGTCAAACCACAAGTTTATCCAGGGAAAATTATTAAGGTCTTCCCTGAATTTTTTAGAAACGATCTGTACTATAGAACCTGGCATGCAGTGAAAGGGATGAATGCTTATTACGCCCGAATAACCCTTCTTTGCAAAATCTACTGACTCGCCAACGGTAAGTATTGCCTCTCCGCCTAAAGATAAATCTAGATATTTTTTGGAATATGAAAGTATTTCCTTTATGCTCGTTTCCTTATGATGTCTAAGTAGTTTTTTAAAAGGCCTGAACATACCAGTTTCATCCTTTTTCTGATAATAATTTACTAGAAAACTTAAAAACATATCTTTTACTTTCCTGTTTCTAAAAGCATTTACAGTATATTCATAAGTAGTAAAAGTTATCCATTTATATGTCGGAACAACGGAAACCTCGCCTCCAAGAGCTTCGACCTTTTCTATCGTAAAATTATTAGTAAATTTGTTTAGCCTTAAAAATATTTCGCCTACAACGCCTATAAGTGGCCGTAATTCATCTTTTCTCGGTATTTTTCCAAACTTCTTGGCACATACCTCCATGGTATCGTAAATATCTTTACCGCTCTCGGTCGCATCTACAACTAAATTTAAACATTCCTTATAGACGGAAACCGCATCTCCCTTAGTGGTTTCGTAAGGCCTGACCCTATAAAGAGCCTTTTCTAAAGTATCTACCGCTACACAGCCCTGCCATGCCACTCTCCTGAAAAGAGTCGCTTTGTCTCCAATAAAATCGGTATAGGATTTCTGGGCGCTTGGGACCAGGAACTCAACTTCGTTGTAACCAAGATTATCCAACACCATTTCGTGAAGTCTATTGTATTGTCCAAATTTGCAGGGACCTGGAGAGGTCGGCATAAAAAATGCAGATTTTTTAGCATCAAAATCAGGTTTTTCTATAACCTTAATGATATCGCCGGTGGTAACGAAACAGGGCATACATTCGTTTCCGTTCGTAAACTTAAGTCCAAAATCAAGGGTAGATTCATCAGGCTCGTCCATAACTGAGGAATCTACACCGCATCTCCTGAATGCGGCGCTTAAAGCGTAAGCGGCATCGGACATATATGGTATATAAACTTTTTTGCCTGCTATTCCCGTATTTGTATGGTGCATATAAACTCCAGTTACGTGTATTGTTAAATGATTATTATAACTCATTAACATTATAATAAAGCACTGTGGTAAAGTCAAATTAACAAGATATTAAAACAAGCTAATAACATTGAAAATAATTTTTATATTTATTAAAATTAATTAATATGAATTACAATAAGATATTAATTATTTACAATCCTAAGTCAGGGCGTTTTTCAAAAAAAAAGCTTTTTTATATTTTAAATTTTCTAAAAAACCACGGCATCTTGGCTAACACTTTAGATATAATTGAAAATAAAATTGAAAAAGAACAAATTGTAAATTTCTTCGATGCTGTTCTGGTGCTTGGAGGCGACGGAAGTTTAAATTACGTTATAAATAATTTAGTTTATACTGATATACCGATTGCGCACTTGCCCATGGGAACAGTAAATCTTTTTGCCCTCGAAAACAAAACGCCTTATTCTTTAAAAAAAGCTCTTAATGAAATTATTTATAAATACGAACCGGTAAAAATTAATCTTGGCAAGGCTAACGATAGATACTTTTTAGCCATGACCGGAATCGGGCTCGATGCTTTTATCGTTAAAAATATAGAGGAAAAAATAAGAAAAAATAAGAAAAAAATATATAATAATTTTATAAAATATATAAGTTATATATTTAGTATAATTAAACTGACTAAAAATTATAAATTTTGCGACATATCTTTAGAAATAATAAAGGAAACGGGGCGGACAGAAAGCGGAGAAATACAGCCTAAAATTAACATTAAATATACTGCTAATGAAATTATAGTATCAAATATAAGATACTACGGCGGACCCTTCAAAGTATTTCCCGGCAATTCTCCGTTAAAAGATAAATTCTATATAAGATTGGTAAAAAATGTAAAAGGAAGAACAGGCGTTATTTTTTCCATCTTAAAGTCATTGACTTTTTATAAAAAATATTTGAACAACCCAGACTTTTATTTGAAAGCTAAAAAGATGACTGTGTCGTCTCTAAATCCCTCGGAAAATAAATATATATTTTATCAGTGCGACGGAGAGTTTGCCGGAACGCTTCCAGTAAAAATAGAAAAAGCGGATATGGCCGTAACGATGCTCGTCAACCCCGCTTCATTCTTTTAATTCTTTTAAACTCTGGGCATAAACGCTTATTAAGTGCCTTACGGGCAATCTTTCGCTTCCTTCAAGTATTCCTTTCTGGTCTTTCAACGAAAACATACATCCGGAACATGAAGTTAATACCTCCTGCGGCGACGCTTCTTTGATTTCTTCAAACTTACGGCTTGTAATTTTTTTAGATAAATTATAATGCCTTATGTTAAACATGCCTCCGTTGCCGCAACAATAATTATGATTTAATGGTTTTAATTTCAATCCGTTAATTTTATCCGCTATAAAGCCCGCTTCGCCGATTAAGTTTTCGTTAGAAGACGCCGGCTTAAACTCCGGCATATTTGAAAGGTGGCAAGGTGCATGAAAAACAACTTCAGTTTCTTTTTTTAATTCTCCGCTTTTTATATTAACGCCTTTTTTTTCTAATTCTTTAAAAAATGACCATATATTTAGTAATTTTTCAGAAAATTGCTTAATTTCGGCATACTCATCTTCATTTGCATTAAAATATAAAGGATAAAGTTTATTTATGGAATATGCGCATGAAGCGCAAGACGTCACAATATAATGAATTTCTTTATCTTTAAACGCCCTTACATTATTCAAGGCAAGTTCCCTAAAAGATTTTATGTCACCGCTTGAAATAAAGGGCAGTCCGCAACATCCCTGCGTTTTTGGGACAAAAACATCAATGCCGTTTTGCGTCAGTGAAATTATAGTATCAACGGATATTTGCGGATATATGCTATTGAAAACACAGCCGCTGAAATATCCGACTTTAAAGACGTTTTTACCTAATGATTCGTTTATTGGAAATATTGCGTTAAACGCTAAATCTTTATTACTAATAAAAGACTTACCTTCAGGTTTAGGCGCGTATCTCCGGGAAAGTTTTTCTATGATGGGAATATTTCCGATTTCCAATGCCGATTTTAATAAAACTTTTCTTTTATTTTTAAGGGCTTTTAATGCAAATTTATCTATTGAAAAAACATGGCCCGTTAATTCATTTAACCGTATTTTTTCATCTATTATAAGTTTGTCTATTTTAACGCCGTTTGGACAGATTTTTACGCATCTTCCACACAAAAGACATGAAGACATCGTTTCGGAAACCTTAGGGGCTCTCAATGGAAGCTTATCGGCATCATCGGTCAAAATTAAACGCACCCTTCCCCTTGGACTGTAAAACTCGTTTAAATTGGCTACATACGAGGGGCAGCCGGACAGGCACTTGCCGCAATGAACGCAGTCTAAATAACTTTTATCTATATTTTTGTATTTTACTCTGTCTTTCAAACAGTAAACTCCTTATATGGAGATTGTATTCATAGCGGATTTTTAAAATATCTTTCCTGGATTTATGATATTTTGGGGGTCAAATGCTTTTTTAATATTTTTTAAAATATTCATATAATAATCGCTGTATTTTAATTTCATAAATTCTTTTTTTTCTAGTCCTATCCCATGTTCACCGGACAAACTTCCGCCCAGTTCCACCGTCTTTTTTAAAATATCATATTTTGCTTTCTCGCCTTTCTTAACCATCTCAATGTCCTTTTTATCCAACATAATATTAACGTGAATATTACCGTCTCCGAAATGTCCAAAATTTATTACGGGTATATTATATAATTTTGACGTTTCTTCTAAAAATAAAAGCATTGTGGGAATCTTATTTATAGGAACGGCAATATCATTATTTATTTTAAGATCGCCGTATTTTCTTAAAGACGGAGATATAGCCTTTCTTGCTTCCATTATTTCCTTCTTTTCTCCGGTAGAAGATGAAGAAAAAAGAGAAACAGGTGAAAATTCTTTCAATATTTTTTCATATTCGCCTATTGATTTATCTACCTCTGCCTGAGAACCATCAGCTTCTATGATAAATAAAAAATTTCCTTCTATTCTTATTATGTCGCTTTTAAAATAACTCTTAACCGATTCAATGGATGATTTATCCATAAATTCTAGCATCGAAGGTCTATTCCTTAGTTTCAGTAGAGAAATTGCGGCATTAAATCCGTTATTTATATCGTTAAACGATACTAAAATCAACGAATTAGCTTCTGGTTTAGATAAAATTTTAAGAGTAATCTTGGAAAAAAGACCAAGCGTGCCTTCAGAACCGGAAAAAAGCTCTGTAAGATTGTACCCCGAAACGTTTTTAACGGCTTTTGAACCAGTATGTATTATTTCGCCTTCTCCAGTTATAACCTCAAGCTCTGCGACATAATCTTTAGTAACACCATATTTTACGGCAGCAGGCCCGCCGGAACATTCGGCTACGTTGCCGCCTATAGTCGAAAATTCGTAACTTGCCGGATCTGGAGGATAAAAATATCCTCTTTCCGAAAGATAATTTTTTAAATCGGCGTTTATTATCCCTGGTTCTACGGTAACAAACATATTTTCTTCATCTAATTCCAAAATTCGGTTCATTTTAGTAAACGAAACTACGACGCCGCCTTTTAAAGGCAGACTTCCCCCTGAAAAACCGCTACCGGAACCTCTTCCTACGACCGGGGTATTATACTTTAAGCATAGTTTTACTATCTTTGATATTTCTTCCGCATCAAGCGGAAACACGACGACGTCCGGCATAAAATCCTTCGATGTGGCATCGTAAGAATAACAGAGAAGTTCTTCGGTTTCTGAAAGAACCCTGTCCTTTCCCAGCAGCATTTCAAATTCATTTATAAGTTTTTTATCCATCATAATTCGATAAATATCCTACCGCCGCTCATGCGGAGATTACGAACTTTTCGTTTTTATCGCCTCGGCAACTTTTCCGAAAGCAACCGCCCTGTGCGATATTGCGTTTTTTTCCTCCGCGCCTATCTGCGCCGCCGTTTTATTAAACTCCGGCACGATAAAAACGGGGTCGTAGCCG
>JAJYDX010000025.1 GCA_021777135.1 bacterium | reverse complement strand
TCGTATAATAATATTGTAAAATAAATGAAAATTAAAAAGGGGCAAAATATGAAAAATAATATTGAAGTTCCCAAAGAAACTATAAATAAAAAATGCAATAAAATAGCTTATACCGAACAAGATTTAACCGATATATTTAACTGGAATCCATTAGAAAACGAGGAATGGAACGGTTTTCATATCGCATCTTCCGACCTGTATTGCCTACCGAAAAGACTAAAAAAAGAGATAAATCATTTGTAAAAAAAATACATAAAAAATTTTTATAAAAATATAAGAACCGTCAAACGCAGGCGGGAATGAGAGAATAAATAAATCTGTCCCCCATTATTTTTCGTTTTTTTATAATAAATAGTCTATCCAGACCTATGTATCGACCAGTATTTTATTATCTCTCATAATGCCTTATCTCGTCGGCCGTCATGTCGAAATCAAGCTTGCCCTTCATAGATTTTATTTTTTCAGCTTTCTTTTTTTTAAGATAAGAATCAATTGCTATTTTAACGGCAGAGGCCTTGCTTTTCACATGTGTTTCTTCCAGAAGAACGTCGATTATATCTTTGTCTATTGTGATTGTAGTGCGCATATAAATACCTCGTCTATATATTATTAAAATTATGCAAATACTATGCATTAATTTTAATATAATTTTTATGCAAAATCAAGCTGTTTGAATGGACTGTTCATATAGCTTTAAAACCTGTTTAAATATCTCTATCGGCAATTTTGGGATTAAAGTCATTATATTTTATTGGTTTTATAAGTGGTGTGGTATAATAATGTTGTAAAATAAATGAAAATTAAAAATGGCAAAATATGAAAAATAATGGAAAGGTTTTCATATCGCATCTTCCGTAACTGTATCGCCTGCCGGAAAGACTAAAAAAAGATAAAAACCATCAAACGCGGGCGGGAGTATGATAATAAATAAATCTGTCCCTATTATTCCCCCTCATACATTCCGATTTGCTTACCGCATAATTCATAAACGTCTTCATCGCGGCGGCGTTTATAATAATCTACGGTCAGCTTAACGGCTTCATCTATGCTGAGCTTCGGCTTCCAGCCTAGAACGGAGACCGCTTTGTCGATGTTAAGGCTTAAAAGTTTGGCTTCATGCAGGGCGGATCCGGCATGAAGATTCGATTTAGCTTTGTTATGTTCGATAGTTGCGGCGGTTCCGCCGGAAACGTCTTTCCATTCTCCTTTGCCGTAATATTTTACCACTTTCTCCGCGACTTCTCCGACGGTTGCGGTAGCATCCTGAAGAGGCCCGAAATTCCATGCGCCTGAGTATATTTTAGGGTTTTCTAATATTTTGGAAGCCAGGAGCAGATAGCCGGAAAGAGGCTCTAAGACATGCTGCCAGGGTCTTATCGAACCCGGATTTCTTACTTCGATAGGCTCGTCTTTTTCTATTGCCCTCACGCAGTCCGGTATAAGCCTGTCTTTAGCCCAGTCTCCGCCGCCTATTACGTTGCCTGCTCTAACCGTTGCCATTGCCTTGCCTCGGCCGAGTCTGTCAACGTTAAAATCCTCCGGATTAAAAAAGGACTTCAAGTAAGCCGAAGAAATTAACTCCGCCGCGCCTTTGCTTGCGCTGTAAGGGTCGTAACCGCCCATAGGGTCCGTTTCTTTGTATCCGCATAGCCGCTCTTTGTTGTCGTAGCACTTATCGGAAGTTATGACTATGAGGATTTTTGCCCTTTCGGACATCCTGAAAACCTCGAGGACGTTTGCGGTGCCGGTAACGTTAGTTTCTATAGTTTCAAGAGGTATTTTATAAGATTCCCTGACTAGCGGCTGAGCCGCAAGATGAAATATTATTTCCGGCTTAAAATTATTTACGGCGGAATTTAATTTATTAAAATCCCTTATATCGCCTCTTATATCGGACATCTTTTCAGACAGGCGCGCAAGAACGAAATTATCGTCGGGCGTATATGGGTCGAGGGCGTAGCCTGCAACTTCTGCGCCGAGCTTTAAAAGCCATATAGAAAGCCATGAACCTTTAAAACCGGTATGTCCGGTAATTAATATTTTTTTGTTTCTGAAATAGCCGTTAAAATTATTATTTTTTTTAATATCGTTCAATAATGTAGCCTGCCTTGCTCTATAATTTGTTTTTAATCTAAAAAAATTATATCATATTACTATCAATTTTTAATTTTTATATTTAAAATCGCTTAATTTAAATCTTAAAATAACCGATAATTTTACATATGAAAGTAGTAATCCTTGCAGGCGGACTCGGAACGAGGCTCTCGGAAGAAACCGAAATGCGCCCTAAACCGATGGTAGAAATAGGCGGCAAGCCGATACTGTGGCACATAATGAAAATATATTCATCCTACGGCTTTAACGAGTTTATTATATGCCTCGGATACAAAGGAAATATGATAAGGGAATATTTTGCAAACTACTTTTTATATCAGTCCGACGTTACAATAAACTTATCCGATAACTCCATCGACGTCCACAACTGCAAAGCCGAACCTTGGAAAATTACGCTCGTGGATACCGGTTTAAACACTCAGACCGGCGGAAGAATAAAAAGGATAAAGAGCTACATAGGCGATAAACCTTTCTTTCTTACCTACGGCGACGGCGTATCCGACGTAAATATCGAAAAACTCCTGAAATTTCACAAAAAACATAAAAAGTTAATGACGATGACCGCCGTCCAGCCGGAAGGCCGCTTCGGTTCTTTAGACATCGACCAAAATACCGATGCAATAATAAAATTTCTCGAAAAACCAAAGGGCGATAACGCATGGATTAACGGAGGATTTTTCGTAGCGCAGCCGGAGATAATCGATTACATTAAAAACGACACGACTATTTTTGAGCGGGAACCTTTAGAAAAACTTGCTAAGGAAAGTAACCTCATTGCATATAAACATAAAGGCTTATGGAAATGCATGGATACCCAGAGGGATAAATTCCAGCTAAACCATATGTGGGAAACCGACAATGCCGCATGGAAGGTGTGGGATGGGGAATAAAACTTTTTAATTTTTTAATATAAATCGATATTTTATGATAAATTTTGCATTTAAACAGACAAGATTGCAAGGATTATACTTAATTACACCTAAACCTAAAATTGATAATAGAGGATATTTTGAAAGATTGTTTTGCACGGATGAATTTAAAGAATTAGGACTAAATAAACCTATAGTTAATATTAATCACTCTTTCTCAAAACAGAAAGGAATCATTAGAGGCTTGCATTTTCAATATCCGCCATTTCAAGAAACTAAAATCATAATATGCCTAAAAGGTTCTGTTTATGACGTTGCAATAGATATAAAAAAAGATTCTCCTACGTTCTTGCAATGGCATGGAGAAATTCTTGACGGTAAATTAAAACAAATGTTTTTAATCCCAGAAGGTTTTGCGCATGGTTTTCAAACATTAGAAGATAATGTTGAACTTTTATATTTACACACAAATTTTTACAATAAAGAATATGAATATGGACTTAACTTTATGGACCCACTTCTAAACATCTCATGGCCTTTAGAAATAATAGAAATTTCAGAGAAAGACAAAAATCATAAATTCATTTCAACTGATTTTAAAGGCATGGAATTATGAAGGTTCTTGTTGTCGGTTCTACCGGATTTATAGGCTCGCATATAATGGACTATCTTTGTAGACATACCAAAAATGATATAAATATAATAGCTACTACTCGAAATATCGAAAAAGCAAAAAAAATGTCATGGTTTAATGATAAAAAAGTAAATATAATAGAGTTCGATATATCGAAAACAAATTCCAATGTTTACGACAGACTTAAAAGACCGGATATGATGATACATCTGGCTTGGGACGGACTTCCGGATTATAAAAACATAAACCATATTGAACGGAATTTTTATGAAAACTATTTTTTTATAAGAGATATGATACTTGGAGGATTAAAAGATTTAACTATTACTGGAACCTGTTTTGAATATGGAATTAAAAATGGTCCTTTATCCGAAGATATGGAAACATATCCGATAACTCCATATGCAGTAGCCAAAGATAGCCTTAGACGGTTTTTACAAGAGCTTCAAAAAATAAATAATTTCGATTTAAAATGGCTAAGACTTTTTTATGTGTACGGGAATGGACAGTCACCTAAAAGTCTTTTATCTCAATTAGATACAGCTATACAAAATAATGAAAAGGTGTTTAATATGTCTGGCGGGGAACAGTTGAGAGACTACCTTCCAGTAGAAAAATTATCAGAATATATTGTAAAAATATCTTTTCAAAATAAAATAACGGGTATAATAAATTGCTGCAGCGGGAAACCTATATCAATAAGAAATCTTGTCGAAAATTATATAAAAGAAAAAGACGCCGATATTAAACTGAATTTCGGCTATTATCCTTACCCCGATCATGAACCTATGGCTTTCTGGGGGGATGATTCTAAACTTAAAATTATAAACGATTTACTCCTTTGATATCGTTATAAACTTTCAGTGCCCTTTCCACTGCATCGTCCATATCGTAATACTTATATTCTGCTAGCCTGCCTAATAATATCAGATTGCTATAATCTTTGGCAATATTTTTATACTTCTCATACTGCTTAGCGCTTTCTTTGGTAAAAAACGGGTAATACCTTATTTCTTCATCCGATACGGCATCTTTAGGATATTCTTTAAGAATTACTGTTTTGTCTGTTTTTACAGGATGTATATGTTTAAACTCCGTTATTCTCGTAAAATCGTAATCGTTTGGGTAATTGACTACAGCAGATTCCTGAAAATATCCGGTTTCCAACTCCTCAAACTCCATATTAAGAGTTCTATATTTTAGCCTCCCAAATTTATATCCGAATAGTTCGTCTATAGATCCTGTGTAGATAAGCTTACCCTTATATTCTCTCCCTAAAATATAGATTTTGCCGTCTTTTAAAAAACCTATATTTTTAAAATCAGTGTTTAATAATAATTCTATATTGTGATGACTCAGCATGTTTTTAAAAATTTCGGTATAGCCGCATAAAGGAACACCCTGATATTCGTCGTTAAAATATCTGTCATCATAGCCAACAAATATGGGAACCCTCGCGCTGACTGATATGTCTAATTCCTGAGGTTTTATACCCCACTGCTTTATAGTATAATTTAAAAATATCTTTTCGTATATAAATTTTGCAAGATATCTTAAATCTTCGTCTTTGTTTTCTAATAAATTTAATATAGGAACTTTCTCATTTTCTTTGTATTGTAAAAGCAGTTTTTTCTTAAATTCTTTAGCTTTATTAAGTTCAAATAGTTTATCCATAGAATTAAAATTAAAGGGCAGAGGTATTTTTTTGTCATCAATGCAAACTAAAACTTTATGGGTATAATTGAGCCACTTAGTAAATCTAGACAAATAATCAAAAACTTCTTTATTATTTGTATGAAACAGGTGTGGTCCGAATTTGTGTATTATTAGTCCGTTTTCATCTTTATAGTCGTAACAGTTGCCGCCTGGGTATCTCCTGTTTTCTATCAACAAAACTTTTTCACCAAGTCCGACTGCTATCCTTTCTGCTAATACTGAGCCTGAAAAACCAGCGCCTAATATTATGTAAGAATAAAAATACATATTTTATAATTATCTCTTATTAAAAATACATTGCAAGTCTTGTATGAATTTTTGATGCTCCTGTTTTATGATATTTCTAAAATTTATAAAATTTTCTATATTCTTTTCAAAATTATAAAAACAATCCTGAATTTTATCTGCAATCAATGGAATATTTTCTTCTTTATCTTCGAATTTATACTCATCGGATATAGGCAAATCAGCAAAATAATAGGCACTACCTTTCTTTCCTGTAATAATACAACATCCCATAATGACCGCTTCTCTTGGAATTCTATCTTTACCTGGAAAATTACCAAAGTCTATATATACCTTAGCATGTTCCAGAAGATATATAATCTGTTTTCTATTTCTGTTGCTTATTGGAATATATCTAAAATGTCCAATATTTATAATTTTACTAGTAAATTCCATGCCTTTAGCAGGATTATATAAAACAATATCTCTTTTATCTTTTCTATTAAAATTTTCATTTAAAAAATCTTCATTTAAGTATTCACTCAAATAAACTACGTTGCTGAATCCCTTATTTATAAGATGTTCCTGGACATACACGGATTGGGCCATATGGCAAATTGCTTTTTTTAAATATTCATCTTTCGTTAAATCAACGTCTTGATAATATCTTATTGCAAAATAAGGATTTCTATTTACTTCTTCAAATGAAACTCCAAGTTCAATACTAAATCTAATTATATAATAATTATCAAGGCTCAACCACCATATCAATATTCTAATTTTTTTAAAATTATTTACTATGCTTATTGCTTGAAACATTTCCGGAACAATTAATATATTTTTAGAATTGTCCTCAATTTCAAATACATATGGATTGTTGTATTTTTTATAATTTTCGTGTACAGGATCAAGAATGATCTGATTAGATAAATTGACATAAAAAATAAAAGCATTTATTCCTAATGAGTTCCTTAAATTATAGACTAATTGGTGCAGTGCTTCTGGCCCTCCTGTTGCAACTTTAGCTGGTGTCCAAACATAAACTTTCGTATCATCTAGAATTTTAATCATAAATTATACTAAATTTATCTTATTTTTTGATTTTTTTCCAATAACAAGTACATATTATTCCGTTTCTAATCGAACACTAAAATCAACAATTAATCGCTTTATATTAGCGTCCCAAATATTTACATTATGCACTTTATGATAGTATTAATAATGCCTTTATATTAAATATAAATCAAGTATCTGTTTTATTTTCATAAAATCTCCAGATAAGGAATAGCCGTAATGAATTTTCCACTCCATCCGCCAATATATGAAAGTTGTTTTATTAATTCATTTTTTATGTTCCACGGAAGAATTAAAACATAATCGGGCATTTCGGCTTTAAAAAACTCTTCATTTTCAACTGGTATATGACTTCCAGGAAGAAACTTGCCTTGTTTATAAGGAGACCTATCAGCCACAAAAGATATGAGGTCTTTTTTAATTCCGCAATAATTAAGTAGGGTATTTCCTTTGGCAGCGGCTCCATATCCGACGACTTTTTTCCCCTCTTTTTTTGCCGAAATTAAAAACTCTAAAAGATTATTTTTTATTTTATCCACTTTTTCAGAAAAAGATGAATAAGTAGCTATTTTCGTAATACCAAATTTTTCTTCTTTTATAAACATTGATTTCACCGAATCAAGCGTTAAAACTTCAGATTCTTCATGGGTTGCATATATCCTTAATGATCCTCCATGCGTCGGTAACTCTTCAACATCATAAATTTTTAATCCATGTGTTTTAAATATTTTATTTACAGCATAAAATGAAAAATAGGAAAAGTGTTCATGATATATTGTGTCAAACTGGTTTTGCTCAATCAAATTTAAAATATGTGGAAACTCCATAGTAATAGTCCCCTTGTCTTTAATCAGTTTTTTTAGCCCTCTTACAAAATCGTTTATATTCGGGACATGAGCCAAGACATTATTGCCCAACAATAAATCTACCCGTTTTCCTTCATTTGCAAGATTAGTTGCTAAGTATGAGTCAAAAAATTTTTCTACTACGTCTATGCCTTTTTGTTTTGCTACTAAAGCGGTATTAATGCTCGGCTCTATGCCATAACATTGGATACCGTTTTGTTTAAAATATTGAAGTAGATACCCGTCGTTAGAAGCTATTTCTGCAACAAGAGACGACCCATCTAGTCCTAATCTGTCTATAATCATAATCACATAATTTTTTGAGTGTTCTAACCAACTTTGTGAAAAAGAAGAAAAATAAACATAATCGGAATTAAATATTTCATTAGATTTCTTATATTCATCAATCTGAACAAGAAAACATTTATCGCACACAAAAAGTTTAAGCGGATAAAATACTTCAGGTTCGCTTAGCTGATCTTTACTCAAAAAAGAATTAGACGGGGGAGAATTTACCAAGTCTATGAATTCATAAGTTAGATTATTTCCGCAAAATCTGCACTCCATACTTATATACCTTTGAAATTTCCTTTTTAAACATCATCATATATATGCAAAGACAATTAAGAATCAATATATTTTTGAGATGATAATTCTAGCATTTTATTAGTTTCTAATATAGAAGCATAGTTATCTTTAACAAATAAAATCATATAACTATCTATGTTTTTTTATCTATCCCGCATTTAATAAGATTATCTTTCATTTTTTCATCATAATAAAAATTACCGATAAGCTCTAAATCATATTTTATTGAATTTTCATTTTTATTATTAGTATCATTATCATAAACTTTTGATTGTAAAAAATATATATTATTTATTCTATTAAAAAGACTTTCAAGGCCAAAATTATCTAATGAATAACCATTTTGCATTAACATATTATGGTACGACTTTTTCAAAAGATATAAATTGCCAAAATCCCAATATCCTGAACCAGTCATAAACAATAATATGTTCTTAATCAACCATTTGTTTATAATAATTTTATTAAAAATATTATTTCTAATGATTATATTAATATATTTTTATCGGCACTAAAGCGTTTATTATAATTCTTTGAACAAAATCTTCTAAAGATTTCCACCTGCTTTTTATTATTTCTTTTCTGAAAGCAAACGTAAGTCAATTAACTCCTGTTGAGAATTAGAATAAGCTAATAAGATTTTATCTAAAGCTTCTTGAAGTTCTTTTATTTGATTTTTGCTTTTAATTAATTCAGCTTTTAAAATATCAATTTGGGTATTTGTATTTTTATTATTTGGAATAATATCAGATTGTTTTATTTCTATAATTTTACACTGTTTTTCGATTATTTTTTTATCTTCTTTTTTTTCTTTCTGATTTTCTATATCATCGTTACTGCGCACAATATTAATCCAAACGGGAGGATTGCATATTTTATCTGTTTCCCAAATAGTATCATTAGTCTTAATAAATCCAAGTCTTTCAAAATAATTCAAACAAGAATGATTTTTACCGGTCAATATAAGATTAGCCCTAATAA
Source organism: bacterium (assembly GCA_021777135.1). Classification (GTDB taxonomy): domain Bacteria; phylum SZUA-79; class SZUA-79; order Acidulodesulfobacterales; family Acidulodesulfobacteraceae; genus Acidulodesulfobacterium_A. The sequence goes on along the minus strand of JAJYDX010000025.1, from coordinate 831 downwards.
CATCGCTAAAATTCATAATTATTCGTACAGCTTCATATACCATAACAATTTCTATATCCATTCCAAACACTCGGCATGAAAGAACAACCTGTTCAATAATATTAGATTTTAATAACACAACTCCTATTAAACCGTTATCTATTAATTTATCTTTTGCTGTAAATCCTAAAATTTTACCTCCGGAATCAATAAATTTCTTTATTTCATTATAAGACCAACGTTTACCGGTCGTATTAAACTGATTCGTTTTATTTATTAATTCAAGCGCTCTTTGAAAATATTTATCGTTTTCAGAAATTATATGTAATAATTCAACAGTAAGATTAAGAGATTGAACCCAATCTTGATTAGGCATTGATTTTCTTTTTAATTCTCTTTGAACCATTGCTTTTACAAGCTCCGTTCTATTACCTGACTCATCGGTTATAGCCTCGACTTGGAACTCGGGTCCGTTTAATATATACCCCCTCCAAGCATAGGGATTAAAACCAAGATGCCTTATTTCAGGAAAAGCATTTATAATTTCATCTATCTCTCGAGGATTGTCGTCTATAACAACGATATTTTGTAGCAATATATTAGTTTCGGTTATTATTTCGCGTAAATTTTCAACTTTACTGTTCCAATTAATTTTAATCGAAACAAAATTTTCTTTAGAAATTTTACCGCCATAAATTCTTTCAATATTTTCAATGGTTTGTTTTTCTTCGTTTTTACTATTTATAGCCAACAATCCGCCGCGCTTTTTAAAAAATAATAATGCTTCTACAAAACCCATCGGCCAACCTTCTATCCTTTCAATATTATCCAAATTATCTTCAGCCGCAATAC
>JAJYDX010000024.1 GCA_021777135.1 bacterium | reverse complement strand
TTTTTCTGATTCTTCCATTGCCCTTCTCCATTTATTCTTTTTATATTGATTTATTTATTACATATTAAATATTCGTCAATAAATATATAATATTCTTACTTCTTTGTCAGATAAAAATCCCCCCTCCCCCCCCAACCCTTGCAAATTTAGGGATTTGCAAGCAATGAGGCATATTAGCAGCCAATAAGGGGATAAAGGAAAAATGCGAATAAGTAAAGGTCGAGTCCGGCTTTTGAGAGATAGTTCATGTTTAAGATTTTTTTCTGCTTGAGTCGGCTATCCTTTCTATCTGGTAGGTTTTAAACAGGTCTATGTTCGGATATTTCGATTGGGCATAATGCTCTACTTCTGGGGCATAAATGTATCCGATCATAAAGCCTTTTACGGCGTCGTCTTTGACTTTAAAGTAATCTCTTAACCTGCCGAGCATAAGGTTGAATCTGTCTAAATCTTTTTTGCCGGGCTGGGCTTTCGATTCTCCGATTATATAAACCTTTTTATTTTTTATTCTGCCTTCGAGATAAAGGTTTATTTCGTCGTATTTTCCGTCCGGGTATATTATATGCTTTCTTTCCACTATGTCGATATCCGCGCCGTAACGGTTTAAGGCAAAACTTTCCATTACGGGAATGTATTTGTCTTCTATGCCGTAACCTACCGCCATAGAAAGCCCGCCGAGCTGTTTTTTAACGTCCGACATATCGACTACGAGGCGCCTGACGGTTTCCTCGGTCTTCTTCTGCGCTTCGGCAAGTTCTTCGACTTTCGCTTCGGTTCTTCTCTGCGCTTCGGCAAGTTCTTCGACTTTCGCTTCGGTTCTTCTCTGAGCTTCGGCAAGTTCTTCGACTTTCGCTTCGGTTCTTCTCTGAGCTTCGGCAAGTTCTTCGACTTTCGCTTCGGTTCTTCTCTGCGCTTCGGCAAGTTCTTCGACTTTCGCTTCGGTTCTTCTCTGCGCTTCGGCAAGTTCTTCGACTTTCGCTTCGGTTCTTCTCTGCGCTTCGGCAAGTTCTTTAACTGTTACGGCAAGACCTGCGACTATCTCTTTTAGGTCGTTAAACTCCACTTTGGTAACTATATTAGACTCTTCGATAATAACCTTGGATATAACTTTAGTGAGTGTCTTAGCCTGCTGCTCGCTGAAAGAATCCTGCAGGTCTTCGTATATTTTAAAAGTGTTCGCCATATATTATAATTAATACATTTTATATTATTTATTAATTTAATTATTCAATAAATTTAAAAAATTGTCAATGTTTTCTTTAATCCTTAATCCTGCATTAGAAATTACATTATATACTCAAAAGCTATATTGAATCTGGATTCCCGCTTTCGCGGGAATGACTACGCAGAGATTAAGGTTTTAACCCAACAATCGTCATTCCCGCGAAAGCGGGAATCCAGAAATTAACAATTAAAGGGGTCGGCATTATAGCAATTAGAAAGAGTAATTTTCAATTCATATGATTTAAATTTTAACTTTTTGCGGCGGCTTAATTATCCCCGCCACCAACCCTTATATCCTAAAATAAATATATATATTAAATGATAATATGTATATTATACAAGATTTATTCACTTCGGCTGACATAAAAGCTTCGCTTTTATAAGCGTCAGCCTCCGTATTCATACTCTCGACTGCGTTTGCTATAAAACCACCCCGGCATGCGAAAACTCCGTCCATTCCTTTTCAATACAGTGTTAAATGCAGTTTGTAATTCAACTCCGGCATTTATAGACGCTGTGAAAAGTTTTTAACATATTCTACCTCATACTCTACTACTTATTCTATTTATAGCCTTTACTTTTATTTTTCTCGTGCTAAAATATAATTATGTTTATAAATAGACGAAATCATATTGCAAAAATACCTTGTAATTTTGCAATATAACTGATTATAAAAGGCATAAAAGAAAAGCTTGCCGGCAGAGTATCGCTTTTCAACCTTTATCCGCTCTCTTTTTCCGAAGTCAGCCGTAAATCCGCTAATAATTAAAGGTGCCAGATTTATTTATTTGCTTACTCCCGACTGCATTTTAGCCTATAAAAATTTGCTCTGGTTATTTTATTTTATAATAAAAAAATAGCGATTTATAATCATTCATTTTGTATGTAGTTTAAATAGTTTATTTCGGAAATGAAATAGTAGAAATAAGAAAAAATATTATCGCAGTCCCTGATTGGCTTTTGAAATTAAAATCCGTCACCTTTAATTTTTCAAGCAACAGCCATGCTTTCTGTTTTAAAAGTTATACTTAATCCATCTTTATTTAATATATTATGCTGCGATGCATTTAAAAATTCTACCGTAACGGGTTTTCCATCCCGATTATAACTTATTATAACACCGCCTGTTTCTTCAATTGAATCGACCGGCGGATCATTGCTTAGAATAAAACTAAGCACGTCAGCTTCAGAATCATAATCGATCTTCATTTTTACTCCTTCCAGTATTTATCAATTTTACTGGTCCAATAAATTGTTAATATTTTAATATCTTTATTAATATATTTAAAAGGTATTCTTAATAATCCGCCTGCAAATCTGTACTGGGCAACAAAAGCATCCAAATCGCCCGTAACAATTTGATGAGGATTTTTTAAAATTATTTCGATTTCATTTTTGCTTATATTTATTTTTTTCTTCCATTCTTCTAAACGTTGTTCGGCATGTTTAGTCCATATTATTTCCATTCTAAAATTATATCATAAAATATAATCAAATTTAATTAAAGATGAGAATTAAAGGCGCCAGATTAAAGGTGGATTAAAATAAAGGTGTCAGATTTATTTAATCTCGCGAAGTATTATAAGTTTATTATAGGTTAACGTTTCATACGTTATAATACAAAATCTAAGTAATTTTCATTATTTATAACCGATAAGGGGGCATTAGGATAAGTACTGTTCCATAACTCGCGGGTTTTATTATTATTTTTATCTTTAGACCATTTGGGTCGAATTAAAGAGAATTAAAGGGGTCAGATTTATTTAATCTAAAACCATTCCAAGCTCATAAAGGCCGATTTCGTCGTCTCCTGAAACATAAGCAGGTTTTTCTGATTCTTCCATTGCCCTTCTCCATTTATTCTTTTTATATTGATTTATTTATTACATATTAAATATTCGTCAATAAATATATAATATTCTTACTTCTTTGTCAGATAAAAATCCCCCCTCCAAGCCATTGGAAAATTGAAACGACCATAAGGCTATATCCTTTCTTTTATAGAATAATAAACATATCCGACATATTCATGCAGGGCCTCCGAGGATATCGAAAGATAACCTAACTGCGGGAAATAGCTGTAAGTATTATAATGCATATCGGTTTTAAAATCGGCGGGATACGGGATAATTTTGATATTTTTAAAATTACCGGTTTTATCTATATATTTAATTCGGTTAAACAAAAGCATAGCCCTCGGCATATGATAAGCCGAGGTCACAAGAATAATACGACTAAAATCCTTTTTTTGGCAAATTTTTAAAACATACAGGGCGTTTTGGTATGTATCGTCGCTTTTATCTTCGGTTATAACGTAACGCTTATCGACGCCGATAGAAACAAGAACATTCTTCATTGCTTTTGCCAATGAAAACGTCGAAACAGCCCGACCGCCGGAAACGATTAAGGGAACGCGGTATTCCTTGTATAATTTAAAACCTTCGAAAAGCCTGTTGAATGTATCGCCGCCAAGAGTATGCCTGTTAAAGGCTCCGGAAGAAAGAACGACTATGGCCGACGGCTTTTTTATTATTTTAGACGATGGCACCGGATAGCTTGTTTCTAAAGGAATTAACAGTATATTCGAAACAGGCTGTATCGAAAACAGATAAATGCAGATTGCGGAAATTAAAGAAATTAAAGGTATTAATAAAAATATGCGTCCTGCGGGCTTAGTCTTTTTTCTCGTTAAAATCGCAAAATAAAGTAAGGTTATAAGCAAAAACGCAAAAATTATAATCCCGGGCGGAAATAATAAGGATTCTATAAGTTTTTTAATAAAAAACATTTACTTCCTCTTCTTTATAACCGTTATAACTTTTTATTTATTAAGAGTACTATACGTTATTTATAATCCTATGCTTCCGATTTGTATTGCTTCGCTTTGGAATACCCATGGAATTAATTAAAGGTTCGAGGCTCTCCTCTATCAATCCAAATTCTTTAACTCTTTGCAGGAATTTTTAGATTTTGCAAGTATATTGATAATGCTTCTATTTCATTATTTATTTTCATTAAGGCGTTCGGCGGCTTTTTTATTTATATCTCAATACCGTCCCGTTTTATGCTATCCAGTAAACTATCGGAGGCATCTTGGGCATCGACTAAATCCACTTTAAATTTTTTACTCGATCCTGCGGCAAAGGCTACCGCCTTAAAAAAGTTATCATAGGGAATTCCCCACGCTGCTATATCTATATCTATATCTATATCCGAACCTTCGATAAATTCCATGGTGGCTAACGAACCAAATAAAACTACCTTTTTTGCGTTAAATTTTTTTTTTAACCCGTTTGCTATTCCTCTGGCAACATTTATAGCTTCCGAAGTTTCTGCATACTTAGGCGGAGATTTATAGCCGAATGGATTGTATAAGCTTAACTCCTGAAATGTTAAAGAAGAAAAAGTTTTCATTATGTTAATATTGTAATATTGATTAATATTAATAAAAAATATTTATATGATTTATTTTAAATTGTTCTAATTATATCATAATTTTATTCGAAAATGATGTCTGATTTATTTATTATCTCACTCTCATTTAAGTTTGCGGAGATTGCCTACAAAAGGTAAAGTGTCAATTTTTTTGTTTTGTCTTTCCGTGCTTGCTAATCTAATACAAAAAATAAACAGACCTGTTGTTAATTAAAGAGGATTAAAGGGGATTAAAGGGGATTTATTCACTTCGGTTACATAAAAGCTTCGCTTTTATAAATGCCAGCCTCCATATTCTTACTGCTGCATGAGTTTGCTGGATTAGCAAGCAAAGATAAAGGGATTGGTCATGTACATCTGCAAACAAAAGCTAAATCATAACGCCTTCTTTTTTTGCTGCTTCGTAAATATCCTGATGATCGGTAAAATTATTTACAACCACATCTATTTTTTGTTCTCCAATTTTTTTATATAATTCCAATTTAAAAGGAATCTTTTTCTTGATATATTCATCCGTGCGCAGGCAAGTTTCGATATATATATCGATATCGCCGCCTTTTTTGGCATCTGAAACTCTAGAGCCGAATATATAGACTTTTGCGTCATTGCCGAAATAATTTAATGCCGCTTGTTTTACCGCATTTATTTCTTCGCTTTTTAATCTCATATTTATATTTATATATTTATGTTTTGCTTATTTGTCCTATAGTCAAATCGCTTGTATTTATATTTAAGGGCTTTAAAATTCTATTTATCGCATAATCGGCGCCGTTATTATAAATAGAAAAAAGTTTTTCGGTTTTATCGAAAGCCGTATTTAGTTGATTTATTAATAAATCAACATTTTCATCAGGATATTCATGCGTAAAAAAATTTCTTATTTCTCTTAATTCAATCCATTCATCTTTATCGCCGATAATTTCATACTTTTCAATGTTATTCAAGATATCGATGTTTGATAAAGTGTCGGTATCAACATCGTTAGCTTCTAATATTTGCTTAAAAAGCCTTGCTCCTATTGTATCTTGCAGTTTAATAAATCTAAAAATAAAAAGATCTATAATTTCTATTTCATTCTCGGCAAATTTGCCGTATTTTTCAGCAGTTAAAGGCATAAATTGCCGCATTTTCGACATTACGTATAAAATTCTTGTTTTATGCTTATTGCATTCTTTTATAGTCCTTATCAATTTTGCGATATTTTTATCAATCATTTTAAAATTATATCACACAAAAATAAAATAAATGTACCAGATTTATTTATTCTCTCACTCCCGACTGAGTTTGCGGGATTGGCAAGCAAAGATAAAGGTAAAGTTAAACCCTAAATTTTAAAACAATAAAAAATAGACAGCCTGTCAAATCCTTTCTTTCATATAATAATAAACATATCCGACATATTCGTGCAGGCTTACGAGGATATCAAAAGATAACCTAACTGCGGAAAATAGCCGTAGATATTATAAGGACTGATCGGCTTTTATGATATTTTGCGCGTGTTCAAGAACGAATTTTACGTTTTCTATCGCATTTAAAGCGTCTTCTTTGCTGTAGCTTTCAGTTGGAATAAAATCTATATCCCCGTAGAAAGACAGTTCTCTTTCTTTTCTGAGGTCTTTTGAAATTTGCGCAATTTTTTGGGCATCTAAAAGAGGTATAGAAGGGAATCTATCTTTAAACTCGAGAAATAACGGACCGACATCGTGGAATTTGGGCGGCTCGATACCGGCGTTTCTCAAAATGCCTTTAAGACATAATTCGACTATTTCCTGCGCCTCCCTTATAACGTCGGAATAGTCTTCTTTATTAAGAAGAAGCGTTAAAATATCTAATCTTGCAATAGATTTTTGCAGATAACTAAAAGCAAGGCTTTTTGAGGTCATATTATTATATCCTCATTGGGCTTATAATCGGGTTTTAAATCCCAGAAAAAAGCATTTCCTCTATATATTCTTTTTGACCCCAAAACATTTAACCTTTTACGCAGTCTCTCAAGTTCATTTGTAAAGAAACCATCTTTATCGATTAAAATTTGTGCGTCTAAAGTCATATCGAGAAATAAAGGGCTTCCTGCCGCAGCTTCTTCAGGCGTTTTAATGACGGGGGAAATATATGTGTTAATACCGTAGTTTTTAAGCGATGCGATTAAAGATTCCAACCTATTTTCAATCAACCCGAACTCTTTGATTCTTTTTATCCTGCCTGCCGGCAATTTTTCCGCAATTATTAAAATATCGATATCGGAATTATAATTCGGTGTACGTCTTCCAACCGACCCAAATACGACGGCGGATACCAGTCTTTCTCCGTAAAACGATTTTAGTTCGTTCTTTAAGACCTCAAGAATCATATCGTATTTTTCTACTATAGATTTCATGAATATATTATATACGATAAAATATAACTAAACAATTTTTAAATACAATAAGCAATAAAGCAATAAATAAAAATTATAAAATGGTGCAAACGTCAAAATTAATGCTACAATAAAGAAAATAAAGGGGACAGATTTATTTATCCTCTTACTGCCGACTGAGTTTGCGAGAAAACCACCCCGGGCATGCGAAAACTGCATCCATTCCTTTTCAATGCAGTGTTGGAATTCAACTCCGGCATTTATAGACACTGTGAAAAGTTTTTAACATAATTCTACCGCTTATTCTATTAATAGCCTTTACTTTTATTTTTCTCGTGCTAAAATATAAGTATGTTTATAAAAAGAACGGCGTATGATTACATTTTAGCTCATTTAACCGCTAAAGAAATCACCCTTATTACAGGACCAAGACAGGCCGGAAAGACTACTATAATGGAAGCCTTGAAAAGCGAACTCGATAAAAAGGGCGAAAAAACGCTGTTTTTAAGTTTAGATTTTGAAAATAATGCTGTTTATTTTAAATCGCAAATCTCGCTCATAGATAAAATAAATCTTGAAACCGGCGGCAAAAACCGCGCATTCGTCTTTATAGACGAAATCCAGCGAAAGGAAAATGCAGGATTATTTTTAAAGGGCATTTACGATATGCACCTGCCCCATAAATTTATCGTATCCGGTTCCGGAAGCCTTGAGCTTAAAGAAAAAATTCACGAATCGCTTGCCGGAAGAAAACAGATATTTGAAGTTAACCCTCTATCTTTTAAAGAATTCGTAAATTTTAAGACGAATTATAAATATGCGGACAGGCTTTCGGATTATTTTAAGATAGAAAAAGAGACGGCCAAAAAACTTCTGCTTGAATATTTGAATTACGGAGGCTATCCGCGCGTCGTTATCGAAGAAACTTTTACTAAAAAGACGGGCATAATGAACGAGATTTTTCAGAGTTATATAGAAAAGGATATTTCGTATCTTTTAAGAGTCGAAAAGATAGACGCTTTTAAAAATTTAATCAGGATACTATCCTCGCAATCGGGAAAACTTATAAATATAAACGAGCTTTCCGCCACTTTGGGAATATCCACTCCAACAATCAAGAACTATATTACTTACGCCGAAAAAACCTTTATACTGAGATTAGTTACGCCTTTTTACAGAAATATACGAAGCGAAATTACAAAGTCTCCGGCAGTGTATTTTAACGATTTAGGGCTTAGAAATTTCAGCATAGGACAATTTGGAAATATCGATTATTTTGACTCTGCCGGGTTTATTTTTCAAAATTTCGTCTTTAATATATTATGCGATAAGTACCGGTACGGCAATTCGTCCGTTCATTTCTGGAGGTCGAAAGACGGCGGGGAAGTCGATTTCGTCATAGATAAGGGAAACGAAATTATACCTGCCGAAGTAAAATCGTCCGAACTTAAAAAACCCGTTATTACAAGGTCGCTTAGGAGCTTTATCGAAAAATACAACCCTAAAGAAGCATGGATGATAAATCTTTCGCTTAATTTCGAAACGGTTTATAAAGACACGAAAATAAAATTTATACCTGCGGTTTATTTAATAGAAAGCTAATATATTATGGACATAAACAGCTTAATACTGAACAATTTAAACTATTCCGTTATTCTATTCGACGAAAACCTCGTTTTAAAGTTTTTAAACCTTCCGGCGCAGGAACTTACCGGATATTCGGACAGATTCTTAAACGTCTTAACGCTTAGCCGTTTTTTCAATAACAACGCCTATATCGAAGAAAAAGTAAAAAACGTTATGCGGACGGGAGAAGGATTTATAGAATTCGAATATAAATTTCAAAATAAAAACCTGGGGCAGGCAAGATACGTAATACTGGAGATATCTAAAATTACCGACGGGGATAAGCCGCATCTTTTAATTTCGTTAAAAGATATTACGAGATTTAAAGAAATGGATCATAATATCAAAAGCGAAGAAAGAATAGAAGACCTGTCGCGGTTTATTGCCGAAATGTCCCATGAAATCAGGAACCCTCTAGGCGGAATCAAGGCTTCCGCGGCTTATTTAAAAAGAAAATTCAACGAGCCCGACCTGAATAATTTTCTTGAAATCATAATAAAAGAATCGGCAAGAATCAACAACCTCATAGAAGAAATTCTGGCATTGTCTAAAAAGCATAAAGTAAAAACTTCCGCCGTAAATATCAATAAGATAATCAACGAAATAATAATTATGGAGCAGGCGGAATTTTCGGCAAAAAATATCGGAATTATAAAGGAATTCGACCCGAGCCTTCCTAAAATATACGCCTCAGAGAATGCGCTTATCCAGGTATTCTTAAATCTTCTCAAAAATTCGGTTGATGCGGTAAATGCGGCTGCAAAAGCGGCGGGCGGAACAATAAAAATTACCACGAAATTAGACTATACCCGAAATAATCCAAAATTTATAAAAATAGAATTTATCGACAACGGCTGCGGAATAAGCAAAAACGATTTGAATAATATATTCGTTCCGTTTTTCACTACAAAAGAAAAAGGAAGCGGTCTGGGACTTGCGGTAAGCCAGAAAATAATGCATGAACACGGCGGCTTTATCGATATATCGTCGGTAAAAAACCGCGGTACGACCGTCTCGGTTTATATTCCGATAGAAAAATTAGAACGACGATAAAAAATCGGATACGCCGGAGGGAAGAAAAGGAATATTTATTATATTATAATGAACGAGGGCGGATGCGGCGGCAATTAAAAACAGAACGGCCAAGATTATAAGCATTATAATTTGAAACGGGGCAGTCTTTCCCTTGACCTTGCCGGATGAAGAGGACGGAGCGGAAACAGAGTCCGAACCGGAATCTTTTTTATGTTTCCCGCTTGCTTCTTCGGCGACCGCGCTGTTGATTTCGGACATAATAGACTGCATAAAATCGTCGGAAACGGGATGTTTCGAAGAATCGTAAGACGCTGGCGCGGAGCCGGACGCCTGCGGAGAAGAATGGCCGGTTTCAGCCGTTATTTGCGCCCCTGCGGATACCTGCGGCTCGTCTTTAAAAGCTCCGGAGTTTTTATTAAGTATAAAAACATTGGAGCATACCCTGCACTTTACTTTAATATCGCCTTCGGGAAGCAATGAATCGTCTAATACGTAATGCGCCCCGCAATACGGACAATTAATATCCATAGGTTATTAAATTAAGTTTGATTTAATTCATTGAAAATTTTTGTATTATAAGCAATAATATTATAATAATGAAATTAAATCAACAACTAA
>JAJYDX010000023.1 GCA_021777135.1 bacterium | reverse complement strand
TTCAGTCTATGGTTTATTTAAGACCACGTTTAGGACAGCTGGAGACTATGAATTTTTAATGCGTGCGGGCAATAATTTAGCAGCCGGTTTTATTGATAAGGTAAACGCAAGAATGGATATAAACAAGTACAGTGTTAGTTCTAATAATTATGCTGTTTTTGAAACCGTAAAAATAAAAATAACACATGCTCAAAGAAGTAAATTGACAATATATTTTGAGGCGACCATATCTATTTTAAAAAGTTTTTTAAGAAAAATTATTGGTGATATATAATGTTCCCATAAATCAATACAACCCATATAGGTGGATTTCGGATGAGCAAGAATACTGCAATCTATAAATAAACGTGAGGTGGAATAGATGAAGATTTGTTTTTGGAACACAATGCCTTCGCATCACACCCAGCCTTTTTATAAAGTTTTATCAAAACACGTCGATTTAGAAGTTAGATACTTTGAAAAGGTTTCAAAAACAAGAATTGATTTAGGTTGGAATTCCTATAAATATTTACCTAACAATCAGAAATATATAGAATCTTTAAATGAAGGTATAATTTCTTTACCTGATTGGAAAAATAGGATTCATATTATTTCGGGATATTCTTTTTATTTTAATAAAGATTTAATAAAATTATTTATTAAAAATAATGTTAAATGGGCGCATTGGGGTGAAAGAAGCGGAATTAATTTAGTTAGAATTATTCATTTTAACTATATAATGTTTGACATATTATACCCTTTATTTATTTGGGTAAGAGGTTATAAAAAATATGCAAAACTTATTAACAGAAATGCTTTAGGCGCTTTTGCCGTTGGGGAAGCAGCAAAAAAAGATTTTATTAATTGGGGAGTAAATGAACATAAAATTGAAATACTTCCTTACTCAATCAACGCATTGTCAAAACCGAAGGAATCACCCTCCTGGTTTAATACCGACAATGAAAAATATTTTATTTATTTGGGTACTTTAAATAAAGGAAAAGGAATAGGTATCCTTTTAAAGGCGTTTGAGAAACTTAACTTCCGTAATCGGCGAAACAAATGGAAACTTATATTGGCTGGAAAAGATGAATCATGCGGATTTTATAACAAGTTATCCGAAAGATATAAAATATCCGACAAAGTAATTTTTACTGGCACTATAAAAGCAGGAGAAATTAACAAGCATATTTATTATGCGGATGTTTTTGTTTTGCCGACCCTTCGTGACGGATGGGGAGCGGTAATAAATGAAGCGATATCTATTGGAAAACCGGTTATTTCAACCAACCAGGCAGGGGCGTCTATTCATTTAATAAAAAACGGCAAAAACGGTTTCATAGTCAATGCCAAAGATGATTTAACCTTAAAAAACGCAATGCAATCATTTATTGATAATCCTGATTTAATCAGCGCATATGGAGAGAATTCATTTAAAATTTTTCAGGAATATTCGCCTGAATCGAATTCAATTAGGTTTATCGATGCAATCAATAAATGGATTTAAAGCAATAAAAATAATTTATATAAATTTATGATAAAAAATAAAAAAAGTTTTTTTTTATTTAAAGTTAATGAATCATGGGGCGCTAACGAACCCTCAATTTCAAAGATATTTTCATTTTGTATAAATTTTCAATCCAAGAGTAAAAAAAAATATTTCGGGTATATAAGAAAGCCATCTTATACAAAAATTATAGATTTAAATCAAGACATGTTGCTAATATTCTCCAGTTTTAACTCAACCACTCGAAATGAAATTAAAAAAGCAGAAAAAATTGGGATGATTTTTAATGTTAAAAAAAACATTAGTTTATTTGTTGAATTTTATAATAATTTCGCAAAAATTAAAAAATTAGCATTATTAGATATAAAAAAAATGGAGCCAATGGGAAATATCACAGAAATTACATATGTAACTATGGAAAATGGAAGCGCCCATGTTGAACCATTAGTAATGCATTTATACTTAGTGTAAATTTCGGTCGCGACCGAACACCCATTCCGTTCCTAACCGAACACTAATTTAATCTAAATTACTAGTGTGCTTTTACTCTGCATTTTATACTCCGGCAGGGCGGCTCAAATGTATTCCGCCGTTTTCTGCGGTTAATCCTTTTTTGTAGTAAACTTCTCTTTAAACTAATTTTTAAGGAGAGGAGATGAAACGAAAAAGGAGACTGACATTGAAAACCGTAAGGGAAATTATCAGGTTATACGATTTAGGCCTTAGCGTAAGGAAAACCGCCTCATCCTGCAATGTATCCATTTCCACCGTAAGCTTTTACATTAACCGCTTTAAATCCTCCGGCATAACTTACGACTCGTTTATGTCTTTAGCCGACGAAGAAATAAAAGCGCTATTTCTGCTTGAGGTATCAAAGCCGTTAAAGCCCCTGCCGGATATGGAATATATCCATTCCGAACTTAAAAGGAAAGGGGTGACCCTTTATCTTTTATGGGAGGAATATATAAATAATAATCCTGCCGGTTACCGCTATACCCAGTTCTGTCACTATTACGGAAAATGGAAAAAGACCCTGAATCCGGTCATGAGGTTTAATCATAAAATGGGAGAAAAACTATTCGTCGATTTTTCCGGATTTAAACCGTCCGTAAAAAATCCCGTTACCGGAGAAATAACGGAAGTAGAACTCTTTGTCGGCGTTTTGGGCGCAAGCAACTATACCTTCGTCTGTGCCGTCCCCGACCAGAGCTTGGAGAGCTGGATAAACTGCCATATTAAAATGTTCGAATTCTTAGGCGGCGTCCCCGCCGCAATAGTCCCCGACAACCTTAAATCCGGGGTTACCATGGCTGACTATTACGACCCGGAGATAAACCCGACGTATCTGGAGATGTCCCTGCATTACGACACGGTTATAATACCCGCAAGGCCGTGTAAGCCCAAAGACAAGCCGAAGGTCGAAAACGGAGTGTTAAACGCCCAGAGAAGAATACTTGCCCCGTTAAGGGATAAAACGTTTTTTAGTATAGAAGAGTTAAATTTAGCTATAGCCGCAGAACTAAAAGATTACAACGACAGGCCGATGCAAAATATTTTAAAGTCGAGAACCGAGCTTTTTCAGGAAGAAAAGAGCTATTTAAAGCCCCTCCCGGAAAGATACGAACTATCTTTCTGGAAGAGGGCCAAGGTCGGCATAGACTACCACGTGGATGTTAACGGCACCCACTACAGCGTACCATATCAGACTATTCACAAAAACGTCGATATATGTTACAACGCCGATATTGTAAAAATATATCACAATTCTAAAATAATTGCCTCTCATAAAAGGAATTTTATTAAATCTTATTTCGTTACCTCCCCTGAACATATGCCTGCCTCCCACCGCGGCATTCTGATAACGCCCGAAAAGATAAAGGAAGAATCGTTAAAAATAGGACCCAATGCGAGAGATTTTATAGAAAAGATAATGGAAAACAGAAGAAGCCCCGACTCTTCTTTAAGGTCGGCATTGGGCGTAATCAGGCTTAATAAACGCTATCCCGCCGCAAGGGTTGAAGCCGCATGCAAAAAGGCTCTTAATTTTAGTTTATACAGATACAGAAACGTAAAGAATATTTTAGATAAAAACTTGGATAATGATTTTATAGAGAAAAAAATAGAAAAAACAATAGCGCACGAAAATATCCGCGGCGCTAAATATTATGCGGAGGAAATATGCTGAAAGAAAAACTATTAAATTTAAAACTCTACGGAATGGCAAAATCGGTAGAAGAACAGAACGCCGAACTTTATTCAAATCTGTCCTTTGAAGACCGGCTTAATCTCTTATTGGACAAAGAGATAACTTTCAGGCAGGATAAACAGCTTAGAATGCTTCTTTTAAAAGCGAAATTAAAATATAGCAACGCCTGCATAGAAGAAACCGACTTTAAAGCCCAGAGGGGGCTTAGTAAATCTCAACTGATAGAGCTTTCTTCCAACGACTGGATAAAGAAAAACAGGAATATTATTATAACCGGTCCCACCGGCGCCGGAAAGACATATTTAGCCTGTGCGCTCGGCAACTCCGCCTGCAGGGGCGGCATGCCTTCCCAGTATGTAAGACTGCCGAGATTATTACAGGAGATGAAAACTTCGAGAGCCGACGGCAGCTATATTAAATTACTGAATAAATTATCAAAGGTAAGGCTTCTTATAATAGACGACTGGGGCATTAATTTATTGGATGAAATACAAAGAAGGGATCTTCTTGAAATCTTCGAGGACAGACATCAGCTGCGCTCTACAATCATCACGGCGCAAGTTCCGGTGGATAAATGGCATGAGGTAATAGGCGAACCTACCATAGCCGACGCGATATTGGACAGAATAGTGCATAATGCCTATCAGATAAAGCTAACAGGCGAATCTATGAGGAAGAATATGGCAGCCGTTAAGTCTTAAAAAATTACCGCGGCGGCGGAATTTTTAGAAGGGGGTACCCCCTTCTAAACCTCCATTAGATATTAAATAATGGATATTTTTATTGACTTAAAATTAACGATATTATATAAAAATTATAAAGGGATTAATTGCTGATTTTAGTGTTCGATTAGAAACGGAATCAGTGTTCGATTAAAACGGAATACACAATAAACTAATTTTTAAAGAATCAAATTCGAGATATTTACGTTATGCCGACGACTTTGCGATGTTTTCCGATACTATTGAAAATTGCCGAAAATTGCAGGATACCGCCGTGAATTATTTAGAAAAGGAACTGATGCTTGCTTTATCGGAAGAAAAAAGTTCATTAGTAAAATTAAACGAAAAAGAGGGCTTCGATTTTTTGGGCTATCGTTTTAATAAAAACGGAAAGTACCCGTCCGAAAAATCGTTATGCAGTTTTTCGGAAAAAATTAACGGCATCTCCGCCGAAGGAATAAAAAATATTTATATCGACAGTATTATAGAAGGCTGGCTTAATTATTTCGATATTAAAACGACTAATAAATACAATAACAGCGAACTTTTAGACAACGTAGATAAACTTTTAAAAGAAAAACCGGAGCTAAATATAGGGTTGTCTCTTTTGAAGAGCGCCCTTCTCGCAAAAAGTTATCAAAAAGACATATCGTCATTTATCATAAAATCCATAAAAGACAGAATATTATCAGGGGAAACCGCAGGCAGTTCCGACGGTTACGCAAGAGACGTCAAGCTAGATGCCGCAATACTGTCAAACGAACTTGATCTTGAAAAAGATTCGTTCGACTTTATATCTAAAGATACGGACGACGGAGGCAGAATTCTTAAAATTTCTGATTATTTCGTAGAAAAGGGAGACTATGAAAAAGCAATCAGGTTATTAAACAGATTTACGGAAAAAAATCCGGAATTTACCGACGGTTATGAAAAATTGTCTTACATATATGGGAAAATGGGCTTAACCGGTTTAGCCGAAAAAATGAAAGAGTATATTTCAGAATCAAATATCTCAAGTGTTAATATTAATAATGCCGACGATAAAAACGAATTAAATCAGGATCCCTATGCTTTAAAATTATTGGCGCCTAAAATTTTATCTCTTTTTACCGGTTCGGATAAATGTTACGCAACAGGTGCAGTTACTCAGGAAGGTAAAGTTTTTTATTCCAGAATAGAAAAGCCTCTCGACGAAGAAGCGGTTATTTCGCATATTAATGGAACTTCAACAGCGGGAGAATATATAGTAAGGAACGATAATTGCATAAATTTTGCCGTATTAGACATTGATATATCTTCCGAATATATAAAAAATATTCCAATAAATTCCGATATATATTACGATTATTTAAATGAAGCATTCAATTATGCTTTATTCGTTAAAAATACTCTAAAAGAGAAAACAGGTTCGGAATCATATATAGAATTCAGCGGCTATAAGGGTTATCACGTATGGTTTTTCTTTGATAAGCCCGTGCAGGCTAAGAGCGGAAGGAAATTCGTAAATTTTTTAATAAATGAACATAGATTCAAACCGCATATAAACGTTGAAATTTTCCCCAAAGAAAATAAGTTGAATCCTAACGCCGTCGGAAGCCTTATAAAACTGCCGCTTGGTATAAATGTATATACCGGAAAAGAAACTTATTTCGTAAACGACGACGGCAATAAAATATTAAATCAATTTAAATTTTTAATGGAAGATATAATGAAAATTCCCGAATCTTCCGTTAATAATATTTTAAATCGCCAAAATACTTCATCCGGCGCGCCTATTGTTTTAAATCAAAACGAAATAAGCGAGTTCAGGATTTTATTGGATAGATGTCAGGTTTTGAAATATCTTTACGATAAGGCCAGAGTTACGAAGTATTTGACCCATACGGAAAGATTAAGCATTTTATACTCGATAGGGCATACCCGGGATGGCAAAGATATGATAAACTATTTTATGAGTCTTTGCGCCAATTACGACCCCAAAATTACTTTAAAATATATAAATAAAGTAAAAGGAAGCCAATATGCAATCTCTTGTTATAAAATCAGGGAATGGCTGTCTTATATAACTTCGCAAGTAGGCTGTAACTGCAAATTCGAACTTAAAAAAGGTGAGTATCCTAATATTTTATTACATCTTAGAAACGCCGGTATGGACGTGGAAGAAAAAAAAGAAAAACCTGCCGAATTAAACATTGCTGAAGATAAATTTGACGGTCAAGCAAAAATTGACGTAGAATATGAGCCTGAAGAGATAGAAGAAATAATCATGGAATTTTTAAAACGGAAAAAAGAGATTATTATAGCTACGGAAAGCTATAATACATCTAAAGAAAAAATAGAAGGTTTATTTGAAGGTTTAAAGTCTGACAAAATAAGTACTAAATACGGAATTTTAAGAAAAATATATGAAGGGAGCAATATAAAATTTATTATGGAGATATGAGTTTATAATTTTATATTATGGCTACTATTTATGTATCGGAGCAGGGAGCGGTTATATCTAAAACTTCAAGAAGGTTAATTATATCGAAAGATTCCGCCGTAATTCTCGAACTGCCGGTCTTTAAGGTCGAAAGAA
Source organism: bacterium (assembly GCA_021777135.1). GTDB lineage: Bacteria > SZUA-79 > SZUA-79 > Acidulodesulfobacterales > Acidulodesulfobacteraceae > Acidulodesulfobacterium_A. Next base: position 4,062 of record JAJYDX010000023.1, on the reverse strand, counting down.
TATTTATATTCGGTAATATTCAGCTCACGACGCAGGCTATGAATTTCCTCCTCGAAAATAATATAGACGTGTCGTTTTTTACTATGGGCGGAAAATGTCACGGCAGATTGACGGCGATGGAATCCAAAAATATATTTTTAAGGCTGGCGCAGTATGAAAGATATTTAGATAAAGAATTCCAGATAAATCTTGCAAAAACTATAGTAACTATTAAATTGGAAAACGAAATAGAACTTATTTATTCGTTTGCAAAAAATTACGGCATATCTAAATTTAAGGAGACTTTAGTGGCTATTCAAAAATGCAAAGAGCTTTTAAAGAGCAAGGCCGCTATAAAATCCATTATGGGAATAGAAGGCATAGCGGCATCTTATTTTTTTAAAGCCTTTAAAATGATGCTTAGGGACGAAAATCTGGTTTTTAACCTAAGGCAAAAAAATCCATCGGTAGATCCTATCAATTCATTATTGAGTTTCGGATATACGCTCATTACGAACGAAATATTAAGCGTGTTGATAGGGCAGGGTTTTGACCCGTATATTGGTTTTTTGCACGGTATTAATTACGGCAGACCTTCGCTCGCCCTTGATATAGTTGAAGAATTCAGAAGCGCAATAGACGGTTTTACGCTTAAACTCTTAAACAAAGCTATTTTAACGGAAGACGATTTTATATCGACGCCTGACGGAACATTTTTAAAGCCGAATTCTATGAAAAAATATTTTATCCATTACGATAAACTTATGTCTCCGCCGAATTCCGATGCCGATGCAAATTCTAATTCTAATTTAAAATCAAAAAGGTTATATATTAAAGACAGAGTAAATATGTTGAGGAAATCTGTAATTTATAAAACTGAATACGCAATATCTTTAAATAATGGAAACCAAGGAATATTTCCCGTGTCCGAAGGTAGTATTCTTTCCGATATGTATTAATTCGCCGAGTTTAATGATCCATAAATATTCATACGGAACGTTTTCGAATGAAATATCGCCAATAAAGCCGCTTAATTTCATATGAGTTTTTTGCCTGTTTGAATATCTGTCCAACGAATACCATTTTAACGATTTTTTAGAACTTATATCAAGGGATTTTTCGATGTAATGATTGAAGTCTAATTCTAATTCCAATTTGCCTGCGTCATTAATGCAGTGAAAAAAATTAAGATTTGATATTCTTCTTAAAGCGTTTCGAACATATATATGGAATTCCGGTTCGGAAACGAGTTTTTCGTTAAACATAATCCTCGTCGGGGTTATAAATTTTAAATTGACTAAAAAACGTTCGTCCTTATAGGAATCTTTATATGTAAAATCGTTTATAGAATAATAATTATTTAAAGATTTAAGCTCGTCGTTTTTATAATAATACAATACTTCTTTATCCTTATCGTTTATTATTTTCGTAATTATAAATTTACCTTTCTTCTGCCTGCCTATACCTTCTTTCCCTGCAAGTCCGAAAGAATAAGCAAAATAAGGAAATAAAGAAATCGCCTGACCTATCAGTATTAAAGAGAATTTTATTATCTCATTCTTTTTATAAAAGTTTTTTTGGTCTAAAGGCGGTTCTATTACGTAAGGATGAGGAACGGCTGAGTAGTTTCTTAATTTCAGGGAATTTGAAGGCGGGGGAGAATCGAATATTTTTTTAAACATACAGACTTTATCAAAACTGCATTCCCCGCATTCTCCTGAATGGGATATGCACATAACGTCTTTAAAAATATGTCCGAATACGCCCCTGAAGGTGGAACCCTTATAATCCGGAAGAACTACGTCGTTTTCCGCCTTAATTTCAAAGTTAAATTTTGCCGCTTTGAAATCTTTAAATATTTTTTTGATGTCAGATAAATTATTGTCCGGCATAAACTTACTATAGCATATTTTACGTTTTTGAAAAACAACATTGTTTTGTATCGATTAATGGCAGGTTCGGGCTTATAATTGTTGCAAAAGATTTCCAATAATATATAATTTAAATAAATATGAAAACAATTTTAGTAAGCATTGCGGGTTTAAGTCCTCAAATAATTACCGAAACCCTATACTACTATTTAATCGAGAGAAAACCGCCAATATGGATTAACGAGGTAAAGGTTTTGACGACTTATCCGGGAAAACAAAAAATAATGGAAACACTTTTAGATAAAAATAATGGAAAATTTTATTCATTCTGCAAGGATTACAATATAAACCCTAAGGATATTAAATTCGATGAGAGTTCCGTTTTAGTTCTTGGCGGAGATGCGCCTATAGAAGACATTATTTCAGATAAAGACAGCGCCGAAACAGGAAACGAAGTAGTTAAATTTACGAAAGAAATTTCGATGATTCCCGATTCAAATTGCATTTATTCTATAGCCGGAGGCAGAAAGACTATGACCGCTTATCTGTCGCTTGCCGCTCAATTATATGGAAAAGACGATGACGTATTAAGCCATACTTTAGTCAGTCCCGATTTTGAATCAAACCGGGATTTTTACTATATCCCCCCGGAAAATAAAGAAATGGAAGTTAAAGATACATTTGGGAATATCATAAAAACTTTAAATACTAAAGACGCAAAAATATATTCTTCCGAAATAGTTTTTTTAAAATTAAGGAAGTTTTTGAATACTAAAGACGATTTATTTTATGACGATTTAGTCGGCATTGCCCAGAAAAGAATAGATTTTTGTGGAGACAAAATAGTTGCTTTCGATATAAAAAACACCTCGGTGCTTTTAGGGAATAAGAAGGTAAAACTTCGCCCGATAGAAATATGCATATATTATCTGTTTTATTATTTTAAAATTAAATGTAAAAATGATTTTTGCGGAGACTGCACCGATTGTTATCTTTCCGTAAACGACCTTTCCTCCGATGATAATATCAAGATTATTTTAAATGTTTACGAAAAGATTTATTCTAAAAACAGCGGTCATTTTGAGAGACTTTCAGAATCTTTCAAAAATCAGAATAAAGGCAATGAATTTTTTATGCAGAATGTTTCGAATATCAATAAAAAACTTAAGAAACATCTAAACGCTTTTGAATATCCGGTTTACAGAATATCTAAAACCGGAAATTACGGCAAAAGATATGGAATATTCGTCGATAAAAGAAATGTTAAGAGGGAAACTTTATATGGTTGAGATAGACTTGTCTTTGAATAATGAAGAGATATATAAAAATGTAAAAATCGAAAGTTTTGGCGGCCGCAAATCTTTTGAGATAAATCAAGAAAACCTTGATACGATTGGTAAAAATATTACCGAATATATTCGGCGCTTAAAAGAAACGTTTAAAACAGATAAAGCCGCAAGTCGGCAGGAGCATGGGCAGGATTTAGCGGATTTTAACGATTCGGTTACATTGACCGGCGCAACCGCTATTCCGGTCTATCTTGTTGCTTTTCATATAGTTGTCCACAGTTTTCATGAAGTCAGATATAAAAACGAAATGTATGACGTTATAGCGGCTAAACACTAATAAAACTTATGTTTAAAAAATTTAATAAAGATTATTTTATTTTAGCCGGATTATTGTCGGTTTGGCTAATTTTAATCGGAATTGCAGGAAATTATTTTACCGATATTATAGATAATTATTTTAAGAATACCTTGTCTATATTGTTAATAAAATTATTTATTATGTCAGTCTTGCTTTTACTGTTCATTTCTTTTTTATATATAAAAAAGAAAAGGTTTAAGTTTTACGCATTATCCAACGAAGCATTGATGGAAAACGACAGCTTTAAGGCCGTTATTCTGCCCATATCTATTCCTTCCAAAATTATTATTATTAATTTTTCGTATATCGATAATAATAACGAAGAGAGATATTTAAAAGATGAAGATATTAAAAATATTAATTTATTAGGCGACGTTTTAGATTTAGTGAAGCAGAAAAATATAAAAGAAATTTATTTAGATGTAAGAAATTCCGAGAAAGATAACGGCAATACTAAGTGCTTAATTTTTTCTAAAAACAACGAAGATGAAGTAGAAAAAAATAAAAGATTTATAAACTGGTTAAAAGAAATAAGGCAAATTAAATGGAACTGGGCGGTGCAATT
>JAJYDX010000022.1 GCA_021777135.1 bacterium | reverse complement strand
TTTTGTTATTTGTTTAAATATTTAATGTATAACCGGTTGGTGTTTTTTATATCTAAAACTATAATACCATTTGACTCCACAGGTTTTCCTATAGCATAACATTTAATTGGTTTATTATTAGAACAAGAATTACTTAAAAGATCCTCAATAATATGGGAATAAAGATTTCTATTATCCAGAATAGTTTTTTTACAAATTGTTACCTTAAAAGGTTTCTCCCTATTACTATTATTAGATATTTTGGATATTAAAGCACTCCTGATAATATAAAAATCATTAACTTCGTCAACCGTTCCCTCAAAATGATAAACCTTATAAAATGAAAAATTAGGATATACAGGGCTAGTAAAGGCATAGCGATAATTTGAATATTTGTTCTCTTCTCCCAATAATACCAACGGAATACTTGATAACCCTTTTTTTATCCACTCATTAAATTTATTCTTGTCCCATTTTTTTTCTTTTTGTAATTCATAACCTTCATGGAGGATACTTTCCCACACTCTAGCTAAACTTTGACATAAAAAAGTTCTGGGCGTTATAGGCCCTCTTTTTTTAAGCGCGGAAGCATTTTGTCTTATAGCCATTTTTATATTATCTATAGAATCCGATAAAACTCCGGATTTTTGAATATTTTCCCTGTTTGGTGGGTCTATGAATTTTTCAGGAAATCTAATCCCCCTTTTCGCATAATATGTTTTTAGTTTGTCGATATTTTCCTTATTATATTTTGTGTTCTCAGGACAATCATTGTCATGCGTTTCGCACTTTTTGGTAGCAAAGTGAGGAGATTTAGCAACATATTCGCCTTCATCCTTATATATACACTTATCTATAAGTTCTAATCCACAATAAGGGCAAAAAAAATTACTATAGCTTATACCGAACAATTTGTATATATTATGATATTCCCATGCGTCTTTTGGTTCTTCTCCAACTCTCGTAATAGCTAAACCCGACATATTTGTCTCTCCAAAAACTCCATATATAACTATAAATAATTATTTCAATAATAGCACAAATAAACTTCGTCGACAATCTATTGCAATAATTAAAAAGTGGTACCTTAATTATCAATTATTAACGGAAATTCCTCTTCTTTATTCCATGGCGGAACTGGTATAGACTTGGAAGTTACTTATCACTCTGTGGTATTGCAGGTTCAATTCCCGCTCCGAATATTTTAATTATTATATATAATGCCGGAAATTCTAACAGGGGTCTCCAGCATATTTTTTGCCTTTTTTATATTCGACGTATTTAGATTTAAATACGTCTGCCTTATAGGAGAAATATCTACCATTATTTCCTTTAATAATATAATCGCCGGGATTGACCCTCATTCTACCCCTTTCCTCAGATGCTATTTTTTCTATACGACCGTCGTCGTCTCTGGTATAATTAGAACTGAAAGTAAATATTTCTATATAACTGTCCGGAAGTGCCGGACTATAATATTCAATGTCGGGAAATAATTTAGAAATTTTACCTAAATTAGTGCCATCGTATTGAATCGCCTCGATAATGACTGGCTTCATGATGTATTTCATATTGTCTCCTCTGATATTTAATATCCTGTTTAAAATTATAACATTTATTAATTCCCATATGTAAGCGGAAATTCCTCTTCTTCTTTATTCAATTCCGCCCTATCATCCAGCCCCGGCTTTTGGACACCTACATTCATAATTTTCATCCTATCCGATAAAATAAAAGGTTCCGCAATAATTTTATAAGTGTTTGTTATAGGGATAATATGCACGTGAAAAAAAGCGGTTCCGACGAGCTTAACAATCCCCTCGAAATTTTTAAAACTCATAATAGTCGATGGCAGTATAGCCTGTTTTTGCACTATCTGGGTTGATTGCGTATTCGTATATTGGTCATTGTTTGCCCCAACAGAGTCGCTTTCGGTGTAGCGCTCTACTTCCTGCACGCCTATTTCGTCCGATATAATTTTAGCCAGCTTCTCATCCGCGACTTGGAGCCATAGCGAGTTCCTTAAATTATTTATAATAGTCCGCAGTAAATTTTCTCCGTATTTATCGGTCGTCTTACCATAGTCCTGAATACCAAGTATCACAACCACCCCCTTATCCCTGCCTTTATCCTCAAGATCGATAATTGCCTCTATCTTGTTTAGTGCCGAAAACTCGTCGAGTGCAATAATGGTAGTATTATTTTCGCCTTTCTTGGCTGCGAGCAATTTCCTTGATACAAACTCGACGAATATTGTCAAAATAGGTCGCACCATATCTTTAGTATTTTCATTGGAGTTTAAAAATATTTTAACCCCCTTCTTAGAAAGAAAATCTCTTCTTATATTGAAAGTCTTCATTCCTGGCCGGTCGGGCTGGGACGGCATCACGTCGAATGCCTTTACATGGCTCGCAACGACGGACATAAGGATAGGTGTGACTTTCTCGCCAGCCTGCAAATGCGGTATTGCAAGCGAACAGCTCTTTTCGATTTCCGGTTTGCTCTTAAACAGCTTCACTAATTCCGCTGGAGCTAGATGACAACACTCGATTAGTTTCTCGTTTGTCCCCTGGCCGGTCATTTTCAAATAATATATTATTGACTCAAGTACCTGCCTCGCATCCCTTACCCATATACCGTTTGCGTCGTTCGGTATATCCGGCACTACCGCATTAACAAGCAACGATATATCGGCCTTGTTTTCTATTTCGTCCAAGATATTCCAGGCAGGGCATCTCGCGTCGGTCGGGTTAAATATTATATCGGTCTCCGGATTATAGAACCAACCGGTATAATCGTTCTTGATGTCGAGAATAATCCAGTTAAACAAAAATTGTACTGTTTCGTTTATCATCCTGGCGATTGCTTGCGTCTTTCCTGTTCCCTGGGCGCCTATTATTTTGAAATGATTGTAAATAATATCGACAGGAACAGGTACGATGCCGCCCAAGTTGCAAAATATTTCTTTATCGCGCACTTCTTTTTTATATTTCTTGATATCCTCGAGTTTCGTGCCGCGAACCACCTTTTCTTCGGTGCCTACATCGGCTTTTTTATCTTTTAATAGAAATGATTTTAGGGGTATTAATAAAAAATATGCCGCGAAGGATAATAGTAAAATTAATGACCAGTGCCAGTTAAGCATTGATATTTTATGCCATTTAATTTTTAGAATGGAGGTCGTCTTAATTAATTTAAACAAGAGAACGACTTTGTTATAATCTATTAAAAAAACCAATGTGCCAAAAGAAACAATTTGCAGGAGAATTCCTGTCCAAAAAAGAATACTTACAGGTCCTTTGGCCTGGTTTACCTTAATTTTTAATTCCTGATATTTATTCATATAAAGTCCCTCACTTCTTAAAAAGGTCTATTAAATTAATATAGCGTTATTTTGAACCCGCAATCGCTAACTTTCAATCTCTCACATATATATACAATTGCTACCTTTCGGCGGGTTAATATTTAGTATTGCATTTAGTCTTTTTAACCCCTCATATATGCAATTCCTACAAAGAAAAATTCGACGACGAGCCTAAAATCAAGGACCCTTTTTAACCCCTCATATATGCAATTCATACAAAGTCTATAAGATAAGACACGACGCTGGACTCCATTTTTAACCCCTCATATATGCAATTCATACATATTCCTGTCTATCATAAACGCCATGATTACAGGCTTTTTAACCCCTCATATATGCAATTCATACAAAATGGAACGGGAACGAGTATAACGAATATGTATGATTTTTAACCCCTCATATATGCAATTCATACAAAATATTTAATAGACGGTAATAAAATAAATTTAAATTTTTTAACCCCTCATATATGCAATTCATACTAAAAAATATATCAATAAAATCAATAAAGTGCCTTATATTTTCCGGCATTATATCTGTCGAACTCCGATAGTGCAAAAAATACGGGAGCTCGACGACTAATTGAATTTCGAATGTCAAAGAACAAAATACTACTTAACTTTTTTTTGTTTTTCTTTTCTTTACATCTTCTTCGGTTATAACCGCCCTATTGAGGAATACTCTTATGCTTCTGTCGTATTTCTTGTAAAAATTATTTAGTGATTCTCTGTTTTTCGGCGTATCGTCTTTCGCCGGCAAATGAAAAACCGGACCGCTTATAATCTCTTGATTGATCCAAAAAATCTTTGAAATGCCGGTTTCTTTTATTAATTTTTTAAGTTCGTCTATCGCCCTATTAAAAAGCTCTACGTCGATTACATAGGTATCGTTTCCGTACTGAATCGGGATTAAAGCATTAGAGATTGACACCGTCGATTTAAAAACCACATGCTGCTGATTTTTAGTAGATTTTATGCCTATATAAAAAGGCGGCGTTTGTTCGTCTAAATTGGAAAACAATTGCGCTCTTATTTCCTGTTTTTCTTTGTCGTTTTCTCCTTCCATATTCTTGCCTTGAATGTGCTTATGCCAGTTTTGCGCGATAAGCAGATATCCTAAATAATTTTGAGATTCTGATTTTACTGACCAGTCGCAATACTCGCAAATAAAGTCGCCTTTTTCTAAAAAAGCGTAATCGTTATTGCTTGCAGGTTTAAACACGTCCGTTAACTTAACGCCCCTGTCGTGAACCTTGCCGCAGGCGGAGCAGGTTTTAGCTTCTATCATTTGCGGATAATCAGGTTTAGGCAGAACTTCTTTGACGGCGTTATACGCAAATTTAGTAGGATATATATAATCCTGTTCCTTCAGGGATATATAATTTCTGCTATTTTCTATAGGCTCGTATTCGATTAAAGAAGTCGGCGGCATATAGCAGGGGACTTTATCTTTTTTATCGTAATAAGGCGGATAAGCTCTGTAGAACATGACTCTGTCGCTTTCTAAATTCCAGCTCCGGCAAGGTAAAGGTCTTGACGCCTGACCTTTAATGATAAAGCTTTTATCTTCGTCCGTCTCTTCTACTTTGATTTTGTCAATAAGTCCGAATCCGACGGAGTTTTTCTTGCCTATACCTTTTAAATCTTTTAGCAAGTCTTCTATTATTTCTTTATCGCCTACCACATAAAAATAAATTTCTTTAATATCCAATGCCTCAAATCCGAAACGATAAAGCTTGTATTCTCCAGAGCCGTCGTTATCTTGAATTTTGCCGGTATATTTAAGCATATGCTCCCTGTCTTTAGTTTTAACTAACATCGCATTGCTGGGCGATACCGTTGCTTCTTTGCCGACGTACCATATCGAACCGGACAAAGCGCCGTTTTTTACTTGTATAAATTTTGATATTTCCGGAATAAAATCTTCCGTTTTAACGAAATCGTTTCCTATTCTGCCAAGTTTCCTAAGTTTAGCGAAATAAAGAGCGATAAGAATAGAATCGATAGTAGTATATCTCGACAGTATTACCGGAGACGATAATCCCACCGTAATTTTTAAATTATGCATTGCGAACCCCCTTTTCGATTATTTCGCCCCAGCCGAGACCTATTTTATAGCCTACGAAGCGGGGAAGCCTGAAGTTAGATACGAAATCCATTGTAACGGCTGGAACTTTAACTCCGTCTTTGTAATCTAAAAACAATTGCTTAAGATTGGATATAGAGATTATGGAAAAATCATTTATTTTTAAATCTAATCCAAACCAGTTTTTTATCTGATATTCGGCATCCGACTTAATGCGATGTGCGATATAACGAGTAAGATCGTCCATATTGTTTTTTACCTTGCACGCAAAGCTTATTCCTATTTCTTTTTCGTTAGTCCCTATGATTATAGGCGTCCTCGTCGTATAAGTCGTAAGTCCTCTTTGCGGAAAATTAAATTGCTCATTCTTAAGCCACACTCTTTCTATTTTTTTTCCGTAAAAATTAGGGTGATCTTCTATTTTTTCTGCGATATGGCTCATAAGCGATATATCGTTTTTGTTCGAAATAATTTCGAAAGATTCTCTAAATGGTTTTACGTAGATAAGTTCCGGCGTAGCGTTCTTATGCCACATCGCCAAATCTTTATACTTTTCGTCCACTATAGAGCCGACGTAGTTTCTAACGTCTCTAGGCTTAAATCCGCCTGCGTCTTTCAGTTTAACGACAATTTTCATAATAAGTTCTCCTTTTAAGATTAATTTAACCGCCTATAATTTAATTACTCCGTATAACTCCGCAGCTGCCTGGCGGACGGATAATTTACTTTTAACCGCCTATAATTTAATTACTCCGTATAACATTTTCAAGCCCTTATACCGCTCTTGCAGGCTTTTAACCACCTATAATTTAATTACTCCGTATAACCTATAACCCGCTATACCTTATAAAATCTGATTTATTCCTCCTCCTGATTAGATTTTTTTATTTTCGCCGAAAATTTTCTCACTATAAAAGTTAGAATTAAAGGCATAAAGAAGAAGACTAAACTTCCGTATAACATCGAATTAAGCATCATGCTTCTTGCAGCGGGATATATAGGCAAATACATCTTAAGCCAGAACCAGCAATCTAACGGATTATATAAATGCCAAAAAGATTTTCCTAGAAGAGGCGAAAACTGAAATCGGTAAGCCATATATTCCGTAGCGGTAAAAGCACCCGCGAGGAACGAGAATAAAAATATTAATATGCTAAGAATTAAAAGGTCTTTTTTCGCTAAATTAATTTCTTTCATAAAATCTCCTTTATATTTTTATTTTAATTTTGAGTTTTTTAAACTTAATATATTTTCGCTTTCTTCTCGTCTTTGCTTTTCATTAACTTCGATACGTTGATATTGTCATCGCTTAATTTTGAAAGCCAATCTTCAAATAAAGAAATACACTTGCTTTCGTGTTCGGATTGCGGCGTAGATAGCGTTCTTTTTAATAAGTTATCCGAACTTACCAAAGAAAATATTACTTCTCCTCCTGTAACGTCGTCGTAGATGTTATAATTGGCTATTCCAAATCCGTTTGACGAACCGGCTCCGAGATACTCATAAGTGAGATTTGCAAGTCCCTTTAGTAAAAGGCCGTATTCTAAATCCGTAATGGGTTCTTTAAACGATATATAGCCGGTAAATTTAGTTCCTGGAATGATATATTCGGCGTTAAGAATAGACTGTATCGTTTTTCTTTCTTTTTTGTCTTCCGATTTTTTATTCTTATTATTTTCTTTTTCCGCCCGTTCCTTTTCTATCGTTTCTTCCCACGCTTTTACGTCTTCTTTGGATAGGAACCTGCCGAACTTAGTTTGATTAAGAATATCGTCTTTCTTAGTGAACGTTCTTGTTTGAATAAGAGAGCAGCCATAACGGACCATAGGAACGTTATCCTGAAATTCTTCCCCGTTATCTTCCGCATTTTTTGATTTAAATTCATAAAGATAAGAACGATAATCGGCAGGCATAAAATCCGTTACGATTAGTTTGCCCGGAATCGCAAGGCTTGTGCCGAGTAAACTAATTACTGGATTTAACGACTTAACTTTTTGGACTATATCGAATTCTTGTTTCTGGTAATTTGCGCCTCCTCCGGCTACCATAAGGAAATAATCGGTAGTATTTATTTTTATTCCTTTTTCTAAAGCTTCTTCAAGTAGAATCTCGCTCATTTTGCGTCTTAAGAGCCCCCTAAATCCGTTGCCGGTATAGACCGGCAATTTAACGAGTCCGCCTATCTCTTCATCGTAAATTGTCCTTGTTTTTATTGCGGTAACCGACTTTTCGGCGCCTTCTTTGTCTCGTCTCGTCTCCATCGTCTCAATTTGCATTAACGGCGTAACGGCCGTAAAATTTACTTTTAACATAATAACCCCCTTTAAATTAATTTATTTTTTATAATTCCGTAATTTGACAGCGTTTCTTTGACGATATGATAATATTTAGGATCCCATAACCTTGAATCTAAAATATAAATTTCGCCTTTATCTTTCTCAGTTCTTATTAATCTCCCTATATATTGCCTTAAGTTTAAAATCATCTCCCGTTTGGCGATAAAAAATCCTTGACTTTTGCTTTTCTCTCTTATATCAAGGAACCTTCTTGAATTCATCACCGGAAAAGGCAACTTGGTTATATAGAGCTTGGTAAGTTCTTTGCCCGGCAAATCAATTCCCGTGCCGTAATTGCGTGTCCCAATTAATATCCTGCCTTTGTTTTTAAATTCTTTTACTTTCAAGTAGGAAGATTTGCCTCTCTCGGCAACTATTACATTATCTATGCCGTGTTCCTTGAGATTATTTGCAATTAAATCTACTTCTTCAAAGCTTCCATTGATTACAAGCGTATTTTCTCCTGAATAAGTTTTAATGATGATTTTGGCGGACTCTTCCGTCCATTTGGGATTAATTTTACTTTCCATTCCTTCTTTTTTAATTACTGGAGCAGGATAGCTTTTTTTGCATAAAATAATGCTGGACTGTTCTTTCTTAAATATTCTCCGCATAATATATACGGTATGTTCCTTATCTCTAACTTTTTTCATTATTGACATTGACGCGTCTTGTGTTTTAACTTTAAAACCAAGTCGATAATAGACATAATTTCTCCCAGCGGCATCATCTCCGGCGGTAAGAGTAGCGGACATACCCAAACATCCGTCGAGTTTGTTCCAAAATTTAAAAAAGAGTTCGCGGGCAATATTCTTTTTTAGAAAATGCAACGTCGGATATCCTTTAAGGGGGGAGCAATAAATTCTCACATCAGATTGCTTTGTTTTTAGAGTGTGTAATTCTAAAACCTCGCTTATAAATAAATTCGAAACAGGAAAAGATAAAGCTTTAACAAATTTCTCAACTCTTTTTAATTCAGGTCTATCTAATAATTCGGCCAATTCCCTTATAATAGCCAGTCCTACAACATTAGTTTTGCTATAATATTCACCGACGCATTTAGAATTGCTATATTTATTTATTATTCTTTTGCAAACTTTACGAATATAAAATAAATTATTAACAGCCGATAAATAACCCCTTTCTTTTTTTCCTACAAGCTTTTTCAAAAGCATATCCGAAAGATTTTTAAGTCTGAACACCGAAAAAGATGAAGTAAGGGCGGCTTCTGCCGATTCTAAAATTGCATGCGCCTCATCGAATATCACTATGTAATCGTTTATATTAAAACTTTCGTTATAAGTCTTAAAAAGCAAATAAGAGTGATTGGTTACAGATATATCACATTCTCCTATATCCGTCATATATGGTTTTCTTTTTTCATCTTCCATTGTTAAATTTTTGACTATTTGTTTGTTATCCTCTCCGATTTCTACATTTTCGAATAAAGTGTCAAATAAATACCAATATCCCGCTTTATTTTCGATTTGTCGTAGGTATTCGTTTAATTGATTTACATTAATAAATAAAGACTTAACATCGTCATCGAATTTATCTATATTGAAATAATTGTTCTTACCAATTGATAAAGAGGAAGTAATAGCGTCATCAAAACTGATTTTAGGATTTTTATTGGCGAGCAAATCGGCTATTTCTTTTGCGAGCTGGTTCGTCGTTGTGCTAATTATTACCTTTTTCCCTTGCTTAGCAAAAGTTTCCGCAATATCTGCCGATATTACCGATTTTCCAGCTCCGGTAGGAATTTCTGCAAAGAAAAACTTATTCCGCATTTTTTTTATCGCAATTTCTTTAAAGTCTTGCTGATATTTATAAAGCCTTGCCATTATTCCCCCTATTAACTTAATTTATCGAATTGACCTTGCCTAAGATAAATCAAAAAATTCAATTTTTCAGATTTATCCTTAAAACATTTTTTATGACAATCTCCGTTTATATCGCAAATGGCGATAGCATTATCGCCCAATTCATCGTTGTCGCTTATGATACTTACTACATGATTTAAATTTACGTAATCTTTATCGGTCCTAATAAACATTTTTATTCCTCCTATTTACAATATTTTTTCTTAAGTCCGTAAATAATATCTTTGAGCGTTTCTTCTTTTTCCGCCCATAATAACCGCCTCCAACGCATATTTGAGTTGACATTTTAGCGTCCCCTAATTAATATTTTTTAAATTTATAAGACTCGTATTTTTTCTCATATTCCTTGTTTATAAAATCAATATATGCCAGTTTTTCTTCTCTCGTCCCTTTTATTTCCGCGCGCTTTTGTATTCCGCAAATCGGGCATTTTTCGGCTATAACCGATACCGTTTTCCCGGCGCCAGCGTATATTTGCATTAGTGTTCCGGCTGGTATGGTTATAAAGTAGTTTTTTATTTCTTTTTTGGATATTACGGGTTTATTTACCCAGTCGCTAATTAGTTTCGGCGGGTTAATAGGTTTATATTCTTTTATTTCAGAATTGGCACCGGGAATATCATCCGAAACATTCGCCCATCCCGTTATTTCTATAAATTCAAAAAACATCAACTTGTATTCTTTATCTCCCTTTATGGATATAATAGGTTTTACGTCGCAAGAAGGACACTTGTCTGCGCCGGTAAGGCCTACTACCGGACCAGAGTTATCTATAAGCATTATTGTTCCTTCCGATATAATATAACACCCGTTAGACATTTCTCTTTTAGTTTTTATGGTTTTTCCTAACCAATCTTTTACGAGATTGGGCGGATTAATTGTTTTGTAAATTAGGTCTTTCATGGGTATAGCCCCCTTGCTATATTGATAAGTTTTTGAGTTCCTTTTTTAAGAAATAAATCTCTGTGTCATAATCGCTAATTTCGTGTTCTAATTCCTCAACTTCTAAACGTTTTAAATCAATCTTCTCGTTAAAAGCTTTAATCTCGCTTTCAATTTCATTGATTCTAATTCTATTATTATCCATTTTTGCCTCCCGCCCCGAAGGGCATTAAATTTAATCTGTTTTTGTTTATTTTAACCCCGCTATCTCCGTCAGCGCTTTCGCAAACGCCGATTCCTTTTCTGGAAGTTCATAGTTTTCAGAAAGCAATATAAACGCTCCGTTAGGTAAAATATCTATCCCGTATTTATCTAAAATCTTCATAACGTCTTCGGTCGGCTCTTTTATATCGGGATTAATATCGAAAAGCGTATTGCCGTCGTCGGATATGCAATATTTAGACATTTGAGGATGGTATATTACATAAAAGCCGACCATATCATTATGGCTATTTAAAACGTCATCTAAAACGATTTTCTTTCCAAATCCCCTACCCGTCGCTAAAAATGATATTCTTGTCATATGCTTTTATAGCCCCCTCTTTGTTTTTATAATTTATTTAAAGTACCGATCGGTATCTTCTAAAAATAATGTTTCCGCCTCTTTAGGACTCCACGGTTCTATCCTTTCAGGGTAGGGGTTTACGGTTTTAATAAT
>JAJYDX010000021.1:4127-11372 GCA_021777135.1 bacterium | reverse complement strand
ATAACTTGCGGATATTATTTTTGAAAAATTTAAAGACGCTTTTTTTGAGTTTAACTTTGGGCAATTAGTTGTCGAAGGAGATGATGATTTAAGTTTTATTGATGCCGATGCTAACGAAGATATATTGGATACAGAAGAAGAGGCTGATAATTTATCTCAAAAAAATGCCGAAAGAACGGGGGAGACGATAAAAGAGCAAAATGATGTTATAGCTAACGAATTTTCGGCCATAAAGAATCCGAATGCCGTTGCCGCTTTAGAAAATAGCAACGAGGCAGAGACCGCAATAGAACTAAAAGAGTATGCGATAGCGATAAAGCACTTAAAAAAGGCATTAGATTTAAAGCCTTTAGACTATATGTCTAATTATCTTCTTGCCAAACTATACATAGCCATGGGCAGAAAAGATAAGGTATCCGATATTATAGATTTAAGTTTGAGAGCCGCAAAAATAGCCTCATATTACAACGACAATATAAGAGCATCTCTTTCATATCAGTTCACTTCTAGAGGGTATCTTTTAAAGAACGAACTTGAGGAGGCGTTAAAATATGCCGACGAAGCAATAGAATCTGCATCAAACTATTCCAGGGCATATCTCGAAAAAGCAAGGGTTTATATTGCTATGAAAAATTCAGAAGGAGCCTTAGAAACTATAATAAGAGGTTATGATTATCATCAGTCCATTATTATTGAAGCATTTAAGGATCCCGCATTTAAAGGCATTAAAAATGATCTTAAAAAATTTTTAAAACGTCTTATAGAAAAAAATAAAAAAGATTTAATTGAAATATTTGACGTATTCAAAGAAATTGAAAAATTTGTAAAGGCAGATAAAATTATAGATTTTACTTTGCAGGATTTGAATAAATTTGTCAATTTTAAACAAATCAAAGAAACTTCCGCAAAAATTATCGATTACATTATATTTTATATTAAATCGCTAGAATTTGATGCCGATTTTCTTTACAAGCAGTCAAATATTGAGCAGGGCGATGAAAATGATGAACTGGAAATTGAGACTGTAGATTTTGAATTTAAATATTCTAACGATTATATAACTATAAAAGAATGGTTTTTTAAGGAAAATGATATTGTTAACCCCGGCGATTTATTATTTACCTTTTATTTTTCTAATAATTATCAGATGGAACGAAAATATTTTTTTAAAGGCGACAAAACAATCAGGATTTATAATATAAGAGAAAGTGAAGTAATAACAACAGAATATCCGGAGATATTTAAGTACATAGATCCTCAATATGAAATTATAGAATGTTCTCCTGCTGCAGAATTAAATGAGGAAATCAATGATATAAAAGCGCAATTAAACTCGATAATGCCTGAATATAAAGATTTACAATACGAAATTGAGAAACTATCCGAACAATATAGCCAAATGAATTTTATATCAAGATTTTTTTTCTTCGATAAAAAACTATATGAAAGCAAACAAGAAAAATTTAATGAAATGAAAGCAAAAAAGGAAACAGTTGAAGTAAAATTAGAAGAAAAAGAAAATGCATTAAACGAGATGAAACAAAAAGCCGAAGAAAAAATAAACCAATTTATGGATTCGCTTATTAAATTTAACGATAAAGTTATAGGCAAGTCATTTAGAATGCTTCCATTTAGAACATTTAAGTACGGATATCATTATAATTTTAAGGAAGGGGATTTAGTCAAGTTAAACAATTTAATTACTGATATTAATGATAAAAGCCTGCAAATATTAGACGATTTCCCAGATTATTTAAAAAATAATGAAAAATTCGGCAAATTTTTAAGCATACCTAATAAATTAGGCTATATTAAAGAAAATTCATCATTAAGAACATCTGTTTCATTTTATCTTCCATATGTTGAGTTAAATGAATCGGATGAATCTTTTAATAAAAAAGAAAATGGGAATTATTAAAATTAGCCTACTATGGGCATATTCTTCTTCTATATTTTTCTCTGTTCTACTATTATCGTCATGGCATTTTATCAGGAATCTTCCTATGTAGCAATAGCCAGTCCGCATTTTCCCTCAGGGCCTCTTTGGCAAGATCTAAGATAATCTTCTGCCTGATCTGAGTTTCTTCTTCTTTAGTGGTTTTCCATTTATCTATTGCTTTATTGTATATACCTTTCATTCTTATATATTCGCTTTGATGTTCGGATAACGCCATGCGTTGAATGTATGTTCCAAAAAGACCAGCAAAAACTGGCATTAATACAGTTAAAGCAATAAACAAAGACAACAGGGGTTTAAACATATGTGTCATACTTAAAACAATTACAAAACCCGTAGATAGAAGTCCTAAACTATATAGGATTATTACAATTATGCGCAATTTACGTAGTTTCTTTCTCTCTTCATACTCTCTTTTATTAAAGTAATTAGCCTGTTCGTCTATCCATTCTTTTTTGATAGAGTAAAAATCAGGATTTTTCTGTGGTTCAAAAAGGTTGGCAGACCTTAAGGTCTCCCTTACCCATTGTAACTCAGCATCGTGCTTTTTGAGGTAGAAATCGGCCGTATCCTCGCGAATTCCAGCAAGCCTTAAAAAGAACTCTACCCTTAGTCCTTCGGCAAGGGATCTGAAATCTATGTAGCGTTCTCTGTGCTTATGAAAATATAAAAATAAACCAGCTGCAATGATATAAAAACCAAGGTAAATAGTCAGAATATAAGTAGCCATAAAATTGGTATACAATACAAATGTAATTGCAATAACTCCAACTAAGGGAAGAAGTAGAAATTTATAGGAACGGCGCCATATTTTTTGATGATAAAGCGCAAGAGCGTTGGCTTCAGCAAAAATGGTTGAAATAAAATTTTCCTTGGAAACGATCTCAGGGGAGGCAAGGTCATTCCTTGATTCATTTATTTTTTTAACAGAAAGTAGGTTTATTTCTTCATTAAAATTATTGAACTTTTTAAATACATAGTCTTTTTCTTTAATGTCCATGCCTTCCGGCATCTTAAACCCTTTTTCCTCTTTATATGGGATGGATGAATCTTCGCTTCTTCTTCTTGTGTTTATATGATAAAGAATACCCTTGTCCGAAAGGTCAAAACTGCTACTTTTGGTGGAGTATTCCTCCGGCAAGCCTTTTAGTTGGAAACCGACAATCTTGGAAGTACCGCCAGTTTTATCAATCTCCTTTCCATCCCACAGGGCTATAAGCACCGGAGAATACTTTACAACAAAGGCACCTGCTAACTCATATCTTTTATCCCTCTCCGAACTATCATGCTTTGCCAATTCCAAGTTTTTATCTGATATAGGAAGTTCAAATGATGCTATGCAGTTTTTATTTTCTAAGAGATTTTCAAATTCCGCAACCGTTTCTGGAAAATCTTTTTCATATTCTTCTTTGGGAAGAGGCAAGGGAACAACATATTTTATACCTTCATCTATTGCTGCTTCGGCGGCAAGGCGGTCTGCTCCGTCGGCTAGAGGTGTTAAAAGCAATAAAGGGGTATAAGGGCATTCTTTTTTAAGTTCCCTGAACAACTCAAGTATGCTTTTTTTAAGTAACGGTTTGTCTTTTTCAATGATGTCCCTGTGACCGGTTATGCCAACTACTAGATGAATAAAAACCTTATCAGGTAGCTTTAAATCTTTTTCCTTTGTTAAGTCTTTCAATGTTCTACTCCCTCCGTTATTTTAGAATGCCAAATATTCTTTGTAACAAAGCATTCAAAATAAATTATAATATAAATGCAAATGCAAAATTCATAAAATCTGCAAGAATCAGTACATAGTTAGTAAATTTTTTACGACATTTAACCCCTTTTCAATATTTCATTTCTCATATTTCATATTCTTTAATTGCCTTGTGATACTCCCTTGCGAATGGATATCCGCTAAGGATAAAAAAACACTGCCTTCATTCTTATGGGCCGTCGCAAGACCGTTTGCCATATATGGGGTAAACCTATCACCCAGCTTTCTCCGGAGTTCCTCCCAAATCCCTATGGCTCTTTCGTATTCCGCTACAGCAGAGCTATTGTCTCCAATAGACCAAAGGGTCTGACCCTTGTCTAAATGGGCTGTTGCTAGACCGTCTGCCATATCCTGTGTAAATTTATCGTCGAGTCCTACCTGAAGTTCCTCCCATATCTCTATTGCCCTGCAAAATATCTTTATAGCAGCATTATTATTTAAATATCTTCTAAGAAATAAACCAAATTTATTTAATGAACCAGGATCGTCATTCCAAACTGATGGTAAAATTTCAACAAGCGTGGGAAGCCATTCTTTCACTTGTTTTTGCCATTCAATATCATTATACAGATTGACATCTCTTCCATTTTTAAAATCATCTAAAAGATATCTAGCTATCTGTTCCATCCCTTCCTCGGAATCGATAAAGTATTTGTTTGGACTATCTTTTGTATTGGTTGTAAGCCAGTCTGCAAGAGATTTATGAAAAACCTTCAAACCTTCGTCAGAACTTATAATATAACTTCCGAGGAGATTAAAGCATTGGTAAAATTTTTCCTTATTGAAATCAGTTATTTGGCGTTTAAGTATCTGATACAAAAGTTCTTCTGGAATTGGTCCTAAGGAGGCTATGACAATACGAAGCATGGGGACGATAAGGTTTTGATATAGCTCATTACTGAATTTTTTACCAAATTGCGAACCATAAAAAGCATAAAGTCCTTTTGGAATTTCTTTTAATTTGTTTATATCTAAAGTTCCTTCTTTAATTCCCTCGAAAACCAGTTTTAAATAAAGTACCATGCCTTCGCTTTTTTCGATTAATATTTTTATATTTTCTTTAAATTCTTCAGGGGATAAAATATTTATTTTGCCTTCTTCAATCAACCTTCTTAAACTATTTTCAATATACTTTATTAAATCTTTGATATTGTCCTCTTTGAAAGATGCTCCGTCTATCCGAAATGGGTTATAACACTGCATTTGGCTTACGACCGAAAGATCGGGGCGGCTTGTAACGATGAAACTTAAATTTTCAGAAAGCTCGGTAAATTCATTGGCTATTAATTCCGCAATCGGATTATTGCCTTCTTTGTCGGATACCTCATCGAGTGCGTCTATTACTATTACATATTTTCGGTCCTTACCCATAAGTTCTTGGAGGGGTTCCTTAAGAAGCTTGCGGAAAAGGTCGTAAGAGTTTTTCTCTCCTATCTTAATTAGTTCGTTCCTTATGCTTTTTATACTTTCAATGTCTATACTTACAGAAATACCCAGCGATTTCATAAGTTTTGCCCTGTAGTCCTCCAACCTGTAAGCTATCTGGAATGATATGGTCATCAACGACTCTACTGGATTCGACGACCCGCGTTGACAAAACAAAGCGCCTATTATGGCATCGGGGTGATTGTTTACAAGGTTAGCTGCAACGGCTGTTTTCCCGAATCCCGGTCCTGCCGTTATCCATAGAAGGCGGGAATTAAAGTCTTTCAGCCATTCGTCGTATTTACTAAAAACCCATTCCCTGCCTGTAAAATATTTTATGTGCCTGGCAATATCGCTTTGAAACGCAAGCGGTTTAAGGACTTCTTTTAAAACCTCTATATCTCCAGAAAATTCTTTATCTTTTTCAATGCCTTTTATGATTTCTGCTAATTTTTCTTTATACCACCGGTCAAAAGCTTCTCCTTCTATCTTACCGTTGCTTATTTTCCGCCACTCCGACAAATCAAGGAATTGTATATGACTTATTGTTATGGGGGGTTTAACTTTGTCCATCGACTCGACGAGAATAGGTTTAATTTTCATAGGCTTGTCGAGGATTAGCGCTATTTCATTAAGGCAAACATTGGCGGCAGAATCTCTTGTTGAGTGTTCGCTTAAATAAACTATGGCAAGGTCATGATTAAGGATGCCCTCTACTATCTTTCCTCGCCAGTCTTCCCACGTGCCTATACCATTGTAGTCCATCCATATCTTGTAGCCACTTTCTTCAAGACCTTTTTTAAACTTATCAACTAATTTTTTGTTTTCATCGTGACCATAGCTGAAAAATAGTTTAGGAAAAGATTGATTGTTATTCATAAAATGACCTCATTTTATATATAAAAATGTTAAAAAAGTCATACATTATTATATTTCCCTACATTTTAAAAACCGCTTTAAAGGCTATAATTCTAATTTTTATTTAGTTTGTCTTGATTCTTATTTAATAACTTAAGCAATTCTGTGGCATGTTTTGGAAGATTTTTACCTGTTATTTTCTCTAAATAAATAAATATTTTTCTGGCAATAGAGTAGTTTTTAAAGGCTTCATCGTTGGAAGCAATATCGGTCATGGCAATGCCATTATTTATGTAGGAAGATATGAGCCTTTCAGTCATGATAGAAGTAAATCTTTCTCCAAGGATATTTCGCAAACTTTCACTTATTTTGATCGCCTCGGCATATTCTTTTATTGCACCATTGTTATCGCCTTTGGCCTTAATGGCAATTCCTTTATTAAGGTGGACACTCGCAAGATTATCGGCCATAAAAGGTGTAAATTGGTTTCCCATATTATTTTTCAAGTATTCCAAAATATTACCGGCCAGGTCATATTCTTCAATTGCACCGTCAAAATTGTTCATAGCATTAAGAGCAAGCCCTTTGTTTATATATGTCCATGCCAGATTGTCAGCCATAAACGGTGTGTATCTATCCTTCAATGTTTGCTTGAGCTCTTCTCTTATTTTTATAGCCATAGAAAACTCTTCGAGAGATCTTTTAAAATCGCCTTTATCCCTAATGGCGACACCTTTGTTAGCATATGCCTTTGCCAGGCTATTGGTCATATCAGGAGTTAACCTTTCTCCAATTTTATCTTTCAGGTCTTCCAAGATTTTAACGGCCATATTATATTCTCCAATCGCACCATCGTAATTGTCGTCAGCATTAAGAGCAACCCCTTTATTTATATATGTCCACGCAAGATTATAGGCCGCAGATGGAGTACACTTTCCCTCATTTGTCTTCCAAATTTTCTCTCTTATTTTTACTGCTTTAGTATATTCTTTAACAGCTTTCATGTTATCACCCATAGTCCTGAGGGCAACACCTTTATTAGTGTAAGTCTTTGCAAGGCTTTCGGCCATGCCTACGGTAAATCTTTTCCCCAAATTGTTTCTCAGGTTTTCCATAATTTTTACTGCTTTAGTATATTCTTTAACAGCTTTCATGTTATCACCCATAGTCCTGAGGGCAACACCTTTATTAGTGTAAGTCTTTGCAAGGCTTTCGGCCATGCCTACGGTAAATCTTTTCCCCA
>JAJYDX010000021.1:0-4117 GCA_021777135.1 bacterium | reverse complement strand
ATTTTTACTGCTTTAGTATATTCTTTAACAGCTTTCATGTTATCACCCATAGTCCTGAGGGCAACACCTTTATTAGTGTAAGTCTTTGCAAGGCTTTCGGCCATGCCTACGGTAAATCTTTTCCCCAAATTGTTTCTCAGGTTTTCCATAATCCATAACGCCTTATCAAATATTTTAACAGCGTTGTAAATATCAAGGTATTTTGTAAGGAAGGAGCCGAAGTTGTCCAACAACTTAGGGTCATTCCACGCGGAAGAATATTCAATAAGATGAGGCAACCAGGACTTTATCTGTTTCAGCCATACAATATCAATATAAAGGTTGTCTTCTCTTCCATTCTTAAAGTCATCTAAAAGGTATTCGGCAATTATTTTTTTGCCCAATTCAAGGTCTATAAAATAATCGTTAGTTTTGTCAGATGTGAGCCAGTCCACAATGGTTTTATGAAAAACCTTCAAACCATCTGTAGTCTTTATAATATAACTTCCTAGAAGATTTAGGCTTTTATTAAACCTTTCTTTGTCTATTTTTAGTATAGATATGGCAAGATCTTCCGGAATTGGTCCCAATGATGCAATAATCAATCGAAGTAACGGCTTTATTTTTTTTTCGTAATGTTTTCCATATCTAACCTTAAATTGTGAACTATATAATGAATATAACCCCTTTGGTGTTTCTCTTATTTTATCTATATCCATGGTTTCTTCGCTAATGGCCCGAACAACTTCTTTTAAATAAAGCATGACTCCTTCACTTTTTTGCAGCAATGTATCATGTATTTCCTTCTTTTTTTCGTTAGGTAAGTTTTTCAACCTGTCTGATTCAAAGAACTTTTTAAGGTATGCATCAAGGTCTTTTATATTATCTTCATTATTAGATAGTGCATCGATTTTAAGCGGCTTGAATCCCTGAAGGCTGTTTACTACAGAGGCATCAGGTCGGCTTGTAGCAACGAAGCTCAAACTTGAGCCCGGAAGACTGGTAAATTCCGAAGCTATAAGGTCTGCTATATGGTTATCGCCATTTTCATTTATTGCTTCGTCTAAAGCATCTATAACGATAACATATTTATTTTCCCTTCTTATTAGTCCATGCATTGGTTCCGAGAATAACCTTCTAAATAAATACTTTATATCCTTCCGTCCGAGTTCTAAAAATTCCTTTCTTTTATTTTCGATCCCATCTTTACTGATGCTGTCTTTAAGAGCTAGTTCTGAAATAAGTTTCTTCCTGTAATCCGTAAGTCGGCATGCAATTTGAAAAGAAATAGTCATAAGCGCTTTAGCAGGATCAGACTGCTCGATTGAACCCCGGTCGCAAAACCATGCTCCTATAATCCTTGAAGGATACTTATGAATAAGGTTTGCTGCTATGGCTGTTTTTCCAAATCCAGGCATTCCTGTTATCCACAGCAACCTGGATTCTTTGGCAAGCCATTCATTGTACTCCTTAAAAACCCAACCTCTTCCGGTAAAGCCATCTATGTGGTGAGCTATATCGCTTGAAAATAAAAGAGGTCTAAGGAAAGCCCTTAAAATGTCAATGTCTCCAGAAAAACCGACGTCTTCGTATTCAATGCCATGTATAACCTCAGATAATTTTTTTTCATACCATATATCGAAATCTTCTTCTGGTAATTTGCTTTCCTTTATGTCTCGCCATCTGGATAAATCCAAATATTGGATATGACTTATGCTCACAGGAGGAGTTGCTTCTTCCTCGCTCTCAACAAGAATGGGTTTAATTTCCATTGGCTTATCGAGAATTAAAGCTATCTCATTAAGGCATACACCCGGATCCCTTGTGGAATGCTTGCTCAAATAGGCTATGGCCAGTATCGATTGCGATATCCCCTCGGTTATTTTTTCCCGCCAATCTGCCCAAACACCTATTTCCTTATAATCAATCCATACGCTATGCCCTCTCTTTTCAATATCCTCTTTGAATTTATCCACGAGTTCCCTATTTTCATCGTGTCCATAACTGAAAAATATTTTTTTGGGATTAATAGCCTTATTATTTGAAAAATTTAAATCTTCTACTGTAAAACGCTCTTGGCAATCAAGACATTTCCACTTATTAACCTTGTTTTTAAATATGGTATTAGGTGAACAACAGAAAGGACATATAGGCTTGGTATGGTAAGAGGTCATGTATTTGACTCTTTAAAAATATATCGTTTAATATTGCCAGTCTAAGGAAAATTAATAATAAAAAGTTTATATCTAATTATTATCTGAAGCCAGTTTCCCCTGTTTCTCCGCCGCTCTTAAAACTCCGTAATTAGCCGTAAATAGCCTGACTCCTTCTATAGATGAAAAATCTCCGTCGTCGGTAAGTATGTTTACTATGCCATGCGTTTTCGTCGCAGCCGCAAGAAACACGTCGTAGCCATCAAGCATGCTGTTGGATATGAGAGAAAGAGAGGTGTCCACGGAAGACCTGTCCACGTTTATTTCTAACATCTCAGTCGCAAGGCTTACCGCACTCCAGGCGGAATTTATCTCTTCTATTATATTGCTTCTTTCGGTCGGGTAATTATGCCTATATTCCTTTCTCTTTACATACGGGGACATAAGGGAAAAATGCTGGAACTCCATGTCCTCTATAAAATGGGACATTTCTGAAAACGAAAGACCGCATACGTAAAGCTTGGATCCGGC
This sequence comes from bacterium, assembly GCA_021777135.1. Lineage (GTDB taxonomy): Bacteria > SZUA-79 > SZUA-79 > Acidulodesulfobacterales > Acidulodesulfobacteraceae > Acidulodesulfobacterium_A. The sequence goes on along the minus strand of JAJYDX010000021.1, from coordinate 1,454 downwards.
TTTAAGCGCTCTGTGAATATAAGCTGGATATACCCTGGACTGGTAAAGCCCGTGGCGTTCATTCCCCCTTGAGTGTTTGGTGGAAAATACCCATATAAGGACGTTGGAATCTATAAAAAAGGAATCCCGCTGGGTCGGATTATATTTGTTTATATCTACAACCTCGGACTTTATGTCGTAGTTGATCACTGTTCCTCCGATAGGCTTTTAAGAGCTGAGTCCAAGGCATACCGGTAGCTGTCGTCTGTATAATATTTCTTTGAATCCTCAATTACCCTTTTGAGAAGATTTTTGCCGGAATCGTTAAGATTTTGGATTTTAACCAGCCTGTTGAAGTCGTCATAGGAAATGTGTTCAAGTGTGTCTCCAATAGCAGAGTGGAAAAACGGTGAGGAAAATATGGTTATGCCTTCAAAATCGAGCTCGATAACGACACCTTCCTTAAGAGCAGGCATAACTATATCGTATATTTTTCTCCCGTCTTCTACGAGAAGACAGAACTCATCGCACTTTTCTTTTATTATTATACGCATATGAAAACGGATTGCCAAAAAACAGATTAAAAATTAATAAGACGTATTATATATTATTATCATTGCAGGAATAATTTTGTCAATTGGATATATTAAACCCAAAATTGCTGATAGGAATTCTTTGCTATCATGACCCATTTTTAAGGGATTTTTCTTAAGTAAAATTAATTTTTTCGAAAAAATAAGCCATAATTATACAATTTTATAAAAAGATAGCAGTTTTTAGGACAAGTATAAATATTCAATGCTATTTATCCGAGTATAAAACAATTATCTCTCATATGTTCATATAGTATAAGTTTATGCATGGTAGAAGCAATAAGGAGGACTAGCCTTCTTCCGTGGTTTATCGGCCTGCCTGTTATGTTCACGATAGACCATCTTACAGTTTATATGGTTTTTGTTCTGTATTATTCAGGAAGCAGGTGCTCTTTCATTATTACCGTGGTGTTATATACCGGTACCCCTATGGCAAAGAACAAAGCATTGGCAAAATAATCTCCAATGGGTATGTCTTATAAGCCTAAACATATCACCGGAAATATTTTGGAGGCGATCGGGAAGTATCATTCGGGCCTCAGAGGAAACCCTTAAGGCTAATTCATTGGCTAACGCCATTTTGTTTTCGATATGGACTTTTGATTCCACTCCTTTAGTTTCTATCTTAACGCCCTAAATATTTGCGATTTCGGATTCATTTTCTCTTATTATTGCTATGATTTTTGACGTCTTATTCATAATAATAATCCAAATATTTACTATAATTATTAAAAGGAACAGAACAATAGCATGGCTGCCGCCGTCAACCGTTGCGTCTGATTTGCCTGTCGGCGAATATTTCATTTACCGCCTCCATTGCCCAGTCGGCGACGGTCTGCCTGTTAAAGCTCTCTAATTTTTCTTTGGGCAGCCCAAAAATAC
>JAJYDX010000010.1 GCA_021777135.1 bacterium | reverse complement strand
CTGACTTTGACACCTTTTTTCAAAATTAAATTATAAAAGCCTTATAATTACTGGAAAAAGCATAGATAAAATTCATATTTTCAAAAAATCGTAGGGACAACTAATAAATTTTATAAATAAATTTACAAAAGATGATAACGTTATTAATACCATAGATTCGGTAATACTCTGAGAAGGGGTTAACCAGTAAATATGGCATTTAACGAATCAAGTATATCGTCGCTTGGAAAATCTACTATTATATGTATTATTTTATCATGAAATTCTTTAAACTTGTCTTTATTTTCATTATAAAATAATGGCTTTTATTTTCCTTGAAAAGTTTTAGTTGCTTCAACCAAAACAAGCTTATCAACTACGGAGCTTAATTCATTAAGCCTGATTTCCAAAAGTTCTAATTCGTTGAAAAAAGTAAAACAGTCGTAAACTTTCGGAATATATTTAGATTCTATTTTATTCATATAGTGCTATTAATTTAAATAATTTATTATATCAATCTTTGATATTTTGTGTTATCAAAAATCTGTGATAAGCTTTCAATCATAGAACTTTTAGAAAAATTATTCTGCGCATATTCTGAACCTTTAGTTGCATATTTTTCCCATAAACAGTCGTCTTTTAAAAGTCTAATTACAGCGTCGGCAAACAATTCCGCTGTATCGGTAACAAATGCTGCGGTTTCTAAACCTGGCAAGCCTTGCGCGCCTATCGAAGTAGTAACGAGCGGAATTCCATTTTTCAATGCTTCTGCAACCTTGCCTTTTACGCCTGCGCCAAACCTTAAAGGCACAACTGAAACGCGTGCTTTAGAATAATATTCAAAAAGTTCGTCGTCGGTAACGTATCCTGTAACGATTATATCAGAATTGACTAAGTTTTTTACTTTCTCCGTTGGGTTAGAACCTACAATAAATAGTTTCACATTTGGCATTACTTTTTTTATTAACGGCAGCACATAAGATACAAACCAGACTGCTGCATCCTCATTTGGAGAATGGCTGAAGCCAGCCACAAAAATAATATCTCTGCGTTGCTTCAACGAATTGCTATTAACCGCGGGAAAATTATCGTAATAATATAACTGCACAGGTTTAGCATTAATTTTTTGGTCTTTTGACTTGACGACATTTACTTCTTCTATTGACGGATAAAGAACAATATCACTTTTAGACCATAAGTCTTCCTCTATTTTTTGAAAAACATGATACATTTCTAAAGCACGTTTGTCTCCTGTTAATTCATACTGCATTAAAAATCTTTTATAATGAATATCGTGCCCGTAATATATCACTTTAGCCTTACTAAATTGTTTAGTGTTATTTATATAATTTATGGCTATATTTGGACGACTTAATAAAACTATGTCTATATCGTTTTCTTTTAAATAATTAGCAAACTTTCCTATATATTCAGAACCGTAAAAAACCTCAACACCTATATTTTGTAATCTCCTTATATATTTTTCGTCTTTTATTAAATTATTAGGCCATAATTTAACTATTGCACCCATTTCCGTAAGACATTCAATTGTGGAAATAATAGCACGCGAACCTGCGTCTTTGTCCGGATGAGGTATACCCCAGTCAACTATTAAAATTACCGGTTTGTTTTTTGAGCGGTCTTTTGCCCGAGATACATTTACACCGTTCTTGTAATGTTGGGATTGGAGTATATTTCTCCAGCGTGTATAGAAAATTTTTCTGTTCCTTATTTCATATGTTTTTATTCCCTGATTTATATTAGTTCCGTGCGTTATGCCTTCAAAATGTATAACGACGGAAAAGGGATTGTAAATTACTTTTTTACCAATGCTTCTTACCCTAAAAGCAAGGTCGGTATCTTCGTAATATGCGGGCGCGTAAATTTTGTCGTATCCGCCAAGTTCGTTAAATATTTGTTTTCCTATTAATATCGCCGCTCCAGTACAATAATCGGTTTCGCGAATATAGTTATATTCAGGACTATTTGGATTACAAAACTTTCCATAATTCCACGCAGATGCATCCTGCCAAACTATACCGCCGGCTTCCTGCAATCTGCCATCAGGATATATAAGTTTAGAACCGACCAAACCTGCATCTTTGTGTACATTAAAGGTATTAACAAGTTCGCTAAGCCATCCTCGGGTTACTACCGTATCGTTATTAAGCAGGCATATATATTTACCCGACGCAAGCCCTAATGCTTTATTGCAGTTTAACAGATAACCTAAATCCTCGTTATTTCTGTAATAAATCACGTTTTTTACTTTTTCTTCAAACATTCTCGGTGTCGCATCAGTAGATTGATTATCCCCAATTATTAATTCGTATGAAATATCATTAGTATTCAACAATATAGATTTAAGGCAGTTATAAGTATATCCCCAATTATTATGTACCGGTATAATTATAGACACGATAGGTTCGTCAAATTTCTGGAAAAATAAAGTTTCTAAACTATCGACATCTTTTTCAATATTAAAAAGATTTAAATTTTCTATAATATAATCGTTTTTAATCGCTTCAGTATCGTTTTTATCATTAATTAAATGTATCACATAAAGATTTTGTTCATCTATCTTTGCAAAATTCTCTGAAATGGCGGCCATATCTTTTTCATAATTTTGCGAAATTTCAATCAATTCGTTTAATGTTTTAGAAATATTATCCAAAGGTTTTATATTTTGATTTAATTCTAAAGGAAAAATTTTATCCGTTCGCTTTACTTTAGTTAGAGAAAATATATTTTGTAAAACATCTATTTCGGGATTTGACGATTTTAAAAGATTGTATATAATAGGCTTTTCGGAAATAATTTTTTTAACGAAATCTGATGTATAAATCGTGTTTCCTAAAAAATCTAACTGCAATTTAAAATCACCCATTACAGTACTTTCATTTATGGAGTCAATCCATTCGATAAATGAACTTTTAGTAAAAAATCTTAGATGCGAATTATCTAAAATACCGTATTCGTTATAATTAAACCTACCATCTATTAAATTAAAAATTACGTCTATATTTGCAATATTTGGAACACCGATTAAAAAACTTGAATACGGTTTTAGCTTGTTTATGGTATGAAGTATAGCATTGAAAGGATTTTTTAAATGTTCTATAACATCGGCCAATATTATATAATCAAAAATTTGCCCAAGTTCGTTAAATCTTTTGTAGTCTTCTCCTTCTGGAAAATCAAGATCAATAATAAATACATCTCTATAAAGAGAATCTTGTTTTGCGTAATTTAACATGCTGCTGTCTGAATCAATACCATATACAGTACAATTCTTGTTTTTTTTTAGCCATTTACCAAAATAACCGTATGAACAGCCAACATCTAAAACTGTTGAATTATCGGCTATTAGATCTGCTATAATTGAAATACTGGAATTTTTGTTTAATATGTTCACATAATTATCGTCATTAATATATTTATTATCAGTGCCGCTAAAATTATATAACTTATTTTTTTCGCTATTTCCTAATTCCATAATTATTTTTATAAATCTATTGTTGTTCTATAAATGTTAATATTAATTTTATAATTTTATTTTTATAGCGTTAATAATCATTTTTACTGCTTCGTTTAGATTAATTTCACAAATTAATTATATTTATATCGGCATTTTTCGGGTTTTCATAAACTACATCTAAATCAGCGTAGCTTTCTATCTCTGCACTTTTTGTTAGCGCCATACTATACAATTTTTATCCATGATGGATATTCAACCATTTTATTAGTTTTAGAAACATCGCAATCTTCATAATTGTCTTTTTCTTTTGTAAAACCGTTATCAACATAATAGTCTTTGCAAGTAAAATTTTTACCGGCATCTTTAAACAAAGCTAAGACAGAATCGTATTTATCAAAAACTAATTTTAAAGAATATGCAAGTAATGCCTGTTCTATACCGAGCCCAAAAACCCTGCAGGATAAAACCGCCTGCTCGATAATGTTATCTTGTATTAAAGCCAACCCGACAAGCCCGTTGTCTATAAGTTTATCTTTTACGAAAGTCGAAACGATAAAACCGCCGTCATTAAAAAAAATACTCAATGTCCCATCGTCCCATCTTTTTCCGGTAGTATTGAACTGGTTTGTTTTATTTAACAGTTCTTTTGCCCTCGGAAAAAATTTATCTTTTTCGTTTTTTATAATATGAAAACTTTGCGTTAAATTTAATTCGTAAAGCCAGTTTTCTTTATTTATTGTGTTATCTGTTTTTTTTAACCTGTCGCGTTCTATCTTACTTTTAACTAAAGCCGTCCTGTTTTTCGATTCTTCGGTAACGATATCAGTCTGCGTTTCCGGCGATTCCGTTATAATCCTGCGCCAGTCTAACTGAATACCCGTTAAAAAACGCATTTTTGGAAATACATTCTTTACTTCTTCTATCTCCCTTGGATTATCGTCTATAAAAAGCGTATTTTCTTCAAGTATATTGCACTCGTTTAATATTTCCTTAATATTAGAAGACTTAGCATTCCAGTTAATCTTTATGGATACGAAATCGTCGAATGAAAGCCGCCCGCCCCATATTTTTTTAAACAGTCTTTCTCCTTCTGTTGTATCGTTTTTACTGCATATCGCAAGGAGCCCGCCGCGTTTTTTATAAAACAAAAGTGCTTCTACGAAACCGAGCGGCCAGCCTTCCGTTAAATTACCAGGATTTATCTCGTCGTCGATAGATTCGGCTGCAATTCCTCTCCATAAAGTATAGTCGAGATCTAATATTATAAGCTTAATCTGTTCTAACTTTCTTAAAACTTTAATCTGCCCGATAATTCTGTTCCACAAATCTCTGCCGTAAATTGAAAGATTAAATTCCGGCTTGAAATAATCTTGCCCTATATAACCGTTGTGCGTAGTATGAATATATAAATCGTCCTGAATTTTAACTTTGCCTAATCGATCGGATATTTCGTCGGCGTCTATAAAATATGAATTGCCGCCCCCGTTTTCTTTTAATAAATTATATAAAATTTCATTTAATTTATAAACAAAATATCTCGGGTCGCCATAATCGAAACGGGAAGAAAAAAAGCCCGGATAACTCGATAGCGGCTCAAAAAAGCCGGTAAAGAAAACCGGCAATTCTTTTCCTACGCTTTCTTTAATTTGAAATATTAAAGAGGAAAGTATATTTTTGCATTCGTATAAAGTATCGGCTACATCTTTTTCTGTTTTTGCCGCGGCGAAAAATAAATCGCCGTTAACGTCGGGTATAACTTTACTTACGGCACTGCCGACGATATGCCTTAAACTAAAAACTACGGTTGCCGCATCGTATTCTTTATCGTTTTTGTTTTTAAAATCGGGCAGGAGAACTTCGGGTATAGATTCAAATAAATAATGGTCTATATTGCAGTTAATACTTTGAGCAAAACTTAATAAAAATTCGCTTTGACATGTACCGAGCAGCAAAAAATTCAAGCCCTCCGGACGTTTTCCGAGCCGACTGCCGAAATCTGGAATTTGCAAGTTATCGGCTATGAACATTAAAACGGTGTCTATCACGTAATTTATGCCGTCTTGAAATTCTGCATAAAGCTTACCGGAAGACGATAAAAACCACAGGCAATATATATAGTTTTTCCAGTAAAGCTCAGTCAAAGGGCTGGAAATTAACGCTATACCGAAAAATTTAAGGGCGCTTGCAAGTTCTAACTTTGAAAGAAGTAACGCTCCGAGGTTGTGATTAGAACCAGGATGTTTTGCATCGATGTCCAATATAGAACGGTATAATTTTTCGGCCTCTTCTATTTTTCCTTCGTTTTGTTTTTCGACGGCAAGATTAAACGCCTGTTCCAGTTCGTTTTTTTCCACTTATAAATATATAAATTAAATATTTAAGTTTAGATGTCGAGGTTTTGTAATTCGGCAATTTTATCGTCTTTTTCTTTAAGTTGTTTTTTTAGAAAATACAACGCATCGAATTGCGCCTGCATATACAAAAGTGTCGAGCGGAGTTCCGTCATCCATGAATAAATTTTATTAATCTTCGCCGCCGCTTCGATATTGTCTATTGAAATTTCATCCATTGCTATGCGTTTAAGCAAAACATAAAGTTCGGTAATTTTAGGCGGGATATCCGGATTTGCCGCAAGTTCGCCTATCCCAAAACTTGTATGTCTCAGAGATTCGCTCAAAAAAGAACTTTTATATTCCTTAAACTCCGGACTTTTCCTGTCGAATTTTAAATTTAAACTCTCCGCCGTCCTTTCAAGCTGTTTTTCGGGGTTTTTCATCAACTCGTCGTAATCGACGATTATACGGTTATAACCCGCCGAATGAATCAAAGAAGCCATAATATAGCCGAGCCATATATAGCACCCTTTAATTATATCGAAGTCGTCCCTTTTCTGCATAGATTTTGCCGTGCTTAAAGGATTGCGGCATGCTATTATATAAGATACTTCTACTCCGGCATCTTTAAATACCTCGTTCCATAAAGGCAAAAGCCTGGTGATTAAAGGGTCCTTAAAACCGAATAAATCCGTTGATTCAAATCTCCTTTGCAGGATATTTGCGGCGATAGGATAAAAAGCCGATAAAATATGCTTCGTATTATCGTCAAATATGGGCAAAACCGGATTATCCCAGGTATAGCCGATAGAGTTAAGCATGCTTACGTCTAAATGGCTTATTTCCAAATCCTCGAAATATCCTTTTTCATTGTCCGGACCAACCACATTAGGTCCATATAAATTTCCAAGATTGACTCCTAAAACCTGAAGCCCTCTCGTAATTGAACTCGTGCCGCTCCGCTGAACGCCTATTACGGCTATAACTCTCTTCCTGCCTGTTTCATTTGCCAGCATTTATCTTGCCGTTTATTTTAGTTTTCATATCTTCCAAAATATTACCCCATATATCTATATTAGGTTTCAGTTCAAACTCGACCACGTCGGCAAGCAAAACGTAATCCTGTTCGACCTGCGTGGAAAGGACGGAAGCAAGAATCCTTTCGAGGTCGTTAAAATAAGACTGAATGCTTTTGTCCTCATAAACAAGATTGTTATAATCTACTTTTAAAAACTCCGATATCTTCTCCATAATCTGAACGAAGGTAGTAAGTCCCTTAAGATATTCCGAGAAATTTTTAAACCCTCCTATACTGTTGCCCCATCTTATTTCGTCCGTCGTTTTTACTATGCCGTTTTTAAATTCTTTTAAAAACGCTATAGCTGCATCTATAGAACCATTTAGAAGATCAAGCTGACTCATAGTGGCTATTTTTATTTCGTCTCGGTCCGACAACTTAAATGTTTTAGATTTATCGGCGTCCAGCAATAAATCGTTATATTCCGTTCCATTTATAACTATGTTTTTTATTACTCTGCCTTCAGGAATAAGGCGCTTTATGTCGCCTCCGTATAAAATATCGTATATACTTCCTGCATCTGAAGCGGAATCGCTTAAATTTTCGTCAACACATAGTTTCATATTAACTCCTCCGTCTTATAATTTTTTATTTTATTTAAAAATAAAGTTGATACTTTTCTAAAAATATTTAACTGAAGTTTATATTTAGAATAACTTTTAAGGGAATCTACGGCGAGGCCGAACAGGTCGTAGCTCATTGAACTATTCTGATTTATTACGTGAATCTGGTTAAACAAAGACAGGTCGTCGTAAACAGAGGACAGATATTTTAATTCGAGATCTATAGATTGAACTCTGCCTGTATATTCTTCTATTTTTTTTGAATTAAACGGATCTTTTAAGGCAAGATTGAGCATTTTTTTCGTCTCCGACATACCTTTTTCGCACAAAGAAATAAGGCTTTCGACGACATTTAATTCTTCGGCGGCGTCTAAGCTAAGATTATATTCTATGCCCTCGAAACAGTCAAGAAAAAGTTCGATTTCGTTTTCGTCTATATTCCTGAAATCTCCTTCGTAATAATGTTCTAGCGCTAATTTAAGCACTTTTAATTTTAAATCTTTAAAATTAAGCTTTGTTTTAACGGCGGGCAAAAAATCGATAAATTGCTTAGAATCAAATCTCGACAGATAAGGAATGATGCCAGTATCTTTATATTTATGTAATTTTTCTTTATAATTATCCTTTTCTATAACCGTTAACGCTATATCGTAAATATATTCGGGTTTAATAAAACTCTGACATACAGGATTTAAACATTTCAGGTTAAAATCGCATGGGAAACATCCTATATCAGGTACCACGAGCAACTGATTTTCCGCGTACGGTCCGGTTTCCAAAAATCCGACGTTTCCGGTGTATATAACTATCAATTTAGTCCCTACGGCCACTCCTATATGCATAGTCCCGGTGTCGTGGGTTATAAGAAGATTTGAACGTTTTACGACATAGACAAGATCGGAAACGGAAGTTTTGCCGGTAAGGTTTAGAAGCTTTTCGTTTGCGACGGCGGCTTCTATATAACCGCCGGCTTGAACATCGTAGCCTGCCCCAAGCAAAACCACTTTAATTTTTGGATTACCTGCAAGAAACATCTTTGCAAGTTCGGCAAAATAGTCGTAACGCCACTTTTTAAGGGGTGTCGACGCGCCTATAGCGAATGAAATAAGCGTCTCACTATCGTCATCTAATCCGTATTTTTTTAAGACTTCCCACTCTTTGTCATCTCCGTCCGCTTTCTGAGTATCCAGAAAAATATTATTTATATGCGCTTTATCCGGGCCCCGGTCGACATTAACGGTTCTTTCATAAATATCTACAAGATTTAAAACGCTTACTTTTCTGTTTTTAACGGCAGAAAACATATAGGCTATCATTTCGTCGTTAGATACTATCTTTCCTTCGCGGGTTATCGATATACCTATGTTTTTTAACGAATTCAATATATAAAGAAAATAGACGCTGAATTCGTCATGGGAAAGGTTTACGGCAAGGTCATAATTTACCGGCAAAATTCCTTCAAATATAACGCTTAAAGCATTTAACACGTCTAATGTAAATTCGAAATTATTTGCTTTTAACAGTTCTGAAAGTCCGGTAATATCTATAGCTTTAATCTCGTCTATGTAAGGAAGAAATGGCGCAATTTCCGTAAACTCGGTAGAAATTAGAAGTTTGACGCGGCTTTCTGGATATGCCGATTTAATTTTTTTAAACAGGGCGGTGGACTGTATGAGGTCGCCCATTCGGGTAAGATTTAGTATGATTATGTTTTTCATGCGAAATTACAAGCCTTCGAGTTTGACTAATTTCAGTTTTATCGCCCACAGCATTAAAATAGTGGCTTCAGATTTCGACAGCCTTCCTTTGCCGCTTTTTATCTGCTCGACCATATCTTTTATGGAAAGGGATTTTTTATCGGAAAACTGCATAATAAGGTCGTGAAGTTCTTTATTGCCTTCCGTAGCTTTTAAAAGTACGGTTATATTTTCTTTTCTGCTTTCAAGCTTAGATTTTATATGTTCGTAAGAATCCAAAAGTATTATATTCATCATCCTGCGTATGCGGCTCTCGTACGTATGGTTCTTTACGACGGTTTCCCTGCCATGAAAGGCGATAGCCTGTCTTTCTTCTTCGTTTTCAAGATAATATTTTATTTTTTTTCTTAAGTCGTCCACCGTTTCGAAAACGACTAAATCTTTTCCGTCTTCGAAAACTCCTTCCAGATATTTGCGCTTGTCCACGAGTTGAAAACCGCCGCAGGCTAGTATTTCATAAACTCTTGGATTCAAAAAATCTCCGTTTGGGTTTATGTCCCAGTGCCACATGGAAGAATGAAGGTTTATGTTTATCTTTGAATAGTTGTATATTTTTACGGCTTCTTCTTCGGTAAACCGCTTGCCGCCTTCCTGAATTAACAGGCTTAAAGGTAGTCCGACATACCAGTCGTTTCCCCATATTTTAAAATTAAAGTCTATCAGTTGAGCAAAAACGTTTTTTCTATTATAATATCCCGCTCCGGCAAAACTTACGTCGGAACCGTATCTTATTTTGTCTTCCCCATTAATTTCAGTAATTTTTTTATGAAAATCGGGCAGGCAGGCTAATGGAAGATAGTGATAATTATTTGCGCCGATGTTTTTTAGTTCTTCGAAAAAATCGTCTTTCTGTATTGTAAAAAAATAATCCACGTTCCCGGCTATAGTATTCCAGTAGGTAAGCGTCCTGAAATCCTCGACGAACCAGTATGCTGTTTTAATTCCCATGCTTCTTAACTTAAGCAGTGTCCTTTCGCTTGCCGGAGATTGAGCCATAAAAACGACGAGATCCGGCGGATCGTTAAATACGAAAGAAAGCAGCGCCTCGGACATAAGATTAAACAGGCTTTGCTTTAAGGTATTTACATGGTCTTCGTTGGGAGTAAATTCCCCGAGGTATTTATAGGCATCGTGAAATTTTGAAAAATCTAATATTTTTACGTCGTAACCGAGATTTAAAAAAGCCGAATACATATAATTCCCGATAGTCGAAGACCCGCCATACATCGGCTGGACTACTAAAACCCTGAAGGAAGAAGGGGTAAAAAACTGATTGATGCCGTGAAGTTTGTATATTAAACCGTAAATGTCAGAAAATATTTTTTCATACGACGGAAGTCCGCATAATAATATATTACCTTTATCGAGTTCGAGTTTTGCTGAAATTTCGGAAATTTCTCCAAAAGAGTCCGAATCTAAAACGGTAAGCTTAATATCTTCTAATAATTTGACGACATTAAAATTATTTTTTATAAAATTTAAAGATTCTTCGGACGGCTCTATTGCTTCTATATTTATTTTACTTATCTGGCCTTCCAAACCCCTTAAAGATTTTATCAGGGCTTCCACATGATAACCCGCTCCCAATCCGAAAATTATAATTTTATCCGGATTGCCTTCAGAGGCAATCCGCTCCATGACTTGAGCCGCCCATTTCAGGGCTTCCGAAACTGGGTCGTAAACCGAATGGACGGTAATCCCGTTAATCTTAAAGGATGGGGAACCGTTCTTTTTAGTTTGCACTATTTCGAAATTTTTTAAATTATTCATATAAAGCTAAATGAATTTAATATGGATAAAGCATTATTTAAAAGCAAAAGAATATCGCCAAAACTTTTAGAGGCTCCTGACGACTTTAATTCGTCCATGAAATAATCGCAGGCAAGCTTAAGATAATTATAGTTTGACCCAAGTGATTTAACGGCATCTTTAAATTTTTCGAAATACGAAACATCCGCATGACTGCATCCGAAAGACTTCAAACCGTTTTCGAATACGGTTTTAATAAAATATATTTCCCGGATTAAAGAGTTTACGGTATTTTCGTCTATTTTATAATATTTATTAGTATATCTCAAAACTTTATTTTTATCGGCTTTTAAGCTACCGTTAGACAGAACGTTAATCCAGCAGAACTTTAATATTTCGGAAGCAAGTTCCGTTTTGTTAATTTTTTGCTTTCGCAGCGGATAAAAATGAACTGAATCTATATGTTTACAGACGGCGACCGAAAAATTTCCTTTTTTAACGTTAGCTTCGACTCTGTTTTTAATATCCGAAAGGTCGATTTTTCCGCCTTTATGTGCCGAGCCTAATTTATTACTTGCAACCTGCATCAGCGTTAAATTAAAAACGTCTTCCGGATTGATATCGTTTTTACAGGCAAAGTTTAAACGGCACGTTTCATTCTGCAAGCACGGATAGCATTCCGTCTTTGAATAAATTATATATGAATTTTCTATATGCGGTCCGGTTTCGTAAAAGTTTGCATTGCCGGTAAATATCGAAACGGATGGCACGTTAAAAATCTGCGCTATATGCAAGGTTCCGGTATCGGATGCAACGATAATATCAAAATCTTTTATAAGATAAATAAGTTCCTGAAGGTTCGTCTTTCCCGTTAAATCAGTAATATTAACGCCATCATTCAAGTGAATGTTTTTCTTTATTTCTTCGGCTGCAGGCTTTTCTTCCGCCGTTCCGACCAATATTATTTGGCAGTTAAGATTTTTCGACAGCAATTTAATCAGTTTTGCATAATTTTCATACTGCCAGATCCTTTTAGGATGCGTTGCCCCAATAGAAATACAAATTCTTATAGGTTCTCCGTCAATTAGCCTTTTTTTGTTTTTAAGCTGTTTTTTTAAGTTTATAATATTGTATGAAGCCTTTATTTCAGCTGGTTTTTCGCTTCCTATGAGTGAATATATATCTACTATATTTATTCTGTTCAGATTGCGGTTTTTAACTATATTAAAAAGATAGTTTGCCGCTCCTGTTTTAGAGATGGATTCAGCTGTTTTAGAAGATTTGTTAAGGACGATAAAACCTTTTTTTTGATTCTGAAAAAAACTTAAAAAAAGTGAATTTGTATAATCGTAGTTTAAGTTTATAGCAAATTCGTATTTAGAAGTAAAATCTGATAAGAATAAATTTAATTCGTTCAGCCGGTCGGCTGAAATAGGAATATCGGTATAATTTAATAAACTTTTATATGTAATAAAATTTATTCCGCGGCTAAAAACATCTTTAACGTTATATATGCTTTCGTCTATTAATATATCGACATGTTTTATGTCTGCGTTTTCTTTTGACGCTGTTACAAACTCTATAAGAGGAATTGATTGAAAAAAATCTCCTATTCTCCTCGTTTGAAAAATAAATGCATTATTTCCGTCGGTTTTCATTAAAACGACAAATTAAACAGAAACGGCAATGCCGCCAGAAATATGCGCACCCGAAGCAGGTTCTGATTTTAACGGCGCATTCGATTCCGAAGCTGCCGCATTTTGCTTTCTGTCTTTTTCGATTATAATCTTCCAGCCGCTTAAAAGATTTTGAAGTATGTTAAGAGATTCATCAAGCTTATGCGCGTCTTTTTTAAGATTTGCAGTAGTAAGATGAATAGATAAAAAGGTGTATAATTTGTTAAGATTTTTTGCGGTTTCTCCGCCTTTTTCCATGTTGAGCCGTGCGTTTAATTCGTTTATTATCGCCACGGCGTTAGAAATATTTATAGATTTCCCTGCATAGTCGTTCTGCGCAAGTTTCTCTTTGGCAGTACTGATAAAACCTATGGCGCCTTCATATGCCATAATAATAAGGGTCCCTTGATCTACAGTATTAACGTTTACGTTTTCGTATGTAGAAATTCCATTCATAATTAAATTTATCCTCCTTAGAATTTATCTATATAAAATATAAATTTTGTATTAAGCGCCGCTTGCGATCATCTGTTTTATGCTGTTAGACATAGTCGTATTCGTAGTTTCCATCTGTCCTATATAAGATTCCAGGCTTGAAAACTGTTTGGTGTATATTCCCATCTGATCCTGCACTAAAGCCTGCTGAAGAGAAATCTGGTTGTTCATTGTTGTAAGCTGGTCATTTATATTCTGTTCGCTGAACTGCACTATTCCATTTGCCGGATTGGTGTATGTACTTAAAAAATTTGTCATACCGCCAGCCATAGATGCCCCGTCCGCCGTAGGCGACCCGTTAACTAATGAGCTTAAATACTGCTGAACCTCTTGCGGGTTAGACGTGAGCATATTGTTTAACGTTGCGGTATTAAGACTTAGAGTTCCAGAACCGCTTGTACTCTGAGTGATACCGAATGTCGAGGCAAGACCTGCATCGCCGGAAAGTCCTTGCGCTACGCTCCCTATGAAACCGCTTAAACTGTTTATCAGATTAGAAAGTGAAGTGTTTCCGCCCAATGGACCCATGGAAGCACTTTTGTTATTGCCAGAGCCGCTCGTAGTAACGGTATTTTGACTGGCTACGTCGCTTATTACTTTATTATAAGCGGAAATAAAACTGCTTACGGCGTTATCGATAGCCGTAGTGTCTAAACCTACCGTTATTGTAGTTGAACCGGTAGAACCTAGACTTAAAGTAACTCCTGGAATAACGTTACTCACGGTATTAGATTGGCTTGCGATATTTATTCCTTCAAAGCTTAAAGCCGCATTTGTAGCAGTTTGGGTAGTAGAAAATGTAAGAGCAGTGCCTCCCGTAAGACTGTCGGTAACCGAAGGAGCATAATTAGTTCCGGTTTTATTGCTCGTAAGGACAATCTGATACGGATCCGTAGAACTGCCGTTATTAATAATGGATGCTGTAACTCCAGCGGCGCTTGACGAATTATTTATAGCCTGTACAAGTCCGGCAAGAGTATCGTTCGAAGATGTAATAGTTATATTAGTAGTATTTCCGTTTACCGTAATACCGAATGTTCCGGTTCCAACGGCTGTAGAGGTTGAAGCTACTCCCTGAGATGCTGTTACGCCCTGGGTTGCCAAAGCCGTAACGCTTAAATTATATGTTCCAGGAATTGCCGATGAAGAAGTCTGTGCCGTAGCAACAGAGGTATCGCTTGAATTTGCCGTATATGATTCAAAGAGAGACGGCTGGCCGAGAGCAGAAGCCGACGAACTTAAAGCGGAAATATCAGAACCTATAGACTGCCATGCTGAAAGCTGGTTATTTAGAGGAGTCTCCTGATCCTGCATCAATGTAATAGGAGCTGACAAAGCCTTATCCAGCGCGTTTAATATGGAGGTATAATTTATTCCGGAATCCGGACCCGTTCCCATAACTATAAGACCCTGGTTAGGGTACGAACTTGGTGTCAGGCTGCTTCCGATTGAAGACGTTGAAGATACAGACATTTTATATTACCTCGGAATAAAGGGGACAAAATTAATTTTGTCCCCTTTATTCTCTATATTTTGTGAACATTAATTAGCTAAATTATAACTTGCTGTTATAAAGCGAACCTTTTTGATAGTTCGCCATCATTTTTAAAACAGATTTAGGTGGAATCTGCGCCAAGACTTTTCCGGTTTTAAAATCTACTACATTAATTACGGCACCACCCGCACTTGCATCCCACTTAAAAAGCATAGCTTGGGAAAGCATAGGCGTTGGATTTATATTAGATTCAATCTGTTTACTTAGTTCTTTTCCTTTCTCGGCATTATTACTTGCCGATTGAATTGAATTTCTTGAAATATTTTTATTTGAATTGCCAGATATAGAATTATTGTCGCCGTTAACATTATTACCGTCTGCGTTCTGTCCATCTGAAGCTATATTAATATTAGAACCGGAAGTAGTACTATTAGTACTATATATATTATTATTAGATGTATTTATCGAATTTAAGCTTGATATTTGCTGTTCCATAATAAATCACTCTTTAATTGAAGGGACAGATTTAAAATCTGTCCCTTCTCATATACTAATTATATAAGGTTATTTCAACAGGGTCAAAAGTCCCTGAGGAACCATTGAAGCCTGTGAAAGCATCGCTTCGCCGGACTGCGCCAGAGTCGAAAGGAGCGTGAAATTTGACATTTCCGAGGCAAAGTTTACGTCCATAATGTTGTTGTATGCAGCCTGCGTGTTTGTTCCTTCGGTCTGAAGATTTCCAAGTATCTGGGTAACCCTGTTCTGATAAGAACCGAGCTGACCGCTTATACCTGCAACCTGCGTAATAGCCGCCTGAACTGCGGAAAGGGCGATTAACGCGCTAGCGTTACCCGCGCTGGCGGTAGAACCGGTTAAGCTGACTTGCGATAAAGATGAAGTAATTGTGCCGCCAGAACTTAAACCTAACAAGCTCGCCGCAACGCCCTGAATAGAAACCGAAATCTGATTGTTTGTGGTATCGGCGTTCGGTCCAATCTGAAATGAGAACGCACTTATTGAGCCGGCCAAAGTACCTGCCGTCGCATTTAAAAGATTGAGTCCGTTAAACTGGGTAGAATTTGAAATCTGCGTAATTTCAGAAGCAAGCTGGCTAAACTCGCTGTTTAATGCATCTAAGTTTTGAGTGCTGTTCGTTCCGTTGGCAGCGTTGGTAGCAAGAGTCTGCATCGTGCCTAACATTCCCTGTATGGTGGAAAGAGCGCCGGAAGCGATGTTGATTAATGAATTTCCATTGTTAGCGTTTGAGGTTGCCTGATTGATGCCCAATGTAGTTGCATTCAAGCTCTGTGCTATTTCGTAGCCTGCCGGGTTAACCCAAGCGCCGGTTATCTGTAAACCGCTTGACAGTTCGTTTAATGACTGTCCTAATTGGTTATTGGTATTTTGAAGATTGTCCGTAGCGATAACTGCGGACTGGTTTGAGTTGATAAATAGACCGTTATACATTTTATCCTCCGTGATAAATTATTCCGGCATCCATGCCGAAATTGTTAAATTAAATTGAATGAATAGATTTAATATCCTGTAGTTTTAGATAACTTTTATTATTGAACTTATTTTCACCTCCATTTTTTTATGTTTTGTATCTAAATTTTTAGGCAACTAACCTATCCTTTTATTTATTAATCGACAGGGTATTTAAAAAACTTTAATTTATAATTCAAAGGATAGTAAATAATCGCAATTTACTATAATACTCGTTAAGTATTGGCAACCGATTATTATCGTGTTATATATAGCCAAAGGCCGACGGGGCGGTTAACAAAAGTTTAGGAAAATTTCTATTTCTTCAGCGACTCCTCGAGTTGATAAACCATCGGTATATACCGTCATATCCGCCTGCCCGTAAAATTTTTCTCTTTCTTTAAGTTTATCTTGGACCGATTTTAAGGTAAAATTTCCGGCGCCCAGAACCGGCCTGTGGGTTTCCGATTTTATCCTTTCGTAAATAACTGAAGGGTCGGCTTTTAAATATATGACCGTTCCTATTTTTTTAAGAATTTTCATATTGCCGTTAAACGCCGGCATACCGCCGCCCGTCGAAATTACAAAAAGGACATCCGGTTTAAAGTCGTTACCGATAAAGGTATCGGATTTAAAATCCGATACCTTTATTTTTTCTATTTTCTTTAAAATTTCCGTTTCTAAATCTCTAAAATGCTTTTCGCCTTTTTTTTCAAAAATTTCCGTAATCGTCATTCCTTCTTGTTTTTCTATTAGAGAGTCGATATCTATAAAATTTAACCCCGTATTTTTAGCAATAATCCTCCCGACTTCCGTCTTTCCTGCCCCCATAAAACCTATCAAAACGATATTAATTTTCATTTATTCACGTATCCTTCATAATTTCTTCCGATTTCGCTTAAACTGTCGCCGCCGAACTTTTTAAGAAAGAAATAACATATCGAAAAGGCCAGAGCGGATTCTACGACGATGGACGCCGCCGGAACAGCACAAACGTCAGACCTTTCGAGAAAGGCTTTTTTAGCTTCGCCGGTATTTAAATCCACGGTATCTAAGTAAGGTTTCATAAGCGTGGGAATAGGTTTCATAGCGCATGTTATATTTATAACTTCGCCATTGGACATTCCGCCTTCTATACCGCCTGCGTTGTCGGTTTTCCTATGAAAAGCCGAGGAAAAGGGAACAGATTTTAAATCTGTCCCCTTTTCCTGCTTCACCTTTTCCTGCTTTTTTCCATAATATATCGAATCGTGGCATTCCGAACCTTTTAAAAAAGCCGATTTTACTCCGACGCCGATTTCTACGCTTTTAATAGCTTGTATACTCATTACGGACATCGCGATATGTGCGTCTAATTTTTCGTCCCACTGGGTAAAACTGCCAATACCTACCGGTACGCCTTTAACCTGCGCGGTTATTAGACCGCCAACGGTATCGCCTTCCGCCTTCATCTTATCGATTAACGCCTTTACCTTTTCTTCAGGTTCCCGGTAAGGCATACGAAGTTCTGAAGTTTCTATATTGCGGCTTATAGTTTCGTCGAAAAGATTTATATCGGCTTCCGACACCTTTATCTCTCCTATACCCAACACCACAGAAGCAAACTCGATGCCGAAATTTTTCAAAAGTATCTGACATATAGCCCCGACCGCGACTCTCGAAGCCGTTTCCCTTGCACTGGAGCGTTCCAAAACATTTCTTATATCGTCTAATCCGAATTTTATAGAACCGGCAAAATCGGCATGCCCGGGTCTTGGAGTATGGATTTTGCTTTCTTCCGCAACGGGCTTAAATGCATCCATCCTCTCCCGCCAGTTTTCGTAATCTTTGTTCTTTATAAAAAACGAAATAGGCGAGCCCGTCGTTAAACCGCCCCTGACTCCTGACAAAAATTCTATTTTATCCGTTTCTATTTTCTGCCTTGCGCCCCTTCCATAACCCGACTGCCTTAGCCTCAGTTTCTCGTTTATAAAATCTTCGTCTATTTTAACGCCGGAAGGAAAGTTGTCTATTATTGTAACCAAGCCTTTTCCGTGCGATTCGCCTGCCGTTAAAAATCTTAACATATATTGTTTCACCTCTCTATCATCGCATAAGCATTATGGTTGTGTATGCTTTCAAAATTTTCAGCCTCTACTTTGAACCATTTTATGTTTTTATTTTTTTTTAACGTCCCCGCAACGCATCTCGCTATGTCTTCTACAAACATAGGATTTTCGTAAGCATGTTCGGTGAGGTACCTTTCGTCCTCTCTTTTTAAAAGCGAATAAATAGGCGAACTGGCGCACGATTCGACGCCTTCGATTATATCTTCAAACCATATCAGTTTTGAAAATTCAAGCGAAACCGAAACTACGCCTCTCTGATTATGCGCTCCGTATTTCGATATTTCTTTTGAACAGGGACACAGAGTATTTATAGGCACCTTAACCCCGATTATTATTGTGCTCTCGTCATAGGTGCCGGGAATGCTGGAGGAAGCCTTCTTATTAGAAATAAAGGCGTCAGAATTCAAATCTGACACATTTTCTGTCTTCCTGCTTTTTTCTGACCGGCTTTTTATCGTTCCGTTATAATAGCAAATATATTCCATCAGGCTCTTTTTTCCGCTGACCGGCGCCGACTTTTCTATAAAATAAGGAAATTCCATTTCTACCGAAGCCGAACCGGCATTTAAAACTTTCTTTATTTTTCTTAATATATCCGGAAAATTTACTATGCTTATTTCACCTCTGTGCTCATTTAATACCTCCAAAAAGCGGCTCATATGAGTTCCTTTAAAATAATGCGGAAGGTCAACATACATATTTATGTCTGCAACGGTATGCTGGAATGTTTTTGTTTTATCGAGGACGGATATAGGATAATGAAGGTTTTTTATTCCTACCTTATCTATCGCTATGCCTCTTTTATCTTTTGAATTTTGAACATCTTTAAGCATTACACAATTTTATCAGAAAAACAGCAGATTTGGCAACCGCAATATTTGACCCAAATACCGATTTAATGTAAAAAAAGGCCAGATTTAAAATCTGACCTTTTTTTTAAAATCTGACTAATTTTTTATTTTTACTATTTTTTAACTGTTTATAATTTTAGGCGTAATAAATATCATTAGCTCGTCTTTTGAATAGCTTACATTTTGGGATTTAAAGAGCCACCCCAGAAGAGGAATACTCATAAGCCCCGGTATTCCGTTATTAGTAACTGTTTTGCTTAATTGATAAACGCCGCCTATTACGACAGTCTGTCCGTTTTTAATTATAACCGTCGAATTAGCGCTTTCGGTGTCTAAAGTTGCCTGCGCGCCTGAAACAGGCGGCGCAACGGTATTATTAGATGAATTAATAACGAGCTTGACGTTTCCGTTTGCCATTATATGTGGGGTAATCTGAAGCGAAATCTGCGCCGTAATAGCCTGTGGAGCGGCAGTTGCGCCTACTCCGGCAACGCCCGGCAGATAAAGCGTCTGACCTTTCTCTATAGTCGCGGTCTGGTTATTAAGAACTACGACTTTAGGAGAAGCTATAGATTTTGCTTTTGACAAGCTTTCCAACGCCTGAAGCGTTGCGTTTATACTGGCATACGAATTTAATATTCCGACGGTAAAAGTTCCCGCAGACGCCTGAGTAGAAAGAGTCGGGCTTAATCCGGGTCCTGCCGGAGTTCCGGTAGTTTCTCCGCTAAAATAATTAGGCGTTACTGCGGCATTTGAAGAAGTAGGCGCCGAACCAAGATAACTGCCGTTCCAGTTTATGCCTAGCTGGTTAGAATAATTTCTGCTTACTTCAACCATTTTTGCTACAATCTCTACTTCCGGCGTTCTTTTATCAAGCATTTTTACTAATCTTATGGCTTTTGCGACATGATTAGGAATATCGGTAATAAGTAACGAATGAAGCGACTTGTCGTAAATAACCTTGCCTTCAGAACTTAAGACCGATTTCACTTTAGTCATAAGTCCGCTTGCAGAAACATAATTAATAGGAACGAGCCTTGTTACCTTATGTTCGGAAATTGCTCTGGCTTTTTTCTCGGCTGAAACTACCGACGCTATCGTCCCTGTTGAATTTATATAGTATATTCCGTCTTTCTTTACCATCCCCAGTCCGTACGCTTCCAACATTAAAGACAAAATATTTTTAAGCGGTACGTTTTTCATTTTCATGGTAACGGTTCCCTTAACGTCAGAACCAATTAAGACGTTCATATTTGAAACCTTTGCTATCATCCTTATGACGTCTGATACGCTGGCATTTTGGAAATCGAAACTGACCATCATATCCTTAGGGTCTAAGTAAAATTTTTTAACGGTCTGAATAGGCTGATTTGCCGCTACGGACGATGATGACGATGCCGTTGATGCTGAAACGGGCTTCGCGCCGCCATCCCCTCCATTTAGTGCTGCAAAAGCCTGCGACGCTCCGCACGTAAAAAATGCTAAAAATGCGATATATATCAACGGCAATACTCTAAATTTCCGCTTTTTCATATTATTTTCCTCATTTTTATTCTACCGCTAATTATTTTTAATTTTACTTAATTTATTATTTTAATTTCATAACTACGTCAACTGACATCATCTGACCCAAAATATTATAAGTTCTTTCGACAAGATTTACTTCGTCAGGGTTTATAGAAACCACTCTTGCCCTATTTACGCCTACTAATGAACCTACGGTAATTATGTATGACCTGTCATCCGGCGTTTGAATCATCGCAAAATATTTTTCTCTCCTATTCATAATACCCACGACCTTTAACGATGAAATGGCATACTGTAAAAGGGGCAGTTCGCCAGCTTTAAATGAAGTTACCGGCTTTTGAGTATATATAAAAGTCTGAAACGGGTCCCTTTTTAAATAGTAAGGATAAGCTGATTTCAGATTAGTTGACTTTCCTGCGGCATACGTTGCGGCAAAAGAATCAGTATGAAGAAAAAATAACGCGCAAGTGAATACGGCTATAACCGCAAAAAGCAGTTTATTCATTTCTTAACCGTACCTCCATTTTTTTTAACGGCTTTTAATTTTCCTGCCGGCGGCGTACCTATAAAGGAAAACGCCGTTCCGTTAAAAGAAGCCGTAACCTTATGCCCTTTAGACGTCCTAGAAATAATAACGTTATGAACGTCCACTATCCTTTTCATAACGGCAAGTTTATAAAAAAATTTATAGACGTTGTAAAAATCTCCGCTTATATTCATGGAGAAAGGAACGGTTTCGTAAAAACCTTTTGCAATTCCCTTCTCTGGTTTAAACATTTTCAAATTAAGACTAAGTATCTTTTCATAGTTTGAAATTTTCATCAAAAGCTGGGGTATGTTTTTCTTAGAAGGAAGTTCGGAAAGCAAACCTGCAAATTCTTTATTTAATTTCTTGTCCTGTTTTAACAACATCGGATAGCTGGCGACTAGAGCCACGTATGAATTATATTTGGCGGTTATCTGGCTTAATTCCGTCTGCTTCTGAGAAGCCTTAGCCCTTAGACCGGAATATATAAAATAATAGTATATTCCAATTATAACTATAAACAGGACTATACTTATAACTGTCCCTAAAACCGCAGGATTGCCAAAATTTATTTTAGATTTAATAGATTTAATATCCATGTTTAATATATTTTATTTTTTCTTTATTACAGTGCTGTTTTTTAAAATAGCATTTCCTTTCACGTTCATGGTTAATCCAAAACTTTGAAGCCTTAAACCTTGCTTTTTTACCTCGGAAGTCTCCAGCAAGCTTACGCCGTTAAAAAAACCGGTCTGGCTCAAATTATTCATAAATATAGATTCAACCTGACCGTCTAAAGCAATTCCGGTAACTGAGATAATTCCCTTATTGGACTTTAAGGAATTAATCCATGAAAATCTTGGGATTGCCGACGTAATATAATAAATATATCCTATAGGACCCATCTGTTCTTTTTTCAGCATTTTTATGACGTTAATTTTTTGTATAATCTGCGATTCTTTTGCCTTAATCGCATTTACCATCCTGACTTTAGGCATTAAAAGCGTCGTCTTTTGGTTATAATTTTTTATGTTATTATTTAAATTACTTATTTTTTTATCAATTGATGCTTGAAGCAGAAAAATCAATATTGCGGCAAGAACGACGGGGGCTATAAAATAAACCAGCAAGCCTCCGGTTTCTATTTTAATCTTTATTTTTTTAGGCTTTTTGTTTAAATTAATTTTAATCAATTTATTCTACTCCCCTTAATGCCAATCCGACTGCAACAGCAAAAAAATGGCTTTTATCGTCTTCGATGTTTTTTTTGAAAAGAATGTTTCGGAAAGGATTTATGTTGACTGCGGGAATATTTATTTTTGCTTCTATGTCTTCCAAAATGCCCGGCAATTTGCTTGAACCACCCGTCAGGTAAACCTTTTTAGGATACTGCTTGTCGTTATTGGCGGCAAAATAATCTATAGTTCTTTGAATTTCTGAGGTTATCCTCGACAATATCATATTGAGATATATAGAATAATCTGTTTTAAAATCTTCGCCTCTGTTTCCCATATTTCCGATTTTTATATTTTCAGCTTCGTTAACATCTATCTGAAATTTCTTTGCTATTTCTTCAGTGATGTTGACCCCGCCAATCGGTATGTCCCTCCTGAATAAGTTAACGCCCTTTTGTAATACATGAACGTTTGTTTCCGACGCTCCTATCTTTATTATTGCGGTCAACTCGTCGAATTCTTCAGGATAATTAAAATTAAACATATTTTCTAAGGCTATACAATCAACATCGACGATATTTGGATTTAATCCGCATTGGTGGATAAAATCCATCTGGTTGTCGATTATATCTTTTTTACCGGCTACTATCATAATCAGATTACTGCCCGCGTCGTTAGGAGAGTCTCCTAATACTATGTAATCCATGAATACTTCTTTAATATCGTAAGTTATATATCTTTGGGCCTCGTAATATATCGAAGACTCAATTTCTTTAGCCTTCATTTTAGGCATCTCTATTGTCTTTATTATTACGTGCTTGCATGGTATGCCTATTACGACTTTTTTTTCGCTTATGCCAAGTCTGGAAAAAGAACTTTTAAGATATGAGGCGGAAGAGGCAGCGTCGTTTACAATACCGCCGCTGACGGCTCCGGAAGGCAGGTCTATTATTTCGAGCGCATCGATATAATATTTATGACCGGATTTCGACAGCTCTAGAACTTTAATAGAGCTTGAACCAATATCAACTCCGACGCCTATTTTTGAACCTATGCTTAATTTTAAAGCCATACTTTTAATTAAAATTTTTATTATAATTAAATTATATGCGTCCTCGTTATATTATATAATATATATCGGCTTTTTAAAACTCTGCTTTAATCAATAAATATAAATGTTTATTTATCTCAATAATATTAAATATTATTATTAAGATATCTTTAATTATATTGAATGTCAAGTTTTTTGATTTGATTTTAAATTTAAAAATCGTATAATGTTTAAAAAAAAATTATAAATTATGAACAAAACCAAAATAAGGTCATATTCTCTTTTCGCTATTCTTATTATTCTTTTTATAATCCGTCTTATACTGATTACTAAGATAGACCTCATACCGGAAGAAGCTTATTACTGGCAATGGTCTAGGCACTTATCGCTTTCATATTACGATATGTCGCCCATGATTGCATATACTATTGCCCTTACCACTTTTTTCGGAAAACTCGGCTCGCAGTTTTTTGTCAGAATCGCCGCTCCTTTAATATCTTTGTTATTGTCATTATTCGTGTTTGCGGCGTTAAAAAAAATAACGGGAAAGACTGAACCGGCGTTAATCTGGGCTGTTTTATTAAACACTATACCAATCTTCAACATAGGCTCAATTTTAATAGTTTACGGAAATTTGCAGATGCTGTTTTTTTCATTAACCGTTCTTTTTCTTATTTACCTTATCGCGACAGATAAAGATTACTTCTGGTATTTAATCGGCATTTCTACCGGTTTTGCCTTATTAAGCAAATATACGGCGGTTTTTATTTATCCTATAATTTTTCTTTTCCTTATTGTAAGCAAAAAATATAGAAAATATTTTTTTAGAAAAGAACCTTATCTTAGTTTTTTGATATCTATCGTTATATTCGCCCCAGTGATAATATGGAATTATTTAAACGATTTCGTATCATTCAGACATCTTTTAACTTTATCGGGAGGATATAAAAACTTCGGTATTTTTTTATCGAACTTTTTTTTATTTATAGCTTCCCAGGCTGGCATAATTTCCCCGTTTTTATTCATAATTATAATATTCTGTGCATTTTACGGATTATATCTTGGATTAAAAGAAAATAACGATATATACATTGCTCTTTCGGCTGCGTCTTTGGTTCCTTTTTTTTATTTTATATATCAATGCACAAAGACTATGGTCCAGCCTAACTGGCCCGTATTTTTATACTTTCCCGCTTTCCTGCTTGCTTTCCTTTTAACATTCAGGCTGTATGGCTCCTTGCGTGCTTCAAAGTTAAAAAATATTATGCTCTATTTTGGCGGATTGTCTTTTTTGACCGGCATAGCCTTTTCTTTAATCATTTTTATCGCTCCGTATTATCCGGTTTTCAGGCCTTTCATAAACATTAAAATCAGCAAGAGTCCGTTGAGGGATATGCTGGGCTGGAAAGAAATGGCAGCGCAAGTTGATAAAATTTTATCGGAGCATAAAAAAGACGACCTGCTTATAGCGACACGAAGATTTCAAACGGCGAGCGAGCTTGCGTATTACGTTAAAGGAAAACCGCAGACCTATTCTTTTAATTATTTTATGAGAGACAACGAATATTCGCTATGGAACGATTTTAAAAACAAAAAAGGGCGTAATTTTCTTTACGTCATTAATACAAAATACGGGAAAAGACTTGAAAAAAGTCTGTGCCGTAATTTTTCAAGCTGTTATTTTATTAAAAAAATAAGCATAAAAAATAAATACGGACAGACAATAAGGACTATTAAATTTTATATCTTAAAAGATTTTCTATATAAAGATAAATTTATGTTCCAGAAATTCTCATCTAAAGAATTTTAAAAATAATCAAAATTTTAAAAGCCTTTTTCATTAATAACTTTCAAAGGATTTGAAATCATATCGCCGAATTCTGCCTCTTTTTTTGAAAAACCAAAGGCAAGAGCCATTAACTGCGTCAGATAAACAACGGGAAGCTCCGAATCCTTCCCAAATTTTTCGACTATTTTAGGCTGGTTGACGTCTAGCGCTCCAGCGCATTTAGGACATATCAGCGCGATAACGTCGGCTCCCGCCTTTTTTGCCTTAGAAATAGTCTGAGAACAAAGAGTAAAAGAGGTTTCCTCATCCTGAATAAGATTCCTGCCGCCGCAGCATTGGACTTCGTTGCCGTAAAAAACCGTTTCAGCCCCCACTGCTTTCAAAAAATCGTGCATAAAACGTGGTCTTTCCGAGTTATCCATCTGCGGTTTTTTATCTGTAAACGTGTACATTGAAGGTCTGGAATAAAGACATCCGTAATATGGCGCTACTTTTAATCCTTTTAGGGGATTAACGGTATTTCTTTTTACCTCGTCAACTCCTTTTTCATTATATAAAAATTCTAAAATGTGCCTTGCGTCGCCGTCCGGAGCATATTCTTCTCCAAACTCGCCCGCTTCTTTAAATATGGAATTAACTGCTTCAAGTTCATTTTTGTTTTCCCTGACCCTTGCGATAGACCTTTTAAACTCATGATAACATACTGAACAGGCCATAACTAAGTTTTTTGAGCCGAGCCTGCTTTTGGCAAGCATCATATTTCTTAGAGGCATATACATAGACGCCGCGCCTTTGGATTTCATTTCTCCTATCCCGCAGCAATTATAGTCGGGTATTTCAACAAGTTCTATACCCATCTTTTTCGAAACTAATTTTGAACTGTTATTATATGCCCTGTCTATAGTCAGCAGGGCGCATCCAGGATAATATGCCGCCTGATTTTCGCTTAATTTATCCATTTAAACCCCCGATTCGCCGTTTTCAATAGTGTTAATATTTTTTAAATAGCCTGTTATCGCTTCCTTGGAACTGCTCCAGTTATGGGGCTTGCCAAGCCGTAATATAGAAAATGCCCTGCCGTCTTTAGCCATTTTAAAGATGGCATCCCTTTCAATCTTTCCGATCAGTTCTTTTGTTCTTCCTGTTTTTTGCATAGCCGATGTATGCAGTTTAGCTAAATCAAGCCTCCCGTGTCCTACAATCATATCGTCGTATATTTTTTTAACGTCTTCGTCAACTTTCAATTTGCTTTTAACCTCTTCCGGAAAATATTTTTTTATAAGAAGCCCTAGCGCTTCCATCATCTCTGCCGGATTTACCTGTTTGGGGCACCTCTGAGAACATTTATAACAGCCTACGCATCTCCATGCAACATCGATATACTTCTTTATCTCTTTTAAATTGCCGAGCTGCATCATATATATAAACGCTCTGGGATTAAACCGCCTGTATAGGGGTGTTACGGTACAGCTTGCCGTACACATTCCGCACTGCCAGCACCTGTTAATTCTGGAACCTACCACTGTTTCCTTAACCTCTTTAAAAAAACTTCTGTCGAATTCGGAATCAACCCTCGAAAGAATAAAAGTATTCCACCTGCCTGAAACATCAACTCCGTCAATAACTAAATTTTTTTCTTCTTTAATGTTGTCGTCTTCTATTAGATGTCTTGCTATGATATGCTCGCCTTTTTCGGCAACCGGCCTGTTTTCCTGTTTTTCCAAAGCCATAAAACCTCCTTTATTTTTCCCTTAAGCTACCAGGCTTTTTTCATTTCTTTGAGCTTCTAGCTTTTCGATTCCCAGCAGTTTTTTCATTAGAGTGAATCCTTCCGGAACGCCTACGGACAAAGACTTAGATTCAGCATATACCATTTTATATACGTAATCCGAATACATATAGCTTAAAAGAATATCTGTCCCGTACGGACGCTTTAAATTTAGTCCGTTTCTGCCGGACAAATCATACAAATAATCTGTTTCGTCCTTCATTTCTTTAATACTGAACGGCATAATATATGG
The DNA here is from genome assembly GCA_021777135.1 of bacterium. Lineage (GTDB taxonomy): Bacteria > SZUA-79 > SZUA-79 > Acidulodesulfobacterales > Acidulodesulfobacteraceae > Acidulodesulfobacterium_A. The sequence goes on along the minus strand of JAJYDX010000010.1, from coordinate 22,401 downwards.
TTTTCCGTCCCACGTTCTTTTTAAAAAATCCGCCATATAAGGAAGGCATCCCGTGCCGTTATCCTGCCTGTAAATCCAAGAGGTCCATAAAACATTTTTCTCAGGTTCGTAAAAATGTAGAATTTCTAAAGCAATGTCTCTTTTAACCATAATGTCTTCGTAAGAAAATGCTTCTAGAAAGCGTCCTATTCTTATTTCAGCCGATTTTTTATAATCTTCAAAAAAACTGAACGCATAATTAAGGCTGTCTATACTTGATGTATCTAAAATTTTATTCCTGTGCCTTCTTATTGAAAAAATTAAGGACAATATTTCGTCAAATTTTTCTTTTTCTAATTTTCCGCCTGTTTTTATTATGCCCGATAAGAATTCTTTTATTAATTGCGACTTAACTGTTAAAAGGCTGTTAAAAGACTCTATTTTTTCTAAGGGCAGATTTTCTTTGACGATTTCAAAGAATTTTTCTTCGTATCTTTTATCTATTTTATTGTTTTTTAAAATATACGGCATTATCCCAATGTTTTTATTTATTTGTTCTTAACGGCATAAGTATAAGCGTTCATAGCTGCGGCAGCGCCTTCGGTAATAGAATCCGAAATGGCTTTTGGTCCGGTGCATGCCCCTGCAAGAAAAACCCCGTCCCTGTTTGATTTAAAAGGCGACAGGGTAACATTTTCAGGCTTTAAAAAACCGTGTTCGTCGAGTCCTATACCAAGTTTTTTCGATATTTCAGACGATTGCGGTCCGCCTTCCATGCCGGATGCCAAAACTACCATGTCAAAAGGAATCTCAAATGGACCTCTTAAAAGAGTGTCCTCTCCCTTGCATACGACAGTATTATTAGGTCCGGAGGTAATTTCGGCAATCCTGCCTTTAACTATCTGCACGTCATGCTCTTCCATTGCCTTCCAGTATAAATCTTCAAAGAAACCGTATGTCCTGATATCCATATAAAATATATATACTTCGCAAGCCGGAAAATGTTCCCTTAATTCGATGGCCTGTTTTACGGAAACCGTACAGCAAACTCTCGAACAATACTGGTTTCCGACGTGCCTGTCCCTGGAGCCTACGCATAATATAAAAGCAACGTTCTTTGGAGGCTGTCCGTTAGAAGGTCTCACGAAATTATCCTCGCCCATCATTCTTTCAAGGTCTTTTATATCTATTACGTCGTCGAATAGCTGGTATGAATATTTTGCGTCCCTAGCCGGGTCGAAATGTTCAAATCCCGTAGAAACTATAACCGAATCGAAAGTTTTTAATTCGTTCTTATCGGCAGTTTTTATGGTAACGTCGAATTTTTTTCCGTTTTCTTTAAAATCCGATATTTCTGAAGAATAATAAACTTTTATATTGCCGCCGGTTTCAGCCTTTTTAATAAGTTCTCCAATTACGTTATCGGCAGGCTGCATATCTGGAAACAAAAATTTGTATTTGAATTTTTTTGGGTTGCCGCCTAGAAACGAATCCCTTTCTACTAAAGATACGTTAACTCCTAATTCCGCGAGCATAACCGCAGCGTTTAAACCTGCAGGTCCTCCTCCTACTACCAAAATATTTTCCGCCATATAAAATCCTCCAAAGCTTTTAAATTATTAATTTTTAGGATACTCGTATAAATTAACGGTTTTGCCGCCCGATTTCAGTTCTTCAAGATACGCGTTATATTCTTCTTCAGATTTTTTCCAGTCTATCCCTATCTTTTCGCATAGAGGTCTCCAATCCGTCGTATGCCATTGAAGCTGAACTATTTTATAGACGTCGGCTCCGCATGCTAACGCCGCAAACATAACGTCTGCCATAACGGGAACCTGTTCGGTATAGCCCATGGCTTTCCCTATCCACTGGTTTTTATCTAAAGTAGTGGTGCAACCGGTATCCTGCGTTAAACAAACGTCTGAATGAGCTTCTCTAACCATGGGCCTTATCTTCCTGTCCATAACGAAAGACCTGGACGCTTCCCTTTCGGTTAGTATGTGCCTAAAGCCGAATCCGCAGCAGTCATACCATGTAGAGTAGTCTGCAACCTGCGCGCCAAGCGCAAGGGCAACTCCGGTAGAAACGGCAGTTCTTTTTCCGGCATATATATCTTTGTCGTATATACAGTCTTCGGGTATCATTTTATAGGTATGGCATGCGGGATGGACGGTAGCTATGACGTTGCTTAAATCGTATTTTTTTAATTTTGCTATTTCGAAGCGCATAACGTGGACCCATTCGCTGTAATGCACTATGTATTCCGGGATAACTAATTCCCTGCCAATTTTATGCATTATCCTCCTGACTTCGTCACGCAGTTCTTTGTATTCTACAAGCATATTGCGCATTTCTTTATAGTCGCCAAAGGTGGTAGCGCAGTGAAACAAAGGGAATAATCCTAGCTCGTAAGCCCTGTGCCAGTTCCTTACCGCGACAGCCGCAAGCCCGACAGGATTAGAAGTTCCAGAACCGTGATAATTCCAAGCGGTACATGAGGTTTGGTTTCTTTCGTCGACGTATTCCAAACCCATTTGGTTCATAAACCATAGCAGTGAAACAGGATATCCAGGGATATTGCCGCACTGTCCGCAAGATTTATGATGCCATAGTTTGTTGGTAGGTATCTTTTTCTTCCAGCCCAATAAAGTATCTGCCTCTATCGGCTTATTCTCGTCTTTTACGTGTATGACTTTAACTTCTCCTTTCGCTTCAAGCTCTAGAAGGTGCTCGTGAATATCTTCAAGCTTTCTTCCGGCGGCATGAATATAATCAGATTTAATATTTGCAAGACCGAGCCTGTTGGCTATTTCGATATCCATATAAAATATCTCCTGAATTAAATAAAAATTTAACCTGAATTTAAGAACTTCTAACGTCGTCGACTATATCCTGTATTATTTCATAAAGCGAAGGGTCCACGGATTCTATTATTTTAAAAACACCGGATTCGTCAAATATTTCATACAATTCTTTCATTGTTTCAGGAGCAACGTCCCAAGCCAAATTAGTAACCTGAAGGGTCGGCATGGGAATTGCTTTTCTTTTCACGGCAAGGTCGGTAGAAGCATATCCTATGGTCGGACCCCAGTCTGGGAAAAAATCCGGCTGTATCATATCCGGCGATAACTGGTTGCCGTAAGCGGTAAGTTTGAGTAAAACTCTTGAATAAGGCTTAAGGACTTTCCTTGCCGATTCGAATCCTCTCCTGACGGCAATTTCTCTTAATATGGCGATAATTCCTCCCGGACTGTTCAGGAAAGGACAAATCATAGCGCAGGTAAAACACTGGAAACACGCCCAAATATATTCGTCCATCATCGTCCATATAAGCTCTGGGTCTTTAGACTTCATATTTTGAAGGACTATGCGGGGTGAGAAATCGAAAAATCTGTGAGGCGGACATCCTCCGGTGCATACGCCGCAATTTAAACAACCTCTGACGTATTCTTCGTATCTGAAATCTTTTCGGGCTTCTTCGAAAATTTCTTTCTTAAATTCGGAAGGTACTATGCTTACCCCTTTTTCATTATATTCCATGAAATTCTCCTGCTTTATTATTTTCTTTTTTATATTTTATATAATATATAAAAAGCTTATCATAATAAATTAAGAAGTCAACAGGGGGAACTTAAATTATTAAGCCGTATTATTTAAAGCGTGTCTTCTATATTTTCTACATTTTCAAAGTTTTTGCTGCCGGGGCCATCGCTGCCGGCCATATTTAACTGATGCGAAGAAACAAGTCCTTCGTCCCTGCTGCCTGCGTCGGTAGAATGTAAAATCTGAAGATATTGAAGAATAGTAACAAAAAATAATCCGCCTATCATATTGCCTATAATAGTCAACGGAACATATGAATAAAGCCACGGAAGATATGAGATATTGGAACCGGTATTGATGGCGATTAAAATCTCGGACGATGCCACGACTATGTGGCTGAACGAATTAAGATATATAAGAAAACCGACCGTCCATATAATAAAAATTCTTGCGAGGGTACCGCTTGAAGCTATTAAGAGCCATGTCATAAGGGTTATCAGCCAACCGGCAAATATGGCGCTTAACACCATTACAAATGGAGTTCTGTCCATATAATTATTAGCCATAGAGTGTATATGGGCTACGACGAACGACGGAACTATTTGGTTCAAAGAACCGGCGATTACTAACGCGAAAATAAAAATTCCAGCCATGTTGCCTATTAAGGTAAGCGACCATAATTTTAAAAGCTGCTTGATCTTACCTCTTTTTGCAATTACGGCACTTACAGGAACCAGAAAATTCTCGGTAAAAAGTTCGCTTTTACCTATCATTAAAAACATAAAGCCTATTGGGAAAAACAGCGCTCCTAATATTTTAGCAACGTTGATACCTACGAAAGGCGATGTTGCCGCCGCGACATAGGAAGAAGCGATTATGCCGAAAGTAACGTTCATGCCGGCTATAAGACCGGACATAGACATTTCAAGCCAGCTTCTTTTAAGTCTTGCCTCTCCTACTTCTACCGAGGCCTTGAATATTTCCGACGCCTCTTTCCCGCCCGGCTTTTCTATGCCTTTAATAGCGCCTATTCGGGCTTTGGTAGTTTCAAGAATTTCGTTTATTCTTTTAGATAAATATAAAGAGTGGTGTATTTCTTCGGCAAGATTATTTTCGATTAGCGCCCTTACTCCAGGGTCTTCAATAATTTCAAGACCGGCGGTGTAATCGTTGATTGCATTCTCTTCTATTTTTAAATCTATCCTTAACATGTCTAAAGGCGCGGCAACCTGATGAGAAGCTTCGCTGACGCCTTTCTGTGCTTCCCTTATTTCGTTAAGGGACTTTGGCGTACCGCCTAGTTCGGTTATCTTTTCCCTAATATTTATAATGTGTCCGCTTTCGGTTGAGGCAAAAGATTTTAAAGCCTGAACTAAAATAGGGTCTTTTAGCGTTTTAGCCTGTTCCGTATACAAATCCCTTCCAGCCACTTCCGCCGTAAGATACTTTTGAAGAAGTGCTATGGAGTCTTCGACCGCTTTAGTATGATGAGCTTTTTCTGAAGCGCTTTCGTTATCGTCGTTTTTTAAGTATAAGTCAGTCATAATGTATAAATTATATAACATTTCTTAGTAATTAACAATATCCGATAAATAACAAATTTTAATGTATTTTAATGTCATAAACTGACTGCATAAACTATTAAAATTGACTTAAAAGTCATCATATTGTAGAATAAATTTTTATGAAAACAAACAAGGGCAGAGGCCATAACAACGATAATGAAGAAAACTCCGGCAAAACAGATACAGATATAGCAGAAACTGCTCCCGCCTCTACTAAAAGGCTATTGATAGCCATTCTTTCAACCATAGCGCTTGCCGATTTCGGACTCGGATTAAACACCGTCGTTCTTCCGCTTTACGCAAGAAGCTTGGGCGCAAGCATAATTACGGTAGGCTTGATAATCGCATCCTTCGGTTTAGCCCGCATATTCGTTAATATCCCGATAAGCATAATAAGCAAAAGGCTTAATGCCCAATATATTCACATAGGTATATTTTTTATTTTTATAGGGGCGTTAGGATATCTACTTTCCACTGCATATTATCAGCTTTTTGCCTTTAGATTTCTGGAAGGTTTAGGCTCTGGGATAATAAACACGTCTTCAATGATAATACTGACTAAACGCCTATATAAAGACGAAAAAAGGGCGAAAGTTTTAAGCAGATATATGATAGCAAGAAGGCTTTCTATGGGTTCGGCGCCTTTTCTAGGCGCTATAACCGCTTACGAATTTAGCGACAAATCGGCTTTTTTGCTTTACACCTTAATAATGGCGGCGGGTGTTATTGTAGCGTTATATAACAAAAAATTTCTAAATGACGTAAATAATGCGGGCGGCACTTTAAATAAAGAAATAAATAATAATAATATAAAAAATATAAACGACGAAGATACTAATATTCCAAACTCAAATATAAACGCCGCAGGAAATATGCCAAATCCACCGGACGGATTTCAGCCCGGTCATATGAAAAAATATTTTTCCCTTTTGTATAATTTCAATTTTATAGCCTTATGTTTTTTAACGTTTTCGTTTTTCTTTTCAAGAATAGGCTCTAGAAGGGAGCTTGTACCGCTCGTAGGCTACAGCGTAATGAACTTAAATAAAGCCGATATAGGGCTCCTAGTTTCAATATCCGCGGTAATAGGCGTAATTCTTACATATTATTCCGACAGGATAATTAACGCAATGGGGGTTAAAAAATCTATAATCGCGTCTTTTATAATAACGGCGATCGGGGTTTTAAGCTTCATTATATTTCAGAACATTATCGCATTCGGTTTGTCAATTATATTATTAAGCGCGGGCGGAGGCTTTTCCGGTCCCGCAAGAAATCTTTACTTAATGGACAGCGTCGACAAAAGCAATTACGATGAAGCTATAGGGATATACAGAACATTAAGCGATTTGGGATTTGTCCTTGGACCGTTTGCGGTAGGCGCGGTTTTTGATTATTTCAACTATATATCCGCATACGGCTTGGTAGCGTTTATAATAATTCTTGCGACGGTTTTATTCGGCTTTTTCGCAAAATCATATAAAAAAGCACGGGTCGTCAAAGATTGAAAAATTTATTTTACTATTAATATAGAACATGGTAAGGCGTTTATTATTCTTTCGGCGGTACTTCCAAAAATAATCTCCCTCAAACCCTCCCTGTCCCTCCCCTTAAAGCCCAAAATTAATAATTTTTTTCCGGTTTCTTCTATAAAATCGTTTATTTCTTTATATGGAGCGCCCTTCCTTACCGCTATTTCCAAATTAGATTTTTCTTTGACAAACCTGTAATTTAATCCGCTAATTACAGACTCAAATTTTTCAGCAAGGGCTTTTTCATGATTTTTTATTTCGTCCCCGCTATGCGAATCTTTAAATCCCTTGAAAAGTTTTTCATCGATAATATGTAAAATAGTAAATAGTTTAATCAAGTCGTCTGGAGCCTTTAATATCAAAGGTAAGGCTTTAAGCGAAAATTCCGAAAAATCGGTGGCAAAGACGACGTCGTCGAACAAATGCCTGCAGCTTGTTTTTCTGTCGTTTTTAAAATCGCTGGAAGAATGAAGCAAAACCCGTTTCATAACCAAAACAGGTTTTTCTGCTTTAATTATAATATCGTAAAGCGGAGAACCGTAAAATGAAAAATATCCCTTGGACTTAACGCCGGCATTCTTATCTAATACTATAAAGTCTATATTTTCAGCCTTTGCTTCTTCCGATATTTCTTCCGCCGTATTACCCACCCTTATTATATATCGAACGCCGAACCCTGATTTTTCTAAATATTTTTTAATATCTTCAAGTTTAATTTCCGCAAACTTTTTTATCTTCTCCTCGTCTTCTTTTTTATAGACGGAATAAAGGCTGTGCTGAAAAACGGACGGGTCTATAACATGTATGAGTACAATCTCTTTTAAGCCAAGCTTTGAATAATTTGCAAAGCAGTCGAGGTTTTCGTAATAAAATTCTCCGAAATTTATGGCGTAAAGCGCGGTATTAAGCATAAATGCCCCTCAAATTTTATAAAGTTTCGCTATGTTTATTTTTTCCATAATTTTAGCCGTTAGGGAGTTCGGTTTCGACGTAAATGCCGGTGCAACCGCCTTCACCGTTTTTTATTCCGACTTCCGCCGTAACCTCTCTTTCTGTCCCGTCCGCAAAACCGTTGGAGGTGATGACGTAATAGGTGCAACTGCCCCCGCCTTGCAATTTGCCGTAAACCGCGCAAAAGGTCGGAGTATAATTAGAACTTTGGGGCAGATTGCCCTGCAAGTTACCGGAAAGATAAGAATAGCTGCCGGTCAAAGTCTTGCTCACCCCAGGCGGCAGAACCGGATTCAAGGGACAGCCGGAAAGCGTAGATGAAAAATTACCTGAGTTTTTTATCTCGTACATCGTTATCTCCACCCCCGATTCCGCCGCATATTTTGCCGCCGCGCTGGTTAAATCCGATCTCGAAGTAATATTGCCGCTCGACGTCAGATAAGCAAAAATAGACCCCGCAAGCCCAAGCACGATTATAATTATAATCGCCAGAACTATGGAAATGCCATTATTCGAACCTATGACCGTCTTTCTAAAAAATCTTGCCGCCAATAAAAACATATTATATAAATTAAATTTATTTTTATAATTATAACATTTTTATATATTTCCTTCAGTTTTCTTTGCTCACTTCGTTCAATTTATTACTATTTTTGGACTTTGCCCGCATATGCGCTTCTAGTATCTCGTTATTTTTTCTCTTTATTTCCATTTCTTCCAAAACTTTTTCAGGAGTCAAAAATAAAACTCTGCGAAACAGTTCTTCTGTTTCTTTTCTTTCCTCTAAAACGACGTTTATACCGTCTATAAACTCTTGAAAACTCATTCTTCTTTTTGCCGGTTTTGATTTATTTTCTATTTTCCCGCTTGATTTTCTTCCGTCCATAATAAATTCCCCCACTCTTATTTTAAGGTTTAATAAAAATTTACGCTAAAGTGCGAGCTTTTATTTATATCATAAATGATGTTGCAGGATTATGAAAGTTTTGTTAATTTTTTGTTAAATTTATGTTACGTTTTTGTTAAAGTTTATTTTCCTTATTCCCGCTTACGCGATATTTCCGTCTGAAGAAGAGGAAAAAGGGGTCAGATTTAAAATCTGACCCCTTTTTCTGAAATATAAACTCATTACTGCGGATATGCTACCGTTACGGACACCCCGCTCGATTGCGAATACGACGGCTCGTTAGGCGCCTGCGTAGTTATCGTAATATTGATATTGCATTTATATACGTTTGTCGAAGAATTTTGAGTGCAGGTTGACGGAGTTCCTCCTACGCCTCCTGATGGCGGTGGCGGCTGAGAACCTATTCCCGGACCGCCGCTATTTGTAGGATAGGGGTTATGACTATTATTCGAAGTGTTGCTTGTATGCAGCGGTGGGTTAAAAGAATTGGAACCTGGCGGCAAAGAATATGACACGCTCGAAACAGATTCTCCGTTTCCATTATTATAGCCGTAGTAAGAAGCCCATATGCTCCAATCATACCAAGGCGCTAATTCTTGAAGCACTGTAAAATTCTGGCTGCCCTGCGGAAATAAATTTTGAAGATCCGTCGAACTTAAAACGGTTCCGAGAATATAGTTTAAATCACTATTATTTAAATTAGATAATAGATTATAAAGTTGCTTAGAGGTTAATTGCGATAAAAGATTATATAATTCCGTCGAAGACATCCAGCCAAGCGTATATACGATTTCGGTGGAATTAAAACTGTCGAATATGCTGTAAAAATCATTAATAGGAAGAAGAGAAACGACATTATAAAGCATATCGCCGCTTAAAGCATAAAGATCCGAATATAGATAATTTTTATTATTATTTGTATTGCCTTGTACTTGTTGATTCAAAATATTTAATATATTATATAAATCGGTTCCGCTATATTGTCCTATGCCTATAAGAACGTTTGCAAAATCTTGCGGCGGCTGCGGGCTTCCATTAGGAATATTACCTATTTGCGTTACTAATGGACTTAACGTGTCGTAAACAAGTTCTGCCTGCGTTTGTCCTGTATTGGGAACCGTATTGCTTAAAAAATTATATGTTTCCGCCGAACCTAAATTATTTAAAAAATTATATAACTGATTGCTGTTAAAAGGATATATTAAATAGCCTATCTGATCTGAATTTAAAATACCCATTACCGAATCTAACTGAGTCGTGTCCATTAACATATTAACATTATACAACTGGGTATCGGTTAATGAATTTAAAGTATTGTAAAGGTCGCTCTGAGAAAGACAGCTAAGGGCATTATAAACCTGCGTCCCGGTACTATAAGAAAGAAGCTGGCTCTGCGTAGGAGGTTGGCAAGTTCCGGCATATACGGGTTTTGCAAAACCTATGCCGCTAATAACGACGATACCGGCGGTTATACTAAAAACTAATGCCGCTGATATTATTAGCAATTGGATACGACGTCGTGATGCCACTGGCGGTAACCTCCTCATATAATGTATTTTTATTAATACAAAACACTACAAGCTGATTATTTGTCGGTGGCGGAACGTTTTGATAAAAAGCAATCTCTCCAGGCGGGATAGTATTTGCGCAAGAGCCGTTTATCGGGCATTCAGTACTGTTTGAACAGGAAGGAGCCGAGCCGTCCTGACAGGCAAGGACTATTACCTGACCGTTGCTGGGATAATTCTTTAAAGGGCAAATTAAATTAGTCTGTGTTAATTGAGTAGCAGGCGGCGTAGCCGCTTGCACTATACCCCTCCTTATTACCGACATCGCGTATGTCATCGAATTGTTTGCATGGAGATACTTCTCGTTGGTTAGGTAGTCGTTTATCCCCCACATAACGACTTCATACAGCCCTATCGACAGTATGCCGATAAGCAGTATCGTCATAACCAGCTCTATTAGCGTAAACCCGCCGTCTTTTTTCTTAAAACTGCTCGAAATCATCGTCAGCTTCATAATCGTCTTTATAAAGATTTAAACATATTCGTCATTCCCGCCTGCGCGGGAATGACGAGCAATTAATAATTTGCATAAACGGTCGAAATAGTTACATATGGACAGCTTCCCGGAGTTCCGGGACATCCTACCGGAGCGGCGGGACACGACCCTCCGCCCGCGTTTGACGCAAACCAGCCCGTTTTGACTATGACCTGAATAAAATCGCTAGGGCTACTACCGCTAATGGTGCCGCTCCCGCCTGTATCTTGAAAATAAACATTTTGGGCATTTATACTGGTGTTATAGCACTCATTGTTTATAGGGTAGGGATATTCTTGCGTAGTATCAAGGCTTGAAGAAGGGCTATTCCAGGTTCCTCCATTAAACTTGGTGCATACACCTCCTGTAGGCGTTCCACCGTTCCGGCAGTAGTTAAGCTCCGCCATTATCTGCTTCGCTAAGTTTGTCGCGGTCTCCTCGTTAACGATATTAACGCTTTTTGCCGAACCAACTAAAAAGCTTTCGGTTATGGCGCCCATCGCCAGCCCGATTATAATAATCGTAAATATTATCTCTAACAGGCTGAAACCGCTTCTACCCAGCTTTAATATTTTATTTTTGCATTGTTGCAACGGCATAATTATCGTAATAATATTTACATTACATTTAAATATTATTATATCTTATTTAAATTTTTTATTTTTCTTTTTTTAAAAAAAATAATACAATAATAATTTATATTACATTTATTTTTAATTTAACGTTTTATATTTTTTATTAAAACATTACATTGGATAAATCGTTTATAGGCAAAGCTAAAAAAAATTGGGCGGAAAATAAATCGATAAAAGCATTGGGCATCGTGTTCGGCGATATAGGAACGAGCCCTATTTATACAATTGCCGTCATTTTTGCCTACCTTAAAGTTACGGGCTCTAACGTTTTAGGCGTCGTATCCCTCATAATATGGACGCTTACCCTTCTTGTCACTATCCAGTACGTCTGGTTTGCGATGGGTATTAGCGAAAGAAATGAGGGCGGCACTATAATACTTAAAAACATCATCGAAAAATATATAAGGTCTGCAAGGGAAATTGCTTTTATAACAGTAATATCTTATATTGCCCTATCACTTCTCATAGGCGATTCAGTAATTACCCCTGCTATCAGTATATTGAGCGCCGTCGAAGGTATGAGTCTTATACCCTTTTTTAAAAATATAACGACGGATACGGTCGTTTTCATTTCTATTATAATTACCGCCCTGCTATTCTGGTATCAGCAAAAGGGTACCGAAAAAGTTGCAAATATATTCAGTCCGGTCATGCTTCTGTGGTTTATAGTCATCGGAGCATCCGGTTTTTTGTCGCTGACGCATATGCCGCAAATTTTCTTAAAAGTTATAAATCCATGCTATGCTTTAAGGTTCGTGTTTAACGGCAATATATCGGCAAACCGGTTAGCAACACACGGTATTATTTCCTTATTCGTATTGTCGGACGTTATTCTTTCAGCAACCGGCGGAGAAGCCCTGTATGCCGATATGGGTCATATAGGCAGAAAACCTATAACTAAGGCTTGGATTTTTGTATTTATCGCTCTTATATTAAATTATATGGGTCAGGGAGCATTCCTGCTTTCTCATAAGACCGACACGAACGCCTTTTTTAAAATGCTTTATTTTCAGTCACGCACTTTCTATATACCTGTCCTAATTTTAAGTATTGCCGCAACCGTTATAGCGTCTCAGGCAGTTATAAGCGGCATATTTTCCATAGTTTACCAGCTTATAAACAACAGGATTATGCCCCTTTTAAAAATAAGCTACAAATCTAGCGAAATTCAATCACAGATATATATAAGTTTTGCTAACTGGTTTTTATTTTTAAGCGTTTTAGCGGCAATATTAATATTCAAGACATCTAACAATCTTGCAATGGCTTACGGTCTTGCCGTAAGCGGAACTATGACTTTTACCGGAATTTTAATAAATATCCATTTCTTTCATAAGAGAAGATATTTCATGCTGTTTGTTTCGCTGATAACGACGTTTGCCGATATAATGTTTTTAACATCCAACCTGCTTTACAAGACTTTACAGGGCGGCTATTTTGCGTTAATTATAGCGACGATTCCTTTTGCCGTTATAATGATATATACAAAGGGACAGAAGAGGCTTCACGGCATATATAAAATGACAGATTTTAATATATTTTTAAAAGAATACGAATACCGTTATAAAAATTTCTCCAAACTTTCAGGAACGTCGCTTTTTTTTGCGAGTCTTTCCGATAAGGTATCTCCTTATATAATTAAAACGATGTTTAATAACAATATCATTTACGAAAAAAATATATTCGTTTCGATAGAAAGAACAGAAAAACCATATGGAACAGACAGCCTGTTTAAAAACGACGTAGCCCCCGGGCTCAGCCAGTTTTCAATCAGGGCAGGATACTCAGAGGTAGTCGACATAGAAGCAGTATTAAGGAAATATAATATAGACGAAACGGTCATATTCTACGGATTTGAAGAAATAGTCAGCAATAATATATTCTGGAGGATATTTGCCTTAATTAAAAAGCTGTCTCCTTCATTCGTCCGTTTTTATAAACTCCCGGCAGAAAAAGTTAACGGAGTAATGGTAAGGGTTAAGATGTAAAGAAATAAAACTAAAATTTTAAAAATTAAAAGGTATCGTTACCGATAATAGTTCTGATGTTAAATTAGGTCCGTTTTTTGCATGTAAAGTTTTAAGCATCCTTATGTCGTATATGGCGCTGCCAAAATTATAAGAAACGCCAAACCCTGTCATAAACGTTTCATATCCGCTGTTTAAATAGCCGTATTTCAACGAAACCGAAGCCATTCCTAATGGATTTGTATTAAACCATCCGTAATTTGCGCTCTGATTTTCGAATACCGTTTCATTAAAGACTTCTAATTTTTTAAAAAAAATAAATCGTAAATACGTACTTAATATAAAATTATTTCCGGGATTAGTGTAACTTCCTCCGCCTGTTGGCGACCCGGTAAGGCCGGCATCCTGTACCGACGGCGCGGCAAGGGTAGCCTCGGCATAGTTTATCGAGTTATGTCCCAGATTATCGCTTTCGCTTATAGCGTAATCAAGAGCAACTCCAAATTTTTTATTAAACTTATAACCTAAGCCTCCTGTGAGCGCAAATTCAAAATTAAACTCATCGCTTCCTATATTATTTACCGAACTGGAATTCCAGTTTTCAGGTATAACCGCTACAAGCATCGGCATAAAATTATATCTAAATCTGCCAATATTTTGGTGCCATGCCTCTATTCCGTAAAAAATTACCGGATTTCCCATACCGCTATTCGTAAGCTGATAACCGTTAGTATACATAATATTTGTTTTGCCGTTATTAAGCGTCTGGGAAATAGCATTCTGCATCGATTGTTTACCGAAGGGAAACGCGACTTCAAAGAAATTTACTTTTCTTAAGAACCTATATGTCCAGACAAAAGCAGGAATGAACAAAAACTGCTCCTGCGCAGGCTTGGAAACCAATTGACCGTCGTTGTTATAAACCTGATTAAAACCAGAATATTGTATTGCGTCAAAACTAACAAATGTGTTAGGTTTGTGCATACTAAAGGCAAAAGGATTTTGATTAATAAAATTATTTGATGTACCGTCGGGTCCGCCGGCAAAGCTATTAACAGCGATTGTTAATAATGCAAATATTAAAAACAGGTCAAAAATAAATATAAAGGAGGGGGGTGTGCTTCGCATTTTTATTATATTATCTCTATCTTAGCACTGTTTCTTTAAACCTGTAGTGCCTGTAAATCAAAACCCCTATAGAAATAATAACAGCAAACATACTTAAAACCTGAGAAATTCTGATGCTGTTTCCTAACCATAAGCTGTCTATTCTGGTACCTTCCGTAAAAAATCTGGTAATTCCGTACCATATTAAATATCCTATAAGGATTTTTCCGGCAACTTTCGGTTTTTTTCTGGAAAGCCATATTAAAAATATAAAACCTAAAAAGTCCGGCATCGATTCAAAAAAGAAAGAAGGCTCGAAATGAGAATACATAGTAAGATTTTCCGGACGCGCCGATTGGAAAGGATACCCCCATAAACCAAATATAAGATGTTTGGGCGTATAGGCATTAACCGGACGCAATCCTTCCGCGATAGGCAATCCCCATTTAACCGGATAACCGAAAGCCTGCTGGTCTATGAAATTTCCCCATCTGCCAATTGCCTGACCAAGAAGAAGACTGGGGGCAAGCATATCAATATAAAGCCAAATATTAAGTTTTTTTACGCGAGTATAAATGTAAAGGGTTAAAAGACCTCCTATTTCGCCGCCGTATATAGCTAATCCTCCCTGCCATATATAAAAAACGCTTGGGAGATTATTTGCGTAATATCCCCATGCGAATACTACATAATAAAGTCGGGCGAAGACAATAGAAACCGGTATGGCAAAAACCATTATATTTATAATATTTTCAGGGTCTTCACCCCATGATTTTGCCCTAAAATAAGCAATTGCGATACCCACTACAAAACCTATTCCTATTAATATTCCGTACCAGTGTACGGGAATATTTCCAAAGAAAACGACGGGCGTAGGCGCATACCAGTTATTAAAATTAAGCATATTTTATCCTTACGGTCTCCTGTTTAGTTATATAATTATTAAAATAAAGGATTGATTTATCTAACGGATTTAGCAAAAGCGTATGTTCTTTCAAAATATTCGTCGTTAAGGCTGTTAATAGTTACCTTGCCCGCATCGTAATTTTCCTGTATAAATTTTCCGTGACCGATATATATTCCGACATGCGAAATGTATGAAGCGTATGTTCTAAAAAAAAGTAAATCCCCGGGTTTAAGCTCATCTTTAGGAACATACGTGCCAAGCCTGGCCTGCTCAGCCGCCGTCCTTGGAAGATGTATACCTAGTTTTAAAAAAACATGTTGGATTAAACCGGAACAATCCATTCCATTGTCGTTTGTTCCTCCCCATACATAAGGAACTCCTTTATATCTGTATGCAACATTTACTATTTTTTTTCCAATGCTGAATTTTCCTAAATTGCCCGATGCAATGCTCCTATGGGTATTATTTTCAACTTTGCAATTATTTTTATTTAAAATCGTAAAAGTCGTTTCTTTAGGAGTATTATAATTATTATTGCCATAGTAATTATAATTTTTTTCTGCGGCATTGATATTGTTTTGAGCCGTTTTATATGTTTTGTATGTATTATAGCTTTCCGGCACGGTAAGAACAGCCCCCTGCCTTATGACGTTAGAATATAGGTGGTTTAACTTTCTTAGTTCAGCGATTGACGTTCCATATTTCTGCGCAATCAAAGAAAGGGTGTCTCCGAACTGAACAGTGTAATGACCGAATGACGGAGCCGGATGATACGGACGATATGAGCCTCCTGCGGAAGGAACTTTTAGTTTTTCGCCAGGATATATGACATAGTTATGAAGACCGTTTAAAGACATTATAGACGCTACCGTGGTATTATGCGCGCCTGCAATCTGACCTAGTGTTGCTCCCGGACGAACGGTTATATATGCGACGGCCTGCGAAGCTCCTGCGCCGTTTCCGTTATTTTGAAGCGGCACGGTAAGAACAGCCCCCTGCCTTATGACGTTAGAATATAGGTGGTTTAACTTTCTTAGTTCAGCGATTGACGTTCCATATTTCTGCGCAATCAAAGAAAGGGTGTCTCCGAACTGAACAGTGTAATGACCGAATGACGGAGCCGGATGATACGGACGATATGAGCCTCCTGCGGAAGGAACTTTTAGTTTTTCGCCAGGATATATGACATAGTTATGAAGACCGTTTAAAGACATTATAGACGCTACCGTGGTATTATGCGCGCCTGCAATCTGACCTAGTGTTGCTCCCGGACGAACCACGACAAGTTTAACGTAAGAATAAGCATTTGTAATTAAAACAAAAAGTATTGTAAAAAATATCGGTAAAACCAATACTCTTTTCATGCAGGTTCCCCCGTTTTTAAACCGTTAAACTGTATATATACCTTGTATGCCGATTGCCTGCATACCAATAGTAAAGTATATTACTACAACATATTAATTTATGTCAAGAATTATCGGCATAATTTTATTTTTTTTATTTAATTTTTCAACTTATAAAATTTTTACCGTGCATGATTTATTACCGCATTGAAAAACTAAAGGCTTTTTTACCCTGCCGAATTCCGTCAACGCTTTTCTAATTTCTTCAAGAATTAAAGCGTCTCCTTTTCCAAAACTTTCAAAAGATGAATAGCTATCAGTCAGCTCTTTATTATTTATATCTACAAAAATATTATAAGAATTGAAATTTGACTTTAGTTTACCGGTGTCGTTTAATTTATAAGCCGCATCGAAAAAATCTCCAACCGCTTTATCTCCGTATCTGCCTGTTATAATATTAATATTAGCGCCAAACGCGTAATTAATCAGACTTATTAAGTAACCGGACGCATTATGCTTTAGCATATTTGCCTCGTTTATAAAATATTCGAAAGATTTCAGTATTACGTTTTTAAACTGGGCTTCGCCTGTAAGCGCATACAATTTAGACATAGCCGTCAATATAGAAGAATTTTGCGAATATCCTCCATAATCAGTTATATTTTTTTCCTTATGGCTTAAAAAACCGATTTTTGAACTCCTCGTAGTGTGAATTATATCGAAAAAACCGCCTGTCCCGCTGTCATAAAAATTTTTAATAACATACTCGGCTATTTTTTTAGCATAAATAAAATATAAAGGCTTAGACGTTGTTTCAAACAGTCCTATAAGCGCCAGAATAATATACGCGTTATCCTCTAAGACGGAACCTCCCTGTTCTACGGTAAATCTTCCGACGTCTCCGTTTTTATCAAAAACATCAATAAAAATTTTAATCGATTTTTCGGCAATTGCATTTAGCTTATGCCGGTTAGCATCGAAAGGGCTGAAAATTTTACTTAACTCGGTAACAGAATAAATAAGACTTCCGTTGACTGATGAATATTTTATTTTGTCGGTAAAAGGTTTTTTTCTTTTTTCCCTGAAAGATTTTAGCTTTGATATGATGCCGTCATATAATTTACCGCCTAAGGCGTTTTCATTGTTTTCAACGTATAATACATTGGTAATGCCGTCAAAATTTAAATTTTTTCCTGCAAAGCTGCCATCGGAAGGATTTTCCGTTTCAGAACGGCGCATTATTCCTTCTTTGTTTATATTAAACAATTCTACGGCAGCTTTGAACTCTTCCTTGGTATTAAAAATTTCCTTAAATTCTTCATAAGTCCACGTGAAGAACCTTCCATCGTCGTTATAACCGGTATCGGCATCTACGCTTGTATAAAAACCGCCGTTAAACCCGTCGTATAGTTCGCCATATATAAAATCTAGAGTTTTGTTTATAACATTCAGCATAATCTTATTGCCGGTCAATCTGTAATAGTATGAATAAACTCTTAAAGCCTGAGCGTTGATTTCGGCAAGTTTTTCAAAATGCGGAATTATCCATTTTTTATCGGTAGAATATCTGTGAAAACCGCCTCCTACATGGTCAAATACCCCTCCGGCAGCCATTTTTTTTAAGGTAAAGAACCCCTTGTTTAGCGAATCCTTGTCATTGTTTGCTATATAATCCCATGCAAGAAGTTCTAATGCGGAAAAATAAAAAAACTTCGGAGATTCATCCAGTCCTCCGTTAATTTCGTCAAAATGAAGTTTGAATTCAAATGCCCCTTCGTTTACAAAGCGCTTTACGTAATCGGTATTTAAAGAGTTGTCTTTTTTTATCGCGTCGTTTATTCTTTTAATATTTATATTAAAGATAGGGGATTTATTATGGTCTTCAGAAATTCTTTTATAGAAATCGAGACTTTGGATAAAAACAGATTCTTTATTTTCACGATAATATTTAGCTATTTCAGACAAAACAGACTTATATGCGGGAAGTCCATAATTTGATTCTTTAGGAAAATAAGTGCCTCCGTAAAAAAGATATCCTTCGTATGTTAAAAAAGCGGTTAAAGGCCAGCCTCCTGTTCCGGAAAAAGCGCTGACGGCTTTCTGATATCTGGAGTCAATGTCCGGTCTTTCGTCTTTATCTACCTTTACGGCTATATAATTTCCGTTTATTATTGCCGCGGTTTCCTCATCTTCGTAAGATTCCCCGTCCATTACATGGCACCAGTGGCACCATACGGCTCCAATATCAAGGAGAACCGGCATATCTTTTTCTTTTGCTTTTTCGAAAGCCTCTGCGCACCATGGATACCAGTCTACGGGCTGGTGGACAGCAGATTTTAAATAAGAACTTTTTTCGCTTTTTAAATTATTCACGAATTATATTTCATATATTATATATAGAGTTATAAGCCTCTTCCGGCGAAATTCCTTTGTGGACTACCGCTTTCACCGCTTTAATCATATTTATTGGTTTTTCGGATTGAAATATATTTCTGCCCATATCAACGCCGGATGCTCCATGTTTAACAGCGTCATACGCAAGTTTGATGGCTTCTGCCTCCGAAGTTTTTTTACCTCCGGCAACCACAACCGGTACGGGGCATGTTTCCACAACCTTTTCGAAATCTTCGCAATAGTATGTTTTAACTATTGACGCCCCAGTTTCTGCCGCAATCCTAACGGACAAAGATAAATAACGGGCGTCTCTGGTCATTTCCCTTCCAACCGCGGTAACGGCAAGAACTGGAATACCGTATTTATAACCTTTATCCACTAATTTTGACAGATTTATTATACCCTGTTTTTCATTTTTAGAACCGATAAAAATAGACAAAGCTACCGCGCTTACATTTAACCTTACGGCGTCTTCCATAGAAACTGCGATATCCTCGTCCGACAGGTCGTCTTTAAGAATGCTCGTTCCGCCGCTTGCGCGTAAAACTATTGGAATATCGATTTTAGGGTCAATATGGCTTCTTAAAATACCGCGGGTAAGCATTAAAGAATCGGCATACCTTAAAAGCGGGGTAACGGACTTGCCTATATTTTCAAGTCCACCGGTCGGTCCCATAAAATACCCGTGGTCAACGGCCAACATAACAGTTTTGCCGTCTTTTGGCTTAATAATTCTGGAAAGCCTATTTCCCATTCCATAATCCATAAAAATTTAACCTCCGACTAATTTATTTTACTAAACGTATACTACACATACTACACGCATACTACGCGGTCATATGAAAAAATCTTATCGGTCAACGAAGTATAATCGATATTTTCACCATCGTAAAGGTTTATCGTCAGGACTTCGATGCCTTCTGCAATTTGGGCATCGATTATATATTTAAACGATTTTAAAAAATCGTCGTCATATTTTTCTTTCATTAAATATAAAATTTTCATCTGTACGAAAATACATACTCATACTTCAATAAATCTTTTCCTAAATCTGATGTGCTTATAAAATCAAAACCTTCTTTTTCAAAATTGGAATACAGTCCTATTCCGACGGTTCTCATCATGCTGAGATGATTTTCTATGGCCGTCAAATCAGCTTGGGCAAAATCACCGTTTAAAAGATAAACATCTACCTTATCGTCTAAAAGGCTTAATCCTGCGGCCATTCGCAAACCTTCGGAATATCCTTCTTTTTCCGCAAGCAAGACTGCTATCCTCTTCATACGCTTTACTTATCGCCCTCTAATGCAGTTATTTATAGATTATATCCTGTTTCTTCGTGCTGTGTTATATCCAGTCCCATGGTTTCCGAATCTTTATCTACCCTAAGACCCATTGCTAAATCAAGTATCTTAAATATAATAAAACTCATTACAAATGAATACGCGGCGACGGCGATAATAGTAAGCACCTGAATCCAGACCTGTTTGGGATTGCCATAAAGCAAGCCTTCTCCGGCTTTATTAACTAAAGGATCGGCAAATAAACCTGTCGCAAAAACGCCCCAGACGCTTCCCACGCCGTGAACGCTAAAAACATCCAGCGCGTCGTCGTAACCTAACTTAGGCTTTATGAAGACGACCATTGAAAAGCATATAATACCTGCTACAAATCCAATTATTATTGCGGCGCCGGGAGTTACGTAACCGGAAGCGGGAGTAATCGTGGCAAGACCAGCGATGGCACCTGATACTATACCAAGGCTTGTAGGCTTTCCGTTCCTTATCCATTCCGCAATCATCCAGCTTACAGCCGCGGATGCAGCAGCGGTGTTCGTAACTAAAAATGCCGACGCGGCAATAGAATTTGCCGCAAGCGCGCTGCCGCCGTTAAATCCGAACCATCCAAACCATAAAAGTCCGGCTCCCAATATCGTATATCCCAACTGATTAGGCTGAACTATATTTTCCTTCATATATCCTTTTCTTTTTCCTAAAACTAAAGCACCGGCAAGTCCAGCAAATCCAGCGCTTATATGGACTACTGTTCCGCCGGCAAAATCAAGAACGCCCATTTTTTGAAAGATACCGCCTATTCCCCATACCCACTGAGCTATTGGGGCATAAACTACTGTAAGCCATATAGCCGTAAATACTACCCACGAAGAAAATTTTACTCTTTCTACAAGCGAACCGCTTATTAACGCTACTGTTATTATCGCGAACATAAGCTGGAAAACTACAAAAACATACGAAGGTAAAGATTCCGCATATCTTGAATGTTGGCTTACACCCATGCCGGAAAGCCCTAAATATTTAAGATTTCCAATAAATCCGCCTAAGGCATCAGGTCCGAAAGACAGCGAATAACCCCATAAAATCCATACAAAGCTGACTGTGGCAATAGTTACGAAACTAAGGGACAAGGTATTTAACACATTTTTCTTCCTTACCATCCCCCCATAGAAAAAACCTAATGCAGGTGTCATCATTAACACTAGCGCAGCCGAAGTTAAAACCCACGCAATATTACCCGCGCTAAACGCGGCAACATTTGTTTCCATTTTTATAACTCCCCCTTTGGAATTATTTTTACTAAAATATTGATATTAAATATCAAACTTTTTAATAATAACATTTTTTATAAATAATTTTAAACAAAAAAATCCCGCAATCGTCATAAAAATTTATTTACGATAACTGCGGGACAAAAACAAGTTATTTCCGTGACTAAACCGCGCTATTTTTTAATAACATTCGGTTTTACCGGTTCTACCGGAACGGACGAATATATCCTGTTCGTTTAATTTTAAATTTTTAGCAAGATTTTTAGCTAAAATCATCATAAATTTGAGCCCGTTCATAACATCTGGATCCTTAGTCATTGAAACCAGCGACAGGACTCCGCCTTTATGATATTTAGGATCTGAAGACTCCGTAAGCGTTTCATGAGTAGAACAGTCGATAACGTTTATTAATTCTTTAATATCAATCTGTGTCAAAAGAGCTTCGACTAATTCCAATCCTGTTCCGACCGCCCTTTCCATAAGCCCGTCGGTCATCATCCTTCTGGCTGCGGCAACGCCGTTTGAAAGTTCTACTAAGTCGTTCAGGGTCCCGCTATTAATAAAGGCTTCGCCAGTATCGAGCAAGGGTTTCAAGTTATAGTTAAGCGTCAGTTCCGTTAGTTCCGCCAGTTTCTCGGCGGTACCAGCCATGCGTTCTACCATAGCGTCCGTGGTTCCTTTGCTGAAACCGGCTACAAAATCGCCCATTTCTTTAAGGGACTGCAAGGTTCCGGATTTTTCCAGTTCGGAGATTTTATCCAAAGACGACTCGAGAGATTCCGATAAATGCTGTGCTTTTTTAATTAAGCCTGCCATATTATCCGCGCTTAGGACATCCGTTAGTTCCGCCAGTTTCTCGGCGGTACCAGCCATGCGTTCTACCATAGCGTCCGTGGTTCCTTTGCTGAAACCGGCTACAAAATCGCCCATTTCTTTAAGGGACTGCAAGGTTCCGGATTTTT